>NZ_JAMYLQ010000001.1:0-561627 GCF_040318115.1 Mesorhizobium sp. M1312 | reverse complement strand
CTTCAGGTCTCCCTCAATGCTGGGACACCCACTTAAGTTCCTGGTGGGTGTCACGTGGCCCGCATTTCGAAGAATAGCACTCGGCCGCCGGAACATCGGGCCCGCGCTCCGCCAGAGTGGTTCGGGCTTTCGCGCTGATGCCTCTTGGGCAAGTCGTGCCTCCCGCAACCGAGCTGTCTTTGCCTCGCGCGCTGCGCGCTCCAGACCCATGACACCCGTTTGGCGCGCTCGTCCCTGTCTTTGTCAAACCTCCTGGTGTTCACATCAGCCCTCCGCCTTGAAGTTCTTGGCTTCCTTCTCAGCCTTGGCCTTCCCGTGCTTCTCAGCCAGGTCTTTGGCCTGCCTTGGCGAAACGTCGGTGGTTTCCGCTAGATGCATCGCCTCCTTGTCAGAGAGGCGATTGTCCTTCTTGCTTTGCTTGATGGCCATATCCGTATCTCCAAATTTGTGGAGACAAAACGGCTGGAATGGGAGTGCGTCCCGGAACGGAACGTTTGCCTCGGCATTCCTGTCTCGAATGGGGAGACAACGATGCCAAAGTTCCGCTTCGAATTCCATGAGTTCGCCAAGACCGAGACGCTGGAGGTCGAGTTGCCGGATGTGGACGCTGCACGTAATCAGGCCATTCAAGAAGCACGCGAGGCCCTGGTCGACGGTGCAATCGAGGGCGTGGACCGAACTGGCTCAATTACGAAGGTATATGACGAGGCTGGCTATCTGGTTGCTACGGTCAATTTCGCCGATCTGATGAGCAATGAGCCGGAGTTGGAGCCCACACGCGACGAGCCGCCGCCGGAAGAGCCGGGCGTGATCCGATCGGGTTGACCTCGCGCAGCAGTGATGATCGATCCGTTCCTAGCAATTCTATAAGCGTGAGAGCCTGATCCCGGGTGTCGGCTGTAGTACGCTGATGCGAGCCTGCGGCTGGTGCTTCCATTGAAGGCCGCAGCTATAATCTCACGCAGCTTCACCAGCGTACTGTTACTCTCCATAAAGCCGCAATAGTCGTCGGAACGGTTGGCCCGGTCGGCGGTTACCTCAGACTAAATAAGAGGAGACCCCACAATGGACCACACCAATCACGTACGGCTTACGAATGCGGAACTGCGCGCTGACTTGATTGAGGGAGCGACTATCTACGGTCGCGATGATGAGGAAATCAGTTCGGTAGACCACATCCATGGAACCGGGGACGACGCCCAGGTCGTTTTCGATGTTGGCGGCTTCCTCGGCATCGGCTCAAAGCGCGTGGCGCTGTATGCCAGTCAGCTCGATTTTATGCGGGATGCAGACGGCAATGTGCATGCCATCACGCAAATGACCACCGACCAGTTGAAAGACTTGCCCGAGCACTTTGACTGACGTGAACTCCTAATGTGCCTCGCCCGCCGTGCCGAAAGGAGCGGCGGGCTTTTTTGTCTCCGGATGGAACAACTTGGCCATGTTCGGTCCCTGCAGCATCCAAGCCCGCTGCGAGATCGGATTGCGCCCTCCGATCCGATCGGCCCGCGTCTTCCGAGGGGCGCGGGCTTCTGCATGGGTTTTGCGTTATCGACTGGCGAGCGACAGCCTTGGTCAAAATTTTACATTAGAAACTTGGAACATAAGTGAGGCGGAAAACATAGTTGGCGCCATGGACAAGAACGACGGCGATAATCTTCCTGAGTGGTTTCCGGGCAACCTGCCCGAGGATCCAGTGATCCGAGCCGATATCGCGAAAAGGATTTCGAGAGAGACCGACGGTAAAATTGGGCCGGACGGTTTGGTGGTCACAAAGGCCAGGCGGGATCGCAATCTGGTTGAGGAACTGGAAAAAGCTGACGCCGCCCTCGACAGCCAACCGCCCGTTGTTCCCTTTTTCCTGGTTCTGTGTTGGGCTTGGCAGGGTACACCCTTGCTGGTTGGTATTTTCAATGGCGTGCTTGAGTTCCCTTCTCTCATTTAACTGACAGGCTCGATCGGTTGGTGCTCCGGTTTCGCATGGTGAAGCACCTGGCCGAGATCGCGCATGTCGAAATTTTGTCCGCACACTGGGCAATGCTCGAAGTGTTCCGCCTCGGGCTTGATTGGCTCGGAAGGGTTGCCGGTGTCTATCGTCCCCTGCTCGTTACGTTACAAACCGCGCCGCGAAGGTATGAGACGGTCTGCAAAGACTGGGTGAACCACCCCGGAACGGCCACCAAACCAGCCCGCAATCGCGCCAAGCACAAGGGAGACGAATGCCAGAAGCGCGCCGGTCGATGCGACCGAAGCAGCGGTGTCTGCGGCTTCCGCCGCTTGTTGCTTCGCCTGCTCGACGGCTTGATGATATTGCTGTTCCATCTGCGTCACCTGTTCCGTGGCTTGTTCGAGAGGGATACCACGTGCCGTCGCCAGTGCTTGTGCTGCGTTTTGACGGGCTGAATTGACATCCGCCTCGTTGCCCATGACGAGCGCACGCATTGCACTGATGGCCGCACTGTTAAGCGCCTCCGGGTCCGTACCGGTCGAGCGCACCTGAGCCTCAATGGCTTCCAGAGGATTGGCCTCTGCGACAATCGGGGCCGCAGTCTGCGCCACGGTCTCGCCCAAGCCGCCGACGGCGCTTGCGATACCGCTAAAAGCTCCGCCAACAATCATGCCAACGGTGCTGGTGAGGAAATATAGCACCAGCAAGGTTGTGAGTGCCCAGGTTGTCAGCCCATGGAGCGCGCCCGTGGTGGGGAGCGTCTTGCCGGACATCCGAGCCGCGATGTAGCCGCCGACGAACGCAGCAACAATGCCAGACAGGACGTACCAGATACCGGCTACAATAGAAAACGTCGATGCCTCGGGATTGTCACCGGTCCCGGGATCGAGCGTGGCGATGCCGATACCAGCACCCAGCATCGTCAGCAGGACTTGCGTCACGAGAGCCACAACCACTCCGGCGAGAATGGCCCCCCAACTGACTTCGTTCAGAAAGATCGCGTGAGCATCATCATTTGCGGTCGAGTAAGCCAAATTTTCTTCTTGGCGGGGGTTGGGAATTGTGTCGCTCATCACTGTTGTCCTTATTATTGCGGCAAGCTCCTAGAACCAGCGCTGCGATGATGGCCTTCATTGCTGGGGCTGACGGCCCTCGGCTCCCTAACCGCAGGGAGAGAGAAAGGTTCCGATTTGCCGTGCGGACAAATGATCATGAAACGCGCATTGAGTATCCTATGCCCGTTGCTGGTCTCGTTCGAGGCGCAGGCGATTTCGCGTTACAACTCGACCAGCATGAGCTGTGACGAGGTCAGGGCAACGATCGCCGGCGACGGCGAGGCGATAACGCGCTATCTCTCGAGGCGCGACCCGAGCCTGCAGCTTTACGGCCGCTATGTGCGCAACAGGCTGTTCTGCAACACGATTCGCTGCACAGCCGATAGGTTCAAAGCATGGCCCGCGCTCAGGCTTTTTTCCCAAGGGCACAAGGTCTGCGAGTTAGCTTGCCCGCCAATGACGAAGCGCCCTCTACTGACGAAGGCGCTCCCGCGGCAGCTCAGCAGCCCGATCGCGGGGCGTCGGCTGATTAGTCTAGTCGGGCGCTACTTTTTGACGGAGCGCATCGCAAATCTGGAAAGCCGCATCGCCAGCCGGGATGAGGAGATTACGGCGCTCAAAGGCCAGGGCTTCATTTTGCCGTCGTCGAATCTCTACTCTGCAAGTGGCTGACGAGCAGGACAGAACACCCAGCGCACCTGACTACGCTGTCGTCCGGCGCTTGAAGCCCGAATTCTAACTCGAAAACGCTAGTCCTGGTCTGTGCGGTCGAGCGTTCGCAACCGGCGCCTATCCAAATTTGCAGAATGGCCGGCGCCGCTTTGGGGGGCGGGGTAGATTGCCTGATTAGGGCGCCGGCCGGGCGGGTTGGGGTCCGCCGCCGTTGGATATTCTGATTTTGGCAAATCAAGTAATTTCGTTATCGCGGAATGTCAGGGACCCGGTCGACAACGCTCAGTCCTTTGCTCGTCACCGTCTTGCACAGAGCCATCTGCTGGGCTTTCTAACCCGGCCGTGGCCGGCGCCACTGTGGAGCGGTGCCTCATGTTTGCTGCGAGAGCAATGCCCGTTTCCATGCTAGTCCACCATGTCACGCAACGGCTTTTTGCGCTTCGGTGGCCTGTACTTCTCGACTAGCCTGACCTTGTCAAGTCACCAGTGGTCCCAGGTCGATCGTCTACGCCGCCCGTGGCACGCGCGAGGTGAACGTCGCCCTGGTCACCGACACGCTGGTGCCCTTGGTGTCGCTGATGACCTCGATCCTGGCCTCCAGCTGCTTGACCAGCGCCTCGATGATGGCTGTCCCCAAGCCCGCGCTCGACGGCTCGCTGGTGAGTTTGCCGGTGCCGTTGTCCGACACTGTCAGCTTCCAGTCGCCGCCGTCGGTTTCGTAAGACACCTGGATCAGCGCCTTGGCCTTCTCCATCGGAAAGGCATATTTGATCGCGTTCAGAACGAGCTCGGTGACGATCAGGCCGAGGCTCACCGCCTTTTGCGAGTCTATCCTGCCGCCTTGTGCCGTGACGTTAACCGCGATCGGCTGGTGTTCACCAACCATCGAGACGGCCAGGCTGCTGCACAGCTTCGACAGATAGGACACGACGTCGATCTCTTCGACGCCGGTCGTGGTGTGGAGGTGGCGCTGCACTTCGGCGACCGACAGAACCCGCTGATGGGCATCCTTCAAATGCTGACGAGTTTCCTCTGATGTGACGGAGCGGGCCTTCAACAAAAGGATGCTGGCGATGATCTGCAGGCTGTTTGCGACCCGGTGCTCCATTTCGCGCAGCAGCACATCCTTTTGCCGCAGCAGGTCTTCGGTGCGGCCGAGAAGCTCTTCCTTTTCCCTCTCGATGGTACGGCGGGCCGTGATGTCGTTGAAGGCGAGCAGGATGGTCACGGCTGAACTGTGGTCGTAGAGAACCTTTCGGGCGTTGAGCAGCATTGTTCGCGGTCCGATATTCGGGAAATCATGCTCGACCTCAAAACCGTCCATGGCGGTCTTCTCGGGGATGATCGTCTCCAGGAGCAGGCGCAGTGCCGGAATGTCCCACTGGCCGTCGCCGAGCGCATAGAGCAGCGAGCCGCGCGTCTGCTCGGGGTCGACCTTGAAGGTCTGGTAGAAGGAGCGGCTGGCCGCCAGCACGCGAAACTTCTCGTCAAGGACGACGAAGGGCTCGGCGATCGTGTTGACGATGGCCTGCGCTAGCGTCTGCACATCTTCGATATTGGCAATGGGATGAAACAAGGCTTGCAGCCGATCCGGGGATTTTGCCCCTCTTGAGGGCCTATACACTGTTGCCGGGCCGATGTCGCGAAATGAATCAGCCGCCAAGCGGCCGGCATCGATCAGGCTGGAGGTCCACAAGCTGCCGAGGAACTGAAGCGCTCGCCTTGCGGGAAAGTGGCCGGCGCCACTTGGGGGGCGTTGGGGTAGATTGCCTTGTCGGGCGCCGGCCTAGCGGATTGGGGTCCGCCGCACGAACTAGCTAACAGAGGTTGGGGCGGGCGGTAGGTACGCGATCGCGGAAGTCCCTAGGCGCTGCCGTCCGTCTCGCTTTCTTCATCGATCGTTCGGACTGGCAGATAAGCGTTTGTCTCCAGCCATTCGCGCAGCACGATCTGAATCAGGTCGGATCTGCCAATTTTCATTTCAGCCGCAATGGACTTCAGAGCGTCCTCCGTTGCGGGCTCCAGCGGCACGCCGGACACGTTTCTAAGCATCAATGCAGCGCGACGTAGGATGATCTGCAGATCCGCTCGTGACATGTCGCGATGCGATCGGCGGCGCTTTCAAGCTCTTCCGAAACAGATAGGCGGGTCATTCAGGGGGCGCTGTCGCTGGCTAGCGCCTTCTTCAGATCTTCCAATGTCGTCACGCCCTGACCGAATAGCGCCAGAACGCGGCTTGCTAGGTTCTCGCGCTCCACACTGTCGGGCGGGATGCCTATGGTCTGGCAGTGCTCGTCAAGCGCTCTGGTGATGATAGAGAGCTGGTCTGGGTCGACTGTACCAAGGAACGGCATTTGACACCTCACAGGCGAAAGCGCTGTCCTCTTCCAATCATCCGTATGCCCCTCAGAGAGCGGATGACCATTTCAAAATAAATCGCTCCAAAAACTTCGCAACAAAAATTATTTGAATGAATTAGTACGATCTGTCAGACGCGCGGCGCCGCACCTGAGTTGATGAACATTAGCGAGTTATTAGCGACGGAACCATAGCCGGATGGTTGCGTTACCCCGCTAGTGTGGACTCTGCAAGTGACTGACGAGCAGGACAGAACCCCCAGCGCACCAGACGCCGCTGTCGTCCGGCGCTTGGTCAGAGAGGCGAATATAACCGAAGAGCAGGCTCGCGAGCTTATCGCTCTTCTGGGGACCGACTGGCCGTCACTTATGCGGGAAGCCCGATTCTAACTCGAAAACGCTAGTCGCAGTGAGTTACGGCAATGGACCCGTGGCAAATCGATAACGTGTACGTTGAGAGTGTGCGGTTGCAGGCTAAAGCCACGCGGACCTCGATTGCGGGCCTGCGCTCCACCATGGAAGAGAGCCGGCGCATTCTCGCTCGATCCCAAGAACTGTTGCGCCGCATCCATCAACAGGAAAGTTGCGCCATACAGATGCAGGCGACGACAACCTACATAGTTAGCGTATTCGAAAAGCCGCATTGGCGCACGGTCTACACCACCAAGGTCAAGGCCAAGGCAGAAGCCATGGCAAAAGAGATCGGCGAGGGCGCGCAGATCGAAGAGATCACGCCGAAGGTGAAGAAGTGCTAAGCGGCCGGATATATCTTTCAGCCGACGGAACGTTTGTACCCGCCCGCCGTTATTGCCATGATACCCGCATAGGGATCATAAAGGGCCTTGCCCCTCTTGGCCCTAGTTTGAGTCCGCTGTCTCCCGGAACTGTCCAGTTGCGCAACGTTCGCGCTTTGGATCCGTCGACAGCGGACCCGACGATCCTGTCAGCTAAGTCGTTGTGTTTTCGCCGACGACCGCTGGTCTGCCCGTTCGATCTGATCCTGGCAAGATATTGTCGCACAGACGGTCATCGGACGATAGTTTGGGCGGTATGAAAGGACCCGTTGCGCCGATCTCGCCTAGCCAATCCTCATGGCCATCGTTCAGCTTGGCTTTCAGAGCGTCAGGCTCAATTACCCGGATTGGAACAGGCTCATAAGCCACCGCCCGAAGTGTTCCCTTGCCGGGTGCCATTCGGTGATTCCTGCTTCGTCGCAGTAGCCTTTGAGTACGGCAGCGAGCATTGAAAGCTGCTTGGAATCGATTGAAGTCTGTCGTGTGACATTCGCTTTTCCCTTATTATGGGCGAAAGCGTGATCGACTCTTCCAAGTCGCCAGCGCCCGTTCTGAAGTCAAAGAAAAAGCGCGGCATTGGCTTTAACTCTGCCGTCCCGCTGAGCGAAGCGCATTGTCTCTCTTCACCAAGACCTCGCGCGCACCGCTCAAACGAATGGCAATTTTCTGTCTGAATGCGCTTAGGGTCATTCTCGGAAACCCACGCATTGTGTCGCGTGGGAGACATAGTCAAGCTCGCCGGCGCCGGCGCGCATTCCTATAGCGCGAGAGACGCCACGCGCGGTTCGGAAGAAGCGGCACGCTTCAAGGCCAAGACGTGAGGCAAAGAACGGAACGAGCCGAGCTGGAACGGCAAGAACGTTCCGAGATGATCCGGACCGCAGAAGACATTAGTCTCGCGGGATAGTTGATGAGGAGTCCTCCAACCAGGGTTGAGACGCGCGGAATCTGGATGCCAAACCAAAGAAGCCGAAGGAAGATTTCTGTGACAGAGATCGCCGCGGTCAGGACAGACCAACGATTCCGCCTAGTGCGAAAGCAATACGGGAAGTCCATTGGGAGATAGGCGAGACGGATGGTCACGGCTTTCTCACTGTTGTCCGAAAGAACGTTTGCACTAGCATCAGCGCGCTGTGGAGTAGGCGAACCAAATAGCTACTACCGCAAGAACGCCTGATAGGAAACGCCGCACGATCTTTTCCAGCCGTGGATCGTTGAGAACTGGCTCGAGCGCACCGGCGAGTATGACAATCGCGGAGTGCACAAAAGTCGCAACCCCCACGTAGATCGCGGTCAATGCTTGCATCATCAATGGGAGGCTTTGGTCGATAAATGTGGGAAGGACGGCCACATAGAAGATGCCCGCCTTGGGATTCAGCAGGTTCGTGACGAGACCACGAGTGAAATGCTTGCGCTGCACCTCATGAGGTTCGGCAACCAAATCGGTTCCGGATATCCAACCCTCCCAGGCAAGATAGAGGAGGAACATGACGCCCGCCCACCGGAGACCTTCATACAGGAGATCCGACGCTTGAATGGCTTCGGCCACGCCAACTGCTGCAATGACTCCGATGATCGCGAGTCCCAATGCGACCCCGGCGACTGTGGCAAAACCCGCACGCCGTCCATCACTAGCGGCAACAAGGGCCAGGTAGGTCATGTTGGGTCCCGGCGTCACTTCGATAAGCAGTGACGTGAATAGGAAAGAGAGGGCAGAACTGGGCTGGATTATCGATGCATCCATCATCGGATAGCGCGTATCGCGTTTTGGAGAGCACAGGAAGCGGGACGATGCGCGTTGGTTGCGATTGCATTACTATCGGTTCGGCCCACTAGATCCGGCGCAAACTGCGGAGCATGAATTGTGATCATCAGGGAATTGACGCTGCAGGAATGCAGAACGCTCTTGTCGTCCTCGCGGTTGGGGCGTCTAGCATGCACGAAAGATAACGTACCGTACGTGGTACCAATCTATTTCGCCTTCTCCGGAACGCATCTCTACAGCTTTTCGATGCCGGGACAAAAAATAGACTGGATGCGCACGAACCCCAACGTTTGCTTGCAGGTCGATGTATTCACGGACGGCAGGCAATGGACGAGCGTTGTGGTTAATGGTGTATTTGAAGAACTTCCCGACAGGATTGGTTCAAAGCAGGAGCGGGAACATGCGTGGTCGCTTCTCAAGCCCCATGCGAATTGGTGGGAGCCGGGTGGGCTAAAGCCAATTGCCCAGCCTGTTGCAGGCGCCTCACCGCATCTGTTCTACCGTATTTGGATCAGCAGCATGACGGGTAGACAGGCTGTCGATGGATAAGCTCACCAAGGAGAAGGGTATGGCGGAGACGTGCGGGTCGCGTTCTTCCCGACCATAAAAGCCTGCGGCTGTGTTCAGCTCGCCGTTCGGGCAAGCAGGTTCCTGACATTGGAGACTTGCCAGCGTCCGCCGCGCGCTGTGCAAACGCCGCGATTGTTCAAGGGCGATTGCCATGCCACGCAGGCTGGTGATGCCAGACCGCTGAATGGACGCGATGATCGGCAGTACGGTCTGGGCAAATCGGTCAGCTTCGTGAATCGATATCTGTCGGCCCTTCGCCGCAGCTTCCGCGGTATTAGTTGGTTGCCGAGTTTCATGCCGGTGGTCTTGCGAGAGGCGAGGGCGGCTTCGGTGCGCTCCGAGATCAGCCGAAGCTCTTTCTCGGCCAAGGCGGCGTAAAGGTGGAGCATGAACGGGTCGGCATCGGCGCCGAGTTCGGCCACGATAAACGGCACCCGTGCACCATCAGGCCGGCAATGAAAGCGACGTCTCGGGATAGCCGATCGAGCTTGGCCACGACGACGGGACATTTGGCCTGGCGGCAAGGGCGAGGGCGGCCGTGAGTTGCGGGCGTCGATCGAGAGCATCCGCGCCCTTTCCGGTTTCGTGCGGCAGAGAGATACCACGACCGAAGGACCGGTCTTTGCGCCAACGCAAATAGTGGCCTCAATCTTTCTGTTGGCCGATTGTCGGTGAGGGATGACCGTTCGGCCGCAGTTCAACCGCGATCAAATCGCGGTTTGCGCGAGCATGAGGCGGGAGCGAAGGTTTGCGATCTGTCCCCCGCAACCACGGGATCTCGGAAGCGGCGCTGTATCCTGGAGGGCGAAGCATGGTGGGATTCGTTTCGGCTTCTAAGGTGTCCGGTCGAAGGATTCGGCCGGGTCCGGAAGGCGGAAGAACATGGCAATCTTCAGGCTTCTCGCGATGCGTTCGGCGCGCTCGACGAAGACGGCCGCGGTATCCTGAGAGAAGAGTTCCCCGGCGGTCTTGCCGAAGATGCGGAGCCAGATGTCGAAGTCCTGTTCGGTCACGTCCTTGAGCTTAATATGAACAGGGACGGGCCGACCCTGGTAGTCGCCTGATTTCAGGATGACCGAGCACCAGAAGTCCGTCATCTTCTCCAGATGCGGCTCCCAGTCGCCAGGAATCTCACGCGCGAAGATCGGGCCGAGCCGCTCGTTCCGGCGGAGCCTCGTGTAGAACACCCTTACCAATATCCCGATGGTCGTCCGGGTGACGTCGGCGTCTGCGAGAGCCTTCTCGGCGACGGGCCGGGCTTTATCGATAGACTGGTTCATGAGTGACCCTGTGCAATGTCCGTGGCGTCGAAGGGCGACATAGTTCACGCGGCTTTCAGGAAATTCCAAGGAACCGAAGAACGACCCGGCCCAACCCGGGCTCCTGGCGTACGAGACGGAAACCGAGATTGTCAGGCGGTGTCCCGACGGCGCAGCCGCCGCTTTTCCCATCCCGGATGAAGTTCGACATGTAGGTCCGGTGAAACCCTTCGACAACGTGGACCCCGCAATTCTCAACCACGCTGTCGACGCCCTCGCCGTCGGTGCTCAACGTCGCGTTGGCGTAGCAGGTCGAGGTCCATTCCCAAACATTTCCCGCGATATCGGCCACGCCCTTCGAGTTGGTGCCGAACGATCCGGGCGCTCTTGCCTCCGGGTCCGGCCTGCGGTCGAGTTCCGATTCGGCCCGGTAAAGTGCCAGCCACCGCTGCGCGGGATTGGAAGGATCGGCTTCGCCGGCTTCGATGTCTCCGCGGAAGCGTTCGCTCGCGGCGAATGCCCATTCCAGGTCCGTTGGCAGCCTCCATGTGTCGCCTGTCACGTCTGAATACCAGGCGGCATATGCTTCGGCATCGATATGGCTCACGCCTGTAACGGGACGATCTCCACCCTTGGCGGCGTCTGCCGGCCCGCATCCCAGTGCCTCGACGCAGCGCCCGTAGGCAGTAGAGCTCACCTGATATTTCATGATCTCAAACGGATGCGGGATTTTGGCGAGGGCTTGCGGCGCCGCTGCTGGATGGCCATCCCTCAGGAATTCCCCGGGCTGAGGATGCCGGAACGAGCCTGGCGTGATCATTACGGTCTCGACCATCGCGATGGGCGGCTGGCGGTCTTCAGCGCGGTCCGCTCCGCCTGCGGACGCAACCGTAATAACTGCTGCTGCGACACACGACATGACGGCGAGCTGGCGAAACGACATGGACCTCCTCCTGAACTCAGACGCGACCTTGTGGGTTTTCCTCGAGATCGCGTCTGCCGTCATTTTCCCGGCTTCCGTCAGTTGGTCGGGATCGGGCCCGGAGCGGCAACCTGCTTCATGAGGTCATCATCCCATTCTCCTTCGACCGTGAAATGCGCGGTCGCGCCGAGCTCGACGGCCTCGATCAGATTGTGGTTCACGTAGGCGTAGATGCCCGGCTGCAGGAAGGTATAGAGGGCGGCGCCCGCCGACCCGCCGCGGATGAACCATGTCTCCAGGTCCTTGGCGGGCGGGTTTGCGAACTTGCCCTGTTCCCAGACATAGTCGCCATGCCCGCCGATCAAATGCGGCCGCGTATCGCGGTTGGCTTGCGAATGGACCATGAGAACGGTTTCGCCGACCTTGGCCTTCAGGGCGTTCTCGCCTGTCAGCGAGCCGACCGCGCCGTTGAACACGACGTGGGTCGGGATCAGGCCGCGCATCACGGTCATGGTCTCGTCATAGCTTTCGCCCAGGGATTCGTACTTCTTGAAGGCCCCGGTTTCGTGGCGCGGAATGTAGAACTCGTTCTCTCCGACGTAATAAATCCGGTCGTAGCGGACGGGTTCGCCCTCGTCGTTCTTCAGGCCGTCGCGGGGCAGCACCATGACGGTTCCGCTCATGCCGGAGATAACATGCCAGGGGATCATGCCCTCCGGCGCGCAGTGGTACACGAAGGTTCCCGTCCGTGTGGCCTTGAAGCGCAAGGTGACCTGTTCGCCGGGATTGACGTTGGTCAGTGCGCCGCCGCCGAGAGCGCCGGTCGCTGCGTGGAAATCGATGTTGTGCGGCATCTCGTTGGTCTCGGGGTTGACCAGCGTCAGTTCGAGATAGTCGCCCTCGTGCACGACCATCATCGGACCAGGGATGGAGCCATCGAAGGTCATGCCCCGCAGCGTCGTGCCTTCGCCATCGATGACGACAGGCTTTTCCTCGATCTTCATGGTGAACTCGACGACCGTGGGTCCGCCTTTGGCGACCTGGTCATGGGCGTGCACGAAGGGCGGCGCAATGAGGTTTACCTTCACGCGCGGAAGTCCTGTCACGTCTTTTGCTGCGGCCATGGCCGGAAGAACCGAAACGGTGGCTGCGGCAGCGGCGGCCATTGCGGTTCCCATGAGGGCTTCGCGTCTCGTAAGCATTTCGATCTCCTTCGCGCATCGGCTTCTTTGATGCATGCACGATTACATCGTTGGCGGGCTTCGTCTTTGCGCTGGCGCAAACCTTCGACGATTGTGCGATCCTATTTGCAGAATGCCGCAGGGTCGGCATCATCAATCCGCTAGCGCAACTTGGCACCGAGCAGCGCTCTTCCGTGGACAGCCGCGAAACCAAGGAATGCCGTGGCCCACAGGATGCCCGCGACAGCGATCATCTCGGCATGCGGAGTCAGGGCTCCAAGGACTCGGACCGACCCGGCAAGAAAGATCGCCGCGAACAGGACCACTGTGCCGGCTCCGGCTTTCAACTTCCGTCCGGTATGTCCGAGCGTTGCCCTGACCATCACCGCCATTGTCATCGACCCGACGGCCCCGCCGCCGAAGGCGTGGATTCCGGCAGCCTGGGGCACGGCATCCGGGGAGAAGGCGACCGGACAGTCAAGGACCCGTTGGTCGCCATCCTTGCATCCTATGGTTTCGTGCCGCTCGGCTTCCTCCTGCTCGCGCTGTCGGTCTTCAGCCCGACGCGCAATCGGATCGACTGGCAGGGCGCCGCGACGGAAAGCAGTGCCCCAGAAACGAGGTTCCCCGGCAGGACCGTCCACGAGGCGAGCGACGCGGCCGACGAAGCTATCGTGAGAATGAGGATCGGAGTCTCGGAATTGCCATTTTACCCTCATGAAAAAAGCCGGACGAACCACCTCCCTGGTCCATCCGGCCTGCGCCGCCCGGCAAGCCGAAGCCGCGGGCATTGCTGTTTCAGAGATCGGTTCAGTTCGAAGCCACGACCTGGCTGAACAGATCGGCGAACGTCGCTTTCGCCTTTCCGGTCTGCTTGACCGCCTTCGCGGCCTCCTCGTTGACTGGCTGGCCAACGACGATTAGCGCCACCATGCCCATACCGTAGTGCGGCGCGCATTTGACGCCGTAAACGCCCTCCTGGGTCAGGGCCACGATGATCTCGGTATTCATCTTTCCCTTGAAGGCCTCGGCGCCATCCGGCAGCATGCCCTTGATGGTTTCGGCGTTGTGAGACTTGTCGGTCGGCACGAATTTCACCGTGTCTCCGGGAGCCGCTTTGACGTAGGCGGGCTGGAAGACCATCGACCCCTTCTCGCCCTTGTTGAGCATCGTGATCACATGTTCTTCGGCGCTCGCTCCGCCCGCAAAGGCGAGTATGCTCAAAGCTGCAGGGGCGGCAATCAGGGGAAATCTCATGATTTTATTCCTTTGTGTTCATCACGGCATCAACCGTTGCCCGCAATCTACCCGACGGCACGGCATCGGGATTTGCGCTGGCGCAAACCCGCGAACGTTATTTTGAGCGGTCCGTGCGTCGAGGCGCCTCGCAGTCTTGCGGGAGTTTTACCCGTCGCTCTTTCAGGGGTTCTCGCTGAATCGCTTGCTGGCGGAATATCAAGTAGAACGAGGATTGCGGGTTCGTGGTCCATGCATCGAGCCGTGAGCAGTTCACTTGCCGATCGGTAGTTATCTGATGCCTGCGCGGGACATCGCCGGAATAAAAGGACGCTTCACCCAGGCAGTCCTGTCCAGCCGCTTCGAGGGGAAGAACGGCTACGTCCTTGCGATTGTCGCGGTCGCGGCCGCCTTTCTGCTCCGCTTTCAATTGCAAGGCTTGCTCGATGACAGGGCGACGTTCACGCTGTTCTCCCCGGCGATACTGGTGGCGTCGATCGCCGGCGGCATCAGACCGGGAATACTGGCCGTCGCGCTCTCGCTGGCAGGGGCCTTCTGGCTGGACGGGCTGCAAACCGAGCGCTCCAACAATCCGGTGGATCTTGTGATCTTCGCCGTCGTCGGCCTCACCATCGCGTGGATGGGCGAGATGCTTCACCATGCGCGCCATGCGATCGATACGGCCGACAGCGCACTGGACGCCCGCGAGGCTCATTTGCGGTCGATCCTCGACACGGTCCTGGACGCGACCGTCGTGATCGAGAAGGACGGCGCCATCGTCTCGTTCAATGCCGCGGCCGTGCGCCAGTTCGGCTATTCGGAGGCGGAGATCGTGGGCCAGAACGTCCGCCTGCTGATGCCCGAGCCATACCGCCGCGAACACGACGGATATCTGAACAGGTACCTGGAGACGGGGGAAAAGCGGATCATCGGCGTCGACCGTGTGGTCGTCGGTCGGCGCAAGGACGGCTCTACCTTTCCGATGAAGCTGGCTGTCGGCGAGATGAGTTCCGGCGGCAAGACGTATTTCACCGGGTTTATCCGCGATCTGACGGAGCGGGAAGAATCCGCCGCGCGCCTGCAGGAAGTCCAAGGTGAACTCGCAAGGCTCGCGCGCGTGAACGAACTCGGCGAGATGGCCTCGACGCTTGCCCACGAGTTGAACCAGCCGCTATCGGCCATCGCCAACTACGTACAGGGATGCTCCCGGTTGCTTCGCGACATGGACGACGTGGTCGCAATCAAGATGAGGGGGGCGCTCGAAGAGGCAGCCAAGCAGTCCCTGCGCGCCGGACAGATCATCCGGCACCTGCGCGAGTTCGTGACCAAGGGCGAAACGGAAAAGGCTCCGGAGAACATCCGGCGCCTCATAGAAGAAGTTGGAGCCCTGGCGCTTGTCGGATCGCGCGAGCGGGGGATCCGCACCGTGTTCGACTTTGCCTCGGTCAGGGAAACTGTGATGGTCGACCGGATTCAGATCCAGCAGGTCCTGATAAACCTGATGCGCAACGCCATGGAAGCGATGCGCGACAGGGAAAAACGTGAACTCGTCGTGCGGACGCAGCCTGCGGGGCCGGGCGGGATCGCGGTGGTCGTCGAGGATACGGGCACGGGCATTTCCGAGGAGATCGCTTCGCAGCTGTTCAAGCCGTTCGTAACCACAAAGCCCAGCGGAATGGGGGTTGGCCTGTCGATTTCCAAGCGCATTGTGGAAGCGCATGGAGGCGAGATTTCGGTCAGCCGCAACGCAGCCGGCGGCGCGACCTTCCGGTTCACGCTCCCGACAACCGAGGAAGAAAGCGCCAATGCAGACGGGTGACTACATCGTCCACATCGTCGATGACGAGGAATCCGTCAGGAAGTCGCTGGCGTTTCTGCTTGGGATGGCTGGTTTCGCGGTCCGCATGCACGACAGCGCCACGGACTTCCTTGCGGCTGCTCCGGCCATAAGAAACGGGGTGCTCGTGACTGATCTCCGCATGCCGGACATGTCGGGGGTGGAACTGCTGCGCAACCTCCTGTCCGCGAAGGCCACGCTCCCCGCGGTCGTCATCACAGGCCATGGCGACGTTCCCATGGCTGTCGAGGCGATGAAGGCGGGCGCCATCGACTTCATAGAAAAGCCGTTCGAAGACGTCGTCATCATCGAGGCGATACAGCGCGCGGCCGAACAACTCGTGGAAAAGCCAGCGGACCATGACGTCTCGGCAATCCATTCACGGCTGGAATGTCTTAGCGACCGGGAGCGGCAGGTGCTCTCCGGAGTGGTCGCGGGACTGCCGAATAAGTCGATCGCATACGACCTCGACATCAGCCCCAGGACGGTCGAGGTCCACCGCGCGAACGTGATGGCCAAGATGCAGGCGAAAAGCCTGCCACAGCTGGTCCGAATGGCGCTGGCAGCGGGATTTGGACCCGACTAGATCGCCTGAAAGTTTGACCTGGCGCAAGGCGCATACCTGGCATTGGTGTTTCGATAAGAGCGACTGACGGGAAATGTCTCGTTTGCATCGTTCAGGAACCGCGTCTTGGTCGCCGCCAAAACCATACTCCTCGTCGCTTCCGAAAGCGCCTTCAGGCGCTCGCTCGAGTTCGCCTTGGAAGTGGAGGGGTTTTCGGTCGAATCGCATGCGCTGCTGTCGGAAGCCGAAGAATCTCCCGCAGCCGCCATTGCCCTCTGCGCGGTTGTCGACGAAGGGGTGCTGAGGAGCAGAGCCGGACCGCCCGTGTCGCTCGCGAGGATCACAAGGCCCGTCATATTGCTGGCGAACGAACTCTCGGCGACAGTGGCATGTAAGGGATTGACGATCCTGACCAAGCCGTTGCGGGGCAATGACCTGGTCGATGTCCTTCACGGGCTTTCCGCCGTTTGACCGACCCTACGTGAATTCCCGTAAGGACATAACCGAATTTCGCGAAAGATGGTTTCGCGCGAATGCTGTTCCTTCAGAACCGAGAGAACAGCAATGAACGCCATCGTCCGCTCCGACCATCCTTACGAGCTCCTTTCCGCCGCAGCCGCCATCGGCTCAGGCGCTCCCGCCTCCGTCTTCGCGCGCCCGCACCCCATGTCGTTCTTCACCGCGGGTTCCGAAATTTACGCGCAGGGCGAGAATGCGGGCAGTTTCCACCATATCGAGTTCGGGGCGGTCCGCATCTACCGCCTGCTTGCCGACGGGCGCCGCCAGATAACCGCGTTTCACTTGGCAGGCGAAACCTTTGGTTTCGAAGCCGACCGCACCCACCATTTTTTTGCGGAAGCGATTACGGCCACCGGGCTGCGGACCCATCGACCCTCCGCGGGCGAGGACATGTCACGCGAATTGCTGCCGCTGGCGCTGCGCTGCATGGTTCGCGCCCAAGAACACCTCCTCGTCGTCGGCCGCCAGAAATCCGCCGAGCGCATCGCCGCGTTCCTCGTGGACATGTCCGAGCGCCAGAGAGAGCTTGCCCAGATCGAACTGCCGATGTCCCGGCAGGACATCGGCGACTACCTCGGACTTACCATCGAGACCGTGTCGCGCGTGCTGTCCAGATTGCGCGACAAAGGAGTCCTAAAGTTTCATGGCCTTCGCGTTCTCGAAATCCGCAAGGTCGAAGCCCTGCGCGTCATGTGTGAATGACGGAGTGGTCCCGGCAATCCGGCCGTTGAACTGATTTTCCCGCACGCAGAATGAACTCGCTACCGTGTCCACCTACTCCCGAGGCCGAAATGTTTGCACTTCCAACCTTTGACAAAGTTTTCCCGACCATAAGGCAGAGAGAGCCGGGATGGATCGCCACTCTATCGTGGTGGGCGGGTGTCGTAGGATTCCTAAGCCTTGGGGCCACATCGCAAGCCGACGCGCACGTAAAATGGTTTGCCCCCTATATCGTGGGAGCATCACCTGCGCCGGTTGGCGATACGCTGGCCAACGTCTGGTTCTGGACAGCCACCGTCCTGGTGCTCGTATTCTTCGTCGCCACGCGCGCGGTCGAGAAAAGCCGATTCGGCGAGACGGTGCTTGCCGGAATGGACAGGGTCTCCGATCCGCTCTGGAATCGCCTGGATGACTTCGTTCGGGTGGTCATCGGCGCATTTTTCGTGGCTATCTTCGCTGTCGGCGGCGTCTACCTCACGCCTGACCTGACAACGCCCGCGGAATGGGTTTCCTGGCTCCAGCTGTTGATCGCGTTCGGGGTGTTCTCGAAGCGCACCATGCCGTTTTCGGCGGCGGGAATCATCCTGCTCTGGGTGCTTGCGCTGCGCGACTACGACTTCTTTCACCTGCTGGACTACCTCGCGCTCGGTGTTGCGGTCGCCGGCTATCTCGTTCTCGCGTCGTCCAGCAATCCGGAGTGGCGCAAGCATCGGTTCGAAATTCTGCGCTGGGGTGTCGCCATCGCCCTGATGTGGTCGAGCCTCGAAAAATTCGCCTATCCCGATTGGTTCTACCCGCTCGTCGTCGAGAAGCCATTCCTGACCTTCGGCCTGCCTCGCGACGTTTTCATCCCGATGGCCGGCGTGGCCGAGTTCACCATGGGCTTTGGCCTTATCTGGACCCCGCTCATCCGCAGGCTCTCGGCGATCACGCTGTTCATCATCTTCAACGCCGCGGTCTATCCGTTCGGCCGGATCGACATGATCGGCCACGCGCTGATTATGGCGATCATAGTGGTCATCGCCGCCGACCACACCAGGGAAATGCACTTCCTCCCCAAGCTAAAGAAGTCGCTCCAGAGTATTCCGATTGGGCTGGCAACGGCGCTGATGTTGTTCGCAGGCGGCTACTGGGGCCTTCATCTGACATTCTATGGCACCAACAGGGTTGAGGGACCGGCGGCGGTCGAGATCGCTACCCACTCCTATAATTCCGAGCAGCCGCATGGACCTCAGGCAGAAGGCGGCGTGGGCGCGCCGCCGACTTCAAACGCAGACGGAGCCGGATCCGATCACGGCCATGCGGTCGTAACACCGAAGGACGAAAGCGCCGCAACTGCAGAGTATGAAGCGATCATGTCGAAGACGCAGGAGCAGGTGATGAAGGGAATGCGTCATCCGGATCCAGACGTCGCCTTCGTCCTCGGGATGATCCCCCATCACCAGGGAGCGGTGGACATGGCACGGGTGCAGTTGAAGGACGGCATCGATCCTGAAAATCGCGCATTTGCAGAGCATCTGATTGAAGAACAGGAACAGGAAATTACTCAGATGCGCAGATGGCTCCAGCAGAAGGGGATCGAGGCCGACTCCTATCAACAAACGAAGCGGTTCCCGGAGGATTAGGTGAATCCTACAGAAACATGGAAATGGCCTTGAGAAACTTAGGCTTGGGAGAGACGGATGTTCATTGAGAAAATGGTGACCACCGCACGGGAATGGCTCGTCACGGTCCCGCACGATGCTCCGTTGATCGATGCGGCGAGGCTTCTGCGTAGTACAAAAACGGATCTCGTGGTCGTCTGCGGTTCCAGCGGGTGCCTCTCGGGTGTCATCACCAAAACCGACGTGGTGCGCCAGATCAGCCGCTTGCCAGGGTTCAAGCTGCCGGTCGCGGTTTCCGCAATCATGACTGACGATGTAGTTTCCTGCCAGCCAACAGATCAGGTCTCGACATCTGGGCGATCATGAAGGAACGCCGCCTGAAGAACATCCCCGTCACGGATGCTGCATCCGTCCCGATCAGCATCCTCAACGCGCGAGACGCCCTCCAGGCGCTCCTGACAGAAGTCGAGCATGAGAAGCACTGCTGCGCGATTACGGAATGTGCGTCGGCTACCATTGAGAAATGAGCGACGTCGTTCGCGGAGGATATCTACCGAATTCTAGTCGCCTGTGGCGGATTGGAGCAGTTCCGGGAAGGTCAGCTTCTGGCGCAATCTCGCCCGTGGCGTTGACACCGGTGATGTCCGCTTTTGGAGGACGGCAGGGGCCGGCTGAATGACTGAGATGAGGCGCAAAGCTGCCGTCCACGTCGCGGCAGACGTCAGTCGTCTTTGGGTCATGGGCGTAAGTTCAGCCGAGGACAGCCAACTTCCGCTTGGGGTCGGAACAGGTAATCCGCACCGGGCACCAAGCGTCTGATTTTTACTAGGTCTTAGCGATCTGTTTCACGGAGACTGGCGAGCGACCCAAATTTAGGCCCTCAAAGGCACGACGTTCGATGCAGCAGGTTCGATCAGCGCGCGAACCTTGTTCGACCATGCAGTCAGCGCCGCGCGCTTCTCATCCGCGTATTCATGCCGATTGTAGACAGCGGCCACGCCGCTGATTTTCCCGCTCTTGTGATTCAGCACCGCCTCGACAACGTGCACCGCAAAGCCTAGCGCGGCCATGCCTGACGCCGCCGTGCGGCGCAGATCGTGCAGCCGCCATTCGGGTATCTCGACTTGAGCAGGATCAGCCCCCCGCGCGTCTGCCTCTTTGCCGGCAATCTCGAGCATGGCCGAGTCAAGCCGCTTCTTGGCCTTCGAGTACCCCGACACGCTTGTGGTTCCGGTTGTGGTGAAAAGGAAACCGCCGCTCACCTTCGGCAACGTCTCCAGGATCGCAACGGCGTCCGCTGACAAGGGAACGAGATGCTCGTTGCCGTTCTTGGACCTTTCGCGCGGGATCAGCCACGACGGCTTGTCACCCGAGAGCAAGAATTCCTTGCGCACCGCGCCGGCGACCTCCTCACGCCGCTGGCCGGTGAGCAGGAGCATTTGCCACACCGACCCAAAGGGATAACCAAAGCCTTCCGTTGCCTTCCAGAACCACCGAATTTCGTCATCGGTCAGGACACGGTCGCGCGAAACGATCGCAGCCGGCGCCTTGACGCCCTTTGCCGGCGACGACGACAGGAGGCCGCGCTCGACCGTCCAGTTGAAGAACTTGCTTATGATCGCGAGTACTCGGTTCGCTGAGGCCGGCCCGCCGCGCTCCTCGACGTCGTGCAACACATCGTTCACATCGGCCTTTGCGATACGCTTGATCTTCTTGTCGCCCCACGCTGGCCGCAGATACAGATCGATGAAGCGCCGCGTCTCACGCGCGGTCGACGGACGGTTTTTCTTGTCGACGTGTTTCTCCAGGAAATCGTCCAGCGCAGCGCCTGCGGTATCCGCACCGGACGCAGACGATGCCAAGGCGCGCTTCTTCTCCGTCGCAGGGTCGCGGCCCTCCTTGAGGGCCTCCAGGATCGTGCCAGCGGCAACACGGGCCTCCGCGAGCGTGTGGCCGTCGCCGAGATCAGGTCGGCGCCCTTCCGGCAGCGGCACGGCCCTCTCGACCAGCGCAGGGCCGATGGTGAGCTTCTTCGGTTTGCCGGCAAGGCGATACCGCAATGCCCACGACTTCACCCCGGACGGCTGAACGACGAGATAGAGGCCGGGAGAGGCGGCGTCCGGGAATTCAACCCGTGCTTCACTCGACTTTGCGGCTGCAACGAACTTGGATGTGAGCGCCTTCGCCATGATCAACCCCTTCCCCTGTTACCCCGGCACTCCAGGGTAGCGACTGGGGTAACGGATTGAGGTGATAAATAGCGTTATAACGGGAGCACATCAATCCCTAACATTAGGCGGCGAAGACAATCAATTCCCGCATTTTCAACCATTTCGAACAGACCCGGCAGGTATGAGCCGTTATCCCACGTTAGACGATAGCACATCATTCGTAATGATGGGGTCAGGTGTTCGAGTCACCTAAGCGGCACCAAGCTTTCCAAGGGGTTGCGGACCAAAGTCGGTCCTCACCACACCGCAAATTCGAGATCAGGACACATTTCGGGACACAAAACCGAGCGTAGATGGTGCGTGGGGCGGCCAATGGGAGGTCTCGAACGTTCGCGACTGCCTTACATCGAAAAGTAGAACGGGCCTGCCACTCTGGCTTCGCGTCCCCCCAGTTCCGCACTGCAGTCGGACTTGATGTTCGAATTGCCGCTCATCTTGATCGTGTCGGCAACGATGCGCATGCAGCTGCTGCTAGTTCCGTTGTTACCATTGTAGGTCAAGTCGCCATAGGGGAAGTATAGAACGCCGTTCAGATCAGTGGCGCCATTCCCATTAAACAGGTGGGACGATGTGTTCGCTCGTGCCGACATCATCAGCATGCCGGCATAGTCGCCTGTCTGCGGCGCGCTTAATGACAACGAGCCGTTGCCGTTCACTGTTATGCCGCCATCAGCCATGAAGATGGTCACGCCGGCGCCGGTCACTGTGCCTTTGACGGAAAGAGAACCTTCGACATAATAGAGGCCCGGCTCCAGGGTTTTGTCGCCGCTCAGATCGAGATTTCGATACCGCCCTGGACTGACTGTCAAGTCGCCAGCTTTCGGATTAGGATACAAGATTGGTGGTACCGGTTCCACCAGGTTACCCCATGGGTCAGGCAGTCGCCACGCATTGACGCGATTTTGCTCACAATCGGTGATCAGTCCGCTGGTCGCCACTATTCCGCCAGATGATTGAATGCAGTCCGCCTCAAGGGACGCGTCGCCGCCAACATAGATGGAATCCGGAGCCGACGAATTGGAAGCGATAACGCAGCCATCCATGATGACTGTGGTGCTCCCGGCCGCCTCGAAGGCGCGCGGCGCGGCCCGGTTGAGGGCATAGACGCACGCAGTATCACCATTGTTGGACGTTATGCGGGATCGGACGAGAATGTTGGTGGATGACGGTCCATCGCCGCCGATTGAGCGCGGAATAAGATAGGTGTAGTTGAGGCTGGATTCAGTCCTGAGGCTCTGGCTTCCGTCGCTTTCCGTCGCCAGACCGTGATAGACGAGCGAGGGTATGTTATCCGCGCTTGCATCGACCGATGCCAAGTTGGCTTTGAGTAGCTTGTCGCCAAGCGCCTGTAGCTCACCATCGCTCAGGCCCGAGTTGACCTTAACGGCGATCTCCATGCTTGCTGCATCCAGAGCCGATTGAAGCCTGCTCCGCTCGCGGTTCATGTTCGCGAGATCCACCGCGGCGCCGACTGCTGCAATCATAGGAAGTAGCATAACAACGAGACCGGTCGCAAAGTTACCGCGGCTGTCTCGAAAGAACCGTTTCACAAGCGGAATTTGGTGCATCATGCCGGCAAAATGCATCCCTGCGGCAAAGAAGTTGTTTCATTCATCACTAAACTCTTAAGTAGGACGGAATTCATCTCACAGAAAAGCTGCCGGACGGTCAAACCGCTGTCCGGATGGAGGATGCCGCCGTTCCTAGGCCGCGAATGCAGTGCGCTCTCAGCGAGCGGATGCAGGTATCGCTCGACTGTGCACAGCGCCGAACGGTTACCCATCGCTAATTCTATTGAAAAATAAGCATTCGAAATGGGTGATCGCCAGCACCACTCGTCACCTATTCCAGTTTAGAAGGCAAGTTTTGGCGCTGAACAACACGCCAGATCCGTTCTACGCCACCGTTTCGCTCCAGAACCGATCTAGCCAGGCTTTCTACAATTTTTCGCGTTGGACCCCGCGGGGGTCTGTAAAGCCAACTGCAATTCGTTGGATCCGGCGACGGTTCGAACGCTGCTACGGCTTGTTCATCAGTGCGAGGTTGGCATCGACCAAAGAGGTATCGGTCATTCCTGCCTTGGCCTCCAGAAGCAATTCGCGGGCTTTTTTCTTGTTGCCGCGCAACAATTGCGAATACCCCATATTGTTGACGATGTGGGCCCGGCGGCCGGCAACCACAACAAGCTGATCGTAAGCGCGGTCGGCAAAGTCGAAGCGGCCGAGCTGGTCGTAGGAGGCGGCAAGTCCCAGCCAAGCCTCGGCATTGTCGGACCGAAGTTCCACCGCCTTGCGGAAGTGCTTTTCCGCCAACCCATAATTGGCTTCGCGGAACTGCGTCTTGCCAGATACGAGATCAGCCCCGCTGATGTCGGTCGTCGCCGGAGCGATCGACGTGGTCTCGGTGACGTCGACGCTGCTCGTCGTGCATGCCGTCACAATCGTCACGACTGCGACCGCAGCCAACGCGGCGAATTTCGATTGCCCCATAATCTGCCCCATCCGGCCGCTTGGCGGGCCGTCTCATCAAGCATCATAGCGGGTTCGGCTTAAGCTTCGGTGGCGGGTTTCGAGCAAATATTAGGAGAGCCGAACATATTGGGTTAACTATCGACTGGAGCGGATCAATCGCCTGCCGTCATTTTCACGATGATCGGGATGATGGCGATCATCAGCACGACTGGCAGGATGCAGACCGTAACCGGCACCGACATCTTTGCCGGCAGCGCGTGCGCCTTTTCCTCAGCTATCGACATGCGCTTGTGACGCATTTCGTCCGAATAAACCCGAAGCGCGCCCGAAAGGCTGGTGCCAAGCTCCTTCGATTGCTGAAGCAGCGTGGCGAAGGAGCGCACCTCGTCGAGGCTCAGGCGATCAGCCAACGATTTCAGCGCATCGTCAAGGCTGCGCCCTGCCCTGAGTTCGAGCGAGACAAGCTGAAGGTTCTGGCTGAGCGACGGATAAGTGATAAAGAGCTCTTTCGACACCCGCTCGATCCCGGCCTCCATGCTCATGCCGGCGTCCGCGCAGACGATCATCAGGTCCATGAAATCGGGAAAGCCATTGCGGTATTCCCGCATTTTCGTACGGACCTGCGAGGTCAACACAAGACCCGGCAGAAAATAACCGGCGCCACCGGACATGATGATAAAAGTCCAGCGGCTCGTAACTGCCGATTCACCGCCAAACCAGCGGACGACCAGAAACGCAACAAGGGCTCCAGCCAGGAAGCCGACAAAGCGGATGACAAAAAACCTGCCGACCGCGCCTGGATCCATGTGACCAGCCTGGATGAGTTTCATCCGCAGCCGCGCAACGTTTTCCGGATCGCTTTTGGCGTAGAATTCATGGGCGGTTTTCATCGCCTTGTCGCGGACGGCGCTGGCGTTCCGTTTCGGCGCGGCGGTCGGCTTGGGTGCCTCCGCAACCTCGGAGACTTCAATCTTGAGCCGGCGCTTCAAGTCGCCGCGTCCTCCACGCGCGGTACTCCACTGCCAGAGGATCGCTACTCCTCCCACGGCGAGCAGCAAAAGCGCCACCGGCGCCAGCGACGTCGGGCGAAGGGAGGCAAGGAGGCCGATCAGGGTTTCCATGTCAGAATTTGAAGTTCGACATCTTGAACATCATGGCGTTGCCCAGCATTAGCCATAAGATCGAACCGCCCAACAGATACCAAGTCATCGGCTCGCCCCAGACGCTCTCGTAGAATTGCGGCATCATGGTCATGATGCCGACCATCAGCAGCGCCGGTACGGCGGTCAGGATGTAGGCCGACATGCGGCCCTCGGTCGAGATTGCTCGCACTTTGCGCCGCAGCTTTCCGCGCTCGCGGATGACCGACGACAGACCATCCAGGATTTCGCGCAGATTGCCGCCTGAGCTGCTCTGGATCGACACAGCGGTGACGAACAGCGGCAGGTCCTCGTGTCCGACGCGCTCGAACAGCGAATGCAGCGCGGAAACCAGGTCGGAGCCATAGGTCAATTCGTCGGCGATCACGCCGAATTCGGTGCCGATCGGATCGGCCATTTCACGCGCCACCATCGAGATCGCCACCGGAACCGGATGCCCTGCCTTGAGGCTTCGCGTGATGAGTTCCAGAGCTTCTGGAAGCTGCATTCCGAACATCTTATGCCGCCGCTTGCGCAGGAACCGCAGGGTCATGATCGGAAAGACCAAACACATGACCGGAAGCACTGCCAGTGCAATGATCAGCGGCAGGCCGTAGGAAACGGCAAACAGGCAGATGCCAAGCGCCAGACCCGACGTGATCAGCAGAAATTTCGGCAGTGGTAGGACCATGCCGGACTGGATCCGCAGCTCCCGAATCCGGTCGAGCGAAAGCATCGAAGCACCGCCTTCCATCCCACGCTCTTTGCGCAGTTGGATCAGCACCTGCTCTTGGCTGAGCTTTTTCTCCTGCAGCTTCATTCGCCGATTGATCGCCATACGGCGATCCCGGTGCCCGGCGTAAAGCAGGTAAAACGCTTCGGCGATCATGATGCCGGTCAGACCGGCGCCGGCATAAATCACATAGATGGCGCTGAATCCCTCGAGCATTGATTATTCCTGCTGTCTGCCAGGCTCGAAATACCGCCCAGGAAATTCGATGCCCATCGCCTTCAGGTCTTCGAGGAAGCGCGGGCGCAGGCCCGTCGCCTCGAAGTGGCCAAGGATCGTCCCGTCCGCTTCTATGCCGGTGCGCACGAAGCGAAATATCTCCTGCATCTGGATCACGTCGCCTTCCATCCCGGTCACTTCGGCGACGCTCGTGACCTTGCGCTTGCCGTCCGAAAGCCGGGTAAGCTGCACGATGATGTCGAGCGCGCTTGCGATCTGGCTGCGGATCGACTGCACGGTCATTGGCATTCCGGTCATGCCGAGCATCTGTTCGAGACGGGAAATCGCGTCGCGCGGCGTGTTGGCATGAATGGTCGCCATCGAGCCTTCGTGGCCGGTGTTCATCGCCTGAAGCATGTCGAAGGCTTCCTCGCCGCGGCACTCGCCGAGGATGACGCGGTCCGGCCGCATGCGCAGTGCGTTTTTGACCAGATCGCGCTGCTTGAGTTCGCCGTGACCTTCGATATTGGCCGGCCTTGTCTCCATGCGCGCCACATGCGGCTGCTGCAATTGCAGTTCGGCCGCATCTTCGATGGTGATCAAGCGCTCGTCTTCGGGGATGAAGGCCGACAGCGCGTTCAGCATCGTCGTCTTGCCGGTGCCGGTGCCGCCGGAAATAATCGTCGTCTTTCGGGCATGGACTGCGGCGGCAAGGACTTCGGCCATGTTCTGCGTGACCGCACCGAATTCAACGAGCTTATGCAGACCGAGCTTATTCTTGGAGAATTTGCGGATGGATACCAGCGGCCCGTCGACACCGACCGGTCGGATGGCGGCATTGAAGCGTGAGCCGTCGAGCATGCGCGCGTCGACCATCGGCTGGGATTCATCGACGCGGCGGCCGACGGCCGCAACGATCTTGTTGATGATGCGTATGAGGTGAGCTTCGTCCTTGAACGGAATATGCACCTGCTCGAGCTTGCCATGCCGCTCGACGAAGCAACTGCGATGGCCGTTGATCAGGATGTCGTTGATGGCTGGGTCATTCAGCAACGGCTCGAGCGGACCGAGGCCGACCATTTCGTCGACAATGTCATCCACCAGCGCGTCGAGTTCGGCGACATTGACCGCAAGCCGTTCGCCGCGCGCCTTCTCGGAGACGAAATCATGCACCTGCCGCTGCATCTCGTCGCGCGGCAGGCGCTCGAGCGCTACGAGGTTGATCTCTTCGATCAGCATGCGGTGGATGCGCATTCTCGCGTCGAGGACCTTCGTGGGCTTTGCCGGTCCCACCTCGGGTTTCGGCGGGGCCGGCTTGCGTGTCGTCGGGATGACGACCGGCCGATGCTGGATTGGCGCCTGCTCCTGCCGGCTTTCCGGCGTGGCATCGCGTTTCTGGAGCGTCGAAAATCGGCTGATCACCCGGCTCTCCTCAAAAGACTTTTGCCGAGCCCGAACAGTGAACGCTTTTTCCGCGTTTCCGCCACGACCTCATCAGGCAGGACTATTCGCCTGAGATCGTTGACGACATTCGCGTTGGGATCGACCTCGTGCAGCGGAACGCCGCGATCGACGGCCTCACGCACCAGCTTGTAATTGTTCGAGATGCCGCCGACGAAATGCTCGCCGAGGAATGCCTGGACGTCGGCCCGCTTGATGCCGCTTTCGAACAGTCGTTGTTCGAAGCGGTTGACGATGACGTTTGGCTTCACCTCCTTGCCCACCGTCTCATAAACGGCCTGGATCAGCCGCTGCGTATGGCGCAGGCACGGCACGGTCATTTCGGCGACGATGTAGAGCTTGTTTGAGCCCAGCAGCACGGTCTCCGTCCAGGGAAACCACGTGCGCGGCATATCGATGACGACATTGTCGAAATAGGCGGAGACGAGGTCCAGCATGCGGACAACCACGTCGGCATTGAACGTGCGCGTCTCCGCTGGCCGCGCAGGCGCAGCCAGCACGCAGAGACCGCTCGCATGTTTCGAGAGCATCACGTCAAGAAGCTGGCGGTCAAGGCGTTCCGGCTGATTCTCGATTTCGTTGATGTCGAAGCGTGGCTCGAGGTCGAGATATTCGGCGCATGAACCTTGCTGGAAATTGAGATCGACTACGCAGGTCGACGATCCGCGCGTTACCGAATGGTGGAGCTGGAACGCGGTTTGCAGCGTCAGCGTCGTGGTGCCTACCCCCCCGGCGGCGGGCATGAACGTGTAGATTTGCGACTCGGTGTTCTCTTCGCGCCCCGGTCCCTCAAGCGCGCGAAGGCAGGAGCGAACAAGATCGGCGGTGGTCAGCGGCTTGACCAGAAAATCGGCGACCTGAAGCTGAACCAGGATGCGCGCGGCGGACGCATTGAATTCCTGAGTCACAACGATGATTGCAGCGCGCCTCTCGAGCCGCCGCGTAATGCGCTGCAACGCCTCGATCTCGTTGAGCTTGGCCGCATCCATGTCGACGATCACCGCGCTGCAATCAGCCTCCTGGATTTCGCCGCGTAACTCGGTGACGTTCTTCTCGACCGTAACAAGCGCAACCGCCTCCGACGAGGCGAACGCCGTCCTCGTTTTCTGCACAAAGCTCTTGTCGGTGGAAACAAGCACGATCCGCTTGGTTTTTCCGGGATTTGCCATTCTTCTCGCCCGCGCGTTTGGTGGCCTGATCAGTAACCGGCCGTGGGTTGCGATGCTTTTTCCTCGACCGCCTTCGCGGCCGCGCTTGGCTGGGCGCCGCGGTTTGCTGGCACCCGGAGCCGGGTGCGTTCGACGCCCTCAGGCCACGGATCGACCATCTGCATCACGGCGTTGGCCGCCATCGCATTGCCCGCGCCTTGGGTCAGCCCATCGAGACGCATTGTCTCCTCGGTGGCACAACCGCTGGCAGAGGCAAGCATTGCGACGGCGCCGACCGTTGAAAGCGTTCGCATACTCATTCCTTTGGGAGATCGAGGAAGTGGCCGACTTTTGTGGCTGGAGCGGCAGCGTCGGTTGCGGTCCCGCCATTGTGGGCGGCGTCGGCGGTTTTCACCTCCTCCACATTGCCCAGAAAATAATCGACATTGCTTGCCGGCAAGGTGCCGTCAGCGGGCGTCAGCGGCTTCTTCGATGGGTCCATCGGCTTAACGAGGTACGGCGTGACGATGATGACCAGGTCCGTTTCGCGCCGCTGATACGCTCTGGAACTGAACAGCGGGCCGAGCACCGGCAACTTGCCCAGACCTGGAACGCGCTGCTGAACCATGTCGTTCTCGCTTTGCAGCAAGCCCGCCATCATGAAACTCTGACCGCTTTTCAGATCGATCGACGTGTGCGCGCGCCGCACCACGAAACCCGGGATGGAGATATTGCCGATATTGTAGGAAGCCGATCTATCGATCGAGGAGACCTCCGGCTCGATGTCGAGAGCGATCAGGCCGTCGCTGAGCACGGTCGGTGTGAAGTCCAGACTGACGCCGAACTTCTTGTATTCGACTGAGATCTTGCCGTCCTCTTCCGAGACTGGGATCGGAAACTCGCCGCCCGCCAGGAAGCTCGCTTTTTCACCCGAGCGCGCAATCAGGTTCGGTTCGGCAAGACGTCGCGCGACACCGCGGTCTTCCAGAGCCTTGATGGCGACATCGATTGACACGCCGTTGGAGAGAAGGCCGCCGATGAGCTGTGCCGCGGGAGTCGCCTTAGAAACCGAAGGGGTGGAGTTGAACGAAACGCCGCCATTGCTGCCGATGTATGTCACGCCGATTTTGGTGCCGAGTTCCTGTCCCACCTGCCGGTTGATTTCGACGAAGCGCACATTCAGCTGAACCTGCTGCGACGAGGAAATATTGACCGAGTTGATGACCGTTTCTTCGCCCGAAAAATTGGTGGCGATCCGAGTCGCCTTATCAACCGCCAACGCATCTTCGGCTGAGCCGGACAGAACAAGCCGGCCATTCGCCGAGCTAACCTTTATGTTGGCCCCCGGCACGCTGTCGCGGATGGTGCTGGCCAAACGGTCGGTGTCGAGCGTCACCTCGATGTCCATCGTACCGACCAGTTTCTTGTTTTCGTCGAAGAGAGCGATGCCCGTGGTGCCGAGATTACTGCCGAGCAGGTAGAAGGAGCGGTCCGTCAGCGGCTTGACGTTGGCGATCTCTGGATCGCCGATGACGATCTCGTAGAACGGCACATCGGTCTTGATCGTTCTGGGCTTTCCCCTCGCGAGCTTGATCGACATGTTTTTGGTCGAGGTAATGTAAACCACGCCGTTGCCGGCCTCAGCGTTTCCAACGCCAACCAGAAAGTGTCCCGCGGCAAACGAGATCGCCAGCAAGGCTATTCCGGCAGCATGCGCGCCGCTCCGACACAAATTGCCCACCCACCCAAACATTGCCTGTCCCCAAAAATCCGGCACCCCTGCCGGTGTCGTGTCATTTGTCCGGCGCAACAACCTGATAGGATTGCGGGTTGGTGCCGCGCGTCACGATCACGGTCTTGAATTTTTGCGCTTCCGGCCCCTCTGCGGCGATCGCCTCGATGACTGCGCCCGCAGCATCCGACGCGCCGGCCGCCACCGAGCCGCCGAATGAAGAGATGGTCGTCAAACCGTCTGTCGAACCACCGCCTTCGCTTGAGGCGCGCAGCGACAGCGACAGCGTCCCCACCGTGCGGGCCAGCGCCACCTTCTGCGCGCCCTCGGCATTGACCTCGATGGTTACAGAATTAGCGATCTGCGGACTGATCTGCCGCTCGTCGGCGCCCTGGCCGACGGTCAGCACCTTGGCGCTCTCGACCACGATCTCGCTGGTCAGCGTCGAACCGGCCGCGCCTTCGGCATTTTTCGCGACTTCGGTGATGGCGCCGGCGTCGCGCGTCAGCACCACGTCGACATGGTCGCCGGGCATCACGAAGCCGCCGACGCCGGCTATTTCGTCGGTGCGGATTGTCACCGCCCGCATGCCGGGCGAAAGCAGGTTCGACAGCGTCGCGCGCCCATTGGGACCCGACAGTTTTGCAAGCAAAAGCGGCTCGTTGATCTCGAGGGGTGAAAGCACGACACGACTTCCCTCGGCCAAAGCTTCGTTGATCGTCGTGAAGGCGCCCTTCGGAAGCGAATCCTGCGGCCACGGAATTTCCGCCAGTTGCGTCCGCTCTAGCGCCATGCCGAAGCGCAGCGGCGCCCTGGCGACGACGATAGTCTGAAACTGCATCGCCGGCGGCGCGGGTGTCGGAACTGCGAGCGAAATCCCTCCGGCACGAGCGTTTGCTTCGCTCTTAATCCAGAGATCGGCGGCAAAGATGGAGGCCGCGCCGAACACCGCGGCGATGCCGATCATTGTAATGGCTTTGCCCTTCACGCCCGATACCTCAAAATGCACCCTTCTTGTCTTTTGTCTTTGTCCGGACGCTACCGGGCGATTCTGAACAATTAGAAACTTCGCTTATTCGAATTGGAGCTATCGTTGCGTCTGGTTACCGAACCCTTGGACCTTTTTCCGCAATTTGAGTGAGCGCCATTTACTTTTTGGGTCGAAATTCACTTGGCTTCGACGTTTCCGGCACGCCGTCACGTTGTTGGTTACCCACACGGTCAATGCGGCCAGAAGCAATCGACAGTTTTCAGGAACGAGTTCATCAGAGCTCTGTAAAATGTTTCGGTGGCAGGACTTTCTGGCGTTTTATCTCGGCGTGCAGGCTGTTTCGGCTACACGGACCATGCAGTTGGATATCTGGGCTGACCCATGGCGAAACCGACCTTGTACGGTGATGGTGACAAGTTTGAATGTATGCTTTCCGTCGCCATATTCTTAATTGTATTTACGTGCGCGATCGTCATCTTGCTTTTAAACATTGATTCTATCAGAATGGAAATATCGTATTAAAAATTGTTTTCGGACGAGCAAGACTGGCGATAGCATCGGACCATTTTCTATCTTACTAGGATTCTTTTCGCTATTCTCTGTTTCGGTGCTTTCGATGTTAATGATTTTGCTTTTAATTTGTCGCTGCTCTATGAAAGTTGTCCACGTCGTGTCTGAAGTATTCCGCGACGACCGTCCTTAACTCGATCACTTTAGATAGAGCCGGCCTCCAAGAAGTTGGATGTCACAGCGCGATCAACCCCAACGTTTCAGAAAATCACGTCTGTGGCGCCGCATGGATCACTGCGACGCTGCCGGCGACAGTCGCAATATTCTTGCCGCCGGCTCGTCGGTCAACGCCATTACCGCGCCGTCGGGAGCCTGCACCACGTCTCGGATACGCCTGCCGAGCGAGAGGACTTCCTCGCTGGCGACCTGCTTTCCGTCGATCCTGACCCGAACGATGCCTTCCGCCGACAGTCCGCCAATCAGGAGGTCGCCTCGCCAATCGGCAAACATGTCGCCGGTGTAGAAGGTCATGCCGGAAGGCGAGATGACGGGCGTCCAGCTATGGATGGAGCCGGCAAACTCCGGCCGGGTCGACGGATCGGGGATGGGTTCGCCTGAATAGTGCCGGCCCCAGCTGACCATGGGCCAGCCGTAATTCCTGCCTGCTTCCGGAATGTTCAGCTCATCGCCGCCGCGCGGCCCCATTTCCGCCGTCCAGAGCACGCCGGTTTCGGGATGGAGCGCTGCGCTTTGCACATTGCGGTGGCCGTAGGACCAGATCTCGTCGGCGCCGTCCTTGCCGACGAAGGGATTGTCGTCAGGCATAGACCCATCGGGATTGATGCGGACGACCGTCCCGAGATGATTGTTCGCGTCCTGCGCCTGTTGTGCCTTGCCGCGATCGCCGAGCGTGACGAAGAGCTTGCCGTCCGGCGCGAATACCAGGCGGGAACCGTAGTGGTGCCGGCTGGACACGGCTGGTTCCTGCCGGAAGATCACTTCGAAGTTCGAAAGCGCGCTGCCGTTCTCGTTCAGACGTCCACGACCGACGGAGGTGGCCGCGCCGCCGCCGCGTTCCTCCGAGTAGGAGAGATAAACCGTCCGGTTGTTGGCAAAGTCCGGATCGAGCGCCACATCCAGCAGCCCGCCCTGTCCGCTGGCGAGGACGTCCGGCACACCGTCGATCGGATCGGAAACTGCCCCCTCGGTCGAGACGAGCCGCAGGCGCCCCGGACGCTCGGTGACCAGCAACGCGCCGTCGGGCAGGTAGGTCGCGCCCCAGGGATGCTCGAGCCCTTCGGCAAAGGTCTCGACCGCGATGCGGCCGGTCTCGCTCTCGATGCTGCCGTCCTGCGCGAGCGTGGTCGAGGGCGCACCTAAGGCAAGGAGCAAAGACGAAGCAATGAATATCCGCAGCATGATTTCTCCATCCGAACGGGTATAGGGGAGGAGCCGCCGGCTCCCCGATATAATGACCGACTGCCGATGCGGTTCCAAGCTGGCGCGCGCCTAGATTTTCAACGATGACCGACGGAATGAGCCCGGCGCATGGGGCACTTCAGCACGCCTTTACAGAAAAAGAAGACAAATGAGCGCGAACTGAAAACTAATTGAGACACAACTGAAACACATTTAGGCGCAGGCGACATGCACGCGAAACGCTTTGGGGCGATGGTCACCCCAAGCCAGGAACGCAGGAGCGTCGCCGATGACACCCGACCAGATCAGACTTGTCCAGGACAGTTTTCGCGAGGTCGTCCCGATCCGCGTGGCCGCCGCCGCGCTGTTCTATGAACGCCTGTTCGCGATCGACGGGGATCTTCGCGCGCTGTTTCCGGTGACCGACATGACCAAGCAAGGCGCCAAGCTGATGGCGAGCCTGGGCTTCGTCGTGCACGGACTGGACCGTGCCGACACCATCCTCCCGACGGTGCGCGTGCTCGCCAAGCGCCACGTGACCTACGGCGTCGAGGAGCGTCATTACCCGATCGTCGGGCAAGCGCTCATCGAGACGCTGGCCGCCGGCCTCGGCACGGCTTTTACGCCGCCGGTCCGCGAAGCTTGGGAGGCGGCCTACGGGTTGCTCGCGAGTGTGATGATCGCGGCTGCCCGCGAGGATCAACTCGCAGCGTGACCTGATGGGATGCAGCCGAAGGCGAGCATCCAGCGGAACAACAATTCTAAATGGAGAGAAATACGATGTTCAGATACACAGTTCTTGCGGCGCTTTGCGTGGTGGCAGGTTCCGCTTCTGCCGGCGAACTCATGGCCCGTCAGGGTGGGAGCGTCGATCTCGGCAACTTCCACGGCGTCGTCTACTATACGGAGGCGGACGACGGCTACCGGGTGGTCACCACGATGGCGGCGGGCGAAGAAAACCTGCCAGTACGCTTCGTCGCGACCCTCACCGAAGGCCAGGCGTTCGTGATCTCGGTCCCGGGCGAGTTGGCGGGGGCCGGCCAGGCACTCGAAATCTCACGCGCCCAAGGCAAGCTCGTTGTCGCCAAGGTAGAGTCCACCCAGTAAACGGCTCCACGACTGAATTGCGGCTTGCGCGATTTCGGCTCCTCGCGAAGTCGGACGAGCGACGGCCGAGGCGGCGCAGCACCAAGGAAACAAGCGCACAAGGCTCCTAATCGACCGCAACGGCAGAAAGTTGACGTTGCGACGCAACGGGGTAGTCTTGCGCTTGCTCCGCGCCTCCAACAGCGCGAAGAGACAACCGCACCGCCATTGGGACAACTATCGTCCCAACCTCGGAGAACGAGATGCTCAAGGTGCAATGTGCAGAAGTTCGATTTCGACTTTTTGAGTGCGGGCGATTTTTCGTGATCCTAGTAGGTGCTGGCGTATTTGCGTCGGCGGCTTTTGCCGATGTCGTCGAACCAAAAACCCTCGCTGTCGCGGATTTCGAGTTTAGGGATACGTCCGGCGAGGTCAGGGACCAGACTGCCGAACACGAAGCGCGACTGAAGGCCTTTGGCGTTGCCTTGCAGGCTGGTCTTTCGGACAATCAGAAGATCGATCTCGTCGCGTTACCCTGTCAGGCAGAACGATGCACCGTCAAGGACCCCGGCCTTGTCGATCTCTCGAAGCGGGCAAGAACACTTAGCGCGAAATATCTCCTGATCGGTCAGATGCACAAGATGAGCACGCTGGTTGGCTGGGTGAAGTTTGCAGTGCTGGATTTGAACAACAACAAGCCTATCTGCGATCGATACCTGACGTACCGGGGAGATACCGACGAAGCGTGGCGACGAGCAGCAGAGTTCACGGCGCGTGACGTCGAGAAGCATTGCATTCCGTAGCTATCCACAGGAAACCCGTCGACCGAAATGGGTCGCAGCAACGCAACAGCGTCGGTGATCAGACCGGCAGGAATGCGATGGCGTCTATGTTCGAGTGACGCAAGCGTCACGTGGATCTGCCTATCAGCTGGACGAACCCGGACCATCGCCCAGCGACGCCACGGTCTTCAGCGCGCCGTCGAGCAGGTCGCCCTTCTCGTCCTTCAGCGCGGCTTCGCGCAGGCGCCTGATCCAGTCGGCGGCGTCGTCCCGGTCCTTGAGCAGGTCGAGCGCCGACAGCACCCGGTCGAATTTCGACTGGGCGCGGACGTGGGTATCGCTGTAGCCCTTGATCAGCCGGCGGCAGTTGAGGATCTCGACGGCGAGCGCATAGTCTTTCGGCACATACCCAAGCGCCAGCGCGTACCAGCGCTCGAGATGTGCGGTCTCGACCTTGTGGCGCAGCAGGCGGCGGCGCCAGCGGCGCAGGCCGCCAATGAACCACAGCGCGGCGAAGCCGGCGAAACTGTCGGTGCGGATGCGGCGGCCGTGGTTAATGCGGTGGTCGAGAAAGGCGGCAAGCTTCGGCCGCGCCTCGATGTAGCTGCCGAGGCCGGCCGGCAGCGTGCCGCAGAATTCCTCGATGCGCGGATGGAAATATTCGGTCACCTGCAGGATCGAGCCGTCCTTGACGCCAACCTCGCGGCGCACCCGCTGGTCGCGCGTAGAGCGCGTCTTCAGGTCGGCGACGCGGATCATGTCGTCGTAGCACATGGCGTTGGCCAGATGCTTTGCCGCTGATATCGACAGCGCGTAGTCATGCTCGGCGCTGTCCACGGCGACGGCCCGGTCGAGCCGGTCGAGATACTCGCCGCCATAGGCGATATCCTGATAGTCGACGACCTTTTTCAGACCGCGAAGCGTCATGTCGTGCAGGGGAAGCGGCAGCGCATCGACGCGCGCCGCAAGGTCCTGCCAGCCCTTCAGCAGGCTTTCCGGGCCGCTCACCTCTGCCGCAGCGCCCGAGCCGGGTTCGGCAGCTTTCGGTTCCGCAGCTCTTTCGCCCAGAGGCGGCGTGTTCGTGATGCCACGGGCGCGATCAAAGGCGGCGCCGAAGGCGGCGAGACTGGCCTTCACGCCGCGGCCGCCGGCGCCAATCGCCTGCTCGTAGCTCTCGCGGGTGAACGGCAAGTCATCTGACCCCGCCAGCGCGCCGAGCAGGCTGGCCGAGATCATCGAGCCGTTATCTGCAGCAATCTTCTCCATGTCGAAGGCGATGAAGCGCTTGGCTGCCGCTTCCGCTGTCGCATGCACCTTTGACGACGAGGCGCGGCCGTCGCCGGGCTCGATCTTTTCCGACACGGCGGCGATGCGGTGCGACGAGGCAATCAGCGTGGTGCGCTCGGGCGTGACGAAGCCGCGGATGATGGCGCGGCCGGCTTCCATCAGTTCGGCGGCGATCAGTATGTCGACGTCGCCCTGGGAGGGCGATAGCGCGAAGACCGGCAGCCGGCCGGTGTCGCGGCACATTTCGACATAGTAGATGGTGGCGCCGGTGCGCTGGGCGACGCCGGCGACCGAGGTCGATTGCGCGAAATAGCCATTGCGCTCGGCGACGTCGGTGATCCAGTCGGCCAGCACGCCACCGCCCTGGCCGCCGACCGCCAGCACGGCAAGCTTGATAACGCGCTCGTCTTCGGGACCGTCGGCTTTCGAGCGCGATGAGGGGACGGCGTCAAGCATCGGCGAATGTCAGGCGCCGGCTTTCACGGCGCCGCTGCAGGAGGCCGATCGTGGCGCGACGCGCGGCTTCCAGGAAACGGTCCCAGCGGCTGGGATTGTGCACCACGTCGGCGCGGTAGAAGGATGGGCACAGCACCGCCGCATCGGCGACCTCGCCGCAATTGCCGCAGCCGACGCAGCTCTGGTCAATGTGCGCCACGGGATCGTCACGCAGCGGATCGTCCAGCGACTTCACCGAAAGCGACGGGCAGCCGGACAGCCGCATGCAGGCATGGTCGCCGGTGCAGATGTCCTCATCGACACCGAATTTCGGCTTGACGATCCTTGTCCCGCCCTTGATCGCCTTGTCGACCAGCGGCTTCTCGCGGCGCTGCCGGTTGAGCATGCATTCGGACGAGGCGACGATGACTTTCGGGCCCTTCTCTTCCGTCGTCAGCGCCTCGCGCAGCGTGTCCTGCATCTTGGTCACGTCATAGGTGCGGTCGATGTGGCGCAGCCATTTGACGCCCATGCCTTTCACCGCCTCGGTGATCGGGTGCTTTGTCGACTTCGTCTTGTTGCCGGCGCGAGATGAAAGAATGTCCTGCCCTCCCGTCGCCGCCGAATAGAAATTGTCGACGATGACGATGACACCGTCATTCTTGTTGAACACGGCATTGCCGATCGACGAGGTCAGGCCGTTGTGCCAGAAGCCGCCGTCGCCGACGAAGGAGATCGACCGGCGCTTGGCGTCGGGCGAATTGAATGCCGAAGCCGAGGCAGGCCCCAGCCCGTAGCCCATGGTGGTAGCGCCGAGCTCGAAAGGCGGCATGATCGAAAACAGATGGCAGCCGATGTCGGAGGCGATGTGGTGCTTGCCGAGCTCCTGCTCGACCAGCTTGGTGGCGGCGAAGATCGGCCGTTCCGGACAGCCGACGCAGAAGCCGGGCGGACGGCCGGGAACGACATTGATCAGGTCGGCGGTGTCGAGCCCGTCGCCGACCTTGTTTGGCGCGCGGACCTCGCCCGGCAGCAAATGCGGGATGGTGGCGCGCAGGAACGAGCCGATGCCGTCGAGCATGACCTGGCCGGTGTATTCGCCGGCCATCGGCAGATGTTCCTTGCCGACGAGTTTCGTGCCGCGCCCGGCCTTGTGCAGCATCGCGGCAAAGGCCTGCTCGATATAATTGGGCTGGCCTTCCTCGACGACGAGCACGGCGTCCTTGCCCTCGCAGAAGGCCAGGAACTCGTCGTCGACCAAGGGATAGACGGCGTTGAGCACATAGAGCGGCACGTCAGTGTCGCCATAGGTGTCGGCAAGGCCGAGGCGCTGCAGCGCCCGGATGACCGAATTGTACATGCCGCCCTGCATGACGATGCCGACCGAGCCGTGCTCCGGACCGAAGAACTCGTTGATCTTGTTGGTGCGGATAAAATCGACCGCCGCCGGCCAGCGTTTCTGCACCTTCTCCTTCTCATGCAGGAAAGAGGCGGGCGGCAAAACGATGCGGCCGGTGTCGCGGCGCGGCGCGTCGAGCGCATCGGCCACCGTCATCGCCGGGCGCTTGTTGTCCTTGGCGATGAAACGGCCATGGACGTGGCAGCAGCGGATGCGGACCTGCAGCATCACAGGCGTGTTGGAAATCTCCGACAGCTCGAAGCCGTCCTCGACCGCCCTGACGATCGACGGCAGGTTCGGCCGGGGGTCGAGCAGCCAGACCTGGCTCTTCATGGCAAAGGCGTGGCTGCGCTCCTGCATGATCGAGGAGCCTTCGCCGTAGTCTTCGCCGACGATGATCAGCGCGCCGCCGGTGACGCCGCCGGAGGCGAGATTGGCCAGCGCATCCGACGCGACATTGGTGCCGACCGTCGACTTGAAAGTCGCCGCGCCGCGGATCGGATAATGCACCGATGCCGCCAGCATGGCGGTGGCGGTGGCTTCCGAGGCGCTCGCCTCGAAATGCACGCCGAGCTCGCCCAGAATATCCTGTGCGTCGGCCAGCACATCCATCAGATGGCTGATCGGCGCGCCCTGATAGCCGCCGACATAGCCGACGCCGCATTGCAGCAGCGCCTTGGTGATGGCGAGAATGCCCTCGCCGGAAAACTCCTCGCCGGCGCCGAGCCTGAGCTTTTCGACTTCCTTGGCAAAAGACCGTTCGGCCATTTTTTTGCTCCTTCCGTTACCGCCCGGATGGCGGCGCGTAAGATAGTCAGATGTCGTGCTTGCGGATGTTCTTCAGCATCTTCTGCAATGTCGCGATCAGCGCCGCATATTCGGCATCATCGATGTCGTCGAACATGGCCTCGAACGCATCGTGCATGGCCGGCCAGGCGCGGGTGAACTCGGCGCGACCGTCGTCGGTCAGGAACACATGGCGGATGCGGCTGTCGGTGACTCCCTGCTCCCGCCGCACAAACCCTTGCCCTTCCAGCGTGTCGAGCGTCCGGCTCAACGTGGATTGTTCGATGACCGTGTAGACCGAGAGATCGTTGACGGTGACGCCGTCGGCGACCGACAGCACGGCGAGTGTGCGCACCTGCGGAATGGTCAGGCCCTGCTTGCGAAAATCGTCGCGCAAGGTGGCGTTGTAGCGGCCCATGATGCGGTTCATCAGATAGGGCGCGAACTGCTGCAAGCCGATCTGGCCCAGTGTCGAGATGCGCTGGCGCTTTTCAACTTTCTGTTCCATCACAGCCTCCCCGCCAGCAGGAAGCCGGAGCCGCCGCTAAGCCCGGCACCGGGGTGGGTCGAGGCGCCGATATGGTAGAGGCCCTTGATGCCGGTGTCGTGATTGCGGCTCGTCTTGAACGGCCGCCACAGGAACGACTGGTCGATGGTCGAGGAACCGCCATAGGGGTCGCCGCCGACCAGATTGACGTTCATCGTTTCCAGATCGGCCGGCGAATAGGCGCGGCGTGCAATCACGCTGTCCTTGAAGCCCTCGATGTGGCTGGCGAGGATCGCTTCGGCGCGATCGGCATAGGCCTCGCGCAGCGCGTCGGTCCAGCGGCCGTCCGCCGGTGTCTGCAGTTTGCCGGCGGCATCGCCCTTGATATGGCGTGGGGCCTCGGGCAGTTGCAGCCACAGGATCGCCTTGCCGTCCGGACAGCGCGAAGGGTCGAGCGCATGCGGCTGGCCGACGCAGATGGTCGGCACCTCCGGCAGCATGCCGCGCGTCGCCTCGTTGCAGGCTTTCGACACGCCGTCGAGCCCGGGCGTCAGGTGCAGCAGCGCGACCTTGTCGAGGCCGTCGCCGCGCCATGCGGGCGGCTTGTCCAAGGCATAGTGGATCTGGAAATTGCCCTTGCCGTAGCGGTATTTTTGCGCGGCCTCGACGTCGGCTTTCGGAGCCGCGGCGCCGAGCAGCCGCTCGTAGAGCTGGGTCGGGGTGACCGAGCAGATCACGCTCTTTCTTGCCGTGACCGTTTCGCCAGAAGCCAGCCGCACGCCGGTTGCTCGGCCATTCGTCTGGATGATGGAAGCAACGTCCCCTTCAGTCCGGATCACGCCGCCGCGCTCCTTGATCAGCGCTTCGAAGGCGGACAGCAGATTCCCAGCACCGCCCTTGACTATCGGCGCGCCGGCAGCTTCGAGCGCGAAGGCGATAACCCTAGCGATCTGGCCGGAGAACGCGTCGTCAGGCCCAAGGCCGGCATGCAGCACCCAAGGCGCCCATAGCGCACGGGTGATCTCCGACTGGTAAGTGTTCTCCAGCCAGCCGCGCGCCGGCACCAGCGCGTCGCCGAGAAAGGCGGCAAGGCCGCGCGGGCCGCGCCGCCAGGCTTCGCCCGCCAGTAGTTTGGCTGTCGGGTAAGACCACAGGCTGCCACCGAGCAGCCCGAACAGCAGGCCGGCGTTGCGCTCGATCTCGCCGACGTCGCCGCCGTACTGGTCGCCGTCGCCTGCGGCAAGCGCATTGGCAGCCGCGACGTTGGCGGCACGGTCGGTGCGCAGGATGGCATGGCTGCCGTCCGGGCGCAGCACGCCGGTCGGCGTGCCGGTGTTGCAGAATTCCAGGCCGTGCCGCGCCAGGTCCCTGCCCAGCGCCGCATAGCCCGGCGAGGTGATGAACAGGACGAAGGTCGTCGCCATCACGTCATGGATGAAGCCGGGCGCGGTGATCTCCTCGGTGCGCATGCAGCCGCCGATGCGGTCGTTGCGCTCGAGCACCAGCACCTTGGCGCCCTTGCCGCCAAGCATCGCCGCGCAGACCAGCGCGTTGATGCCGCTGCCGACGATGATGTGATCGATATCGCTCATCGATGCTTGCTCTCCGCCGGCAGGAGATGGGATTCAGGTAAGAGGTCGGGCGCTCTACGGCGCCCCCCTCTGTCCTGCCGGACATCTCCCCCACAAGGGGGGAGATTGGCAGCTTCGGTGCCCCGTTTATTCCTGCGACGTTGGCGATTGGCGAAGGCGGCGATGATAGCCGATCTCCCCCTAAGTGGGGGAGATGTCCGGCAGGACAGAGGGGGGCGCCGTAGAGCCGCAGCGCTGCAAGGCTGCTGCTCCCAAATCGTCACTACAGCGTTGCATGCGAGCATGATCTTCTCCCGAAGACCGCCACCTCGTCCTAATGCCGTGGCACCAGCGCCAGTGCGCGGATCGGGCTGCCGGTGCCGTGCTCGATCTTGAGCGGTGCTGCGATCAGGATTGCGCCCTTCGGCGGCAGCCGGTCGAGGTTGCAGAGGCTGGCGAGCCCGTAGCGGTTGGCCTTGTGCATCAGGCTGTGCGCCGGGAATGGCGGCTCCATTCCCCCTGCTTTGCCGGCATCCGTGCCGATCGTCTCGCTGCCCCAGCCCTTGATGTCCTTGCTGATCAGAAACTGGATGGCCTCGGCCGTCGGTCCGGGCGTGTGCGGCCCGGTCTCGTCGGCGTTGAGGAACTCGGCTTCCGAGCCGTTGCGCTTGTACCAGTCGGTGCGCATCACCACCCATTCGCCGGCATTGATCGTGCCGTGTTCGGCTTCCCACGCCTTGATGTGGTCGACGGTGAGCAGGAAATCGTGATCGGCAGCGGCTTGCTTCGAGCAGTCGATGACATTGACCGGTCCGACGAAGTTCTGCGCCGGAATGGTGTCGGTGGCGCCGTCCGGATAATCCTTGCCGGTGATCCAGTGCTGCGGCGCGTCGAAATGCGTGCCCGAGTGTTCGCCGAGCTTCAGCCAGTTCCAGGCCCACCACGGACCATTCTTGTCATAGGCCGAAATGGCATGGATCTCGACCTTCGGCGTATCGACGGCGAGTTCCGGCGGCAGCTTGATCAGCGGCGTATTCGGCCCAAGCGGCGCCGTCAGGTCGACCACCTGGATGGCGCCTGAAAGAAGCTGGCCGGCGACCTCGCCGAGGAGTTTTTGCGTGTCCATGGTCTTTGTTCCCTCTTCTTGGATGGTTCTGAAGGCTCGTTGCGGCCCTTAATATCCTACTAGACGAAAACATATGCATCTGCAATTATCTTTAAGCATAAAGGAAATGGGTTGGGTGGGATGTGAGCGAGTTTGACGCCATTTTCGTCGGGGCAGGCCACAACAGTCTGGCATGCGCCGCGCATCTGGGGTTGAAAGGCTGGAAAACCGGGATTTTTGAGCGCAGCGCAACAATCGGCGGCGCCGTCCAGACCCGCGAATTCACGTTGCCAGGCTTCCGACACGATTTCGGCGCGATGAATCTGAGCCTGTTCGCCGGCTCGGCCTTTCACAAGAAATATGCAAATGAATTGAAAAAACACGGGCTGGAATTCGCGCCGGTTGCCGATTGCTTCGCCAGCGCCTTTCCCGACGGACGCTGGTTCGGCGTCAGCAACGATCTGGAAAAGACCGCAGCGCGCATGGCAGCTTTTTCCTCAGCCGACGCCGCCACATGGCGGCGGCTGGTTGACGCCTTCCCTGGAGAAGCCGCACATCTGTTCCGGCTGCTGGGAGCGCCGATGGGCGGCCGCGCGCTGGCCGGCACCGCCTGGAACCTGTGGCGCAAGAAGGGTTTTGCCGGCGCGCTCGACACCGGTCGGTTGCTGCTTTCCTCACCCCGCGCGTGGCTCGAGGAGAATTTCGAGTCGCCGCATGTCAGGGCGACGCTGGCCACCTGGGGCATGCATCTCGACTTCGCCCCCGACATCGCCGGCGGTGCGGTGTTCCCCTATCTGGAATCGATGGCAAGCCAGTGCTTCGGCATGGTGCTCGGCAAGGGCGGTGCCGACACCATCATCCGCGCCCTGTCGGGCATGATCACCGTTGCCGGCGGCAAGATCGCCAGCGGGGCTGAGGTGGCCGAGATCACGGTTTCCGCCGGCAAGGCGACCGGCGTGCGGCTTGCTTCCGGCGAGACCCATACAGCCACCAAGGCTGTTATCGCCGGCGTGGCGCCGAAGGCGCTGCCCGGCAAACTGCTGCCGAATGGTTCTGGCGACGCCAGTTTCGACACGGCGATGAAAAAATTCCGCCATGCGCCGGGCACGATGATGATCCATCTGGCGCTGGACGATCTGCCGGATTGGCGCGCCGGCGCCGAGCTTCGGCAATTTGCCTATGTCCATCTGTCGCCTTCGCTCGACGCCATGTCGCGGACCTATCAACAGGCGACATCAGGCATGCTGCCGGACGAGCCTGTTCTGGTCGTCGGTCAGCCGACCGCGGTCGATGCGTCGCGGGCGCCGGAAGGCAAGCATGTGCTGTGGGTGCAGGTGCGCATGCTGCCCGCCGAAATGTCAGGCGATGCGGCGGGTAAGATCGCGCCAGCCCACTGGAACAACGTCAAGGAAAGCTATGCCGAGCGCGTTCTCGACATCATCGAGACCTATGCGCCCGGTCTTCGCCGGAAAATCCTCGGCCGCGCCGTGTTCTCGCCCATCGACCTCGAACGCGAGAACCCCAACCTCGTCGGCGGCGACCAGATCTGCGGCAGCCACCATCTGGCGCAGAATTTCCTGTTTCGACCGGGGCGCGGCTACGCCGGCTGGAACACGCCGGTCACGAATTTGCATCTCACCGGCGCTGCAACATGGCCGGGCGCCGGCACCGGTGCGGCCTCGGGCTATATGCTCGCCCAACAGCTTGGCGGGAGGTAGAATTCAAAACACTTGCGGGTGAAGGAGAGGCAATGCGCGGTTGCCCTAGGAGCCTGAACCCACCGAACGACAACGACACCGCGCACAGAAAACCAACAGGGGAACGACCATGACAATCAACAGACGAGAATTGCTCGGATATGGCGCAGCAGCACTTGGCGCCACCGTTATCGGCCTGCCGCAAATGGCCAAGGCAGCCGGCGAACTGACCATCGCCTACAACGTCAACCTGCCGTCCTGGGACCCGACCACCGGGCCTTCGGCGGTCAATCCGACGATCCAGGGCCTCTACCAGTCGGTGTTCGACCAGTTCATTCCGCAGAAGCCGGACCTGTCCTTCGCGCCGGGCCTGCTCACCGAATGGGGCTGGAACGAGGACCGCACCAAGATCATGATGACGGTGCGCGACGGCGTCACCTGGCATGACGGTTCGCCGGTCTCGGCCGAAGACGTAGTCTGGTCGCTGCAGCGGGCGGGTGACGAAAAGACCGGGAATCCGATCCAGTTCGTCTGGAAGAACGTCAACAACTTCAAGATCGACGGCAACAAGATCACCGGAGATGTCGTGCAGTTCGACCCGGTGTATTTCAAGTGGATGTCGTTCTTGACCGGCTACATCATGCCGAAGGCCTATTACGAGAAGGTCGGCGCCGAAGGCTTCGAAAAAGCCCCGATCGGCACCGGCCCCTACATGGTCGACAAATTCGAGCGCAACGCCTTCCTGCGGCTCAAGGCCAATCCGAACTATTGGGGCGGCAAGCCGGCCTTTGAGAATGTGACGATCAAGTTCGTCACCGATGCGGCGAGCCGCGTTGCCGAAATCGAGTCCGGTTCCTCGCAGGTGACGCTCGAAATCCCCTATGAGGAATATGACCGCCTGATCGCCAACGACGGGCTTGCCGGCTCGTGCAAGAATGTTTCCGACATCGGCATGATCTTCTTCAACGACATCGACGTGATGCTGGACAAGAACGTGCGCCAGGCTGCGGTGATGGCGATCGACAGGAAGTTGCTGGTCGATCGGCTGCTGCGCGGCTACGGCCAGCCGATCGACACGCTGGAGACGCCGGAATACGCCGCATACGATGCGTCGATCAAAGTCGAGCACAATCCGGAAAAAGCCAAGGAATTGCTGGCCGCCTCCGGCTATTCGCCGGAAAAGCCGGTCAAATTCTCGATACAGACGACCAAAGGCTTCAAGCCTAAGGATTACGAGATGATCCAGGCGATCGTCGGCATGTGGCGCAAGGTCGGTATCGAGGCAACGATCGAGGTCTACGAGATCGCCAAGCATTACGAACTGCGCGCCGCCGACAAGCTGGCGCCGGCCGCCTTCTACAATTGGGGCAACGCCATCGGCGATCCGACGACGTCGACCGGCTTTGCCACCTATGGCCCGAGCCCGCATTCGGTGTGGGACAGCCAGGATCTGATCGACATGATCAACCCGCTCTGGGGCGAGAAGGACGAGGCCAAGCGCATCGCCGGCTGGAAGGCTGTCGACAAGTACATCGCCGAACAGGCCTATGTGCTGCCACTGATCCAGTATGCGCAGCCGATCGTTCATGCCAAGGGCGTCAATGTCGTGCAGCATATATCCGGCGCGTTGTTGCCGGCCCTGATGACCCCGGCCTGACATCGGCCAGGGATTGCCGCGCGCCGTCCGCAACGACGGCGCGCATTTTCCGCCAGGCATACAGGCGACCATGCTGCTGCAAAGATTCCTGATCCGTCTTCTGACGATGGCGATCACGCTGTTCGGCGTCGCCGTCGTGGTCTTCGTCGTCATCCGCATCGCGCCCGGCGATCCGATCGCGATGATGCTGCCGCCCGGCGCAACCGATGCCGACATCGCCCGGCTGCGTGCGCTCTATGGGCTCGACAAGACCATCGTCCAGCAGTTCTTCATCTGGCTGTCGGGCGTCATCAGAGGCGATTTCGGCACCTCGATCTCGCTTAGGCAAGACGTGCTGGGGCTGGTCTTCAACCGGCTACCGGCGACACTGGAACTCGCCATCGTCGCGTTGCTGATGGCGCTGGCGATCGGCGGCACGACGGCGATCCTTGGTGCGCGCGAACGCGGCACGGCAGTCGAAGCCGGCATCGACATCGCCAGCGGTGCAGCGCTTTCCATTCCCGACTTTTTGTGGGGCCTGGTGCTGATCCTTTTGTTCGGCGTGCTGGTGCCGGTGTTCGACATTTCCGGCCGGGTTTCGCCGCAGCTCGACCTGCCCTTCGTCAGCCAGTTCTACCTGTTCGAGAGCATCGTGCGGCTGCGCTTCGACCTGACCAAGGACCTGCTCGGGCACATGCTGATGCCGGCCGTGGCACTGGCGCTGCCGCTCGCCGCGATCATTTCGCAGCTCCTGAAGCAGTCGCTGAAGGAAGTGCTCGACCTCGATTATGTCGTGCTGGCGCGGGTGAAGGGCTTTTCGGAAACGCAGGTCATTTTGCGCGAGGCGCTGAAGAACGCCGCGCTGCCGACGCTCACCCTGGTCGGCGTGCAGTTCACCTTCCTGATCGGCGGCACGGTCATCGTCGAACGGCTGTTTTCCTATGAAGGCCTCGGCAACATGGCGATCGACGCCGTCATCAACCGCGACCTGCCGCTGATCCAGGGCATCGTTCTGGTCTTCGCGCTGCTGTTCGTGCTGATCAACCTCACCGTCGACATGATGTATGCGCTGCTCAATCCGAGACTGCGCCATGGATGAGGGCCGCATTTCAAGACATGGCTCGGGCGCAAGGCTTTGGCTGGCCGGAGGCTGGCTGCTGCTGGCTTTGCTTGCCGCGATCTTCGCGCCGCTGATCGCACCGCAGGACCCGCTGGCGCAAGACCTGATGTTCGAACGCCTGCCGCCCTTTTGGATGAGCGGCGCGGAGCCCGGCTTCTGGCTCGGCACCGACAGCCTCGGCCGCGATCTCCTGTCACGGCTGATCTTCGGCGCCCGCATCGCCTTCATCGTCGCCTTCGCGGCGGCTTTGGCCGCCTGCCTGGTCGGCTCGACGCTCGGGCTGATCGCAGGTTATTTCGGTGGCTGGGCCGATCGCATCATCTCGCGCATCGTCGACGTCTGGATGGCGTTTCCGCCGGTGCTGTTCGCCATCCTGCTGGTTGCCGTGCTCGGCACCGGTCTGAGCTCGGTCATTATCGCCATCGCGGTTATCGACTGGACGCGCTTCTGCCGGGTGATCCGTGCCGAGACCATGGGCCAGGCGCGCATGGACTATGTCGAGAACGCCCGCATCGCCGGCTATGGCCGCATCGGCATCATGCTGCGCGAAGTTCTGCCCAATGTCGTGCCGTCGATCGTGGCGCTGCTGTCGCTCGAAATGGGCATCGCCGTGATCGTCGAGGCGATCCTGTCCTTCGTCAATCTGTCGATCTCGACCGACGACCCGACCTGGGGCGGCATCATCGCCGAAGGTCGGCTGTCGATCCATCAGGCCTGGTGGGTGCTGGTGTTTCCGCTGGTCACTCTGATCCTAACGGTGTTGTCGTTCAGCCAGTTCGGCGAGGGTCTCAAGGCACGCTTCGATCCGGTGCTGCGATGAGTGTAGCCGTCAAACCCTGCCTCGATATCCGCAGCCTGAGCGCCGTGCTGGCGAATGGGCAGCGCGTGCTGCGTTCGGTGTCGCTCTCCGTCCAACCTGGCGAGGTTCGCGCGCTGGTCGGCGAGAGCGGCGCCGGCAAGACGATGATCGGCAAGGCGGTGCTCGGCGTGCTACCGCCCAGCGTGCGCATTGTCGAAGGCGATATGCTACTCGAGGGCGAGAACCTCGGTCGGCTTCAGCCAAAGGCGAGGCGCACGCTGATCGGCGCCCGCACCGCGCTGATCCCGCAGGACCCGCTGACCGCGCTCAACCCGTCGCGCCGCATCGGGCCGCAGATGACCGACCGGCTGGTGCGCATCCTCGGCTGGAGCGGGCAGCGAGCCGACGTCCGCATCCGCCAGTTGCTCGACGAGGTTCAGATCCGCGATCCGGACCGCGTCCTCAAATGCTATCCGCACGAGCTTTCCGGGGGCATGCGCCAGCGCGTGCTGATCGCCGCCGCTTTCGCCGCCGAGCCCAGGCTGATCGTCGCTGACGAGCCGACCACGGCGCTGGATGTGACCGTGCAGAAGCAGATCCTGCGCTTGATTGCGCAATTGCAGCGTGAGCACGGCACGGCGATCCTGTTCGTCACCCATGATCTCGGCGTCGTCGCCAAGATCAGCCAGAAAGTTTCGGTTCTCTATGCCGGCAAGGTCGTGGAGGAAGCCGAGACGGCAGCGCTGTTCGCGGCTCCGCAGCACCTCTACACGCGAGCGCTGATGGCGGCGACACCGCGCTATACCGATCCGTTCGCCTCGCTGAAACCGGTGGACGACGCGGTATTGGCCGGACTGGCCTCAGAGATCGCCGCTGCCGACCAGGCCTGGAGACGGCCACATGGCTGAGCCGCTGGTTTCCGTGCGCGGGCTGAAGGTCGCGCTGCCTGATATGACCCGTAAGCCGCTGATCGGCCGGGCGCCGATGGTGGAGATCCTGAAAGGGCTGGATTTCGACCTGCCAAGGGGATCGGTGACGGGCATCGTCGGCGAATCCGGATCGGGCAAATCGACTCTCGGCCGCGCTTTGGTGCGCCTCTTGGAGCCCAGCGCCGGCAGTATCACATTCGACGGCCGCGACATCACGCATCTGCCGGAGGCCGAGCTCAGGCCACTGCGCCGCAACCTGCAGATGATCTTCCAGGATCCGATGTCGTCGCTCAATCCGCGCCGCACCATTTTCAGCATCATCGCCGCCCCCCTCAGGCAAAACGGGCTTGGCGACAATCTCAAGGCGCGTGTCGCGGAGGCTTTGCAGCGCGTCGGCCTGCCGCAAAGCTTCGCCAGCCGCTATCGTCACCAACTGTCGGGAGGCCAGCGCCAGCGGGTCGGCATTGCCCGCGCTTTGGCGCTGTCGCCGAAATTCGTGCTGGCCGACGAGATCGTCTCCGGCCTCGACGTCTCGACGCAGGCGCAAATCCTGACGCTGCTGGAAAAGCTGGCCGCCGAAATGGGCCTCACAATCGCCTTCATCAGCCACGACCTGTCTGTCATTCGGCGGCTTTGCCGGCAAGTGATCGTCATGCGCGAAGGCGTGATCGTCGAGGCAAGCGCCACCGACGCTTTGTTCGCGAACCCGCGGCAGGCCTACACGCGCGATCTTCTCGCAGCCATCCCGCTGCCCGAGATCGATGACGGCTGGCTGCTACCTGCGGCGAAGGCGCCGGCATGACATCGGTCGCAACGATCATTCACAGCACATCTCATTCGCACGCCGAAGAGCGGGCCTCGGGCGTGCGCCCGGCAAGTCACCCATGTCCCGCGAGAGGATGACTGAGATGAAGAATGCACTCCTAACTGCAACGCTTGCGGCCGCCGTCCTGGGCACTATCGGTGGAACCATCAGCACAGCCTCAGCCGATTCCATTCCTGGCATGCGCGGACACGATCACACCGGGGTTACCGTCCCCGACATGAAGCAGGCCGTCGACTTCTTCACCGAGATCGTCGGCTGCAAGAAGGCGATGTCCTTCGGCCCGTTCGCCGACGACAAGGGCACGTTCATGCAGGATCTTCTGGGCGTCGACCCCAAGGCGGTGATCGAGGAAATCACCCTGGTCCGCTGCGGCCACGGGTCGAATATCGAGCTGTTCAAATACACCGCGCCCGACCAGAGGGACCTGCAGGCCCGCAACAGCGACATAGGTGGCTTCCACATCGCCATCTATGTCGACGACATCGCTGCCGCGAAAGCCTATCTCGATGAAAAGGGCGTCAAGACGCGGATGGGCCCGTTGCCGGTTACCGAGGGTGCGGCGGCCGGCCAGAGCATCCTTTATTTCCAGGCGCCCTGGGGCCTGCAGCTGGAAGCGATCAGCTATCCCAACGGCATGGCCTATGAAAAGGACGCGGAGACAGTGCTGTGGAGCCCGAAGAGCCCAGAAAAGTGACTTGGGAAACCACTCTGAGGCATGTCGTTTCAATTATGAAACTTCAAGCTTGAAATAATTCACCTCAGGCGCGATACTGAAGGCAGGAAGCGAAGAGGAGATCGCACGAATGAAGGTTGCGGTTCTCGGCGGCGGACCAGCCGGCCTCTACTTTGCCATCTCTATGAAGCTCAGGGACGCCGCACACGAGGTGACGGTGTTCGAGCGCAACCGTGCCGACGACACGTTCGGCTGGGGCGTGGTGCTGTCGGCCGAAACGCTCGACAACCTGACTAAGAACGATCCGGTCAGTGCCGTCTGGATCAGGAAGCACTTCGCCTACTGGGACGACATTGCCGTGATCCACGACGGGGTGCGCACGGTCTCGACCGGTCACGGCTTCTGCGGCATCGGCCGCAAGCGGCTGCTCACCCTGCTGCAGCGGCGGGCGCGCGAGCTTGGCGTGAAGCTGGTCTTCGAGACCGATATCGCCGATCCCAAACCCTACATGGAGATGCACGATCTAGTGGTCGCTGCCGACGGGTTGAATTCGAAGGCACGGGGCGCCTTCGTCGACGTGTTCAAGCCCGATATCGACACCCGCAAATGCAAGTTCGTCTGGCTCGGCACGCAACAGAAATTCGATGACGCCTTCACCTTCATCTTCGAGAAGACGGAGCATGGCTGGGTATGGGCGCATGCCTACCAGTTCGACAAAGACACCGCGACCTTCATCGTCGAATGCAGCGAGCAGACCTGGGAGCGCTTCGGTTTTGGTGCGATGTCGCAGCAGGAATCGATCACCGTCTGCGAACGGATCTTCGCCAGGCATCTCAGCGGCCACGCGCTGATGACCAACGCCAACCATATCAGAGGTTCGGCCTGGATCAATTTTCCGCGCGTGCTGTGCGAGCGCTGGTCCTACAGGAATCTGGCGCTGATGGGCGACGCGGCGGCAAGCGCGCATTTCTCGATCGGTTCCGGCACCAAGCTGGCGCTGGAAAGTGCGGTGGCGCTGGCCGACTATGTCGAGTCCGAACCCGACCTCGAGGCCGCGTTCAGCAAATACGAGGATGCCCGCCGCACCGAAGTGCTGAAGCTGCAGTCGGCAGCGCGCAATTCGCTCGAATGGTTCGAGGAGGTCGAGCGCTATCTCGGCCTTGATCCGGTGCAGTTCAACTATTCGCTTTTGACCCGCTCGCAGCGCATCAGCCACGAGAATTTGCGGCTGCGCGATGCCGGATGGCTGGCCGGCGCCGAGGAATGGTTCCAGCGCCAGGCAGGCGCCGGCGGCAACAGCCTGCGACGAGCGCCGATGTTCGCGCCGTTCCGGCTGCGCGACATGGCGCTGCAGAACCGCATCGTCGTCTCACCGATGGCGCAATACAAGGCCGTCGACGGCTGTCCGACCGACTGGCATTTCGCCCATTATGCCGAACGGGCCAAGGGCGGCGCCGGCCTCGTCTATATCGAGATGACCTGCGTCAGCCCGGAAGGCCGCATCACGCCGGGCTGCACCGGGTTCTATGCGCCCGAGCACGAAGTCGCCTGGAAGCGGCTGGTCGATTTCGTCCATACCGAGACGGAGGCGAAGATCTGCGCGCAGATCGGCCATTCCGGCGCCAAGGGTTCGACCCGGCTCGGCTGGCAAGGAACCGACGTGCCGCTGACGTCAGGCAACTGGCCTGTGATGGCGGCGTCGGCGGTGGCATGGTCGCCTGAGAATCAGCTGCCGAAGGCGATGGACCGCGCCGACATGGATCTGGTGCGCGATCAATTCGCCGCCTCGGCCGAGATGGCGGCGCGCTGCGGCTTCGACATGCTGGAGATCCATGCCGCGCACGGCTATCTCCTGTCCTCCTACATCACGCCGCTGACCAACCGGCGCACGGACGCCTATGGCGGCTCGCTCGAAAACCGCATGCGTTATCCCTTGGAAATCTTCCATGCGGTGCGTGCCGCATGGCCGGCCGAGAAGCCTGTTTCAATGCGCATCTCCGCCAATGACTGGGTCGGCATCGAAGGCGTGACACCGGCCGATGCGGTCGAGATCGCACGGCTGCTGCATGAGGCAGGCGTCGACATCTGCGATGTGTCGGCCGGCCAGACTTCGGCCGATGCAAGGCCGGTGTACGGCCGCATGTTCCAGACGCCGTTTTCCGACCGCATCCGCAACGAGGTCGGCATGGCGACCATGGCGGTCGGCAACATCTACGAACCGGACCACGTCAATTCGATCCTGATGGCCGGCCGCGCCGATCTCGTAGCGATGGCAAGGCCGCATCTCGCCGATCCCTATTGGACACTGCATGCCGCCGTCAGGCTCGGCGACCGCGGCGTCAAATGGCCGGATCCCTATCTGCCTGGCCGCGAGCAGATCTACCGGCTGGCCGAACGCGACGCGGCAGCAGGGCTGAAAGTATGAGCGCCGTCGCAACGATAGCGGGACGGCACGCGCTGGTCACCGGCGGCGGCTCCGGCGTCGGTCGCTCCATCGCGCTGGGGCTGGCCGGCGCCGGCCTCGATGTGACCATCTGCGGCCGGCGCGAGGCGGCGCTTGCCGGGGTCGCCAGCGAAAGCGACCGCATTTTCGGCATCGCCGCCGACGTCAGCGACGAGGCGGCGATGGCGTCGCTGTACAGACAAACCGAGGCGGCGCGCGGACCGATCGATATCGTGGTTGCCAATGCCGGCATGTCCAGCAGCGCCCCGGCACAGCGGACCTCGCTCGCGGACTGGCAGCGCACGCTCGACGTCAACCTGACCGGCGCGTTCCTGACGGTGAAACCGGCGCTGGCCGGCATGATCACCCGAAAGACAGGCCGTATCATATTCGTCGCTTCGACCGCAGGCCTGAAGGGCTATCCTTATGTCGCCGCTTACGTGGCGGCCAAGCATGGCGTCGTCGGCCTGATGCGAGCGCTGGCGGTCGAGACCGCCAAATCCGGCGTGACGGTCAACGCCGTCTGCCCTGGCTTCGTCGAAACCGACATGCTCGAGGAATCCATCCAGCGTATCGTCGAAAAGACCGGTCGCACGGTTGAAGAAGCAAGGACGAGTCTTGCCTCGACCAACCCGCAAGGTCGCTTCATCCAGCCGGAAGAAGTCGCAGCCGCGGTGCTGTGGCTGTGCGGCGATGCTGCCCAATCGATCACCGGGCAGACAATCTCGATCTCGGGAGGCGAGACATGGTAGCCGGTCCCCTGCCCGCGCCGTCCGGACCCGGCAAGGACCGCCTGCGCCTATGGGTGCGGCTGCTGCGCGCCTCGCGCAGCATCGAGGCCGAATTGCGCGAGCGCCTGCGGCGGGAGTTCAACACGACGCTGCCGCGCTTCGACGTGATGGCGGCACTCTACCGCGCGCCGGAAGGCATGCTGATGAGCGACCTGTCGCGCTTCCTGCTGGTGTCCAATGGCAATGTGACCGGGATCGTCGACCGGCTGGTTTCGGAAGGGCTGGTTACCCGCGCCCGGCGCAATGGCGACCGCCGGACCTCGATGGTGCGGCTGACGGAGGAAGGTTCGAAGGCTTTCGCCGTGATCGCCGCCGCACATGAGAGCTGGATCGGCGAGCTGCTGGGCAATGTGAGCGAGGACGAGGCGCGCCGGCTGACCGGCATGCTGGACTCCTTCCGCAGCAACTGGGAGGGACGGGAATGACAAAAATGGCCGGCCGCAAGCCGAAGCATTTCCTCTGGCAGGTCGAAGGCAAGATCGCAACAATCCGGCTCGACCGGCCGGAGCGCAAGAACCCGCTGACCTTCGAAAGCTACGCCGAGCTGCGCGATACTTTTCGCGACCTCGTCTATGCCGAAGATGTCGATGCGGTGGTGTTCCTGCCCAATGGCGGCAATCTCTGCTCCGGCGGCGATGTTCACGACATTATCGGCCCGCTGGTGAAGATGGACATGAAGGAGTTGCTCGCCTTCACCCGCATGACCGGCGATCTCGTCAAAGCGATGCTGAACTGCGGCAAGCCGATCATTGCGGCGGTCGACGGCGTGGCGGTGGGTGCCGGCGCCATTATCGCCATGGCCTCCGACATCCGTATCGCGACGCCTGAAGCCAAAACGGCATTCCTGTTCACCCGCGTTGGCCTTGCCGGCTGCGACATGGGTGCCTGCGCGATCCTGCCGCGCGTCGTCGGCCAGGGCCGCGCCGCAGAACTGCTTTACACCGGCCGCACGATGAGCGCTGCGGAAGGCGAGCGCTGGGGGTTCTACAACCGGCTGGTCGATGCCGCAGACCTTGAGGTCGACGCGCTCGACCTGGCCGCGCGCATCGTCTCCGGCCCGACCTTCGCCCACGGCATCACCAAGACGCAGTTGAACCAGGAGTGGTCGATGGGCCTCGACCAGGCGATCGAGGCGGAAGCGCAGGCGCAGGCGATCTGCATGCAGACCGGCGATTTCAAGCGGGCGTACGAGGCTTTTGTGGCCAAGCAGAAGCCGGTGTTCGAGGGCAATTGAGATGGAAGGTTCGGCTGAGTTCATAAGAACGGACACGTTGGCGGGACAGCGGCCCCCTCTGTCCTGCCGGACATCTCCCCCACTTGGGGGGAGATTGGCAGTTCCATTGCCTCGCCTCTTTTTGCAACGCTGGAAATTGGCGAAAGCGCCCGTGACAGCCAATCTCCCCCCCTGTGGGGGAGATGTCCGGCAGGACAGAGGGGGGCGCCGTGGAGCGCAGTTCGAGACGAGGCATTCCCATGCCTGACCGGTCCTTCCTCAACTGGCCGTTCTTCGAGGACCGACACCGCGCACTCGCCGAACAACTGGACGCATGGTGCGCGAAGAACCTGCCGGTCGCTCACCACGAGGTCGACGCCGCATGCCGCGAGTTGGTTGCGAAGCTCGGCCAAGACGGCTGGCTGAAATCAACGGCGCTCGACACGGACAACCCCGAACCGCTCGACGTGCGCACGCTATGCCTGACGCGCGAGACGCTGGCCCGGCATGACGGGCTGGCTGATTTCGCCTTCGCCATGCAAGGGCTCGGCACCGGCGCGCTCAGCCTGTTCGGCAGGCCCGACCAGCAGCGCTGGCTGGCGAAGACACGCGCCGGCGAAGCGATTTCCGCCTTTGCGCTATCGGAGCCGCGCTCCGGATCGGACGTTGCCAATATGGAGATGACGGCGACGCGTGACGGCGATGACTACGTGCTGGCAGGTGAAAAGACCTGGATCTCCAATGGCGGCATCGCCGATGTCTACGTCGTTTTCGCCCGCACCGGCGGGGCGCCCGGCGCCAAGGGGCTTTCCGCGTTCATAGTGCCTGCAGACACCAAGGGCCTGACGATCGCCGAACGGCTGGAGGTGATCGCGCCGCATCCGCTGGCACGCCTGTCCTTCGACGATGCCCGTGTTCCGGCCTCGGCATTGATCGGCAAGCCAGGCGACGGTTTCCGCATCGCCATGTCGGTGCTCGACGTGTTCCGCTCGACCGTCGGTGCGGCGGCGCTCGGCTTTGCCCGGCGTGCTCTAGACGAAAGCATCAAAAGAGTGGCCGAACGCCAACTGTTCGGCGCGCCGATGGCCGAGCTGCAGATGGTGCAGGGTCACATCTCCGACATGGCGCTGGATGTCGATGCCGCCGCTCTGCTGGTTTACCGCGCCGCCTGGACCAAGGACATGGGCGCGGCCCGTGTCACCCGCGAAGCGGCGATGGCCAAGCTGTTCGCCACCGACAAGGCGCAGGAGGTCATCGACAAGGCCGTGCAGCTGCATGGCGGCGACGGCGTCCGCAAGGGCCATATCGTCGAAAGCCTGTATCGCGAGATCCGCGCGTTGCGCATCTACGAGGGCGCGTCCGACGTGCAGAAAGTGGTCATCGCCAGGCAAGTGATGGGAACAGCCTGAGGCCGAGCTGGCGACGAAAATTGCAGATTGGACCAGTTTCGAATTTTGAACATTGCGACCGGATTTGAGTATCGGGAGGCTTGATATGCACACCATCCTTCAGCCGGAAGGCTGGGCGAAACCTGTTGGGTACGCCAATGGCGTCGCCGCGCGCGGGCAACTGATCTTCATCGGCGGCCAGGTCGGCTGGACCGGGCAAGGCCAATTCGAAACCGATGATTTTGTCGGCCAGGTGCGGCAGACGCTTGCCAACATCATCGCCGTGCTCGCCGAGGCCGGCGCCAAGCCTGAGCATATCACCTCGATGACCTGGTACTTTACCGACAAGGCCGAGTATCTGGCGAACCTCAGGGGTATTGGGGAGGCCTATCGCGAGGTCATTGGACGACATTTTCCGGCCATGGCCGCTGTGCAGGTGATGGCGCTGGTCGAGGATCGCGCCAAAGTGGAAATCCAGGCGACAGCGGTGATCCCGGACTGAGGCTCGGCTCTTCTCCGGCCTCGCCCAAGTCACGCAAGCCTGTCGCAATCGGCGCCGTTCCTCACCCTCTCCCGTAAACGACGCAATGGCGTCTGACTTCGATCAGACGTCATTGCCTCGGCGTTGTCGGCCGAGTGACTTGGCTCCCCGCAGCTTTTGTGATCAGATGATCACGCCTGCTTCGGTTGGCGATGACCGCATATAGCTTCTGTCGGAGGGAAACGAAACCGTGGCTCTGGGATTTGAACCTGTATTGGGACGTGTAACCGTCCAGGATGGTGTCTACCAGCAGCTTCGGCATGCCCTGATGGTCGGCAGCTTCGATCCGGCACAGGTGCTGACCATTGCCTCGCTGGCCGAAGCTTTCGGTACCTCGAACATGCCGGTGCGCGAGGCCTTGCGGCGCCTCGCCGCCGAGAACGCGCTGGAGATATCGCAGAACGGCTCGGCCTGCGTGCCGGTCGTCACCCGCGCGCGGCTCGACGACCTCTGCCGGGCGCGTGTCGCCGTCGAAGGGCTGGCGGCAGAACTAGGGGTGCCGCGCCTGACCGCTCCCGACATAGCCACTTTGCAACAGATCACCGCCGACCAGCAGGCGATCGGGCGCAACGGCAGCATCTACGAGCTGATCGCCAAGAACCAGCAGTTCCATTTCACAATCTACCGCGCCTCCGGCTCCGACGTGCTGTTCCAGCTGATCGAGACGCTGTGGCTGCGCTTCGGCCCCTATATGCGGCTGTTGTCAAACCATGTCGCGCCTTTGATGCGCGCCGGCACGATGGAGCCGTCCGGGCGGCACACCGCGATCATCGCAGCGCTGAGGGACCGCGATTTCCCCCGCGCCCGCGAAGAGGTGGTTGCCGACATCAGGACGACGCAGGAGACCCTGCGCGTGATCTGCCCCGACGTGCCGGAGCCCAGGCCGGTCGAGTTCGCTGGATTCGGCAAAGCCTCCTGAAGCTCCGTTGCGGCTCGAACGCCAAATCGACGGCGGAATGTGCCGATCCGCGCCCGCTCGGGGCCGGAAAAAATCGTCCCGATTTTTGCTATTGAACCGCATTTCTTCGCGGGCAGCGATTGATCCAGATTTCGTTCTGTGATCACGTGATCACAGGGAGCAAAAGCGCTAGTGTCTGGTTATTTTCTCTACCATTCGATCGGAACGTTTCCCGGCAAGGCGGGGCGCATGGCTGCCGCCCTGTCGGAATTCTCGGGCATGTGGTCGGCAGAAGACGATGGCCAGTGGCCGGCCGCCCTTGCCGCGCGGCAGCGCTTCATCGATGCCTGGGACACCCTGATCGATGCCCCACAAGGCACACTGACCACCGCCGAGAACGTCACGTCAGCGCTTTACAGTTTGATCGGCGCCCTGCCGTCCGAGCGTCTGGTGGGAAAGCGCCTGCTGCTCGCGGGCGATTGTTTTCCGAGCCTGCACTTTCTGCTTGCCGGTCTAGCCGAGCGCTTCGACTTCGTGCTCGATACGGTGCCGCTGCGGCCGGACGAGAGCTGGGTGCGCGACGAGGATTTCAATCGCCCGCTGGCAGGACGATGTCGGCCTGGCTTTGCTGACCTTCGTCACCTCGACGGCCTCGCACCGTTGCGACGTGGCGCGGCTTGCCGCGCATGGCCGGGAGATGGGCAGCATCGTCGGTGTCGACATCACGCAAGGGGTCGGCGTGACGCCCTTCTCGATTGCGAAGACGCCGGTCGATTTCGTCGTCTCGACCTCGCTGAAATGGCTCTGCGGTACTTCGGGCGCCGGCATCCTGCAGGTGGCTCCCGATCTCCTGGCAACATGCCGGCCCGAGCTTCGCGGCTGGTTCAGCCAGCCGAACCCGTTCTCCTGGGATCTGGATAGCTTCGCCTATGCAAGTGACGCCCGACGTTTCGACCATGGCACGCCGGCCATCCTGGCCAGCGTCGCATCGCTGCCCGGCCTCGAATGGGTCGCCGACACAAGCGTCGGGTCTATCCGCGCACAAAACGCCGGCATGACCGAGCGCATCGTAGGCTGCGCGCTGGACAATGGCTGGGCCGTCCGTACGCCGCTCGATCCAGACCAGCGCGGCGGCAGCGTCATGCTGACCTTGCCGCAAGGCGTCGACCCGGTGAAAACAGTGTCGACGCTGCGCAATGAGCGACTTTACTGCGACGCGCGCGGCGCGACGCTCAGGCTGTCTCCCGGCATGGTCACCACGGACGACGCGGTCGACGCACTGCTGGAGCGTCTGCAACAGTTGATCGGCTCGCGGCAACGCCGCGCGTCCTGACTTCAGGCGCCGCCTCGCCTGCAGTGCCCGAAATACGGCGCTGAAAAGGGACGGAAGTGAAAAGCGCCACAGGGAGTGGCCGAACCAGAGGGAACGAAAATGAGCTTCACTCGCCGTAATCTGCTTCTTCTCGCTGCCGCCATCGGCATCGCCGCCGGCCCAGTCACCGCCTATGCCCAGGAGACGCTGAATGTCGGCGCCTATCCGACCAATCCGCCTTTCGAATACAAGAACGAAAGCGGCACCTTCGAAGGTTTTGAAGTCGACATCGTCAACGAGGCTGCCAAGCGTCTCGGCATGACCACGGAAATCGCCGACCTCGGATTTCAGGCCCTGTTCGCCGCCACGACGTCGAAGCGCATCGACGTTGCCATCTCGTCGATCACGATCACCCCTGAGCGCTTGAAGTCGCAGTCGTTCACGCAGCCCTACTACGATTCCGACATGGGCATCGCCGCCAAGGCTGACAGCCCGATCAAGTCCGAGGCCGACCTCAATGGCAAGATCATCGGCGTGCTGTCCGGCTCGACCGGGGAGGCCTGGACCAAGCAGCACCAGGAGGCCGGCGGGTTCAGCGAGGTGAAGGGCTACGACACGCAGCAGAACCTGCTGCTCGATCTCAGCGCCGGTCGCGTCGACGCCGCGGTCAGCGACATTCCCGGCCTGGAATACTCTTTCACCAGGATGAAAGATCTCGCCGTAAAAGAGCGTATCAAGACCGGCGAGCAGTACGGCCTGATGATGGCCAAGGACCACCCGCTGCTCGGCAAACTGAACGACGCGCTGACGGCGATGAAGAAGGACGGCACGCTGGCCGCGATCCACAAGAAGTGGTTCGGCAGCGACGCACCCGCCGATTCTTCGACCGTCAAGGAAATGCCGATGCCGAAGGCCTGAGCGGCAGCTGCCGAAATCGTGCCGGCTTTCCACGCCGGCACAATTTCACGGGCAGCGCTGCGCGCCTCTTGAACGCGCTGGACGCGGTGGCCCCTTTGCCTTTCACGCATGATCCGCTCCGACGACCGATTTCGGGGTTTCGGCAGCATGCTTTAGCGTCGCGGGACGCCAAACCTTTCGGGAACGCTCCCCATGTCGCTGATCGAGACCTTCTTCAACGCCGATGTCATGATCTCCAGCCTGCCGGCGTTGCTGCGCGGCTTTCTCAACACGCTGCTGCTCGGGCTCTTGAGCATCGGCATCGGTATTCCCGTCGGCCTGGCGATCAGCCTGATACGGCTCTACGCGCCGAAGCCGCTGCGGCTGCTGGCGGTCGGCTATATCGATATTTTCCGGGCGATGCCGGTGCTGGTCGTGCTGATCCTGATCTACTACGCGCTGCCGTTCCTCGGCATACGCCTGTCGTCCTGGACCTCCGCGGTGACGGCATTCGCCATCATCATGGCGGCTTATTCGGCCGAGGTGTTCCGCTCCGGCATAGAAAGCATTCCGCGCGGCCAGTTCGAGGCGGCGCAGACACTCGGCCTGCCGTTTTTACTGACCTTGCGCAAGGTGGTGCTGCCGCAGGCGATCCGCGTGGTCATTCCGCCGATGACCAGCAACTGCGTTTCGATGTTCAAGGATACTTCGCTCGCCTCCACCGTGGCGCTGCCCGAATTGCTGAAGGAAGCGACCAACGCGCAGTCGCTCTACGCCAACCCCTCGCCGCTGATCGGCGCGGCGCTGGTCTATCTCCTCTTTCTCTGGCCGATGGTCCGCCTCGTCAGCCTGCTCGAACGTCGGTTCAAAACCGAAAAGACCCGTTGACGTCGCCAGTTTCTCCATCTGTCAATTTCGCTTTTCCATCTGTCAGGCACTTCGCAGGAGACCATCTTGAACAAGCATCAGACCCCTAGTGCGAGCGACGTATCCGCAGCCTTCCCGGTCGACACGATCCGCACCATGTTTCCGGCCTTGCAGCAGGCCGGCGACTTCATCTTCATGGACAATGCCGCCGGCGCGCAGATCCCGCAAAGCGTGCTCGACGCGGTAACCAACCATCTGGTCGCGCATAATGTGCAGCGCGGCGGCCGCTATAGCCGCAGCGTCGCCGTCGACCAGGCGATCGCCGATGCGCGCGAAAGCGTGGCGCTGCTGATCAATGCCTATAGTCCTGCGGAAATCTGCTTCGGCATGAACGCCACCTCGTTCATCCGCCTCGTCAGCCTCGGCATCGGCCAGATGCTTGGAGAACGCGACGAGATCGTCATCACCGACATGGACCATGACGCCAACATCGCCACCTGGCTGGCACTTGCGCCCGCCGGTGCGAAATTCAAATGGTGGCGGATGCGCGACGACGGCAATCTCCATGTCGACGACCTTCGCCCGCTGGTCTCCGACCGCACCCGCCTCGTCGCGTGCACGGTGACCGCGCATTCGATCGGCTCGATCGTCGATGTCGCCGCAGTGGCTGACATCGCGCATGCGGCCGGCGCCGAAGTGTTCCTCGACTGCGTGCATTACGGGCCGCACGGGCTGATCGACGTGCAGGCCTGGGATTGCGACTATCTGGTCTGCTCCGGCTACAAGAATTTTTCGCCGCATATGGGCTTCCTATGGGGCCGCTTCGAGACGCTGAAGCGGCTGCCGACCTTCCGCGAGGACTTCATTCCCGACGAGCCGCCCTACAAGGTCGAGGCCGGCACCTTCATCTACGAGAACGTCTCCGGCATGGATGCCGCGGTGCGCTATCTCGAATCGATCGGCCGCAACTTCTTGGCCGAGAACAACCGGTCGCGGCGCGACAACCTCGTCGCCGGCATGAACGCAATCCGCGACTATGAGATGGTGCTGGCGCGCGAGATGCTCGCCGTGCTCAAGGCGTGCGGCGCGACGATCTATGGCGTCGCAGACGAGGCCCGCCTCGACGAGCGCGTGCCCACCTTCTGCTTCAACATCGGCACGCTGTCGCCGCAAATGATCGTCGAGGCGATGGCCGAGATGCAGATCGGCATCCGCGACGGCCATATGTACGCGCCGCGGCTGATGAAGCGCCTCAACCTCAGCATGGACAGCGGCGCCATTCGCGCCTCGCTGGTGCACTACAACACCATCGACGAAGTCCGGCGCTTCGGTGAAGCACTGCGTGCCATCATCGCCCGGCTGCATTGATCGGCGTCGAAATACGCTTGCCTGGGTGCTGCGGTCGCGGCCTCAGGCGGCCTTCTTCTTCGCCAGCCTCGCCTTGATGCTGGCGACGTCGGCGCGCGGCGTCGCCGCAAACAGTGTCTTGGTATAGCTATGCTTGGGATCGGCAAAGACCTCGTCGCGCGAGCCGTATTCGACGGCCTCACCGTAATACATGACCATCACGTCGTCGGCGATGTAGCGCACCACCGAAAGGTCGTGGCTGATGAAGACATAGGTCAGCTTGAACTCGTCCTGGAGGTCGGCGAGCAGATTGAGCACCTGCGCCTGCACCGACAGATCAAGGGCCGAGACCGGTTCGTCAAGCACCAAAAGGCTCGGATTGAGCATCAGCGCGCGGGCAATGGCGATGCGCTGGCGCTGGCCGCCCGAGAACATGTGCGGGTAACGGTTGTAATGCTCCGGTCCGAGGCCGACCTTCTTCAGCATCTTCATGGCGAGATCGCGCCGTTCGTCGGCCGGCGTGTCGGTGTTGATGAGCAGCGGCTCGCCGAGCACGTCGCCGATCTTCTGGCGCGGATTGAGCGAACCGTAGGGGTTCTGGAAGACGATCTGCACCTTGCGGCGCATCTCCTTCGTCAGCGCATCCTTGGCGATGTCGACCTTGTTGCCGTCGATGAAGAGCTCGCCTGCCGTCGCGGGATCGATCAGGGTGATGATGCGGGCGAGCGTTGACTTGCCGCAGCCGCTTTCGCCGACGATGGCCAGCGTCTTGCCTTTGTCGACACTGAACGAGACGCCCTTGACCGCGTGCACCGTGCGCGAGGGACGAAACAGGCCGCCGCCGACATGATAGTCGCGTACGATGTTCTTGCCTTCGAGAACCGTCACACTCATGGCGCGGCTCCCGTTGCCGCGGCGGACGGCGCCGGTTCGAACAGCATGTCGGAAATGGTCGGCAGCCGGTCGCCGACGGCGTTTTCCGGCAGCGCCGACAGCAGCGCGCGCGTGTAGTTGCTCTTCGGCTGCTCGAACAGCGACAGAACGTCGGCCTCTTCCATCTTGCGGCCCTTGTACTGGACGATGACGCGGTCCGCTGTCTCGGCCACGACGCCCATATTGTGGGTGATCATGATCAGGCCCATGCCGTACTTGGCCTGGAGGCCAACCAAAAGGTCAAGGATCTGCTTCTGGATGGTGACGTCGAGCGCGGTGGTCGGCTCATCGGCGATCAGCAGCTTCGGATTGCAGGCGATGGCGATGGCGATCATGACGCGCTGGCACTGGCCGCCCGACATCTGGTGCGGGAACGAGTTCAGCCGCTCTTCCGGTTCGGCAATGCCGACGAGCTTCATCAGTTCGATGGCGCGGGCCCGGCGCTGGGCGCGATCCATGCCCATGTGGAAGCGCAGCACCTCCTCGATCTGGAAGCCGGCGGTGAAGCATGGATTGAGACTGGCGATCGGCTCCTGGAAGATCATCGAGATGTCTTTGCCGACGATCTTGCGGCGCTCAGTCGGGCTGAGTTCAAGCAGGTCGATGCCGTCGAAGGCCATACGGTCGGCCTTCACCGTCGCCGTGTTCGGCAACAGCCCCATCACCGCCAGCATCGCCACCGATTTACCGGAGCCGGATTCGCCGACGATCGCCAGCACCTCGCGGGGCTCGATCGACAGGTCGATGCCTTGCACGGCCATGAACGGTCCGGCGGCGGTATCGAAGGACACGGTGAGGTTCTTGATCTCGAGAAGAGGCATGGTCACGACCTCTTCAGCTTGGGGTCGAAGGCATCGCGCAGGCCATCGCCGATCAGGTTGATGGCAAGCACAGTGATCAGGATGGCAAGGCCGGGGAAGGTCACCACCCATGGCGCGCGCAGGATGAATTCGCGCGCCGTGGCCAGCATCGTGCCCCATTCCGGCGTTGGCGGCTGCGCGCCGACGCCAAGGAAGCCGAGGGCTGCGGCCTCGAGAATGGCGTTGGAGAAGGACAGCGTCGCCTGCACGATCAGCGGCGCCATGCAGTTCGGCAAGATCGTCTTCACCATCAGCCTGAGATGACTGGCACCGGCCACCTTGGCGGAGATCACATATTCGCGGTTCTTTTCGGCCATCACAGCCGCGCGGGTGAGCCGCGCGAAATGCGGCTGCAGCACCAGCGCAATCGCCAGCATGGCGTTGAACAGTCCGGGTCCGAGGATCGCCACCAGAACCAGGGCAAGGAGCAGCGACGGGAAGGCCAGGATGACGTCCATGATGCGCATGATCAGCGTATCGACCCAGCCGCGGAAATAGCCGGCGAGCACGCCGAGGATGATGCCGCTGGTCAGCGAGAAAACGACGACGACCAGACCGATGAACAGAGAGAACCGCGCGCCGAAAATCAGCCGCGAAAGCATGTCGCGGCCGACGGCGTCGGTGCCGAGCAGGAACATCGATCTGCCGCCCTCCTGCCAGGCCGGCGGCGTCAGCAGCGCATCGCGAAACTGTTCGTCAGGCGAATGCGGCGCGACCAGCGGCGCGAAAATCGCCACCAGCACCAGGGCCGAGAACACGACCAGGCCGATGACAGCGCCGGTGTTCATCGAGTAGTAATGCCAGAACTCGGTGAAGGCGCGTTGCCGGCCGCCGGGCGGAATGGAGGCGGCGGTGGCTTCTGCCGTGGTTTGGTCGGTCATCTCACTGCACCCGGATACGTGGGTTGATGACGGCGTAGAGCACGTCGACGATCAGGTTCACCGCCATGACGATTAGTGCGATTATCAGCAAGCCGCTCTGGACGACCACATAGTCGCGCTTGGCGATCGCGTCGATCATCCACTTGCCGATACCGGGCCAGGAAAAGATCGTTTCGGTTAGAATGGCGCCCGCCATCAGCGTGCCGACTTGGAGGCCGATGGTGGTAACGACCGGGATTAGCGCATTGCGAAAAGCGTGGAGCCCAATGACACGGCGGGGCGCCAGGCCCTTGGCGCGGGCGGTGCGGACATAGTCCTCGCCCAGCACCTCCAGCATCGCCGACCGCGTCTGGCGCGCTATGACGGCGAGTGGAATCGTCGCCAGCACGATCGCCGGCAGGACCAGATGACTGGCGGCGGACCTGAAAGCGCCGCTCTTGCCGGAGATCAGGCTGTCGATCAGCATGAACCCCGTCGTCGGCTTGAAGAAATACTGAAGGCCGATGCGGCCGGAAACCGGCGTCCAGCCGAGATAGCCGGAGAAGAAGATGATGAGCAGCAGCCCCCACCAGAAGATCGGCATCGAATAGCCGGTCAGCGCCACACCCATCGTGGCCTGGTCGAACCATGATCCGCGCTTGACCGCGGCGAAAATGCCGGCGGGAATGCCGATGAGTACGGCGATGAGCAGCGCGATCGTCGCCAGTTCCAGCGTCGCTGGAAACAGCGCCTGGAATTCACCGAGCACAGGCCGCTTGGTGGCGATCGATATGCCGAAGTCGCCGGTCAGGACCCTGCCGATATACTCCAGATATTGGACGACATAAGGCCTGTTATAGCCAAACCGCTCGACAAGCTCGGCGTAACGTTCCGGGCTGACGCCGCGCTCGCCGGCCAAGGCCATGATCGGGTCGCCCGGCAGAAGCCGTACGAAAGCGAACGCCGCCAGCGATATGCCGAACACGGTCGGGATGATCAAGGCGAGCTTGTGGAGGAGGTAGCGGAGCATCTTACTTCATAGAACGGCGGCGCCGGAAGTCCAGCGCCGCCGTTCTATTTCTCAGGAGTTATTCGGTGACGTCGACGCCGTCAAACCGATGAATGCCGAGCGGATCCATGACGAAGCCCGAAACCTTCTTGTTCATCGGCATGAAGACCTTGGAATGGGCGATGGTCAGCCACGGGGCCTCACGCTTGAACACGACCTGAGCTTCCTCGTAGATCTTGGTGCGCTCGGCGACGTCGGTGGTTGCCTTGCCCTTCTGCAGCAGAGCCTCGAACTCCTGGTTGCACCAGATCGCATAGTTGGACTGGCCGATGGCATCGCAGCCGAGCAGGAACAGGAAGTTGTCCGGATCGCCATTGTCGCCGGTCCAGCCGAGCTGGAAGGCGCCGTCACGATCCTTCTGCTTGCCGCGTTCGCGATACTCGGTCCATTCGTAGCTGACGATCTCGGCCTTCACGCCGATCTTGGCATAGTCGGCCTGGATCAGTTCCGCGACTCTTTTGGCGTTCGGATTGTACGGGCGGCTGACCGGCATTGCCCAGATCTTCATCGAGAGATCCGTGACGCCGGCATCAGTTAGCATCTTTTTGGCCGCGTCGGGATCGTACGGATCGTCCTTGATGTCCTTGTTATAGGACCACATCGTCGGCGGGATCGGATTTATGGCCGCCTGGCCAGCGCCTTGATAGACCGCATCGAGAATGGCCTGCTTGTTGACGGCCATGTTGAGGGCCTTGCGGACCTCGACTTTGTCGAACGGCGGCTGCGTCGTGTTGTAGGCCATGTAGCCGATGTTCAGGCCTTCCTGCTCGTCAACCTTGAGGTTTGGGTCAGCCTGCAGGCCGGCGATGTCGGCTGGCGCCGGGTACGACATGATATCGCACTCGCCTGCCTTCAGCTTCTGCGCGCGCACGGCCGGATCGGTCGTGATGGCGAAGATCAGATCGTCGATCTTCTGGCGGCCGCCATAGTAGCCGTCCCATGCCGCATAGCGGATGACCGCATCGACCTGGTAGTCGACGAATTGGAACGGTCCCGTGCCGATCGGCTTTTGGGTGAATTGCTGCCTGGTGCCAGCCTTGTCGAGCTGATCGGCATATTCCTTGGAGACGATCGAGGCGAAATCCATGCCGAGGTCCGGCAGGAAAGCGACTTCAGGCTTGTTCAGCACGAATTTCACCGTCAGGTCGTCGACCTTGACGATTTCCTTGAGAAGATCCGGGAAGCCCATGCCGGCAAAATATTCCCAGCCGGTGCCTGCCAGATAGTCGAACCACGGGTTTTCCTTCTTCCACTGGCGTTCGAAGGAGAAGATCACGTCGTCGGCGTTGAGATCGCGGGTCGGCGTGAAATAGTCGGTGGTCTGGAACTTCACGCCCGGCCGAAGCTTGAACGTGTATTCGAGACCATCGTCGGAAACCGTCCAGTTCTCTGCGAGGCCGGGGGTGATGGTGGTCTTGCCGTGTTCGAACTCGACCAGGCGCGAATAGATGGTGCGCGACGACGCGTCGAAATCGTTGCCACCGCTCCACGGCGACGGGTCGAAGCCGGCCGGCGACGCCTCCGAGCAGTAGACCAGCTGTTTCGCATTGGCCATGCCGCCGAGGACGCTTGCGGCCAGCAACGCGGCCGCAAAAGTCAGTTTCTTTTTCATGGAGGACTCCCTGATGTTCTTCCAAGCCCCTCTATCAGGCTCGCGAAGCGCGCATATAAGCACCGTTTTTCCGGCTTTGGAACACCCCGTTTGCCTACCCCACGGGAAGCAGAATTTAATTCTGCATGACTGCCAAAAAAGGGAAGGAAATGTCAATTTCTGCCGATCACGGTATTATTGCCGACTGCATTTTTTTATTGATCTTCAACCCGACGTTGGTGAGGAACCGCGACCATCGGCTTGTCATTGGCGCGGAAGATTTCTTTCCCGTCTTGCCGCAGGGGCAGACTTGCACGGCTGCCGATAGTCGCAATACATAGATGGCAGGCTGGATTTCCTGAATGCCGCAGCAGCGGAGGACGTCTCTTATCATTCGGAGGCAACGCGGCAGGCAAGCAGAGACAAAAGAACAACCGAGGGAGGGACAGGTGGCAAAAGCACCAAGGACAACGGCCCCAGCGAAAGCGAAGGCCAAAACTGCCGCAAAACCGGCCAGCTCCGACAAGCCAAAGGCGCCGACGGCCAAAGCCGTTGCTAAGCCGAAAGCGGCACCGACATCGGCTACATCGGCGTCGAAGCCGGGTCCGGCCAGGAGATTGCCGAAAGCGGTTGGCGCCGGATCGCCTGAAAAGCCTTGGCTCAAGAGCTACCCGAAGGTCGTTCCTGCCGAGATCGGCGCCCTGCCCTTCGGCTCCATCGGGGATTTGCTCGCCGACGTCTGCAACCAGTATGCCAGCCGGCCCGCCTTCACCTGCATGGGCAAGACCATCACCTATGCGGAAGTCGAGCGGCAATCGGCCGCCTTCGGCGCTTATCTGCAGTCCACGGGACTGCCGAAAGGCGCACGCGTCGCGCTGATGATGCCGAACGTGCTGCAATATCCGGTGGCGATGATGGCAGTGCTGCGTGCCGGCTATGTCGTGGTCAACATCAACCCGCTCTACACGCCGCGCGAGCTGGAACATCAGCTCAAGGATTCCGGTGCGCAAGCCATCGTCATTCTCGAGAACTTCGCCAACACCTTGCAAGCGGTGATCGCCAGGACGGCGGTCAAGCATGTCGTGGTCGCGGCGATGGGCGACATGCTTGGCGGCCTGAAAGGAACGATCGTCAATCTCGTCGTGCGCCGCGTGAAGAAGATGGTGCCGGCCTGGTCGCTGCCGGGCCATGTCAAGTTCAACGCCGCGTTGAAAACAGGCACCGGCATGAATTTCAAGCCGGTGAAGGTCGCTGCCGACGATGTCGCCTTCCTGCAATATACCGGCGGCACCACCGGCATCTCGAAGGGCGCGGTGCTGCTGCACAGCAATGTGCTGGCCAACGTGGCGCAGAACGCGCTGTGGATCGAGGATGCCTTCACGGTCAAGCCGAAGCCGGCGCATCTCAACTTCATCTGCGCGCTGCCGCTCTATCATATCTTCGCGCTGACGGTGAACGCACTGATGGGCATGCAGTTGGGCGGCCAGAACATACTCATTCCCAATCCGCGCGACATTCCCGGCTTCGTCAAACAACTCGGCAAATACCCGATCCACATCTTTCCCGGCCTCAACACGCTGTTCAACGCGCTGCTCAACAATGAGGATTTCCGCAAGCTGGACTTCAAGCCGCTGATCCTGACGCTGGGTGGCGGCATGGCGGTGCAGAAGGGTGTCGCCGAACGCTGGAAGGCGTTGACCGGCTGCCCGGTCACCGAGGGTTACGGGCTTTCGGAAACCTCGCCGGTGGCCACCGCCAACACATTCAGCAATGGCACCTTCACCGGCACGATCGGCCTGCCGCTGCCCTCGACCGAGATTGCCATCCGCGACGACGACGGCAACGATTTGCCGCTCGGCGAAGTCGGCGAGATCTGCATACGAGGACCGCAAGTGATGGCCGGCTACTGGAACCGGCCGGACGAGACCGCCAAGGTGATGACCAAGGACGGTTTCTTCAAGTCGGGCGACATGGGCTTCATGGACGAGCGCGGCTACACCAAGATCGTCGATCGCAAGAAGGACATGATCCTTGTGTCCGGCTTCAACGTCTATCCGAACGAACTTGAGGAAGTCGTGGCCCTGCATCCGGGCGTGCTCGAAGTGGCGGCGATCGGTGTGCCGGACGAGCATTCAGGCGAAGTGCCGAAGCTATTCGTCGTCAAGAAGGACCCATTGCTGACCGCTGAGGTGCTGACTGTTTATTGCCGCGAGAACCTGACCGGCTACAAGCGGCCAAAATACATCGAGTTTCGGACCGAACTGCCGAAGACGCCGGTGGGCAAGATCCTGCGGCGGGCGTTACGGGGATAGGTATAATTTTGGGCGATTGCCTTACTGTCGATGACACGGCGGACACGCTTTCCCGTCCCGATCCGCTGATATTCATCAAGGCGAACATGCGTATCGCCCCTGTTCCCACGCTTCCCGAAATCCGGCTTTATGCTGCCCATCCAGCGAGCGGTCTGTGGCGGCTCACCCATCCACAAGGACGAGCAGCCGAGCCGGAAGAAGGAGAAACCGAAGCTGACGGGGACGGGCCCGAGCCGCAGCCACCTTACTGGGCCTATGCCTGGGCCGGCGGCGCGGTGCTTGCCCGCTATATTCTCGATCGGCCGGCGACCGTGGCCGGGCTTCGCGTGCTCGACCTCGGCGCCGGCTCGGGCCTCGTCGGCATCGCCGCGGCAAAGGCCGGAGCCAGCGCAGTGATCGCGTCCGAGATCGACCGCAACGGCGTCGCCGCGCTCGGTCTCAATGCGGCGGCGAACGGCGTCGCAATCACGGTCGTCGGCAAGGACATCACCGCTGGTTCGCCGCCGCCGGTGGATGTCGTGGTGGCCGGCGACTTGTTTTACGGGCAAGATCTCGCCGACCGGGTCATCCCCTTCCTCGATCGCTGCCTGGCCGCCGGCATCAATGTGCTGATCGGCGACCCAGGCCGGGCCTACCTGCCCCGCTCGCGGCTTCGCCTGCTGGCCGAATACCAGGTGCCGGATGTCGGGGAAGCAAAAGACGCGGCGACGACGCCGAGCGGCGTCTTCTCGTTCGAGCCGGAGCAGGCTGAGGGCGAGTTCAGATCGTCTCCTTGACCCTTGCCGAAAGAAAGTCGGGCAGATCGGCAACCGAATCCAGAATGACATCGGCGATCTGCGACAGCGATTCCCGCGTGCCGGTGCCGGAGAGCACGCCGATCGCCAGACCGCAGCCGCCGGCCCGCGCCATCTCCAGATCGTGGCGATTGTCGCCGACCACGGCGATCGCGGCCGGCCTCAGGCCGGTCAGGTCCGAGAAGGCAAGGATCGTATCCGGCGCCGGTTTCGGATTGGCCACCGCGTCGTAACCATAGGCGGCGTCGAACAGTTGCGCGACGCCCAGCGTTAGCAATGTCTTTTCCGCGCCAGTGGTCGAATCGTTGGTGGCAACGCCGAGCCGGTAGGATTTCCTGTGAAGAACGCCAAGCGTCTCGACGATGCCCGGCAGCGCCACCGCCATCGCCGAACCCTGTACCGACGTGATCTCGTTGAAGCGAGCGACGGCAAGCATCTGGTCTTCATCCGACAAGCGCGGAAACCAAAGCTCGACGACATCCATGTTGGTACCGGAGGCAAAGATGGAATCGGGCTTGAAGCGTTTGGCGGCGGAATCGTAGCCCGCCGCGGCAAGCAGCCTGTCGGCCTTCCAGCGGTCGCCCTCCGATGCATCCATCGCCATGAAATCGGCAACGCCGAGCCAGGTGGCGTTGAAGTCGACAAGCGTGCCGTCCTTGTCGAACAATATTCCTTTGATCTCGGCCAAGCCGCTTACTCCGATCCGCGCAATCGGTGGATGTGTCCCACCAGTCCGGCGGTCGAAGCGTCCTGCTTTGCGGCATTCTCCTTGCCCTCCACGACAGGCAGCAGGCCGGTCGCCAGTTCCTTGCCGAGCTCGACGCCCCACTGGTCAAAGGAATTGATGTTGAAGAGAGTACCTTCGACGAAGACGCGGTGCTCATAAAGCGCGATCAGCCGTCCGAACGTATGCGGATCGAGTTGTCTGTAGAGGATCGTCACCGAGGGCCGGTTGCCGGAGAAGACGCGGTGCGGGGCGATCCTGTCGATTTCGGCGGGCGCCATGCCCTTTGCCAGCATCTGCGCGCGCGCTTCCTCCAGCGTGCGGCCCTTCATGAAGGCCTCCGACTGGGCCAGGCAGTTGGCGAGCAACAGATCGTGGTGATGCTTGAGATCCGGCTCATGGCCGATGGCCGCTGCGAGGAATTCGACCGGGATGAAATCGGTGCCCTGGTGCAGCAGCTGGAAGAAGGCATGCTGGCCGTTGGTGCCGGGCTCGCCCCAGACCAGCGGGCCCGTCGGCGTCGTCACAGCGCAGCCGTCGAGGGTGACACTCTTGCCGTTCGATTCCATGTCGAGCTGCTGCAGATAGGCCGGCAGCCTGGACAGGCGTTGGTCGTAGGGAATGACGGCGCGGGCGGGGTATTGGCAGATCACCCGATGCCACCAGCCGATCAGCCCCATCAGCGCCGGCAGGTTCCTGGCCAGCGGCGCCGTCTGGAAATGTTCGTCCATCGCATGCGCGCCATCGAGAAAGGCGCGAAAATTCTTCGGGCCGACGGCAATCATCACCGGCAGGCCGATCGCGCCCCAGACGGAGTAGCGTCCGCCGACCCAGTCCCAGAAGCCGAAAACGCGATCGGACGCGATGCCAAACTTGGCCACCAGGTCGAGCGCCGTTGAGACGGCGGCGAAATGCTTGCCGACCGCTTCCTTGCCGAGCGCCTTTTGCACCCATTCGCGCGCCGTCTCGGCGTTGGTCATCGTCTCGATCGTGGTGAAGGTCTTGGAGGCGACGATGAACAGGGTGGTTTCGGCGGAAAGGCCCTTGAGCGTGTCGTGGATATGAGCGCCGTCGATGTTGGACACGTAGTGCGTGCGCGGCCCGTCGTGATAGGGCGCCAGCGCCAGCGTCGCCATGGCCGGGCCAAGGTCGGACCCGCCGATGCCGATGTTGACGACGTCGGTGATCTTCTTGCCGGTGGCGCCGGCCGCCTTGCCGGAGCGCACGGCATCGGCAAAGGCGCCCATCGCGTCGAGCACGGCGACAACCTCCGCCTTCACATCCTGACCGTCGAGCACGATGCCCTTGCCGTTCAGGTTGCGCAGCGCGGTGTGCAGCACGGCGCGGCCTTCGGTGACGTTGATCTTCTTGCCTGAGAACATCGCGGCGCGCCGGCCTTCGAGATCGGCGGCTCCCGCCAGCTTCTCCAGCAGATCTATCGTCTGGGCATCGACCTCGCATTTCGACCAGTCGAGCAGCAGGTCGCCGTCGGTGGCGGAGAATTTTTCGAAGCGCTGCGGATCGGCGGCGAAAGCCTCGCGCATGCTGCCCGATTTGGCCGCACGGTGATCGCGCAGGGCGTCGAGCTGTTTTTGAAAGAACGATTGATCCACTGCCTCACTCCGAGCCTTGAGATGCCAACATAACAGACCGGATGTTTCCGGCGCGTGTCGTCGCGGCAAACTATCTAGCCGAAGTCGACCGGTTTCAATGCGCAGCGATGACGCACTGCGTCACGCCCCGGGATAACGCACTGCGTTACCGGGGATGACGCGTTGCGTCACGACTGGGGATGCCGCAGTGCAGCGAACGATCACTGGCGTAAATCCCAGCGATCAGAAAAATTGATTGGCGCAACGCCTTGTACCACCGGTACGTTCAACTGGTCCAGTCAAGTGAAAAAGGCTGGCCATCGAGGAACATTCCCATGCCACAGCGAAACGACACGGCCATATGGTCCGGCCTGTTCCGGATTTCGGCAGAATCCGGCCAGACCCTGCAGGCGCAGATCCGTCAAGCGATCGTCGCCGCCATCCTCGACCGGCAGATCGCCGCCTCGATGCCTCTCCCGTCCTGCCGGATCCTGGCCGAGAAACTCGGCGTGGCGCGCGGCACCGTGGTGCTGGCCTTCCAGCAGCTCGTCGACCAGGGTTTCCTAGTGGCGCGCGAACGGCGCGGCCATTTCGTCAATCCCGACGTGCTGGCGACCCCCGCGAAGCCGCATCAGAAGGCACCCGACCAGGCCAATGAGATCGACTGGAAAGCGCGCCGGCAGATCGCGGCCAGTGACATGCCGCCGCCGGCCAAGCACGACAACTGGATCAAGTCGTCCTACCCGTTCGTCTATGGCCAGTTCGATCCGGCACTGTTCCCGACCGCCGAGTGGCGCGAGTGCAACCGCATGGCCCTCGCCGTGCTCGAGATCCGCAACTGGGCATCCGACATGGTCGATCGCGACGATCCGCTCTTGATCGAGCAGATCCAGGCGCGGCTGTTGCCGCGGCGCGGCATCTTCGCCAATCCCGACGAGATCATCGTCACGCTCGGCGCGCAGAACGCGCTCTACATGCTGGCGACGCTGCTGATGACCAAGGGCTCCAAGGTGGCCATGGAAGACCCCGGCTATCCCGACGCACGCTCGATCTTCCGGCTGGCGGGCGCCGACGTCACGCCGGTCCCGGTCGACCATTCCGGCATCGTAACCGCTTCTATTCCCAACGATTCCGGCTTTGTCTTCGTGACGCCCAGCCACCATTGCCCGACCATGGTGCCGCTGTCGGCGGAGCGCCGGCAGGACCTGCTGGCGCGAGCCAATCGCCACAACCAGATCATCATCGAGGACGGCTATGACAGCCAGCTTCTCGACGAGGCGCCGCAGCAGGCGCTGAAGAGCCTCGACCGCTCGGGCCGCGTCATCTACGTCGGCTCGATGTCGAAGACGCTGGCTCCGGGTCTGCGGCTCGGCTACATCGTCGCCTCGGCCGGGCTAATCTCCGAGCTTCGCGCGCTGCGCCGCTTCATGCTGCGTCATCCGCCGGCCAACAACCAGCGCGCGGTCGCGCTGTTCCTGTCGCTTGGCCATCACGAGGCGCTGGTGCGGCGACTCTCGAGCGCCTTCGACGAGCGGCGCAAGCGTCTGATCCATGCGATTTCCGCCTTCCTGCCGGAGTGGCGCTCGACCGATTCCGCCGGCGGCGCGTCGCTCTGGCTCGAAGGGCCGCGCGGCACCGATTCGCGCGGGCTGGCCGAGGCCGCCGCATCGCGCAGCGTCATCATCGAACCCGGCGACCGCTTCTTCGACCGCACCGAAAAGCCGTCGCGCTTCATGAGGCTGGGCATCTCCTCGATTGCGCTGCAGCACATCGAGCCCGGTATCCGCGAATTGGCGACGGCAGCCGGGCGCAGGCCGGCGGCGGCTTGATGCCTCGTCCGGGCCGGGACCGGCCACCGTTCTTTAGCGCCCTGGCATATGCGACGGGGCCGTCTGGCTCATAGGCTGTGCCAATGCCGGCGGCATAGTTCGAGGCATAAGGGGACGAAGCAGGCCGATGGTGGACCAACCACCGCCGCCCGCTTCGCAGCTAAAGGTGGAGTGCCTCCCATGTCAGTGGCTGTTGAGAAGCCGGATACGTCCTCGGACCAACGTTCGCGGCGTTCCGGCGGGCGCGAAGCGCGCCGCGCCATGCGGGCAGCACCCCTTGCCGACGATATCAAGCCGGTGCGCGCCGGCCTCGAGGGCGGAAGCTACGGGCCGCTCAGCGAAAACGACCGCGAGCGCATCCACGAAGCGGTGCTGACGCTGCTTGAAACGGTCGGCTTCGCCAATGCCATCCCATCCTGCATCGAGGCGCTGATCAAGGCCGGCGCGACGCTCGGCGAGGACGGCCGCATTCGTTTTCCGCGCGCGCTCGTCCTCGACACCATCAAGAAGGCCGCACGCCACTTCACCCTGCATGGCCAGGATCCCAAGCACGACATGCTGATCCAGGGCAAGCGCGTGCATTACGGCACGGCGGGCGCCGCGGTGCATCTGGTCGACGTCGAGAAGCGCTGTTATCGCGAGTCGCTGCTGCAGGACATCTATGACGCCGCCCGCATCGTCGAAGGGCTCGACAACATCCATTTCTTCCAGCGGCCGATGGTGCCGCGCGACATTCCCGATCCGCTCGATATGGATTTCAACACGCTTTACGCCTGCGTGATGGGCACGTCGAAGCATGTCGGCACTTCCTTCACGGTGCGCGAGAACGTCAAGCCGGCGCTCGACATGCTCTATGCGATTGCCGGCGGCGAAGAGAATTTTCGCGCGCGGCCTTTCGTCTCCAATTCGAACTGTTTTGTCGTGCCGCCGATGAAATTCGCCGAGGACGCCTGCGGCGTGCTTGAGGCCTGCGTCGAAGGCGGCATTCCGATCTTACTATTGTCGGCCGGCCAGGCGGGCGCCACGGCGCCGGCGGCGATTGCCGGAGCGGTGGTGCAAGCCGTGGCCGAGGTGCTCGCCGGCCTCGTGTATGTCAATGCCATCAAGCCCGGGCATCCGGCGATCTTCGGCACCTGGCCGTTCGTTTCGGATCTCAGGACCGGCGCCATGTCCGGCGGCTCGGCCGAGCAAGCGGTGCTGACCGCTGCCTGCGCCCAGATGGCGCAGTTCTATGATCTGCCGGGCGGTTCGGCCGCCGGCATGACGGACTCGAAATTGCCCGACATTCAGTCTGGTTACGAAAAGGGCATCACTGACGTAATGGCCGGCCTTGCCGGTCTCAACCTTGTCTACGAATCGGCCGGCATGCACGCCTCGCTGCTCGGTTTCTGCCTGGAGAGCCTGATCATCGACAACGACATGCTCGGCCATTGCCTGCGCTGCGTGCGCGGCATCGAGGTGACCGATGAGTCGCTGTCGATAGACACCATCGCCGAGGTCTGCCTGCAGGGGCCGGGTCACTATCTTGGCAATGAGCAGACGCTGCGGCTGATGCAGACGGAATATTTCTATCCGGCCGTCGGCGACCGCTTTTCGCCGAAGGAGTGGAACGAGAAAGGCAGGCCCGACATCCTGCAGCGGGCGATCATCGAGAAGAAACGCATCCTCGCCGAGCGCTTCCCGCGCCATATCCCGAAACTGGTCGACGACAAGCTGCGCGCCCGCTTCGGCAATCTTATCCATCTGCCGCGCAGCGGCATGGGCGGCTGAGGACGCTATTCCTTGGAACGGTCAGTCGATGCTCAACCCGTAGCGCTCGACGACCTCGCCACTGATCAGCTTGGCATGCAGCGTCATCAGTATGATTTGCGCATCGAAGCTGTCGCTGGCCTCAAGTGCCGCCTCGATCCGGCGCTCCGCATCCAGCCTATGTCGAAGACCGTTGGATTGCTCGAATGCTTCCGGTCCGGCAACACAATAGCCAAATAGCTGCGCCACCGGTGGATAGGCTTGTGGTGGCGGCTCGTCGGGCCAGTGATCCTTCATCAGATTGACGATGGTGAGCTTTGCTCCTTCCGGCACAAGGGCGGGATGAAGGTCGACGCCGCGTAACGCGGCGTCGAGTTGCCTGAGGTCGCCTGAACGGCCGAACATTCCGAGGAAGCCTAGGGAGGAGCGCCGTTTCGCCATGATGTTTCTATCCGAATGCCCGAAACCGCAGCGAAGCGCCGGCCGCACTCAGCCGCTATCCGTTCGCTGCCAGCAACACAACACCGGCGAGGGCCGACCCCGCAAGCGTCGGCAGCATGCCTATCTTCAGCTTCAGAATGGCGATCATGGCAGCACACGACAACAGCGCCGCACCCCAGTCGATCGATGAAAACACCGGCACGTCCATTCCAAGCCCGATGTTGCGCACCTCGCCGAAAATGACGTGCAAGCCGAACCACAGGGCGAGATTCATGATGACGCCGACGACGGCGGCGGTGATCGCGGTCAGCGCCGCCGACAGCGCCTTGTTGCCGCGCAGGGCTTCGATGTAGGGCGCACCGAGGAATATCCAGAAGAAGCAAGGCGTGAACGTGGCCCACAGGGTGAGCATCGCCCCTAGCGATCCGGCAAGCAGTGGGTTCAAGGCTCCGGGCTGGCGGAACGCGGCAAGGAAACCGACGAACTGCAGGACCAGAATGAGCGGACCCGGCGTGGTTTCGGCAAGACCGAGGCCATCGACCATTTCACCGGGCGCGAGCCAGCCGAAGGACTCGACCGCTGCCTGCGCGACATAGGCAAGGACCGCATAGGCGCCGCCGAAGGTAACGACCGCCATGACGCTGAAGAAGCCACCGATGTCAGTCCACACACTGGCGGATCCGGTGAACGCCCAGATCAGAAGCACAGGCCCGAGCCAGATCGGCAGCCAGATCGCAATGGTGCGCGGCGCATGCCATCGCGTCGGCCTGGTGTGGGCCAGTTCGCCGCGCTCGAACATCAGGTCGACCGCCCCCTTGATGTCGGGAGCATCACCCTTGCCGTGCGACGCGCCGGAAAAGAGGCCCGGCGCAACACGGTTGCCAATCCAGCCTGCCAGGCCGGCAAGCAGGATGATGAGCGGAAACGGCACGTTCAATGCATAGATAGCGATGAAGGCGGCGAGCGCGATCGACACCATGACTCGATTCTTGAGGGCACGTCGTCCGATCCGGATCATCGCCTCGATCACGATGGCGAGCACGGCCGCCTTCACCCCGAAAAACAGCGCCTCGACGAGGGGAGCGTCGCCATACAGCGCATAGAGGATGCTCAAGGTGAGCATCACAAGCGCGCCCGGCGCGACGAAGAGGATGCCTGCGACCAGGCCGCCGATCGTCCGGTGCAGCAGCCAGCCGACATAGATGGCGAGTTGCTGGGCTTCAGGGCCGGGCAGCAGCATGCAGTAGTTCAACGCATGCAGGAAACGTTGCTCGCCGATCCAACGCCGTTCCTCGACCAATTCCTTGTGCATGAGCGCGATCTGGCCGGCCGGCCCGCCGAAGCTGAGCAGGCCGATTTTCGCCCAGAGCTTTACGCCTTCGCGGAAAGTTGGCGCAGCCGGCGCTTCGACGGTCTCGCCCGTTTTGTCCGAAGTCCCCGTTTCGCTCATGATGGCTTGCTCGCGCTTGGCCAGTTGTGCGTCTCCTCGGTGGCGTCGCGGCACCATCGGAAAAACGCGTCGTAGAGCAGCATTCCTGCCTCCAGCTGTTCCAGGTCGTCGCGAAACATCCGCGACAGGCCAAGCGAGGCGGCCAGGAATCCGGCTGCCTGGGGAACCAGATCGAGGCGTGCGGTATCGGCTGCGCGCACGATCATGGCCAGGCGGTCGAGCGCCTCGGATTCGAGCCCGAACTCTTCGATCATCGTATCAAAGGTGCAGCACTCGCCCCGGTGAGTCCAGAACACATTGTCGATGTCGAAAGGCACGGCCTGAAAGCGGTCCGCAGTGGCCGACACTTCGGCCGCCTCGACAAAGAGGAAGACCGCGCTCGGATCGATGAAACGCCTGATCAGCCAGGGGCAGGCGATGCGATCGACCTTCGGGCGGGCCCGCGTCACCCACACGGTGCGGCCTTTTTCATCGCGGGGCGGTATCTTGCCGGCATTGATCAAAGGCCCCTTGCCATCGCGCCAGGCTTCGAACCCGCCTTCGAGGGATTCGGCACTGACGCCCTCATGCCGCAGCCATGCGGCCACGCCTTGCGAGAGCTTTTGCCCTTTTTGGCAGACGACCGTCACTCGGCTGCCGGCGAATTCGGATGCCCAGGTCGAGACGGTTTTGAAATCACGCCGGTTTGAGGCCGGCAGCAGGCGCGGATCGGCGCTGTAATCCTCTTCGATGCGAACATCGATGATCGCGGGCGCGCCCGGCAGACCAATCAGACGGGACAGTTGCGATACGGTGATAGCGGTTGTCGACGGCATGGCGTCCACCTCCTTGAGAGAGAAGCTTGGACGCGAACGTTGGGCTGACGCCTCACGGGGTCGTCGCGATGCACCCCTTGCCATGATCGTGGATTTGTCGCGCCCGCTTGTCAAGCGCCATGCCTGGAGCAAAGGATGCTCCGGCTCCGGCGGGCGGCGGAGCCAGGACATGTTTGGGAGGAAACCCATGAAAAAGACCTATCACGGCAGTTGCCATTGCGGTGCGGTGCGTTTCGAAGCCGAAATTGACCTCACTGAGAGCATCCGCAAATGCAATTGCAGCTTCTGCTGGAAACTCGGCTACCGGAAATCCTTCGCCGCCTATGAGGCCGTGCGGGTGACGGATGGCCGCGACCGGATGCGGGAGTACAAGGCGACGCCGTCGAACTGGCCGGAAGGCGACATCAACCACTATATGTGCCCGAACTGCGGCGCGAATTTTCTCTCGCGCGGCTATCTGGATTTCATGGGCGGGAATTTCTGGGCGGTGAACGTCGCCTGCCTCGACGACGTCACCGAAGAGGAACTCGCCGCAGCCCCGATCGTCTACGAGGACGGCAAGCGCGACAGGCAGGACCAGACGCCGGAGATCACCGGCTATCTATAGGCGCTGCTTGGGCGTGGCTCCCCCTTCTCCCCTTGTGGGAGAAGGTGGCCGAGCGAAGCTCGGTCGGATGAGGGGTGTTCCAGCTTGGCACCGCCGGCACTCCGTCCAACACCCCTCTTCCGTCTCGGCGCTGCGCGCCGATCCACCTTCTCCCACAAGGGGGAGAAGGCAAGAAAAGAGGCGTTCAGTGATTGTCCCGCGGCACGCCGCTGGTGTGCGCCACGTCCTGGTATTTCACCGCCGGCTTCAGCACCATTCCTTCGGAAAACTGGTCGACCATGCCGCGCTGGATCTCCTGCCATGGCGTCTGGTGCTTGGGGTAGCGATAGCCGCCATTGTCCCGCAGCTCGGCGCGACGGCGCGTAATCTCGTCGTCGGTGACGAGAATGTCGGCGGTGCCCTTGCGCAGGTCGATGCGGACGCGGTCGCCGGTCTTCAATAGCGCCAGCCCGCCGCCTATGGCGGCTTCGGGCGAGGCGTTGAGGATCGACGGCGAGCCCGAGGTGCCCGACTGGCGGCCGTCGCCGATGCAGGCCAGCGCATGGATGCCCTTCTTGATGAGATGGGCCGGCGGCTGCATGTTGACGACTTCGGCGCCGCCGGGATAACCGATCGGGCCGGCGCCGCGCATGAACAGGATGGTGTGCTCGTCGATGCCTTGCGCCGGATCGTCGATGCGGGCGTGGTAGTCCTCTGGCCCGTCGAAGACCATGGCATTGCCCTCGAAGGCCTCGGGGTCGTTCGGGTTCGACAGATAGCGCTCGCGGAATTCGGGCGAGATGCCGCTGGTCTTCATGATCGCCGAATCGAACAGATTACCCCTAAGATTGATGAAACCGGCATTGTCCTTCAGCGGCTCGGCGACGGTGCGGATAACATCGAGATTCTCGTTGACGGCCGCGCTGCAATTGGCGCCGATCGTCTTGCCGTTGACCGTCATGGCGTCGGGATGAGGCAACAGCCCGGCCTTCATCAGTTCGGCCACCACCGCCGGCACACCGCCGGCATGGTGATAATCCTCGCCGAGATACTCGCCCGACGGCTGCAGGTTGACAATGAGCGGTATCTTGAGGCCGACCGTCTGCCAATCGTCATTGTCGAGCGGCACGCCGAGATGGCGGGCGATGGCGTTGAGGTGGATCGGCGCGTTGGTCGAGCCGCCGATAGCCGAGTTGACGACGATGGCGTTCTCGAAGGCCTGGCGGGTCATGACGTCGGAGGGTTTCAAATCCTCATGCACCATGTCGACAATGCGTTTCCCCGTCTCATAGGCGATCTGGCCGCGCTCGCGGTAGGGCGCCGGAATGGCGGCCGAGCCCGGCAGCTGCATGCCAAGCGCCTCGGCCAACGAATTCATGGTGGTTGCGGTGCCCATGGTGTTGCAATAGCCGGTTGACGGCGCCGAGGAGGCGACGATGTCCATGAACTCGTCATAGCCGATCTCGCCGGCCGACAGACGCTGGCGCGATTCCCAGACGATGGTGCCGGAGCCGGTGCGCTTGCCCTTGTGCCAGCCGTTGAGCATCGGGCCGACAGACAGCGCGATAGCCGGAATGTTGACGGTGGCAGCGGCCATCAGCAGGGCCGGCGTCGTCTTGTCGCAGCCGATGGTGAGCACGACGCCGTCGAGCGGATAGCCGTAGAGCACCTCGACCAGGCCGAGATAGGCGAGGTTGCGGTCGAGTGCGGCGGTCGGGCGTTTGCCCGTCTCCTGGATCGGGTGGCACGGGAACTCGAAAGGGATGCCGCCCATCGAGACGATGCCCTCGCGCACGCGCTTGGCCAGTTCGAGATGATGGCGGTTGCAGGGCGAAAGATCCGAGCCGGTCTGGGCGATGCCGATCAGCGGCTTGCCCGACATCAGTTCGGCACGCGTCAGCCCGTAGTTCAGGTAGCGCTCGAGGTAAAGCGCCGTCATCCCCGGATTGTCGGGATTGTCGAACCACTCCTGCGAGCGAAATTTCTTTTTCTGCGTGGGGGCGCCGGCCATCATGGTCTCCGTATTTGTATGACAAATCGATATGACAACGCGCGAGAGCAGGCAAGAGGCACGCGCCATCCGATTCCGGACTTTGGTGCGATAGACATGCGTTTACCCCCACGCTAGACCGCATCGGGGCTTGTCAATTCGTATCCGGGAGATTTTGATGGCTTTGGTTATCGAAGGCGAGGAACGCATCGCCGCACCCCTGCAAAAGGTGTGGGAGGCGCTGAACGACCCGGACGTTCTGAGGCAGACCATTCCGGGCTGCCAGAGCCTTGAAAAGAAGTCGGACACCGAGATGGCGGCGACCGTGGTGGTCAAGATCGGCCCGATCAAGGCGACGTTCAACGGCGAGGTGACGCTCAGGAATCTCAACCCGCCGCATTCCTACACCATCCAGGGCGAGGGCAAGGGCGGCATCGCCGGCTTCGCCAAGGGCGGCGCCGATGTGACGCTGACCGCCGATGGCCCGGAGGCGACGATCCTCAGATATGCGGCCAAGGCCGATGTCGGCGGCAAGATCGCCCAACTCGGCAGCCGGCTGATCGAATCGACATCGAAGAAACTGGCCGGACAGTTTTTTTCGAGTTTTGGCGAGAAAGTTGGCGGCTCCCCTCCCCCTTGAGGGAAGGGTGCCGCGCGAAGCGCGGCGAGAGGGGTCGCCTCAACCGCCTCGACCTACAACTGGCGTTGACCAAGAAAAGTGGAGTGCGTCGCCACCGACCCCACCCGACCCTGCGGGCCACCCTCCCCTCAAGGGGGAGGATCACTCGAACACGATGCTCGGCACGGCGGCTTCGGCCGCGCCGCGTTCTTCGTTGACCCTGCCCCAGACGTTCGAGGCGATGTCGCGGTAGATCTTCGCCTCGGCGCTATCGGGCTTCGAGACCACGACCGGCGTACCGGCATCGGAGCTTTCGCGGATGCCCATTTCGAGCGGCACTTCGCCGAGGAAGGTCACGCCGAGGCGCTCGGCCTCGCGGCGCGCGCCGCCATGGCCGAAGATGTCGTAGCGCTTGCCGGTGTCGGGGGCGAGGAAATAGCTCATATTCTCGACGATGCCCAACACCGGCACGTCGACCTTCCTGAACATGTTGAGGCCTTTTCGCGCATCGATCAGGGCCAGATCCTGCGGCGTCGAGACGATGACGGCGCCGGCCAGCGGCACCTGCTGGGCCATGGTCAGCTGCGCGTCGCCGGTGCCGGGCGGCATGTCGACGACGAGCACGTCGAGCGGACCCCATTCGACCTCGCGCAACATTTGCGTCAATGCCGACATCACCATCGGCCCGCGCCAGATCATCGGCGTCTCCTCGTCGACGAGGAAGCCCATCGACATGACCTTCAGGCCGTAATTCTCCATCGGCCTCAGGACCTTGCCGTCGACGGTCTGCGGCCGGCCATGGATGTTGAGCAGCCGCGGCATCGACGGGCCGTAGATGTCGGCGTCGAGCACGCCGACCCTCAGGCCGTTGGCGGCGAGGCCAAGCGCGATGTTGACGGCAGTGGTCGACTTGCCGACGCCGCCCTTGCCGGAAGCGACAGCGATGATCGCCTCGATGCCGGGCACGCCGCGCTTGCCCTGACTGTGCGAGGCTGGAGCGTGCGGAGCCGGACGTGGCGCGGCAGCGGGTGCGGCCGGCGGTACGGGCCTGGAGGCAGGCCTTTGCGGCACCGGAGCTTCCATGCCGCCACCCTTCTTTTCCGCCGTCAGCGCGACCACGGCTCCGGCGACACCCGGGATCGCCTTGACGACACGCTCGGCGGCGGCACGCAGCGGCTCCATCTCCTGGGCCCGGGCAGCCGGCACCGTGATCGAAAAGAACACCTTGGCATCGGCAATGAAAATCTCGGAGACCATGCCGAGGTCGACGATGTTGCCGGTGAAGTCCGGTCCGTTGACCGTCTTCAGGCGCTCGATGACGATTTCCTTGGTGACGTTTTCCTGGACGGCGGGCATCAGCTTTTCCTCTGCTTTCCGCCTGAGATAATGCAGTTCCCGAACAGAACCAAGCGGCGGAACGACACGAACGGGCGTGGCTGCAAAAACTTGCGTCCGTTTGTCGGGCTTGCAGAGGACAAAACGTCTTTAGGGAAGAGGCACGCCGTTCGCCCAAGCTGCGGTCGCCGGAAACCGAAGCAGCCCTATCTTGTTGCAGGGCTTCGGACGTGCTCGCCAGCAAGGAAAGGAGACCAATCATGCTCGCAAACAGCAACGCAACGGCCAATCTCGCGGTGAAGGACCTGGCCAAGGCCAAGGCCTTCTATGAAGGCGTTCTGGGTCTGACGGAGGTTCACAACGAGGGTGGCGAACTGATCGTCTACAAAAGCGGCGACACCAGCATCAACGTGTATCGCTCGAAGTTCGCCGGCACCAACAAGGCGACGGCGGTGACCTGGATGGTCGGCGACGAGATCGACACCGTGGTCAAGGCGCTGAAATCGAAAGGTGTTGTTTTCGAACATTACGACATGCCTCACACGACGATCGAGGGCGACATCCACGTCGGTCACGGCATGAAGGTCGCATGGTTCAAGGATCCTGACGGCAACATTCTGAACCTTGTGGACAGGTAGATTCGCGCTGCCGCACAATTAGAGTTCAGGTGCCACTCACGTCACGGCGCCAGGCTGACCGCGAGGTAGGTGAGTGCCGAAATCGCGGCCGTGGCCGGCAGAGTGACAATCCAGGCTATGACGATGTTGCCGGCGATGCCCCAGCGCACAGCCGAGACGCGGCGGGCGGCACCGACGCCGATGATGGCGCCGGTGATCGTATGTGTCGTCGACACCGGTATGCCGAGCCAGGTGGCGGCGAACAGGGTGATCGCGCCGCCGGTCTCGGCGCAGAACCCTTGCATCGGGTTCAGCCGGGTGATCTTCGAGCCCATGGTGTGGACGATGCGCCAGCCGCCGAACAGCGTGCCCAGCGCCAGTGCCGCCTGGCAAGTGATGACGACCCATAGCGGCACGTAGAAATTCTCTCCGAGCATGCCTTGCGAATAGAGCAGCACGGCGATGATGCCCATGGTTTTCTGTGCGTCGTTGCCGCCATGGCCGAGCGAATAGAGCGAAGCGGAAACGAACTGCATGACGCGGAACGTGCTATCCACGGCGAACGGCGTCTGGCGCACGAACGCCCAGGAAACAGTAAGGATCAGGACAAGCGCCAGCAGAAATCCGGTCGCCGGCGACAGGACGATGGCCGCAATGGTCTTGCCGAGCCCGGCCCAGACGATGGCGCCGCCGCCTGCCTTTGCAACGCCGGCTCCGACCAGTCCGCCGATCAGCGCATGCGAGCTGCTGGAGGGAATGCCGACGAGCCAGGTGACGATGTTCCAGACAATGGCACCGACTAGGGCGGCGAAGATCACCCCCGGGGTGACGATGCTGGCGTCGATGATGCCCGTTCCCAGCGTCTCGGCAACATGAAGGCCGAAGAACAAGAAGGCGATGAAATTGAAGAAGGCCGCCCATAGCACCGCATAGTGCGGCCTCAGCACACGCGTGGAGACGATGGTGGCAATGGAGTTGGCGGCATCGTGCAGGCCGTTGAGAAAATCGAAGAACAGCGCAACGGCGATGAGCCCGACCAGCACGGGAAAGGCGATGGCGGCATCCATTGGCTAAACGTTCTCGATGACGATGCCGCTGATCTCGTTGGCGACGTCCTCGAAGCGGTCGACCACTTTTTCCAGCTCGCCATAGATCTCGCTGCCGATCAGGTAGGCCATCGGATCGCTGCGGCCGTGCCTCTTGAACAGGTCCTTCAGGCCCTGCTCGTGCAGATCGTCGGCCCGGCCTTCCGCGCGCATGACCTCTTCGGCGATCGCGTTGAGGCGCACGCTGTGGGCACCGATATTGCTGAGCAATGGGATGGCCTCGGCGACCAGCTTGGCTGCAACAACGATGACGCCGCCCATTTCCTGCATCAGCGGGTCGAATTCCTTCTTCTCGAACAGCTTCACCGTCTTGACGGTCTTGTGCATCGTGTCGATGGCGTCATCCATCGACTGGATCAGGTCCTTGATGTCACCGCGATCGAAAGGCGTGATGAACGAGCGCCGCACGGAAAGCAGGACTTCCGCGGTGATGTGATCGGCCTGGTCTTCAAGATCGATGATCTTCTGGCACCAGCGATCGATGTCCTTGCCCTGGAGGAGCTGCTCGAGCGCCTCGGCGCCATCGACCACCGTACGGGAGTGCTGCTCGAAGAGATCGAAGAAGCGATCTTCGCGCGGCAGCAGCTTGCGGAACCAGCCCAGCATGTTCGATCTCCCGTGCCCCACGGCCTCGCCTCATCTACATAGCGCCGCATGCCGCTGCGGGAAATAGTAAGCCGGCTGAAAGATGTGGATGCTGCCGATGCACATGCAGCTTGCGGCGGAACGCAATTTCCCCGACCTTGGCACTAGACGCACCGGACAGATGGCATGATCGACAAGCTGGAATTCTTCATCGCGCTGGCCAGGGAAGAGCATTTCGGCCGGGCGGCGGAGGTGTGCGGCGTCACCCAGCCGACGCTTTCGGCCGGCATCAAGCAGTTGGAAGGCCAGCTCGGCGTGATGCTGGTATTGCGTGGGTCGCGCTTTCAGGGGCTGACGCCGGAGGGAGAACAGGTGCTGGTGTGGGCGCGCCGCATCGTCGGCGATACCCGCACCATGCGCGAGGAGATGCGGGCGGCGCGTCACGGCCTTTCGGGGCGCATCCGCATCGCCGCGATCCCGACGGCGCTGGCCATGGTGGCGCGGCTGACGACACCCTTTCGGGCAAAACATCCCGGCGTCACCTTCTCGGTGCTGTCGCGCACCTCGATCGAGGTGTTGTCGCTGCTCGGCAATTTCGACATCGACGCCGGCATCACCTACCTCGACAACGAGCCGCTGGGGCGGGTGACCAGCGTACCGCTCTATGACGAGCGCTATCAGCTGATCACCGCGGTCGGAAACCCCTATTCCGACCGCGACAAAGTGACATGGGCGGAGCTCAGCCAGTTGCCGCTCTGCCTGCTGACGCCGGACATGCAGAACCGTCGCATCATCGACCTGCATTTGGCCGAGGCCGGCACGCAGGTGCGGCCGACACTCGAATCCAATTCGATGATCGTGCTGTTCTCCCATATCCGTACCGGCAAATGGTCGTCGATCATGCCGCTCAACCTCTCGGAAACATTCGGCTTTTCCGAGCCGATCCGGGCCATTCCGATCGTCGAGCCGGATGCCAGCCACACCGTCGGGCTGGTGGCGACGCCGCGCGAGCCGCACACCCCGCTGGTCTCGGCGCTGCTGGACGAGGCGATGGCGCTGGCAGACGATTTCCGCGCCCGCCACTGAGCTAGAGGTTGCCGGATGGCCGGCATCGATAGAAGACTTCTATCGAGCAACGGATCAGCTTTATTGATTTGGTGGGTTTCTTCTGATTTCCTAAGCACTTAGCGGAAGATTGCCACGACCAGGGAGGGCGCTGCATGACAATGCAGCCTGCAGGTACCGAGATCGCGTCGCGCACGGCGATGATCGTCCAGGAGCTGAAGGGCCTCGAAGGCCCGCTGTTGCCGATCCTCCACGGCATCCAGGAAGAGTTCGGTCATGTGCCGCAGGACGCGCTGCCGGTGATCGCCGAAGCGCTAAACATCTCCAAGGCGGAGGTGCACGGTGTCGTCACCTTCTACCACGACTACCGCAGCCACCCGGCCGGGCGGCATGTGCTGAAGCTCTGCCAGGCGGAAGCCTGCCAGTCGATGGGCTCTGATGTCATTGCCGCCAAGCTCAAGCAATTGCTGGGCATCGGCTTCCACGAGACGGCCCGCGACGGTTCGGTGACGCTGGAGCCGGTCTATTGCCTCGGCCTTTGCGCCTGCGCGCCATCGGCAATGCTGGACGGCGAGGTGATCGGCCGGCTCGATGACGAAAAGCTCGACGAGATCGTTGCCGAGGTGCGCTCATGATCCCGCGTATCTACATTCCCGGCGATTCCGGCGCGCTGGCGCTCGGTGCGGAAAAGGTCGCCAAGGCGATTGAGAAGGAATTGGCCGATCGCGGCATCGAGGCCAAGATCGTGCGCAACGGTTCGCGCGGCGCCTATTTCCTCGAGCCGATGGTCGAGGTGGCGACAGCAGACAAGGGCCGGGTCGCCTATGGGCCGGTGAAGCCTTCCGATGTCAAGAGCCTGTTCGACAGCGGCTTTCTCACCGGCGGCTATCACAAGCGCTGGCTGGGCGCACCCGACAAGATCCCGTTCCTGGCCAGGCAGACGCGCCTGACCTTCGCGCGCTGCGGCGTCATCAATCCGCTGTCGCTCGATCACTACAAGGCGCATGGCGGGCTGAAGGGCCTGCAGAACGCGTTAGCGATGGCGCCGGCCGACATCGTCAAGCAGGTGACCGAGTCCGGCCTGCGCGGACGTGGCGGCGCCGGTTTCCCGACCGGCATCAAATGGAAGACGGTGCTCGATACGACGGCCGACCGCAAATATATCGTCTGCAATGCCGACGAGGGCGATAGCGCCACCTTCGCCGACCGCATGATCATGGAGGGCGACCCCTTTGTGCTGATCGAAGGCATGGCGATCGCCGGTGTCGCGACGGGCGCGACCAAGGGCTTTGTCTATATCCGCTCGGAATACCCCCATGCGGTGGCGATGATGCAAAAGGCTGTCGAGGTCGCCCGCAAAGCCGGCCTGCTCGGTATCAGCGTGCTGGGCTCGCCCAATGCTTTCGACATGGAAATCCGCGTCGGCGCCGGCGCCTATGTCTGCGGCGAGGAGACTTCGCTGCTCAACAGCCTCGAAGGCAAGCGCGGCGTCGTTCGCGCAAAACCGCCGCTGCCGGCCATCCAGGGCCTGTTCGGCAAGCCGACGGTGATCAACAACGTCATCTCGCTGGCCTCGGTGCCTGTCATCATGGACAAAGGTGCTGCCTTCTACAAGGACTTCGGCATGGGCCGCTCGCGCGGCACCATCCCGATCCAGATCGCGGGCAATGTCAGATATGGCGGCCTGTTCGAGGCGGCGTTCGGCATGACGCTGGGCGAAATCGTCGACGACATCGGCGGCGGCACGGCGACTGGACGGCCGGTCAAGGCAGTGCAGGTCGGCGGGCCGCTCGGCGCTTATTTTCCGCGCAGCCTGTTCGACACGCCGTTCGACTACGAAGCCTTCGCCGCCAAGGACGGGCTGATCGGCCATGCCGGCATCACCGTGTTCGACGACACTGCCGACATGCTGAAGCAGGCGCGCTTCGCCATGGAGTTCTGCGCCATCGAGAGCTGCGGCAAGTGCACGCCATGCCGCATCGGCTCGACGCGCGGCGTCGAGACGATCGACAAGATCGCCAGGGGTATCGAGCCGGAAAAGCAGATCGAGCTGGTCACCGACCTCTGCAACACGATGAAGTATGGTTCGCTCTGCGCGCTGGGTGGCTTCACGCCCTACCCGGTGATGAGCGCAATCAACCACTTCCGCGAAGATTTCAAGCCGGCGCCGGTCGCCGAAGCAGCAGAATAGGAGTCTCGCCATGGGTCTCGTTCAGGAAATCGACTACGGCACACCGGCCTCGACCTCCGAGAAGCAAGTGACGCTGACGGTGGACGGCTTCACCGTCACCGTGCCGGAAGGCACCTCGATCATGCGCGCCTCGATGGAGGCGGGCATCGCCATTCCAAAACTCTGCGCCACCGACATGGTCGACGCCTTCGGCTCCTGCCGGCTCTGCCTGGTCGAGATCGACGGCCGCAACGGCACGCCGTCCTCCTGCACGACGCCGGTTGCGCCTGGCATGGTCGTGCACACCCAGACCGGAAGGCTGAAGGACATCCGCCGCGGCGTGATGGAACTCTACATTTCCGACCATCCGCTCGACTGCCTGACCTGTGCAGCCAACGGCGACTGCGAGTTGCAGACGCAGGCCGGCGTCGTCGGCCTGCGCGACGTGCGCTACGGTTATGAGGGCGACAACCACGTTTTCAGGAAGAACGACGGTGCAGAAAACTTCAAATGGATGGCGAAGGACGAGTCCAACCCGTACTTCACCTATGATCCGTCGAAATGCATCGTCTGCTCGCGCTGCGTGCGCGCCTGCGAGGAGGTGCAAGGCACTTTCGCGCTGACCATCGAGGGCCGCGGCTTCGAAAGCCGCGTGTCGCCCGGCATGCATCAGCTCTTCATCGACAGCGAATGCGTGTCCTGTGGCGCCTGCGTGCAAGCTTGCCCGACGGCGACGCTCTCCGAGAAGTCGGTGATCAAGATCGGCCAGCCGGAGCATTCGGTCGTCACCACCTGCGCCTATTGCGGCGTCGGCTGCTCATTCAAGGCCGAAATGCGCGGCAACGAGCTGGTGCGCATGGTGCCCTACAAGAACGGCAAGGCCAACCGTGGTCATAGTTGCGTCAAGGGCCGTTTTGCCTACGGCTATTCGACCCACAAGGAGCGTATCCTCAATCCGATGATCCGCGAAAAGATCACCGATCCATGGCGCGAAGTGTCGTGGGAGGAGGCGCTGACCCATACCGCCAACGAGTTCCGCCGCATCCAGTACCAGTATGGCCGAACCGCGATCGGCGGCATCACCTCGTCGCGCTGCACGAACGAGGAAACCTATCTGGTGCAGAAGCTGATCCGCCAGGGTTTCCGCAACAACAATGTCGATACCTGCGCCCGCGTCTGCCATTCGCCGACCGGCTATGGCCTTGGCCAGACATTCGGCACTTCGGCCGGCACCCAGGATTTCGATTCGATCGAGCAGACCGACGTGGTGATGATCATCGGTGCCAATCCGACCGACGCACATCCGGTATTTGCGTCGCGCATGAAGAAGCGGTTGCGCAAGGGCGCCAAGCTGATCGTGCTCGACCCGCGCCGCACCGACATCGTGCGCTCGGCGCATATCGAGGCGCAGCACCATCTGCCGCTGAAGCCCGGCACCAATGTCGCCGTGGTCACCGCGCTTGCGCATGTCATCGTCACCGAAGGCCTGTTCGACGAAGCTTTCATCCGCGAGCGCTGCGACTGGGACGAGTTCCAGGACTGGGCATCGTTCGTGGCGCTGCCGGAAAACAGCCCGGAAGTGGTCGGCCAGCTTGCCAATGTCGATCCCGAAGAAATCCGCGGCGCCGCACGGCTGTTTGCCACCGGCGGCAATGGCGCGATCTATTATGGCCTCGGCGTGACCGAGCACAGCCAGGGCTCGACGACCGTCATCGCCATCGCCAACCTCGCCATGGCGACCGGCAATATCGGCCGGCCGGGCGTCGGCGTGAATCCGCTGCGCGGCCAGAACAATGTCCAGGGCTCCTGCGACATGGGTTCGTTCCCGCATGAGCTGCCCGGCTATCGCCACGTCTCCGGCGACGCGGTGCGCGACATCTATGAGAGCCTTTGGGGCGTCAAGCTCGACGACGAGCCCGGCCTGCGCATTCCCAACATGCTGGACGCCGCCGTCGACGGCTCATTCAAGGGCCTCTATGTGCAAGGCGAGGATATCCTGCAGTCCGATCCCGACACCAAGCATGTCGCCGCAGGCCTTGCCGCGATGGAATGTGTCGTCGTCCACGACCTCTTCCTCAACGAGACCGCCAACTACGCGCATGTCTTCCTGCCCGGCTCGACCTTCCTCGAGAAGGACGGCACCTTCACCAATGCCGAGCGCCGCATCAACCGCGTGCGCAAGGTGATGGCGCCGAAGAACGGGCTGGCCGACTGGGAAGTGACGCAGAAGCTCGCACAGACGATGGGGCTTGACTGGAATTACCAGCATCCGTCGGAAATCATGGACGAGATCGCCAAGACGACTCCGAGCTTCGCCAAGGTCTCCTTTGACTATCTGGACAAGATGGGCTCGGTGCAGTGGCCGTGCAACGAACAGGCGCCGGAAGGCACGCCGATCATGCATATCAGCGGCTTCGTGCGCGGCAAGGGCAAGTTCATCCGCACCGAATATGTCGCGACCGACGAGAGGACGGGACCGCGCTTCCCGCTGCTGCTGACCACGGGTCGCATCCTGTCGCAGTACAATGTCGGCGCGCAGACCAGGCGTACCGATAATATCATGTGGCACAGCGAGGACCGGCTCGAGATCCACCCGCATGACGCCGAAAACCGCGGCCTGCGCGACGGCGACTGGGTCCGCCTGACCAGCCGCTCCGGCGAGACGACGCTGCGCGCGCTGATCACCGACAAGGTGTCGCCTGGCGTGGTCTATACGACGTTCCACCATCCCGACACGCAGGCCAACGTCATCACCACCGACTTCTCCGACTGGGCGACCAACTGTCCGGAATACAAGGTGACGGCGGTACAGGTCGGCGCGTCCAACGGACCGTCGGAATGGCAGCTGGACTATGACGAGCAGGCCCGCAACAGCCGTCGCATCGCGACCTTGGAAGCAGCGGAGTAATCTTTGAGCGCGCGCCGCAAAGCCACGACGCAGATCTCGCGGCTGGCACACCGCGCCGGCGGCACTGCGGCCGCCAACCGGATGGTGCCGGAAGAGACGCCGGTGGCGTTCTCCTTTGCCGGCACCACCCATGCGGTGATGATGGCAAGTCCGGCCGATTTCGAGGATTTCGCGCTCGGCTTCTCGCTGACCGAAGGCATCATTGCCGACCGCCAAGAAATCGAGGCGATCGAAGTCGAAGATCACGGCGCCGGCATCGACATCCAGATCAGGCTGAAGGACCAAGCCAATACGCGCTTCGAGGCGCGGCGCCGGCGGCTGGCCGGACCGGTCGGCTGCGGGCTGTGCGGCATCGAGTCGATCGAGGAGGCGATGCGCTCGGTCGAGACGGTCGGTTCGTCAAAACTTACGCTTGCGGACGACGATATCATCCGCTCGGTCAAGCTTTTGTCGAAGGTGCAGCCGCTGCACGCCGAAACCGGTGCGGTCCATGCCGCGGGTTTCTACGTCCACGGCAAGGGCATCGTCATGGCGCGCGAGGATGTCGGCCGCCATAATGCGCTCGACAAGCTGGCCGGTGCACTCGCCAAAGCCGGCATCGACGGCGCCTCGGGTGCCGTCGTCGTGACGTCGCGCGTTTCGGTGGAGATGGTGCAGAAGACGGCGGCGATCGGTGCTGCGTTCATCATCGCCGTCTCGGCGCCGACCGCGCTTGCCATCCGCACGGCCGAGGACGCCGGCATGACGCTGGTGGCTCTGGTGCGCGGCGATGATTTCGATATCTTCACCCGCCCCGAACGGGTGGTTTCCGGAGTTGCCAAGCATGTCGCATGACGAAGGCCACATCATGAGCACCAGCGAGAAGCTGGTCCGCATGGCCAACCAGATCGCCGCCTTTTTTCACTCCAAGCCGCGCGAGGAAGGCATTGCCGGCGTCGCCGAGCACATCAACAAGTTCTGGGAACCAAGGATGCGGCGGCAGCTGTTCGAAATACTGGACAATGGTGGCGAAGGCTTCAACGAGCTTGTCGTGGCCGCCTCGGCAAGGATCAAGCGGCCGGCTGCACCGGAAGCAGTGGGCTTCGGCGCCGATGCCGGGGGCATCGTTCCAGGCGGCGAAGGCCCTGGGGGCAGTGAGTCGAATGCCGGGAACGCCGCTTCGCAGAAGTAGGCCCGCACGTTTATATTCCAATCCACTAAAGTTTGATCTGCCGCAAGCGACGCGCCTCTGCTATGTTGGGCGATCAGAAATCGGCGGGCCGGGCGGACAAATCTCGTGAGGCCGATCGAAACTCGATATGCCCGAAGTGGCGACGTGCGGATCGCCTATCAGGTGGTCAGCCAGGGATCGTTCGATCTCGTTTTCGTGCCGAGCTTTATTTCCAACCTCGACCTGCACGGGGAAGACGAAGGCTGACCCACAAGGTCGACACCACCATTGCCGACGGCAACAATCTCGCTTTCACCCAGGCCTGCGCGCATCCGGACGGCACGAAAGTATTCTGCACGGCGATCTGGAGCTGAAGGACGGCCAGATTGCGCGGCAGACCGTCGTGCAGGCATGGGACGATTGAGGAGGTGGCCGTGTTCAGCGCCAGATGGCAGATCGACGCCAAGTTCGGGCACAAACAGACAGTGCTCGACTTGTTGAATCGCCGACCTGGAGTTCCAGATCATGACCGGCTCGATCGGTGCACGGGAGGCAACGGTCGAGTCACGTCACCAGATCGAAAGCCTTGCCCAGCTGGAAGAGTTCTTCGCCAAATCGGCAAGATCGACGCGCACGCCAAATGGGGCAAGGAGATGGCCCTATGTCGTGTCGGGCACCAGCCTGTAGAACATTTATCGCATCGTGGAGTAGCGTTCATCTCCCCGTTACGGGGAGATGAACCGGCAGGCAGATGAGGGGGGCCAGCTGAGCAAGACTTGTGCTGCCCTCATCCGGCCCTTCGGGCCACCTTCTCGCCGTCAACGGGGGGAAGGAAAGGCGCTACCCGTGCGCCACCATCACATGGCGGACAGCGGTATAATCCTCCAGTGCATAAAGCGACATGTCCTTGCCGTAGCCGGACTGTTTCAGCCCGCCATGCGGCATCTCGTTGGTCAGCATGAAGTGGGTGTTGATCCAGGTGCAGCCATATTGCAGCCGGGCTGCTGTCGCCATGGCGCGCGAAATGTCTTTCGTCCATACCGACGACGCCAAGCCGTAGTCGCTGTCGTTGGCCCAGTTCACCGCCTCGTCGACCTCGGAAAAACGAGTGACGGAGACGACCGGGCCGAACACTTCGCGGCGTACGATCTCGTCTTCCTGCAGAGCACCGGCGACGACGGTCGGCTGGTAGAAGAAGCCGGAGCCCTCGCCCGGCTTGCCGCCGGTGGTGATCTCGATGTGCTTCAGCTCCGAGGCGCGTTCGACGAAGCTCGAGACGCGGTCGCGCTGGCGGCGTGAGATCAACGGCCCGATCTCGTTCTCGGTGTCGTCGGGGCGGTTGTATTTGATGGTCGAGACGGCGGAGGAAAGATCGGCGACGAGCTTGTCGTAGATCTTCTTGCCGGCATAGATTCGGCAGGCGGCGGTGCAGTCCTGGCCGGCGTTGTAATAGCCGAAGGCGCGCAGGCCATTGATCACCGCACCGAGGTCGGCATTGTCGAAGACGATGACCGGGGCCTTGCCGCCGAGTTCGAGATGCGTGCGCTTGACCGATTTGGCGGCGGCTTGCAGCACCTTCTTGCCGGTGGCGACGTCGCCGGTGATCGAGATCATGTTGACTTTCGGGTGGTTGATCAGCGTGTTGCCGACGCTGTCGCCGCGGCCGAGCACGACATTGACGACGCCTTCCGGCAGGATTTCGGCGAGAATCTTGGCCAGCTTTAGCGCGGTCAGCGGCGTCTGCTCCGACGGCTTGAAGACGACGGTGTTGCCGCCGGCAATCGCCGGCGCCAGCTTCCAGGCCATCATCATCAGCGGATAATTCCACGGCGCAATCGAGGCGACGACGCCGATGGCGTCGCGGCGGACCATCGAAGTGTGGCCGGGAATGTATTCACCGGCGACCTGGCCGGGCATCGAGCGGACAGCGCCGGCAAAGAAGCGGTAGCAGTCGACGATCGCCGGGATTTCGTCGTTGAGCACGGCATTGATCGGCTTGCCGCAATTGAGCGCCTCGAGGGCGGCGAAATCTTGTGCCGCGGCCTCGATGCGATCGGCGATTTTCAGGAGATAACCGGAGCGCTGCGCCGGCGTGGTGCGCGACCAGGTGACGAAGGCCTTTTCGGCCGCCAGCACCGCTGCCTCGATCTGCGCCTGGCTGGCTTCAGGCAGGTTGAGGATGGTCGCCCCGGTCTTCGGATTGAGGATTGGCTCCTCGGTTTCGGTGCCCTTCTCGAATTTCGAGCCGATCAGCATCTTTGTGTCCATGGAAGTTTCTCCCTTATGGATTCTTGACGTCATTTGCCCGAACCGGCGATTTGGTCGCCGTCGCGGGTCAGGTAGTAGGCAAGAAGGATGGGCAGCAGCGTCACCAGCACGACGACCATGGCCACAACATTGGTGACCGGGCGCTGACGCGGACGGATCAGTTCCTCCAGCATCCAGATCGGCAGCGTCTGCTGCTGGCCGGCGGTGAAGGTGGTGACGATGACCTCGTCGAACGACAGGGCAAAGGCGAGCATGCCGCCGGCGAGCAGAGCGGTGGCGATGTTGGGCAGCACGACATAGCGAAACGTCTGGAAGCCGTCGGCACCGAGATCCATCGATGCCTCGATCATCGAGCCGGAAGTGCGGCGAAAGCGGGCGACGGCGTTGTTGTAAACGACGACGACGCAGAAGGTGGCGTGGCCAAGCACGATCGTCCAGAACGAGAACGGAATCTCGGCCAGCGAAAACGCCGAACGCAGCGCGATGCCGGTGATGATGCCGGGCAGCGCTATCGGCAGGATGACCAGCAGCGAGATGGTTTCGCGGCCAAAGAACCGTGTTCGCGACACAGCTGCCGCGCAGAGCGTGCCGAGGACCAGGGCGACGACGGTCGAGATCGCAGCGACCCTGACCGACAGCGACAGCGCTTCCCACACGTCCGGGCGGCTCCAGGTGACGGCGAACCACTGCGTCGTCAGCCCCGGCGGCGGCCAGACGAAGCTCCTTTCCTCGGTCGTGAAGGCATAGATGAAGATCAGCAAGATCGGCAAATGCAGGAACAGCAGGCCGGCGGTGGCGGTGATCTTCAGACCGAGAGGGGCGGATGGTGAGCCATCAGAGCGCATCGAAGGCCCCCATGCGCTTGGCGCCCCAGAGATAGAAGCCCATGATGACGACGGGAACCACCGTAAAAGCGGCGGCGAGCGGAATGTTGCCGGCGGTGCCTTGCTGCGAATAGACGGCCTGGCCGATGAACAGCCGCGAGGTGCCGATGATCTGCGGGATGATGTAATCGCCGAGCGTCAGCGAGAAGGTAAAGATCGAGCCGGCGACGATGCCCGGCAGCGCCAGCGGGAACAGCACATTGCGGAAGGTCTGGCCGGGCGAGGCGCCAAGGTCCGACGAGGCCTCCACCAGATTGCCGGGCACGCGCTCGAGTGCCGCCTGCACCGGCAGGATCATGAAAGGCAGCCAGACATAGACGAAGACGATGAAGGTGCCGGTTGGTGACACCGACAGAGAATTGCCGCCGACGATCGGCAGCGACAGCCAGCCATCGAGCAGCCATAGAAGCTGCAGCTTGGCGAGCAGCCAGGTCAGGATGCCTTCCTTGGCGAGGATGAGCTTCCAGGCGTAGATCTTGACCAGATAGCTCGACCACAGCGGCAGCATGATGCCGAGATAGAACAGCGCCTTCCAGCGGCCGCGCGCATAGCGCGCCGCGTAATAGGCGATGGGGAAGGCGATGATCGCCGAGGCGAGCGTGACCAGGGCTGCCATCGTCACCGTGCGCAGGATGATGTCGAGATTGGCGGCCTGCAGCAGGTCGCCATAGGTCTTCAGCGTAAACTGCCGGTTGATGAGGCCGGAGAATTCGTCGATGGAGAAAAAGCTCTGAAGCAGCAGCGCGAACAGCGAGCCGATATAGACAATGCCGAGCCACAGCACCGGCGGCAGCAGCATCAGCAGCAGTAGGAGCTTGGGCTTGCGCCAGAAGAGATCGGACAGAGCGCCCTGCAGGCCGCCGGCGCGGGGAAGGAGGGCTCGGGCGATCTGTGTTGCCGCAGTCATGGCACGGTCCGATCGTCGCCGAAACGGGGGAAATCGAGTTCCGTCCCACCCCCCTCTGTCCTGCCGGACATCTCCCCCGCAAGGGGGGAGATTGGCTGTTGCGAAGGCTTTCGCCTATCGCCAACATCGAACAGTAAGCGGGACGCCGGAACTGCCGATCTCCCCCCTTGCGGGGGAGATGTCCGGCAGGACAGAGGGGGGTGCGAAGGATCGCCGACGCCCGATACGCTGGATGTCATGGTCACTGTCATCCCAGCTCGTCCATCAGATGCAAATGTTCGCGGTTGAAGGTGAGAACGACCGTCTCACCCTCCTTCGGCAAGGTGGCACCGGCCGGCACGGTAGCGTGCAGCCTCAGCCCGTCGGCGTCGAGCGCCAGTCTTGTCGTGGCGCCGAGATAATTGGCCGAGACAAGGCGAGCGGCAACGCCGTCGCCCTTGGCCGCCCGGCCGATGCGGATGGATTCAGGGCGCAGGCTGCCCCATCGATGCTGGCCGGAATAACGCTGGACGAATTCAGGCGGCAGCACATTGGACGAGCCGACGAAATCGGCGACGAAGCGGGTCTTCGGCCGCTGGTAAATATCCTCCGGCGTGCCGATCTGCATGATCTTGCCGTCGTTGAAGACGGCAACGCGGTCGGCCATCGACAGCGCCTCGCCCTGGTCGTGGGTGACGAAGACAAAAGTGATGCCGAGCGCCTTCTGCAGCGACTTCAGCTCTTCCTGCATGTTTTCGCGTAGCTTCAGGTCGAGCGCGCCAAGCGGCTCGTCGAGCAGAAGCACCTTGGGCTGGTTGACCAGCGCACGGGCGAGCGCGACGCGCTGGCGCTGGCCGCCGGAAAGCTGGCTCGGGCGGCGAGCGCCGTAGCCGGGAAGCCGCACCAGCGACAGTGCCTCCTCCGCCGCCTTTTGCCGCTCGGGCTTGCCGACGCCCCTGACCATGAGCCCATAGGCGACATTGTCGAGCACGTTCAGATGCGGGAACAGCGCGTAGTCCTGAAAGACGGTGTTGACGTTGCGGCGATAGGGCGGGACGCCTTCGGCGCGTTCGCCGAAGATGGAGATCGAGCCCGATGTCGGCTGCTCGAAGCCGGCGATCAGGCGCAGGCAGGTCGTCTTGCCGGAACCTGAAGGTCCGAGCATGGCGAAGAACTCGCCCGGCACGATGTCGAGATCGACCATATCGACAGCGCGCACGCTGCCGAAATGGCGCGAGACTCTGGCGAACGAAACGGCTGATGTCATGGGCTGTCCCAGGCTGATCAAATTCAGGCGACAGCGCTGCCCCTCTTGGGGCTAGCCGCAACGCTCGCGATCCCCCTCTCCCCGTTTTTCACCGAGAGAGGGTAAGGGCGAGGGGCAGCGCCAACTTGCCAACAAATGCGAGACGAACTCACCGTCCGCCGATGACGCCGATATAGTCCGACACCCAGCGATAGTAAGGCACGCACTGGTCCTGGGTGGCGCACTTCGACACCGGCGTCTTCCAGAACTTGATCTTTTCGAAATTCTCGTAGCCGTTGGTCTTGCAGCCTTCGTCGCCGAGCAGTTCGTTGCCCTTGCAGGCAGCGGGCACCACCGGCAGCGAGCCGAACCAGGCGGAGACATCGCCCTGCACCTTCGGCGATAGCGAGTGCTCCATCCACATATAGGCGCAGTTCGGGTGGGCTGCGTCGGCCGCCAGCATGGTCGTGTCGGCCCAGCCGGTGACGCCTTCCTGGGGAATGGTCGAAGCGACCGGCTTCTTGGCAGCAATCAGCGTGTTGACCTGATAGGGCCATGAACCGGAGGCAACGACGCCTTCGTTCTGGAAGTCATCGACCTGGATGGCAGCGTCATGCCAGTAGCGTCCGACCAGCGTGCGCTGGACGCGCAGCAGATCAAGGGCGGCCTTGTACTGGTCTTCGGTCAGCTCGTAGGGATCCTTGATGCCGAGCTCAGGCTTGTGGAACATCAGATAGTTGGCGGCGTCGGCGATGTGAATCGGCCCGTCATAGGCCTGGACGCGGCCCTTATTCGACTTGCCGTCAGGCAAGGTCATCTCCTCGAAGACGACGTTCCAGCTCTTCGGCGCTTCCTTGAACACCTCGGTGTTGTACATCAGCACATTCGGCCCCCACTGGTAGGGGACGCCGTAGTGGACGCCGCCAACCGTGAACCACGGCGCATCCTTGAGCCGGTCGTCGACGGTGTTCCAGCTCGGGATGAGATCGGTGTTGATCGGCTGGACCCGCTTGCCGGCGACGAGGCGCAGCGAAGCGTCGCCCGAGGCGGTAACGAGGTCGAAGCCGCCCTCGTTCATCAGCGCGACCATCTCGTCGGAAGTGTTGGCGGTCTTGATGTTGACCTTGCAGCCTGTGTCCTTCTCGAAGGACGTGACCCAGTCATAGCTCTTGTCGGTTTCGCCGCGCTCGAAGTAGCCGGGCCAGGCGACAATGTTGACCTCGCCTTCGCCCTTGCCGAGCTCCGTAACCTGGGCGATGGCCTGGCCGGAGAAGGCCAGCGCAACCGTCAATGCAGTGCATGACTTCAGGAATGAGTTCATCGTCGATCTCCCATTTTTGCGCATGACCCCGAAACCGTTTCGGTTTTCGGAAAGGATCATGCGCGACTCTAAGGGGCCGCACTCTCGCGGCGGCTTTGGTCCCCTGCAAGGTGCTGTGAAATTTCCGGTTTCGCAAATTCATTTGTCAGAAAGGCGATATCGGTTTTTCCGATAGATTAACGGCCAATCTTCTCCGGCCGCTGACGGACCATGCGCTGCGACTGGGCAAGCCCGATAAAGTCGCGCGCGGCCTGCGGCAGGCCGGAGCCGCGCCGCCAGACCGTGCCGACCTGGACAACCGGCAAGGAGCCCGAAATATCGCGCGATTCGATGCGGTCGCCTTCCAGCGACCATGGCCGGTAGACGAGGTCGGGCAGCAGCGCCACGCCGGCGCCGGTAGCGACGAGGCTGCGGACCGCTTCGACCGAGCGGGTACGGAAGGCGACATGCGGCTTGGCGCCGATCGCCGCCAGCAGTTTTCCGGTATTCTCCTCGATCTCGTCGACGGTCAGCATGATCAGCGGCTCCGAGGCGATGTCGCCAATGCCGATGACGTCGGCGCCGGACAGCGGATGGCCAAGCGGCAACCACAGCCGGTAGGCCGAGACTTCGAGGATTTCGGACTGCAGGGCGGTGCGGTCGCGCAGGTTCGAGGTGACCATGACGGCGATGTCGAGCTTGCCGCCGATCAGCAGATGCTCGAGGTAATCGCCATTGTCCTCGATGGCCGAGATCTCGACGCCCGGATAGGCGCGGCGATAGCGGGCAAGAAGGTCGGACAGCACATAGCCGGCGACCAGCGAAGTGACGCCGAGTTGCAGCCGGCCGCCAGCCGCCGCTTGCTCGCCGAAGAAGGCGCGGCGCGCATCGGAAACGTCGGCAAGGATCTTTGTCGCGTGGCGCAGGAACTGATGGCCTTTGTGGGTGATGTTGAGGCCGCGCGGATGGCGCTCGAACAGTTCGACGCCGAGATCGCCTTCGAGCTCCTTGATCGCCTCGGTGACCGACGATTGCGAGATGGACAGATTCTGCGCAGCACCCGACACCGTGCCTTGCTCGGCGACGGCGATGAAGAATTGCAATTGGCGAATGGTGAAGGCCATCGCCGGACTAAACACCGGTACGATAAGGAAGAAAAGCCATCTCTCCGGCTCACCGCTCTGGTCAGGTCAGATCCCGCTTTCGTCACCGGCAATGCTGAGCCGCGCGCCCGCTTGCCCAAGCGCCGCGGCGATGGCGCGCGGCGGCGGCCGATCGGTGACGAGTTCGGAAAAACCGTCGAGGCCGCAGACCTGGACCAGGCCCTGGCGGCCGAACTTGGTGTGGTCGGTGATGACGAGCGAGCGCTGGCCGCGCGACAGCACCATGCGGGCGAATTCCGCCTCTTCCAGATCATAGTCCATGACGCCGGTGACGGCGTCGACCGCGCCGGTGGAGATCACCGCATGGTTGACGGAAAAGCGCCTGACGAATTCGATCGCCGAGACGCCGAAGGCAGCGCCCGAATCGCTGCGCAATTCGCCGCCGGCCATGTAGACCTTATTGCCGTTGACGGTGGCCAGCGTGCGGGCGATGTCGGAGGAGTTGGTGACCACCGTCAACCGCCGATGGCCGAGCAGCTCGCGGGCCAGGAAAGAGGTGGTGGTGCCGGTGTCGAGCATGATCGATTCGCCGTCGCGGATGGTCGCGGCGACCATGCGGGCAATGGTGCGCTTGGCATCGGCATTCTCGCGCATGCGCCGCTCGAACGGCGCCTCGCCGGCCATTGACGGCAGGCCGACGGCGCCATGCATCTTCAGGATCGAACCGTCACTGGTCAGCGGCTTGACGTCACGGCGCACGGTTTCCAGCGAAACACCCAGCCGGTCGGCCAGGCTTGCGATGGTGACGGTGCCCTCCTCCTGCAAGAGACGCAGGATCTCGCCGTGCCGCTTCGAGTGGATCATCGGATTCGCCCAATCGGATTGTTGCGCTGCTGACCGGTTCTAAGGCAAATCGGCCACAGTTCACAAGGAATCCTAAAGGTTTCGGGCAAGAAGACAGAAAAAGCCCCAAGTTTTCGTTGACAAGCCGGATCACATGGCGTGACACTGGCTCGTGACAGGCTTCGGAACTGCCACGGGAGAACGATGGCAGAGCCGCACCGAAATTCGCTTGCCCGAACGTCTGGGAAAACGTCCGGCGCAAGGGAAAAAGATTTTTTCGAATCCGCGGGGGCGGATGCCGGCGTCGAAGAACCCGGCACAGGGGCTCGTCGGTGCGGTGCGGGATACCGATCCTGGCATCCCGCACCGACGAGATCTTCGCATTGCTCCCTCCTGCCGGCCGCCATCTTTGTCTCGCCCGCGGCGTCTTGAACCCCGCCCAACGAGGGATGAACCTGTGACCGCCGAGGACCGCATCCGCGCCCTGCCCTGCTGGACCGGCAGCATCGAGATCGCGCCGCTGCCGGGCGGCCTGAGCAACGCCAACTATCTGGTCAAGGACGCGGCCGGTCGGCATGTCGTGCGCTTCGGCCAGGACTTTCCGTTCCATCACGTCTTTCGCGAGCGCGAGGTGATGACCACCCGTGCGGCACACGCCGCCGGCTTCGCGCCGGCGGTTCTTTATTCCGAGCCCGGCATCTTGGTGACGGAATTTCTCGGCGCCAAGACCTATGTCGCGGAAGACGTACGCGCCAATATTGGCCGCGTCGCCGCCCTGATGCGCGGCTTCCATCGGGAGATGCCCAATCATGTCTCCGGCGCCGGCTTCATGTTCTGGGTGTTCCATGTCATCCGCGACTATGCGCGCACGCTTGAGGAAGGCGGCAGCCGCATGCGAAGCGAGTTGCCGCGGCTGCTGACGCTTGCGGACGAGCTCGAACGGGCGCAGAAACTCCTGCCGATCGTCTTTGGCCATAACGATCTTTTGCCGGCCAATATTCTCGACGACGGCCACAGGCTGTGGCTGATCGATTTCGAATATGCCGGTTTCAACACAGCGATGTTCGACCTTGCCGGCGTCGCCTCGAACGCCGGCATGAGCGACGAGGAGTCGTTTGCCTTCCTGACCGCCTATTTCATGAAGGAGCCGGACGAGGCGATCCGCCGCTCGCATGCGGCCATGCAATGCGCATCGCTGCTGCGCGAGGCGATGTGGAGCATGGTTTCCGAACTTTATCTCGACGCGCCCGGCATCGACTACGTTGCCTATACCGACGAAAACCTGACACGGCTCGATGCCGCGCTGGAAAACTACAGAACGAAATACGGACAGAGATCATGACATTGCCCGCCCACGCCGAGATCGTCGTCATTGGTGGCGGCATCATCGGCTGTTCGACGGCCTATCATCTGGCGCGTGATCACAAGGCCGATGTCGTACTTTTGGAACAGGGCAAGCTGACGTCGGGCTCCACCTGGCATGCGGCGGGGCTGGTCGGGCAGTTGCGCTCGTCGGCCTCTATCACTCGCGTGCTCAAATATTCGGTCGATCTCTACAAGGGGCTGGAAGCCGAAACCGGGCTGGCCACCGGCTGGAAGATGACCGGGTGCCTCAGGCTCGCCACCAATGCCGACCGCTGGATCGAGTACAAGAGGCTGGCGACGACGGCGAAAAGCTTCGGCATGGATATGCAGTTGCTATCACCGGCCGAGGTCAAGACAATGTGGCCGCTGCTGGAAACCGGCGATCTCGTCGGCGCCAGCTGGCTGCCGACCGACGGCCAGGCAAGCCCTTCCGATATCACGCAGTCGCTGGCCAAAGGCGCGCGCATGCATGGCGCCAGACTGTTCGAGGATGTGCGCGTCACCGGCTTCGACATGCAGGATGGCCGCATCATCGGGGTAAAGACCAACAAGGGCGATATCGCCTGCGACAAGGTGGTGAACTGTGCCGGACAATGGGCACGGCAGGTGGGTGCGCTAGCCGGCATCAGCGTGCCGCTGCAGCCGGTCAAGCACCAGTACATTATCACCGAAAGAATAGACGGGTTGGCGACCGATGCGCCGACGATCCGCGACCCCGACCGCCGCATCTATTTCAAGGAGGAGGTCGGCGGGCTGGTGATGGGCGGCTATGAGCCGAACCCGCAAGCCTGGACGACCGATCTTCCCGGCGGCGACGTCCCTGATGACTGGGAGTTCCGGCTGTTCGACGACGATTACGATCATTTCGAGCAGCATATGAACCAGGCGATCGCGCGGGTTCCGGCGCTCGAAACCGTCGGCGTCAAGCAGATGATCAACGGGCCGGAGAGTTTCACGCCGGACGGCAATTTCATTCTCGGCGTGGCGCCCGAATGCACCAACATGTTCGTCGGCGCCGGCTTCAACGCCTTCGGCATCGCGGCGGGCGGCGGTGCCGGCTGGGTTCTGGCGCAATGGGTGATCGACGGCGAGGCGCCGCTCGATCTGTGGGTGGTCGATATCAGACGCTTTTCCGACCTGCACCGCGACCGGCTATGGGTCCGCGACCGCACGCTGGAAGCCTATGGCAAGCACTACACGATCGGCTTCCCGCATGAGGAGTATGTCACGGGCCGGCCACGGATCGTGTCGCCGCTCTATGAACGGCTGCAAAAGCACCGCGCCGTGTTCGGCTCCAAACTCGGTTGGGAGCGGCCGAATTGGTTTGCGCCCGAAGGCGTCGAGCCGAAGGACATCTATTCGATGGGCCGGCAGAACTGGTTTTCGCCGGTCGGCGACGAGCACCGGCACGTGCGCGAGTACGTCGGCATCTTCGACCAGTCATCCTTCGCCAAATACGAAATGACCGGTGCGGATGCGCTGAAGGCGCTCGACTGGATCTGCGCCAACGATGTCGCCAAGCCGGTGGGCCGGCTGACCTACACGCAGCTTCTCAACACGCGCGGTGGTATCGAGGCCGACTTGACCGTGGCGCGGCTCGGCGAAGAACGATTCTACGTCGTCACCGGCACCAGTTTTAGGACGCATGATTTCTCGTGGATCGGCGACCATGTCGGCAAGGAGCTCGACGTGACGCTCACCGATGTCACCGAGGATTTCGGCACGCTGTCGCTGATGGGGCCGCGCGCCCGCGACGTGCTGGCTGCGGTGACCGATGCGGACGTGTCGAACACCGCTTTCCCGTTCGGACATGTGCGTGAAATCTCCATCGCCGGCCACACAGTTCGGGCGCTGCGTGTCACCTATGTCGGCGAGCTCGGTTGGGAGCTGCATGTGCCGATCGCGGCGACGGGCGAAATCTTCGACGCGCTGATGGCGGCGGGCGAGGAGCACAGCATCCGCCCGGTCGGCTACCGGGCGCTGGAATCGCTGCGGCTGGAAAAAGGCTACCGCGCCTGGGGCTCCGACATCACGCCCAACGACACGCCGCAGGAGGCTGGTCTCGGCTGGGCGGTGAAACTCAGAAAGAACACGGATTTCCTCGGCAGGCGGGCTCTGGAAAGCATCAGCGGCGCCGCGCTGAAAAAACGCTTTGCCGGCTTCACGGTCGACGATTGCGAGATCGTCCTGCTCGGGCGCGAGACGATCCTGCGCAACAGCGAGCCGGTCGGCTACCTGACCAGCGGCGGCTATGGCTACACGGTCGGCAAGAATATCGGCTATGGTTACGTGCGCAACGCCGATGGCGTAAGCGACGATTTCCTCGCCTCCGGCGACTACGAGCTGGTGGTGGCGATGGAGCGGACGCCGGCAAAAATCCATCTCGAGCCGCTTTACGATCCGGCGGGAGAAAAGACCAGGGTTTAGATCAGTTCACGCGCAGAACGAGGCCGCGGCTGGGCACGGTGTCCGCCTCGCCCGGCATGGAGACATAGGGCGACGTCTCTTCGGCACGCGTGACCACGCCCTTCGCCTCGAGGTCGGCGATCCGCGCGGCAAAACCCGCATCCCACAGCGTGTTCTTGACTGTCAGCACGATTATCCCGCCCGGCCGGCAGATGCGGATCAGTTCGTCCAGCCCCTCTGCGCCGACATGGCCCGAGGTGAAGACGCCGGCAGATATGACGCCGGCATAGGCATTATCGGCGAAAGGCAGCGGGCCGCCGAGCGCCAGGCAGTGAAGCGCCGAATAGACGCCCTTGCGCTCCGCCTTGACCAGCATGCCCGCCGAGATGTCGAGTGCCTCGACCTGCGGATAGCCTGTGATGGCAAGCCATTCGCCAATCAGCCCGGTGCCGGCACCGGCATCGAGGAGCGGTGCCGCGCCGCGCGGCAAGTGGCGGGCAAGCAGGGCGAGGCAGATGGTCGGATGGCGATAACCGGCCGCCGACATGTCGGCGTCGTAGGTGTCGGACCAGCGGTCGTAGAGCGCCGCCACTTCTTCAGGTCGCTTCGCTGCATAGGCCGCGGCGAGCGCGCCTTCATTTTTCCTGTCCGCCATCGCAGTCCTGTCCGCAAAATCAAAGTGCAGCAGCGTCCTTGCGCGTCCAACAGGAACGCACGGCGCTAGAGTGAATCGCATGCCGCCAATGATAGCCAAACGGCGAAATTTGTGGAACCGTCGTCGCCACAAATAAAGACGCAAAGAGGGCGGAAGCGATGGTGGACGAGGAAGCACGCGCGGCGCTTGCAGCCATTCCGGGGCTGGCCGGCTACGAGGGACCCTTGGAGCGGCTTGGCGGCCTCACCAATCTCGTCTTCAGGGCTGGAGAGGTCTGCCTGCGGATTCCCGGCAAAGGCACAGAGGAGTATATCAACCGCGCCAACGAGGCGGTGGCGGCGCGGGAAGCCGCCAAGGCCGGCGTCAGCCCCGAGCTGCTGCATGTCGACGAGACAGGCGTGATGGTGACGCGTTTCGTCGTCGGAGCCGAGACGATGTCGCCGGAAAAATTCAAGACCCGGCCGGGCAGTCCGGCGCGTGCCGGCAAAGCCTTCCGCAGATTGCATACATCCGGCGCGGTGTTTCCCTTCCGCTTCGAGCTTTTCGCGATGATCGACGACTATCTGAAGGTGTTGTCGACCAAGGACGTTGCCCTGCCTGCCGGTTACCACGATGTCGTGCGCGAGGCGGAAACCGTGCGCTCGGCTCTTGCCGCGCATCCCCTGCCTCTTGTCGCCTGCCACTGCGACCCGCTGTGCGAAAACTTCCTCGATACGGGCGACAGGATGTGGATCGTCGACTGGGAATATTCCGGCATGAATGATCCGCTCTGGGATCTCGGCGACCTCAGCGTCGAAGGACAATTCGACATCGCGCAGGAAGAAGAGATGATGCTCGCCTATTTCGGTGGCGAGCCAACGCCGGCGGAGCGCGGCCGCGTCGCCATCTACAAGGCGATGTGCGATCTCTTGTGGACCCTGTGGGGGCTGATTCAGCTCGCCAACAGCAATCCGGTCGACGATTTCCGCGCCTATGCCGACGGTCGCTTCGCGCGCTGCAAGGCGCTGATGGAGACGACCGACTTCTCAAGGCATCTGGCGGCAGTGCGCGGGTAAGGCGCCAAAAACCTGGACGTTAGGGTACCAGAAATCTGGACCCTAGTTGACGCCTTTCGGCACGTTTTCGGGCGGCACAGTGTCGACCACCTTCTGGCGATGGAAGATGAACAGGCCGGCCAGCACGATGATGCCTGAGCCGATCAGGATGCGCGGACCGGGCATGTCGCCGAAGAAGGCCAGCCCGAAGATGACGGCCCACAGCAACAGGCTATAATGCAGCGGCGCCAGCGTCGAAGCCGGCGCCAGCTTCAGCGCCCTGGTGATCATCAGATGCGCGCCGCAGGAGACGATGCCAAGAAGCAGCATGGCGCCGAAATCGAGCGAGGACGGTGTCTGCCAGTTGCCGATGGTCAGAAACCCGCCGACCAGCAGCGTGCCGATGGTTTGCCAGGTAACGAGCGAGGTGTCGCTGGTGCCACGCAGCCGCCGGTTGAGGATGATGGCGAAGGCGAATGAAATGCTTCCGGCCAGCGCGAAGGTCGACGACAGCGAGAACGCGGCCGAGGACGGTTTGAGCATGATCAGCACGCCGCAGAAGCCGACCAGGATCGCCATCCAGCGGCGCCAGCCGACCTTTTCACCGAGCAACAGGTGGGACAGCGCCGCCACGTAGATCGGCCCCGCCATATAGAAGCTCATGACGTCGGCGAGTGGCAGATAGACGACGGCGGCGTAGAACAGCGCCGTATCGAGCGTCGTCATGACGACGCGCAAGACCTGCAGTTCCAGGCGCTCCATGCGGAACAGCTTGGCCGTGCCTTGACGCGCGATCATCGGACCGAGCACGAAAAAGGCGCCAATGGAACGGATCAGGATGACTTGGCCGACGGAAAAGCTGGCGACCAGCCATTTGCCCATCGCATCGTTCAACGCAAACAGGAAATCGCCGGCCAGCATCAGCAGAATGCCAGCCAAAAGCACGTTCCTGATCGTCGAATTCTGGGCTGTTGGCTCTGCCATGCCGATGTCGCTTCCTCCCGCATGAAAGCTCGGTGAGCAGCGTCGTAGACGCAAGCAGCCGCTTTGACGAGCGGAAATCGGGAACCCGGCCAGACCAGAGCCGGAAATCGGCTGGGCCTATGGCGCAGATCGCAGCTTGAATGGCCGCTCTGCGGCTAAGCTAGGGGTTGCCCCTACTTTGGCCGTGGCCGAATGATGACCGGACGGTAGATCACCGGCCGGTCCCAAGGATCGAAAGCCGACGCACTTCTGAGCTCCGCGCGCCGCGCGAGATCGATGCGCTGCAGACATTCGGCAAAGGCATCATTCTTCCTGACAAAGCCGTAGGAACGGCATTTCGCCTCGTCCGCGGCACGACGATCTTCGGCCGTCATGCAGCCTGCACAGGTTGCCGCCAACGCGACCACCACCGCCGTCTTGTGCCACATCGTGTCCTCCTCGACCTAAAAGTGGAGACTGACTGTAAACTTAAGATCAGGACCTATCAATCTGATCGACGCGCGGCCTGATGCAGGCCCAAGGTCTTATTGGGCCTGCCAATTATTGGTCATGAAGTGGACGGACGATGTCTGCGGTTCACTGTTCCCGGCCGTCCCGCGATCGAAAGCCGGGTTTCCTGCCTGGCCCGCTCGGCCACCACCTTGCCCCTGGCGATGACGCAGAGGCGCTCGGGACGCAGACGCAAAGCTTCGACCGGATCGCCGGCATCGAGGACGACGAGGCTGGCGCGCTTGCCGACCGCCAGGCCGAGATGGTCGAGGCCCATGATGGCGGCGTTGACGTTGGTGACCATGTCAAAACAGCGCGCCATGTCGGCCGGGCTCGACATCTGGGCGACGTGAAGGCCCATGAAGGCGACGTCGAGCATGTCGGCGGTGCCCAGCGAATACCAGGGGTCGAGCACGCAATCCTGGCCCCAGCCGACGCGGATGCCGTGGGCAAGCATTTCCTTGACCCGCGTCAGGCCGCGGCGTTTGGGGAATGTGTCGTGGCGGCCCTGCAACATGATGTTGATCAGCGGATTGGGGATCGCCGAGACGCCAGCCTCGGCGATCAGCGGCAACAGCTTCGAGACATAGTAATTGTCCATCGAGTGCATCGAAGTAAGATGTGAGCCGGCGACCCTGCCCTGCAGGCCGAGGCGCTGCGTCTCATAGGCCAGTTGTTCGATATGGCGCGACAGCGGATCATCTGTCTCGTCGCAATGCAGGTCGACCATGAGGCCGCGCTTTGCCGCGATTTCGCACAATTCCGTCACCGAACGCGTGCCGTCGGCCATGGTGCGCTCAAAATGCGGAATGCCGCCGACGATGTCGACACCCATGTCGAGCGCGCGGATGGTGTTATCGCGCGCCGTCGGCGAGCGATAAAATCCATCCTGCGGGAAGGCGACCAGTTGCAGGTCGATATAGGGCGCGACCGTCTTCTTCACATCGAGCAGGGCTTCGACCGCCAGCAGCCTGGTATCGCAGACATCGACATGGGTGCGGATGGCGAGCAAGCCCATCGATACCGCCCAATCGCAATAGGCAAGGGCGCGGTCGCGCACCGCTTCATGCGTCAGCAGCGGCTTCAACTCGCCCCACAGCGAAATGCCTTCCAGCAGCGTGCCCGACGCGTTGATGCGCGGGATGCCCAAGGAAAGCGTGGCGTCCATGTGAAAATGCGGATCGACGAAAGGCGGCGAGATCAGATTGCCGTGGGCGTCGATCGCCGTGCCTGCGGTAACGCTCAGCTCCGGCTCGATGGCTGCGATCGTCTCGCCGATGATGCCGATATCGGCGATCGTGCCGTCGGGCAGCATGCCGCCGCGGACGATAAGATCGAAAGTCATCTGTCGTCATCCCTTTGAAGAAGCAGACCTACTCCGGCACATACCTTACCGCACCCTTGGCAGCACTGGTCGCCATGGACGCATAGGCGCGCAAGGCCATCGTCACCTTGCGCTTGCGCTTTTCCTCTGGCTTCCAGGCGGCAGCTCCCTTGGCCTCCATCGCGACGCGGCGGGCAGCCAGTTCGGCATCGTCGACAGCAAGCCGGATGGTGCGGTTGGGGATATCGATCTCGATCGTGTCGCCCTCATGCACCAGCCCGATCAGCCCGCCTTCCGCCGCCTCGGGAGAGGCATGGCCGATCGACAGGCCTGAGGTGCCGCCGGAGAAGCGGCCGTCGGTGACCAGCGCGCACGCTTTGCCGAGGCCCTTCGATTTCAAATAGCTGGTCGGGTAGAGCATTTCCTGCATGCCGGGGCCGCCGCGCGGCCCTTCGTAGCGGATAACGACGACATCGCCGGCCTTGATCTCGTTGGACAGGATCGCCTTGACGCTGGCGTCCTGGCTTTCGAACACCCTGGCCGGGCCGGTGAATCTCAGGATCGATTCATCGACGCCCGCGGTCTTCACGATGCAGCCGTCGAGCGCAAGGTTGCCTTTCAGTACGCCAAGGCCACCATCCTTGGAAAAAGGATATTCGGCCGAGCGGATGACACCCTTCTCCCGATCGAGATCGAGTTCGTCCCAGCGGCGGTCCTGGCTGAAGGCGACCTGCGTCGGCACGCCGCCCGGGGCCGCCAGAAAGAAGTCGCGGACATTCTGGCTTGACGTGCGCGAGATATCCCAATGGTCGAGCGCTTCGCCGAGCGTCCGCGTATGTACGGTCGGCAGGTCGCGGTTGATCAGTCCGGCGTTATCGAGCTGCCCGAGGATCGCCATGATGCCACCGGCGCGGTGAACGTCTTCCATGTGCACATCCGCCTTGGCGGGGGCAACCTTGCATAGCACCGGCACCTTGCGTGACAGTGCGTCAATGTCGTCCTGATCAAAATCGATCTGGCCTTCATGCGCGGCAGCCAGGATGTGCAGCACGGTGTTGGTCGAGCCGCCCATGGCGATATCGAGCGTCATGGCGTTCTCGAAGGCGCCCTTCGAGGCGATGCTGCGCGGCAGCGCGGTGTCGTCGTCCTGCTCGTAGTAGCGCTGGGCAAGATCGACGATCAGATGGCCGGCCTCGACGAACAGCCGCTTGCGGTCGGCGTGGGTGGCCAGGGTCGAGCCGTTGCCGGGCAGCGAAAGGCCGAGCGCCTCGGTCAGGCAGTTCATCGAGTTGGCGGTGAACATGCCTGAGCAGGAGCCGCAGGTCGGGCAGGCCGAGCGCTCGATGGTCTTGACGTCCTCATCGGAGATCTTGTCGTCGGCGGCAGCGACCATGGCGTCGACCAGATCGAGCGCCTGCGTCTTACCGGCGAGCACCACCTTGCCGGCTTCCATCGGCCCGCCGGAGACGAAGACCGTCGGGATGTTGAGGCGCAGCGACGCCATCAGCATGCCTGGCGTGATCTTGTCGCAATTGGAGATGCAGACCATGGCGTCGGCGCAGTGGGCATTGACCATGTATTCGACCGAGTCGGCGATCAGCTCGCGCGACGGCAGCGAATAGAGCATGCCGTCATGACCCATGGCGATGCCGTCGTCGACAGCGATGGTGTTGAATTCCTTGGCGACGCCGCCGGCCTTTTCGATCTCGCGGGCGACCAGCTGGCCGAGATCCTTGAGATGGACATGGCCCGGCACGAACTGGGTGAAGGAATTGACCACCGCGATGATCGGTTTGCCGAAATCGGAATCCTTCATACCGGTGGCGCGCCACAGGCCGCGGGCGCCGGCCATGTTGCGGCCATGGGTGGTGGTGCGGGAGCGATAGGCGGGCATAAATTTTCCTTGGCTGGCTGGCCGCTCGATGGGAGCGTGGCAGCGCTGAATTCGGACCGCAGGCGTTATAGACGCCGAAGCCTGGTCTGGCCACAATTTTGCAGTGCGCCAGATTCTTTCGAAAATTTCGATGCCCCTGTCGGATTGCGTGCTGCGCAGCCGTCCTTGGGCAAACGGCAGGGCAAATCAAACCAACACCAAGTCAGGCCGTTTTCACCGTGATAGCAACCGAAACAGCCCGAGGAGCAAGACATGCAAAAGATCACCCCCTGCCTGTGGTTCGACGACCAGGCCGAGGAGGCCATGAACCACTACATCTCCATCTTCAAGAACTCGAAGGTGCTGAGCGTGATGCGCTGGCCCAAGGGCAGCGGCGATAATGAGGGCAAGGTGCTGGTGACCTACTTCGAACTCGACGGCGTGCAGTTCCAGGCGCTCAACGGCGGGCCGCAATTCAAGTTCACCGAGGCAGTCTCGCTCTCTATCGACTGCAAGACGCAGGAGGAGGTCGACTATTTCTGGGACAGGCTCATCGAGGGCGGTGGCGAGCCCAGCCAGTGCAGCTGGCTGAAGGACAAATTCGGCGTCTCGTGGCAGGTCGTGCCGGAGCAATTGCCGAGGCTGCTGCAGGACCCCGACACCGAAAAGGCCGGCCGTGTGATGCAGGCGATGATGCAGATGACCAAGATCGACATCGCCAAGATCGAAGAGGCAGCCAGGGGCTGAGGGAGCCGATCTTCTCCTTCTCCCCCCTTGTGGGAGAAGGTGGATCGGCGCGCAGCGCCGAGACGGTTGAGGGGTGTTGGACAGAATGAGGCGTCGGTGTTCCCTGGAACACCCCTCATCCGTCGCCTTCGGCGACACCTTCTCCCACAAGGGGGAAGGTGAAGAGTGCTCAAGCAGCCTTGTCGCGGACCTGGTAATCCTTGATCGCGGCGAAGCGGATCGCCTTCCAGCGCTCGGCCTCGTAGTTGAGCGAAAAGGCGTGCTGGGCCAGGAACACCGGATCGTGGTCGAGGTCGCGGGCAATGTCGCCGCGATGCGCCTCGATGAAGCGATGCATCTCGGCCTTGTCGTCAGCCGATATCCAGCGGCAAACGGAAAACCGCGACACCTCGAAATCGACGGGCAGCGTGTATTCGAAGTTCAGCCGCTCTTTCAGCACGTCGAGCTGCAGCGCACCAACGACACCGACGATTGCCGGTGAACCGTCCTCCGGCGAGAACAGTTGCACGACGCCTTCCTCGGCCATCTGGTGCAGCGCTTCCTTCAGCTTCTTGGCCTTCATCGCGTCGCCGAGACGGACGCGGCGCAGGATTTCCGGGGCGAAGTTCGGCACGCCGCGGAACAGGATCTCCTCGCCCTCGGTCAGCGTGTCGCCGATGCGCAGCGTGCCATGATTGGGGATGCCGACGACATCGCCGGCAAAGGCCTCGTCGGCGGTGACGCGGGTGCGGGCGAAGAAGAATTGCGGCGCCGACAGGCTCATCGGTTTTCCCGTGCGCACCAGCTTGGCCTTCATGCCGCGCTCGAGCTTGCCCGAGCAGACGCGGACGAAGGCGATGCGATCGCGGTGGTTGGGGTCCATATTGGCCTGGATCTTGAAGACGAAGGAGGTCATCTTGTCCTCGGTCGCCTCGACCTTGCGGGTGTCGGCTTCTTGCGCGCGCGGCGGCGGCCCGTAGGCGCCAAGCGCCTCGATCAGGTCTCGGACGCCGTAATTGCGCAGCGCCGAACCGAAATAGACCGGCGTCAGATGACCCTCACGAAACGAGTCGACGTCGAGCGGACGGCAGGCCTCGCGCGCCAGCTCCAGCTCCTCGATGAAGGCTTCGCGCTCGTTCTCCGGCAACAGGCCGGCAACGCGGTTGGAATCGGGACCATTGACCGGCGTGCGTTCCTTCTCCGCGTCGCCCTTTCGCACGGCGTTCAGCGCCAGGTGGTAGGTGCCGGAAAAGGTCTTGCCGCGGCCGATCGGCCAAGTGATCGGCGCGGTGTCCAGCGCCAGCTTCTGCTCGATCTCGTCGAGGATCTCGAACGGGTCGCGGCTTTCGCGGTCCATCTTGTTGACGAAAGTGATGATCGGAATGTCGCGCAGCCGGCAGACCTCGAACAGCTTCAGCGTGCGCGGCTCGATACCCTTGGCGGCGTCGATAACCATGACCGCCGCGTCGACCGCCGACAGCGTGCGATAGGTATCGTCGGCGAAATCCTCGTGGCCGGGCGTGTCGAGCAGGTTGAAGACGTTGTCCTCATGCTCGAAGGTCATCACCGAGGTGACGACCGAAATGCCGCGCTCGCGCTCGATCTTCATCCAGTCCGACCGGGTCTGGATGCGATCCTTCTTGGCCTTAACCTCGCCGGCAAGCTGGATGGCGCCGCCGAACAAAAGCAGCTTTTCGGTCAGCGTCGTCTTGCCGGCGTCCGGATGCGCGATGATCGCGAAAGTGCGGCGGCGCGCCACCGCGTTCGTGATGTCTTCAGCCAATTTATGGAATCCCATGTGGTGCGCGGGCTTCTAGCAGCGCTTTTGTAGCCTGTCGAACAATTTTGGGCGGTTGCCGGTCTTGAGATAGGATTGCCGCAACGACATCAGAAGACCCGATTCGACAAAGGACCATCGATGAGCGCAACCAAGCAAGTTATCGTCGTCGGCGCCGGCATCATCGGCGCGTCCATCGCCTGGCATCTGGCGAAGGCCGGCGCGAAGGTGACGGTCATTGCCGACAGCGGCGCCGGCGGCGCCGCCACGCCGAATTCCTTTGCCTGGATCAATGCCAACTGGGGCAATCCAGAAGCGTATTTCCGGCTGCGCACCCGTTCGATGGCCGAATGGACGCGGCTTGCGCATGACGTGCCCGGCATTCCGTTGAAATGGTGCGGCGGCCTGTGCTGGGACCTGCTGCCGGCCGAGTTGGAAGCCTATGCTGCCGAGCACTCCGGCTGGGGTTATGGCATCGAGCGCGTCGATCGCACGCGAGCCGCCCGCATCGAGCCAAACCTGACCGAGCTTCCCAATTTCGCCCTGTACGTCGCGGAGGAGGGCGTCGCTGAACCGGTCGCGGCCACGCAGGCGCTGCTGACCGACGCCGAGCGGCTTGGCGCGCGAATCGTAGCCGGGGCGGCCGTCACCGCGCTTGTGCAGGCCAACGGCAGGATCACCGCCGTCGATACATTCATGGGACGGATCGCCGCCGACGAGGTGGTGATCGCGGCGGGCGCCGGATCTCCGGCAATCGCCGCGACGGCTGGGATAAAACTGCCGATCGAGACGCCGCCCGGCCTGATCGTCCACTCGCGCCCTTACAAAAAGCTGCTCAACGGCCTGGTGATCGGCGACCGGCTGCACATGCGCCAGACTGCTGAGGGCCGCATCATCGCCGGCTCGGATTTCGGCGGCGCCGATCCGGGCATGGATGCCGAAGCCACCGCTCGCGAGCTGTTTGCGGCGATGAAGAGCATGCTGCGCGGTGCCGACGGGCTGGAACTGGATTTCCACACCGTCGGCTATCGGCCGACGCCGATCGACGGCTTTCCGATCATTGGACGGGCTGAAGGCGTGAGCGGCCTCTATGTCGCGGTCATGCATTCCGGCATCACGCTGGCGCCTGCGGTCGGCCTGTTCGCCGCCCGGGAAATCCTCGACGACGCGCGCGATCCGCTGCTTGAGCTCTATGGGTTGGCGCGTTTTACTCAATAGCCGGGCGGGCGGCGAAAACCGCCGCTCAGCGGCGCTATTGCTCTGGCGATGCCGAGCAGCCGCGATTCGGACCAGCGGCGGCCGACCAGTTGCAGGCCGATGGGCAGGCCGTGGCGGTCCTGCCCGCAGGGCATCGACAGTGCCGGGTGGCCGCTGTAGTTGAACACCGCGCCATAGGCCGGCAGCAGCCAGTAGCTCTGCTCCCTGTCATCGACCTTGATCGGTGTTCCCGGCTCGCAATGCGGAAAGGCCGTGGTCATAGCGACGGGGCAAAGCAAGGTATCGCAATCTTCGAAAAAGCGGTCCCAGGCAAGAATTGACTGGTCGCGGCGGGCGAGCGCCTCGAACCAGCGCGAGACCGGTATCGGTTCTTCTGGCGGCTCCGGCTGCGCAGCCTCCAGCATCATGCCGATCAGCGCACCGCCTTGCGTCAGATCGTCATCCAGGTCGAGCGTCGGCAGTCTTGCTTCCTCGACGGCCGCGCCCGCAGACTTGAGTTGCTCGGCCAAACTTTCGACCGCGGCCCTGATCTCGCCGGCCACCGGGAAACCCGGAAAGGCCGGCGAGAAAGCGATGCGCAGGGTCTTGAGATCAAGCTCCGGCATGTCCTCGACCGGCACCGGGGCAAGATCGGTGTCGCTGCCATCCGATCCTGCAATGATCCCCAGGATCAGCGCCAGATCTTCGACGTTGCGTGCCAGCGGACCGATGCAGGACATCAGCCGCACACTGCGCGGCGCACCATTGGGATCGGGAAAGGCGCCGGCCAGAGAAACGCGATGCTCGGTCGGCTTGAGGCCGTAGACGCCGCAAATGGCTGCAGGCAGGCGGATCGAATCCTGCATGTCGGTGCCGAGTTCGAATGGCGTCATGCCCGTGCAAAGTGCTGCCGCGGCTCCCCCGCTGGAACCGCCGGCGGTGCGCTGGAGATTCCAGGGATTACTGGTGCGGCCGAACAGCGGATTGTTGGACTGCCAGTCGCCCAGCATCGTTGCGACGTTTGTCTTGCCGACGAGCACGCCGCCAGCCGCCTTCAACCTGAGAACGACCGGGCTGTCCTTTCTCGCCACATAATCGGCAAAGGGCGGGAAGCCGACCGTGGTCTTCATCCCCAGTGTTTCGTGCGTGTCCTTCAGCGTGAACGGCACGCCATGCAGCGGCCCGAGAGCGTCGCCGCGAGCCTGGGCTTCGTCGGCTTTCTTCGCTCGAGCGCGAGCCCCTTCCCTGTCGAGCGTGACGACTGCGTTGACCGTCTCATTGTGCCTGTCGATCTCAGCCAGATGCGCGTCCAGCGCTTCCACAGCGGAAATCTTGCGGTCGCGAATGGCGGCAGCCAATTCTGTTGTGGAGGAAAAGGCGAGGTCCATGACCAATGCTCCCGGCAATTTTGGCCGCGCTCGTCTCACCAAATGGCAGATTGCGGCGCGGCTTCAAGCCAAGTTCAGCATTCGAGGTCCAGCGGCGCTTGATCGGGATTGCGCTGCCTTAGGCGACCAGCGGCAACTTAGCCGCGACCCACTTAAGGGACGAGCGGTCATGCCGGGGAAGACCGCTTCGCCTAGATAGGCCGTTCACCGGCACATCGCTTCTAACGTCCCCTGTTGTGCGTCCGCTCATAAAGTTCGCGGATGATCCGGCTCGCCGTGGAATCGAACAAGAACGGCAGGAAAGCGTGAATCAGCGCGGCGAAGGCCGCCATGAACAATCGTGACGAGAACCACGCGGCGAAAGCCATGTGGCCGAAATAGGTTTCGCCCACCGAAGCCGGATGAGAGGTGAAAAGTCTTGCAAGCCGTGCTGTCATGTCGGTCCCTCCTGTCGGGAATGCAGACCCGATGATGAAGAGATTGACACGAATCTCCGGCTGATCGGTCCCAAATCATCCTTGTATTTCCGCAATCGTTGGGACAAGTATCCCACATGGCTCTGGAAATCGATGAGATCGACCGTAGATTGCTGGCCGAACTGCAACGCGACGGTACACTGTCCGTCGACCAATTGTCGGAAAGGGTGTCGCTGTCGCGCAACGCCTGCTGGCGCCGGGTCAAGCGGCTGGAAGAAGACGGCGTCATTACCGGCCGGGTGGCGCTGGTCGATGCGGACAAGCTTGGCCTCGGCCTCTCGGTGTTCATCCTGGTCCGGACCTCCAATCACGATCCGGACTGGCTGCAAAAGTTCCGGGCGGCAGTGAGCGGTTTTCCCGAGATCACCGGCGTCTACCGCATGTCCGGCGACCTCGATTATGTGCTGCGTGCCCGCGTCGCTGACGTGAAGGCTTATGACCGGCTCTATCAGCGGCTGATCGCCAAGGTGGCGCTGTCGGACGTTTCGGCCTCCTTCGTCATGGAGGAGATCAAGGAGACGACGATCGTTCCCGTAGAACTGCGCTGAAGTGGAACTGCGCTGAAAGAAAGCCGTTGATAGCATTGCCGCCGAGTTGACCGAATCGGCGTTGGTAGCGATAGGATCAGCCTCATGCGCGCAGCCCTCTACACTTCCTCCGTCATCGGTCCGGCCGTCGGCTTCGTCAGACTGCCGCATGGCGAAGGCCTGCCGCTTCCCGCCTATGAAAGCCCGGGCGCCGCCGGCATGGATCTGCGCGCTGCGGTGCCGGACGACCGGCCGCTGCTGATCCTGCCGGGAAAACGCGCGCTGGTGCCGACCGGGCTGATCCTGGAGATTCCGGAGGGCGTGGAAGGTCAGGTCCGGCCGCGCTCGGGCCTCGCCTTCAAGCATGGCCTCACCTGCCTCAACACGCCGGGCACCATCGACAGCGACTACCGCGGCGAGGTCAAGGTGCTGCTGATCAATCTCGGCGACGAGGATTTCGCGGTAACGCGCGGCATGCGGATCGCCCAGATCGTCTTTGCGTCCGTGATGCAGGCGACGGTCGAGGAGCGCACATTGGCCGGCGGCACGGTGCGCGGCTCGGGCGGCTTCGGATCGACCGGTACTGCCTGATGAGAATGCCCAAACTCGTCATCTTCGATTGCGACGGGGTTCTGGTCGATACCGAGAACCTGGCCAATCGACGCCTCGCCGATTGGCTCAGCACCGCCGGCTACCCGGCCAGCTTCGAATATTGCCGCAAGAATTTCTCCGGCCGCTCCATGGTCTCGGTACAAAAGGAAGTCGAGGCAACCGGCGTCAGCCTCGGCGCCGATTTCGTCGATCGCTGGAACGCCGGCCTGCCGGACCTGTTCGCGCATGGCGTCGAAGCCGTCCCCTATGTCAGGGAGTTCATCGAAGCCGTGCACGCTGCCGGCATAGCAACTTGCGTCGCTTCATCGGCACGGGTTTCGAAAATGCACATCACGCTCGGCCAGACCGGGCTGCTGCAGCTGTTCGAGCATGCGCTGTTCAGCTCGACCATGGTTTCGCGCGGCAAGCCGTTTCCCGACCTGTTCCTGCATGCTGCAGGCACGATGGGCTTCGCGCCGGCCGACTGCATCGTCATCGAGGACAGCGTCGCCGGGACATTAGCCGGCATTGGCGCCGGCATGCGCGTTTATTCCTACCATGGCGACCCGCATTCCGACCGCGAGGGCCTGACCGAGGCCGGCGGCATCCTGTTCGAGGATATGCGCGAACTTGCCGGGCTGGTGCCGATCCACTGATCTGATATTCGAGCTTGTTATCCGACTGTACGCCCCGGTCGTCCGTGCTAGCTTGCGAACGCTCGACAGTGAAGGCGCCAGCGTATGAATTCCATTCTGCTTCGCTTCATTCTCGCCTGTTTGCTGCTGCCGTGCCTGTGGACTGCGGCCGGCGCCCAAGGCGTCAGTTTCCCGGACCTTGGCAGCGCCGTTCCCGGCCACAAAGACACGACCTATCTCGACCTCGCCAGGATGGTCATTCCCGATCTTGCGGCGGACAAGGACGGCTTCTACCGGGGCTCCATGCCGATCGAGATGCGCCATATCGAGGGTCCGGATAGTGGTGGCCCGCCGCCCGAAACGTCGGGCTTTTCCGATGCTGGCGTGCTCCAGATCAAGGCTGACGGCAAGGATCGGCTGGCCATGCTGTTCGACCTCGGCAGCTCCTCCGACAGCGCCGAAGGTTTTGCGGTACTGGCGCTCTACGATCTTGCCGGCAAGCCGAGATTGCTCGACGCTGTCAATGTCGCCGTCGACTGGAGCACCTATTTCCGCGATCCGGGCAAGCTGCCGATCGGGCCCAGCGATGACGCCATCATCACCCTGAGCACGCATTTCAATTCGAGCCAGGGCTATGTGAGCACGCCGCTGGTCCTGGTCCGCGACGACAGGTTCGAACTGATCGACATGATCTATACGTTCGACGAGTCCCTGTGCACCTACAAGCGCACGCAGCAATTGGCGTTTCAGACCATTGCGGACGGCCAGCCCTATGCGGCCATCAAGGCGACGGTGACCGATGCCACAGTGCCGAATGGCGAGAGCTGCGACGATCCGGCGCCCGAGGCTTCCTCGCGCGACATCTCCGTCACCTACCGTTGGATCGGGACCGCCTACGTCAAGGGGTCCGACGCACTGGACAAATTGGCAGGAGAGAACGCCAATCGCTTCTGAACCAATTGCATTCGTTTGCCCGGCGCGCAGTGGCGGGATAAAATGCGCTTCGCACTCTGGGAGCATCCATGGACAAGGGTAAAATCTTTCGCGACCTGCACAGCTCGATCTTCGTCATGCCCAACCCTTGGGACGTCGGCACGACGAAACTGCTGGCTTCCTTCGGTTTCAAGGCGCTGGCGACGACCAGCGCCGGCTTTGCTTTTTCGCGCGGCCTGCCCGACGGCGCGGTGACCTTCGAGGCGATGATCCACCACTGCCGCGAGGTGACGGCGGCGACCGGCCTGCCGGTCTCGGCCGATCTCGAAAAGGGCAAGGGCGACAGCGCGACAAGTGCATCCGAAACCATCTTCGCCGCCGAGGCAGCGGGCCTAGCCGGCTGCTCGATCGAGGACCACACCGGCGAGCCCGACAAGCCGATTTATGATTTTTCGCATGCCGTCGAGCGCGTCGCCGCCGCAGCGGAGGCGGCACGGGCGCTGAAGCACGATTTCGTCTTCACCGCGCGGGCTGAGAATTTTCTATGGGGCAAGCCCGACATCGACGACACCATCAAGCGGCTGCAGGCCTTCGAGAAGGCCGGCGCCGACGTGCTCTACGCGCCGGGCATCAGTGACATCGAGACGGTGCAAACCGTCTGCTCGGCACTGACCAAGCCGGTCAACGTCATGGTGAGGCCCGGTTTCACCATCGCCGATCTTGCCCTGGCAGGGGTCAAGCGCATTTCGCTCGGTCCCTGGCTGACCAATTTCGCCTTCGGTATGCTGGAGACGGCGGCGCGCGAGATCCAGCAGGACGGCACCTTCGGCTTCACCCGCACCGCCATGCCGTTCGGCAAGCTGCAGGCGTTGTTTGCCGAACCCAACGCATGATGCTCACCGTCGTCGACATGCACACCGGCGGCGAGCCGCTGCGGATCGTCACGGGCGGTTATCCGCAGATTCCGAAAGGCACGATTCTGGGAAAGCGCGCCTATGTGCGCGACCACCTCGACCATCTCAGGAAGATCCTGATGTTCGAGCCGCGCGGCCACTACGACATGTATGGCGCGCTGCTGGTTGAACCCGACCTGCCCGGTGCCGACCTCGCCGTGCTGTTCATGCACAATGAGGGCTATTCGACGATGTGCGGCCACGCCATCGTCGCGCTCGGCCGCTATGCCGTCGACGAGGGGCTGGTGGCGCGGCAGGAGCCGGTGACGACAGTCAATATCGAAGCGCCATGCGGGCTGGTCGTCGCCTCAGTCGAGGTGCAAGACGGCAAGGCAGGTGCTGTGTCGTTCGAAAGCGTGCCGGCCTTTCTGTTCGCCCGCGACCAACAGATCGAATTGCCGGGTTACGGTGCGATCGGCTTCGACATCGCCTATGGCGGCGCCTTCTATGCGCTCGCCGAGTGCCGCCAGTTCGGGCTGGAATTCGGCAGGAACCGCGTGCGCGATTTCGTCGATGCGGCGACGGCGCTGACCGGGAAATTGAAGGCCGAGTTCCCGCTGTCGCATCCCGACCATGCCGACCTTGCCTTTCTCTACGGCACCATCCTGACCGACGGACAGGACGTATTCTCCGATAGCCCGACCAAGAGCATCTGCGTCTTCGCCGAGGCCCAGGTCGACCGTTCGCCGACCGGCTCGGGCGTCACCGCGCGGCTGGCGGCAATGCATGCCAAGGGCGAAATCGCCGGCCAGACGCGGCTGTTCGAGAGTATCGCCGGCTCGCGCTTTTCCGGCAGCGTGGTGAGGACCGCGAAAGCCGGGCCGCATGACGCCATCATCGCTCGTGTCGGCGGCCGCGCCTTCTACTCCGGGCGGGCCGAATTCATCGTCGAACCCGACGACGAGTTGGGGCGCGGTTTTCTTTTACGCTAGCGCCGGGGTGTGCTGAGATTCAGGTCAGCCCGCGCTGAGAATGGTGGGTTCCGAGAACCGGAACGGAGCGTAACATTTGGGTGCGTACCGGAGCACAGGAAACCGCATTCGTAAGCCGGCATTCACCTGAATATCAGCACGCCCTAAGCCGCTTCCCGCGCCGAGATCGCCTTGTGCAAATGCACCATCATGGCGGCGGCGAACAGCGGCGTCAGAAGGTTGAGCAGCGGCACGGTGAGGAAGGCAGCGACAACCAGCCCGGCGAGGAACACCGTGACGGCATGTTTTTTGCGCAACGCCCGTGCCTCGGCCTCCGGGCGAAAGCGCATGACGGCGAACTCGAAGAACTCACGCCCGAGCAGATAGCCGTTGACGATGAAGAAGGCAGCGATGTTGATGCCCGGCACCAGCAGAAGCAGCAAAGCCACGATGTTGCCGACGATGACGACGCCGAAGAATCTTATCGCCAGCACCATCGAACGCAGTGCCGGCATGGCGCGGCCGGGCGGGTCATTGGGATAGTCGGTGCGCTCGACCACTTCAGCGACGTCGTCGAGAAACAGGCCGGCGATGATCGCCGTCACCGGCGCGATCAGCAACGCCATACCCAGCGCGAGACCGATCTCGGCGACGATGACGCCCAGCCATCCGGCCCAGGACGGCAGGCTAGGCAGCCATGCGTCGATCCATGGCCAGGCCAGCCATTCGAACAGGCCCTCGATGGCGAACCACAGCGCGGCGAGCGCCAGCAAGGTCAGGCCCAGCGTTTTCACGAACACCGAGCGGAATTCGGGTGAGAACAGCCGGCTGGCGGCGGCGCGGGCGGCGTCGAGGATCACAGCGTTTCCAATTCCATGGCTGGTATCTCCGAGGCAGGCGGAGAGAGAACAAGGCACGCACAGCGTGATGCAGTGCATCTGCCGTTCTTCGACCAGATCAATAGATCCCGACCCTAGGCAAAGCCGCATCAAATCGCTAGACCCGCCCGCGGCCGGCGTGCCAGAAAGCCGGTGGTTTTCGCGGAGACATCATTGATGCCGAACTATGACGTGCTTTGTATCGGTAATGCCATCGTCGACATCATCGCCCAGTGCGACGAGGCATTTCTGGAGACGAACGGCATCATCAAGGGCGCGATGAACCTGATCGACACGAGGCGCGCCGAGCTGCTCTACAGCCGCATGGGCCCGGCCATCGAAGCCTCCGGCGGCAGCGCCGGCAACACGGCGGCAGGTGTCGCCAGTTTCGGCGGACGCGCCGCCTTCTTCGGCAAAGTCTCGAACGATGCGCTCGGCGAAATCTACGCTCATGATATCCACGCGCAGGGCGTCGCCTTCGACACCAAGCCGCTCAACGGCGAACCGCCGACGGCGCGCTCGATGATCTTCGTCACGCCGGACGGCGAGCGCTCGATGAACACCTATCTCGGCGCCTGCGTCGAGCTCGGACCGGAGGATGTCGAGGCAGACAAGGCTTCGGGGGCGGCGGTCACCTATTTCGAGGGCTATCTGTGGGACCCGCCGCGCGCCAAGGAAGCGATCCGGCAGACGGCGAAGCTAGCGCATGCCGCCGGCCGCGAAGTTTCGATGACGCTGTCGGATTCGTTCTGCGTCGACCGCTACCGCGACGAGTTTCTGGAGCTGATGCGCTCGGGGATCGTCGACATCGTCTTTGCCAACAGCCACGAGATCAAGTCGCTCTACCAGACTGCCTCCTTTGACGAGGCGCTGGCGCAGATCCGCAAGGACTGCAAGATCGCCGCCGTCACCCGTTCGGAAAAGGGCTCGATCATCGTGCGCGGCGGCGAGACCGTCACCGTCGAGGCGACCAAAATCCGGGAACTGGTCGATACCACCGGCGCCGGCGACCTCTATGCCGCCGGCTTCCTCTACGGCTACACGCAAGGGCGCAGCCTGAAGGACTGCGGCGATCTCGGCTCTCTGGCGGCCGGGCTGGTCATCCAGCAGATCGGGCCAAGGCCGAGGCAGAATTTGCGCCACGAGGCCGAGCAGGCGGGGCTGATTTAGGGCGGCGACGTCTCTTCCTTCCCCATTATCGTGGAAGAAGGAAGAGGCGCTCGCTGCCGAACCGTTCCTCAAGCCCCCGCCGTATACGCCGCGATCGCCGCCATGTTGACGATGTCGCTGTCCTTGGCGTTGAGCGAGACGATCTGAACCGGCTTGTCCAAACCGACCAGCAGCGGGCCGATGACGGTCGAGCCGCCGAGTTCCTGCAGCATCTTGGTCGAGATCGAGGCCGAGTGGAAGGCCGGCATGATCAGCACATTGGCCGGGCTGGTCAGCCGGATGAACGGATATTGCGCCATGGCGCGCGCGTTGAGCGCCACGTCGGCGGCCATCTCGCCGTCATACTCGAAATCGACGCGCCGCTTGTCGAGGATGCGCACCGCTTCCTGGACGCGTTCGGAGCGCTCGCCCTGCGGGTGGCCGAAGGTGGAATAGGCAAGCATAGCAAGCCTTGGCTCATAACCCATGCGGCGGGCAAAGCCGGCGGCTTCCTCGGCGATGTCGGCGATCTGTTCGGCATTCGGCATATCGTGCACGGCAGTGTCGGCGACGATGACGGTTCGGCCCCGCGCCAGCACGATCGAGGCGCCGATGACGCGGTGGCCGGGCTTGGCGTCGATGACGCGGCGGATGTCGTCGAGCGCCGTGGAATAGTTGCGGGTCACGCCGGTGACGATGCCGTCGGCGTCGCCCAGCGCCACCATGCAGGCGGCGAAATGGTTGCGATCGTTGTTGATCAGGCGCTGGCAGTCGCGGAACAGGAAGCCCTTGCGCTGCATGCGCTCGTAGAGATAGTCGGTGTAGACGCCGTTGCGGCGCGACAGCCGCGCATTGATGATCTCGATGCCTTGCTTGTTCAGCTCGATGCCGGCGTTCCTGGCGTTCTCCTTGATGATGTCGTCACGACCGAGCAGGATTGCGGTGCCGAGCCGCTGGTTCACATAGGAGACGGCGGCGCGCATCACCTGCTCCTCCTCGCCCTCGGCGAAAACGATGCGCTTGGGCTGGCGGCGCACGCGGTCGTAGATGCGCTGCAGCGTCGAGGCGATCGGGTCGCGGCGGGCGGAAAGCTCCTGCGCGTAGCGGTCGAGGTCGAGGATCGGCTTGCGCGCAACGCCGGACTCCATCGCTGCCTTGGCAACCGCGATCGGAATGGCAGAGATCAGGCGCGGATCGAACGGCACCGGGATGATGTAGTTGGGGCCGAATTTCGGCCGCATGCCCTGATAGGCGGCGGCGACGTCGTCGGGCACGTCCTGGCGCGCCAGTTCGGCCAGCGCCCGCGCCGCGGCGATCTTCATGTCGTCGTTGATGGTGGTGGCCCGCACATCCAGCGCGCCGCGGAAGATATAGGGGAAGCCAAGCACGTTGTTGACCTGGTTCGGATAGTCCGAACGCCCGGTGGCCATGATGGCATCGATGCGGATTTCGGCGACTTCCTCCGGCGTGATCTCGGGATCGGGATTGGCCATGGCGAAGATGATCGGCTTCTCGGCCATCGACTGCACCATCTTGGTGGTCAGCGCGCCCTTGGCCGAGAGGCCGAGGAACACGTCGGCGCCGTCCAGCGCCTCGGCCAGCGAGCGCGCGTCGGTCTTGACGGCATGCGCCGACTTCCACTGGTTCATGCCTTCGGTGCGGCCCTGGAAGACGACGCCTTTGGTGTCGCACAGGATGATGTTCTCAGGCGCAAAGCCCATCGCCTTCATCAGCTCGATGCAGGCGATGCCGGCAGCACCGGCGCCATTGCAGACCATTTTCGTGGTCTTCATGTCGCGGCCGGTGATTTCCAGCGCATTGATCAGGCCGGCGGCCGAGATGATGGCGGTGCCGTGCTGGTCGTCATGGAAGACCGGTATGTCCATCAGTTCGCGCAGCCGCTGCTCGATGATGAAGCATTCCGGCGCCTTGATGTCTTCAAGGTTGATGCCCCCGAAGGAAGGGCCGAGGAAGCGCACGCAATTGATGAACTCTTCGGCATCCTCGGTGTCGACCTCGAGATCGATGGAATCGACATCGGCGAAGCGCTTGAACAGCACCGCCTTGCCTTCCATCACCGGCTTGGCGGCCAGCGCGCCGAGATTGCCGAGGCCGAGGATAGCGGTGCCGTTGGAAATGACGGCGACCATGTTGCCGCGCGTCGTGTAGTCGAAGGCGCGGCTAGGATCCTCGGCAATGGCAAGGACGGGAACCGCAACGCCGGGCGAATAGGCGAGGCTGAGGTCGCGCTGGGTGGCCATCGGCTTGGTGGCGACGATCTCCAGCTTGCCGGGCCGGCCCATGGCGTGGAATTCCAGCGCCTCCTGCGCACTGACGGAGGGTCCGGGGTTTTCGGTTTTCCTGGCCATGATGCTTTCGATTTCCTCGCCCATGCAGCACCTCGTTGAGACGGGTGCAATGCTTTCTTTTGTGGAACGTTCGGGATTAAGGCTACACTTCGCTGCTGTAAACCGCCAAGCATGGCTTGGGGAATTTGGAAGCAGCTTCTTGAACGACGAAACGCCCATTCGCAGCGACAGCGCCACGCCGGCCTTTGCGCCGGCGACGCCGATGATGGAGCAGTATATCGAGATCAAGGCGGCGAACCCGGATTCGCTGCTGTTCTACCGCATGGGCGATTTTTACGAGCTGTTCTTCGACGACGCCGAGAAGGCGAGCCGGGCGCTCGGCATCGTCCTGACCAAGCGCGGCAAGCACCAGGGCCTCGACATCCCGATGTGCGGCGTGCCGGTGCATGCCGCCGACGACTACCTGCAGAAGCTGATCGGCCAAGGGTTTCGCGTCGCCGTCTGCGAGCAGATCGAGGATCCGGCCGAGGCGAAGAAGCGCGGCGGCAAATCGGTGGTGCGCCGCGACGTGGTGCGACTGGTGACGCCCGGCACCATCACCGACGACAAATTGCTGGCGCCGTCGGAATCGAGTTTTTTAATGGCGCTTGGCCGGGTCAAGGGCGGGGCGGAACCAAAAGGCGGGGAGCGCGGCAGCGCGACAGGGAACCAAGGAAGTTTTGCATTGGCCTGGATCGAGATCTCGACCGGCGCCTTCCGCGTTGCCGAGACCACCGCCGACCGGCTGCTCGCCGATGTCTTTCGCGTCGACCCACGCGAGCTGATCGTCGCCGAACCGGTGTTTTACGATCCCGAACTGAAACCGGTGTTCGATGTGCTCGGCCGCGTCGCCAATCCGCAGCCGCCGAGCCTGTTCGACTCGGCGTCGGCAGCCGGGCGCATCGCCCGTTTCTTCGAGGTGGCGACGCCGGACAGTTTCGGCACGTTTTCCCGCGCCGAGCTGTCGGCGATCTCAGGCGCCATCGCCTATGTCGAAAAAACGCAGAAGGCCGAACGGCCGCCGCTGTCGCGGCCCGAGCGCGAGGAGCAGGGTTCGACGCTGTTCATCGATCCGGCGACACGCGCGAATCTGGAACTGCTGCGCACCCTTTCTGGCAGCCGCGAGGGCTCGCTGTTCAAGGCGATCGACCGCACGGTGACCGGCGCTGGGGCGCGACTGCTCGCCGACCGGCTGATGGCGCCGCTGACCGACCCGGCAGCAATTGGCGCAAGGCTGGATTCGGTGTCGTTCTTCCGGTCCGAGACACGGCTGTGTCAAGCGGTGCGGGCGAGCCTGAAGAGCGTCGCCGACATGCCCCGCGCCCTGTCGCGGCTGGCGCTCAACCGCGGCGGCCCGCGCGATCTCGGCGCGCTGCGTGCCGGGTTCGAGGCGGCCGGCACTATTGCCGAACTGTTTGGGACGACCGCCCTGCCGCAGGAACTGGCGGCGGCGCTGGCGGCGATCGAGGCGCTGCCACGCCCGCTGGCCGAGCATCTGACGCAGGCGCTCAGTGACGAGCTGCCGCTGCTCAAGCGCGACGGCGGCTTTGTCCGTTCCAGCTACAATGTTGAACTCGACGAGATGCGGGCACTGCGCGACGAATCGCGCAAGGTGATCGCCGGGCTGGAGCGCTCGCTGATCGACGAAACCGGCATCCGCTCGTTGAAAATCCGGCACAACAATGTGCTTGGCTATTACATCGAAGTCACCGCCAACCACCATGCGATCATGACGAGCAGCGACGGCGCGAAGGCGCGCTTCATCCACCGCCAGACCATGGCCAATGCCATGCGCTTCACCACGACGGAACTGGCCGAGCTGGAATCGAAGATCGCCAACGCCGCCGACCGGGCGCTGGCGATCGAGCTTGTCGCCTTCGACAGGCTGACGGCGGAGGCGGTCGGCCAGGCGGACAAGATCCGCGCTGGAGCCGATGCGCTTGCCGTGCTCGACGTGTCGTCGGCACTTGCGCTGCTTTCCGAAAGCGAGGCCTGGTGCCGGCCCATCGTGGACGCAAGCCTCGCCTTCGCAATTTCGGGCGGGCGGCATCCGGTGGTGGAACAGTCGCTGCGGCGTTCGGGCGAAGGACCGTTCGTCGCCAATGATTGCGATTTGTCGCCGGAAGGCGATGCCAAAAACGGCGCGATCTGGCTGCTGACCGGCCCCAATATGGGCGGCAAATCGACCTTCCTCAGGCAGAACGCGCTGATCGCCATCCTCGCCCAGACCGGCTCCTTCGTGCCGGCGACATCTGCCCATATCGGCGTCGTCGACCGGCTGTTTTCACGTGTCGGTGCCTCGGACGATCTGGCGCGCGGCCGCTCGACTTTCATGGTCGAGATGGTCGAAACGGCGGCGATCCTCAACCAGGCCGGCGAACGCGCACTGGTGATCCTCGACGAGATCGGCCGCGGCACCGCTACCTTCGACGGCCTGTCGATCGCCTGGGCGGCGGTCGAATATCTGCATGAGAAGAACCGCTGCCGGGCGATCTTCGCCACCCACTTCCACGAGATGACGGCGCTGGCCAGCAAACTGGCTCGACTGCACAATTTCACTATGCGGGTCAAGGAATGGGAGGGCGACGTGGTCTTCCTGCACGAGGTCGGCAAGGGTGCCGCCGACCGCTCCTATGGCGTGCAGGTTGCGCGTCTGGCCGGCCTGCCGGAAGCGGTGGTCGGGCGGGCCAGGGAAGTGCTGCACCAGCTGGAAGCGGGCGAGGTTTCGGGCAAGGCCAACCGGCTGGTCGACGATCTGCCTTTGTTTTCGGTGGCGCTGAAACAGGAAGCGCAAAAGCCGGCAAAGAGCGATGGGCTGAGCGCGGCGCTAGGGGAGATCAATCCCGACGAGATGACGCCGAGGGAGGCGCTGGAGGCGCTGTATCGGCTGAAGGCGATGGCGGGGAAGTAAGTAGCTGGGCCTCGTCCGATAGCGCTCTACGGCGCCCCCCTCTGTCCTGCCGGACAGAGAGGGGCGTGACGGAGTGTGACCTTGGCCCTGAGCCTCAAATCATCTGCAGGCCACGCTTGCGGGTCGGCGGCGGGAAGGCACGGTCGATGTCGGCGAAATCATCCGGGGTGAGCTCGATGTCGAGCGCAGCGACATTCTGGCGGACATGCTCTTGTTTGCCGGCCTTTGGAATGGCGATGACGCCCTCCTGTGCCATCACCCAGGCCAGCGCCAGCTGAGCCGCCGTGGCATTGTGGCGGGCGGCGATGGCTTCGAGCCTGGTATTGCGCGCCAATACGCCCTGATCGACCGGCGAATAGGCCATCAGTGGAATGCCGCGTTGCCGGCTCCAGGGCGCAAGGTCGAATTCGGGGCCGCGCTGGGACAGATTGTAGAGGATCTGGTTGGTCTGGACGCTGTCGCCGGCCGGCAGGCTGACCAGTTCCTCCATCTCATGGGTGTCGAAATTGCTGACGCCCCAGTGGCGGACCTTGCCGGCCTTTTTCAACGCTTCGAAGGCCTCGACCGTTTCCGCCAGAGGCACGCTGCCGGGCCAGTGCAGCAGATAGAGATCGATGCGGTCGGTGCGCAGATGCCTGGGGCTTCTGTCGCAGGCCGCCGGCACGCCGGTGCGCGAGGCGTTGGACGGCAGCACCTTGGAGACCAGGAACACCTCGTCGCGGCGTCCGACAATGGCATCCGCCACCACCTCCTCGGCCCCGCCGTTGGCATACATTTCGGCGGTATCGATCAGCACCATGCCGAGATCGAGTCCAAGCTTCAGCGCGTTGACCTCGTCGGCATGGCGGCTGAAATCCTCGCCCATTTTCCACGTGCCTTGACCCAGCACGGGAACAGCTTCGCCCGACGGCAATATGGTGGTTCTTATCGTTGACGGCATGGGCGCGCTCCAGTCGAGACCGGATGGCACCACACCCTTCGCGAGAAATCCAGATGAAAGTCCAGGATTTTCCACGAGCTGCCCGATATCTACTTCACCGGGTGGGCGGCCAGCCAATCCTGCATCTGCTTGATCTCGGCTTCCTGCGCCGCGATCACCGCTTCGGCCATTTTGCGCATTTCCGGATCCTTGCCATTGGCAAGCTCGATCTTGGCCATGTCGATTGCGGCCTGATGATGTGGGATCATGCCGCGGGCGAATTCGACATCGGCATTGCCGGAAGGTTCGATCGCCATCATGGCGGTGTGCATCTTGTCCATCGCCGCCTTGTAGCCGTCGGTCGAGGGGCTTTGCGCGCTCATGGTCTCCATGTCGTGCGCCCCCATGTCGTGTTTCATCTCCTGGGCTTGCGACGGAATGCTTTCGAGGAAAACGGCAAGCAGCATTCCCGCCGCCATCAGCAGCAGCACGATCTTCTTGGCCAAGGTCATTCATGATCTCCTTTTTGAACGAATTCCTATCTGGGGACTCCGTTCAGAGTTTCAACGTCCTGAGCCGCAACGCGTTGGTGATGACCGAAACCGAGGACAGGCTCATGGCCGCCGCCGCCAGCATCGGCGACAACAGCGTGCCGGTGAGCGGATAGAGCACGCCGGCGGCGACCGGCACGCCAAGCACGTTGTAGAGGAAGGCAAAGAACAGGTTCTGGCGGATGTTGCGGATCGTCGCCTGGGCGAGCGTGCGGGCCCGGACGATGCCGTTGAGATCGCCCTTCACCAGCGTGATCCCGGCGCTTTCGACCGCGACATCGGCGCCGGTTCCCATGGCGATGCCGACATCGGCGGCAGCCAGCGCCGGGGCGTCGTTGACGCCGTCGCCGGCCATGGCGACGCCGGCGCCCCTGGCGCGCAACTCATCGACCAGTGCGCTCTTCTGTTCCGGCAGCAGGCCGGCACGCACCTCATCGATGCCGAGTTTGCTTGCGATGGCTTTCGCCGTGCGTTCGTTATCGCCAGTCGCCATGATGATCTTGAGGCCGCGGTCGTGCAGCGCCTTGATCGCCTCTGATGTCGTCGCCTTGATCGGGTCGGCGACGGCGACAATGCCGGCCAGTTTGTCGCCAACCGCGACGAACATCGCGGTCTTGCCCTCGGCCTGCAGCGCCTCGGCGCTGGCCGAAATGGATGCGATATCGATGCCGAGATCGGCCATCATCGCGGCGTTACCGAGCGCTACCTTCTTTCCCGACACCGTGCCGGAAACGCCCTTGCCGGTGACCGCCTCGAAACCGCCGGCGTCGGGGATCCTTACCCCGCGTTCACGGGCACCTTCGACGATAGCCTCGGCCAGCGGATGCTCCGAGCCTTTCTCCAGGCCGGCGGCAAGTGCGAGCAGATCATCTTCCGTCACGCCTTCGGTAGCGACGACGTCGGTCAATCTCGGCCGGCCTTCGGTCAATGTGCCGGTCTTGTCGACGATCAGCGTGTCGACCGAGGCAAAGCGTTCGAGCGCCTCGGCGTCCTTAATCAGCACGCCGGCATGCGCGCCCCGCCCCGTGGCGGTCATGATCGACATCGGCGTGGCAAGCCCCAGCGCGCAAGGACAGGCGATGATCAGCACCGAGACCGCCGAAACGATTGCAAAGATAAGGCTGGGTTGCGGCCCGAAGATCGCCCAGGCGATGAACGCAACGATCGCAACCACCACAACGGCCGGGACGAAATAGAACGAGACGCGGTCGGCCAGACCCTGGATCGGCGCGCGCGAACGCTGCGCCTTGGCGACGAGCTCGACGATCCGCGCCAGCGTGGTTTCGGCGCCGATCCTCTCGGCGCGCATGATCAGCGAACCGTTCTTGTTGAGCGTGCCGCCGGTGAGGGGGTTGCCTTCAGTCTTTTCGACCGGCAGCGGCTCGCCTGATAGCATCGATTCGTCGATGGAAGAGCGGCCTTCCAGCACGATGCCATCGACCGGCACGGCATCGCCGGGACGGATGCGCAGGCGATCGCCGGCCTTGACCGTGTCGAGCGGCACGTCGTTTTCGGAACCGTCCTCGACGATCAGTCGCGCCGTCTTCGGCGCGAGATCGAGCAGCGCGCGGATTGCCGAGCCAGTTTTTTCACGAGCGCGCAATTCCAGCACCTGGCCGAGGAAAACCAGTGCCACGATGACGGCGGCCGCCTCGAAATAGACCGGCACCGTGCCCTCATGACCGCGGAACTGGTGCGGAAATATATCCGGGAACAGCGCGGCGACGACGCTGTAGAGGTAGGCCGCACCAACGCCGAGCGAAATCAGCGTCCACATGTTGGGACTGCGGTTGAGAACCGAATCCCAGCCACGATGGAAGAAGGGGAATGCCGCCCACAATACAACTGGGCTGGCCAGCGCCAATTCCACCCAGATCTTCGCCGAATCCTCGATGAAGGCGCTAAACGTCACGCCGAGCATCGGCGCCATGGCGAATATCAGCAATGGCACCGACAACACGGCACTCACCCAGAACCGCCTAGTGAAATCGACCAGTTCCGGGTTCGGCCCCTCGTCGCCTGATGGTACGCCCATCGGTTCTAGCGCCATGCCGCAGATCGGGCAGGCCCCTGGCTTGTCGCGGACGATTTCGGGATGCATCGGGCAGGTGTATTGCGTGCCTTTCGGCATCGCCTGCGGCTCTGGCCTGTCGCCAAGATACTTTGCCGGCTCCGCCTCGAATTTCACCTTACAGCCGGCCGAGCAGAAATAGAAGCCTTGGCCTTCATGCCGGGAAAAGTGCTTCGCGGTGGCACGCTCGACACGCATGCCGCAGACCGGATCGGTGGCGGTAAGGTACTTTTCCGGCTCGGCCGTGAATTTTGAACGGCAGCGATCGCTGCAGAAATGATAGCGATGGCCGCCATGCTCGGCTGTCGGTTTGCCGGCGGCCGGATCGACGGTCATGCCGCAGACCGGGTCGCGAATGACGGCTTCGGCGACGGACGGAGCAGCTTTTGCCGCGCAGCAGCCGCTATGGGCGTGATGGTTATGGTCGGAATGCGTCATGCGGATAATGCCCCTGTGTCTCGGTTCTGAAGCGGAAGTAGTGCTTCCAGTGACTGGAAGGTCAAGGGCCAATCTCTGTTTTTCTTGCCGAGGCGCGCGCCAAACCGCCGGCGGACAATCCCGCATCCAGCCGCCGCCGCATGCCATTGACGACTCCCGTGGAGAGCGTGTCCGCCCGCCCCATACCCAGCGCCGCGAAAACGCGCTATAGACGCCGCCAAAACGGCGAGGCCGAACGGCACTTATGGCAAGAATCTCTCTAAAGCTCGATGAACTGATCGACGGCGAAGCCTTGCGCTGCGAGATGACGGCGCTGACCGCGGCCACGGCAGGCGACGGCTCCGGCAAGGCTGCGCGCGCCGGTGTTCTCCAGCTTCTCAAGGGCAGGCTGGCCGCCGGCCGCAGCATCGCCGAACGCATGCTGATGGACGATGGCAGCGGCACCGCCTGCGCCGCCCGGCTGTCGCATCTCATGGACGAGATCATCCGAGCGCTCTACGATTTCGCCGCCACCCATGTCTATCGCGTCAAAAACCCGTCATCGGCCGAACGCATGGCCGTCGTCGCGGTCGGCGGCTATGGCCGCGGCACGCTGGCGCCGGGTTCCGATATCGATCTCCTCTTCCTGCTGCCCTACAAGCAGACGCCATGGGGCGAGCAGATTGTCGAATACATGCTCTACATCCTGTGGGATCTGGGGCTGAAGGTCGGCCACGCCACCCGCAACATCGACGAATGCCTGAGGCTGTCGCGCACCGACATCACCATCCGCACCTCGATCCTGGAAGCGCGTTTCCTGTGGGGCGAGCAGAAGCTCTATGACGAGCTCTTGCAGCGTTTCGACCGCGAGGTGGTGCGCACGACCGGGCCCGAATATGTGCAGGCCAAGCTTGCCGAACGCGACGAGCGCCATGCCAAGGCCGGCGAAAGCCGCTATCTGGTCGAACCCAACGTCAAGGACGGCAAGGGCGGCCTGCGCGACCTGCAGACGCTGTTCTGGATCGGCAAGTATTTTTACCGGGTGCGCACCGGCGAGGAACTGGTCGACAAGGGCGTCTTCACCGGCACCGAATACCGGGAGTTCCAGAAGGCCGAGGACTTCCTGTGGGCGGTGCGCTGTCACATGCATTTCCTCACCGGCAAGGCCGAGGAACGGCTGCATTTCGACATCCAGCGCGAGATCGCCGAGCGGCTGGGCTACACCACACATCCGGGCCTGTCAGCGGTCGAGCGCTTCATGAAGCACTACTTCCTCGTCGCCAAGGATGTCGGGGATCTCACCCGCATCTTCTGCGCGGCACTCGAGGAAGAGCAGGCCAAGCATGTGCCGGGCTTCAATCGCATCTTCCTCACCTTCTCACGCCGCAAGCGAAAGCTTGCCGGCACGTCCGATTTCATTATCGACAACCATCGCATCAACGTCGCCGACGACCTGGTGTTCGAGCGCGATCCGGTCAACCTCTTGAGGCTGTTCTGGTTCGCCGACAAGCACGGGCTGGAATTCCACCCCGATGCACTGAAGCTGCTGACCCGTTCGCTCGGCCTCATCGGCAAGGCGCTCAGGCGCGACGAGGAAGCTAACCGGCTGTTCCTCGACATATTGACGTCGGACCGCAATGCCGAACTCAATCTCAGGCGCATGAACGAGGCGGGACTGCTGGCAAAGCTGATCCCGGATTTCGGCAAGATCGTCGCCATGATGCAGTTCTCGATGTACCACCACTATACGGTGGACGAGCACCTGATCCGCTGTATCGGCGTGCTGGCCGAGATCGAGCGTGGCGACGGTGAAAAGATCCACCCGCTTGCCCACACGCTGATGCCGGGGCTGAAGAAAAGCCGCGAGGCGCTCTACGTCGCGGTGCTTTTGCACGACATCGCCAAGGGACGGCCCGAGGACCATTCCGAAGTGGGTGCCCGGATCGCGCGGCGCATCTGCCCGCATATGGGGCTGTCGGCGGCCGACACCGAAACGGTCGCCTGGCTGGTCGAGAACCATCTCGTCATGTCGATGACCGCACAGACCCGCGATCTCAACGACCGCAAGACGATCGAGGATTTCGCCGCGATCGTGCAGTCGGTCGAACGGCTGAAGCTGCTGCTCATCCTCACCGTCTGCGATATCAGAGGCGTCGGGCCGGGCGTCTGGAACGGCTGGAAAGGCCAATTGCTGCGCACGCTCTACTACGAGACCGAGCTTTTGTTGACCGGCGGATTTTCGGAAGTATCGCGCGCCAAGCGAACGGCTGCGGCACGCGAGCGGCTGGCCGAAGCGCTTGCCGATTGGCCCGAAAAAGCCCGCAAGCGCTATGTCGGCCTGCATTACGAGAACTATCTGCTGACGGTCGATCTCGCCGACCAGCTCCGCCACGCCGAATTCATCCGCGAGGTGGACGCGGCGGGCAAGAAGCTCGCCACCATCGTCAAAACCCACCAGTTCGAGGCGGTGACCGAAATCACCGTGCTGGCGCAGGACCATCCGCGCCTGCTGTCGGTCATTGCCGGCGCTTGCGTGGCGGCCGGCGGCAACATCGTCGATGCGCAGATCTTCACCACCGCCGATGGCCGCGCGCTGGATACTATCCTGATCTCGAGGGAGTTCGACCGCGACGAGGACGAGCGTCGGCGCGCCGAGCGCGTCGGCCGCCTGATTGAGGATGTGCTGTCGGGCAAGAGCTGGTTGCCTGAGATGATCGAGAAGCGCACCAAGCCGCGGCGCGGCGCCAAGGTCTTCCGCATCCCGCCGCGCGCCGAAATCCGCAATACGCTGTCGAACCGGTTCTCGGTGATCGAGGTCGAGGGGCTGGATCGGCCGGGCCTGCTGTCCGAGATCACCGGGGCGCTGTCGGACCTGTCGCTCGACATCGCCTCTGCACACATCACCACCTTCGGCGAAAAGGTCATCGATACCTTCTATGTCACCGACTTGACCGGGCAGAAGATCGACAGCCCGACGCGCATGAGCGCCATCCACAACAGGCTGATCGCGGCCCTCGAAGGCACCGCGCCCGAGCGTGGCGGCAAGGCCAAGGCCGCGGCCGAGTGACAACCACCATTTATTTGTCCCAATCCTGCAGGCAGTCTCCAGACGCATGAGCCTTGTCAAAAAGTTCGCGACGGTCGCTTCCGGCACGCTGATGAGCCGCGCCCTTGGTTTCGTCCGTGAGATGCTGATGGCGGCGGCACTCGGCACCGGGCCGATCGCCGACGCCTTCAACGCGGCGTTCCAGTTTCCCAACACCTTTCGCCGGCTGTTTGCCGAAGGCGCCTTCAACGCCGCCTTCGTGCCGCTCTTCGCCAAGGAGATCGAGACGCACGGCACCGACGGCGCCAAGCGCTTTTCGGAAGAGGTGTTCGGCGTCCTGTTCACGGCGTTGCTGGCGCTGACCATCGCCATGGAATTGGCGATGCCGCTGATCGTGCGCTACCTGGTGGCCCCGGGCTTTGCCGACACGCCGGGAAAGTTCGACATGACGGTCCGGCTTGCGACCATCATGTTTCCCTACCTGATCTGCATGTCGCTCGGCGCCATGATGGCCGGCATGCTGAATTCGCTGCGCCGCTATTTCGCCGCCGCGGTGGCGCCGGTGTTCCTCAACATCATCCTGATCGGCGTGCTCGCCTATGCCTGGCACAAGGGATCGGACGCGCGCACCGTCGGCTTCGCGCTGGCCTGGGGCGTGCTGGCGGCGGGGCTGGTGCAACTGGCGATCGTCTGGGTGGCGGTGCGCCATGCCGGCATCTCGATCGGTTTCCGCCGGCCAAAGATGACGCCCAATGTCAAGCGGCTGCTGATCCTGGCGCTGCCGGCGGCGATCACCGGCGGCATCACCCAGATCAACCAGCTGATCGGCACCGCGATCGCCTCGGCGCAGGACAGTGCGGTGTCGTCGCTGGCCTATGCCGATCGCATCTACCAGCTGCCGCTCGGCGTCATCGGCGTCGCCGTCGCCATCGTGCTCCTGCCCGAACTGTCGCGGGCGCTGAAGTCAGGCAATCTGATCGAGGCGGCCAATCTGCAGAACCGGTCGGTGGAGTTCACGCTGTTCCTTACCTTGCCGGCGGCGGCGGCACTGCTGGTCATGTCGGAGCCGATCGTGGGGCTGGTCTACGAACGCGGGGCATTTGCCACCAACAACTCGACGCCGATCGTGGCGGCGATCCTGGCGATCTTCGGCTTGGGTTTGCCGGCCTTTGTGCTGATCAAGGCATTCACGCCCGGCTATTTTGCCCGCGAGGACACGCGCACACCGATGATCTTCGCCGCCATCTCGGTGGCAGTGAACGTCACCACCGCGCTGACGCTGTTTCCGTCGATGGGCGCGCCGGGCATCGCCGTTGCCTCGGCCGTCGCCGGCTGGGTCAATGCGCTGATGCTGCTCGGCGTGCTGATCCGGCGCGGCCACTGGGGCCGCGACGTACCGCTCATGAGGCGCATCCCACGGCTGGTGCTGTCGGCGGCGGTGATGGGCGCGGCGCTCTATTTTGCCGAGCACTGGTTTGCCGCCCAACTGGCCTCGGGCTCACCGCTGGCAATCAAGGCTACGACGCTTCTTGCGCTGGTAGCCGGCGGGGCGTTGCTTTATTTCGTCACCTCCTTCGCCACCGGCGGCGCCGATTTCGGCATGATCCGGCGCAATATCAGGCGGAAGGGCTCCCCTTCGACTAGGGAATAGTCTCCAGATCCGTAAGTCGAAGCCGATTGTCGATTTCGGCGCCGCCCCTCAACCCCCTGCCGGGACCTTCTCCCCGTCAAGAACGGGGAGAAGGGGCTGGCTGCAACGCTGGCGACCCCCCTCTCCCCGTTTTTTCAGGGGGAGAGGGTAAGGGTGAGGGGTAGCGCAAACCTGAAGCGATTGCCGTGAACTGTGTGTAGGTTCAACTTGACAGATGACGGCAGCTATGCTAGGAATTTATTCATAGTGCTGAGTCGCGCCAGCGACCTGCCGTTGACGCGGGTTTTATATTTCACGTCCTCCAGCTTGAAGCTACAAAAAACGCCTCTTGCGGCGTCTTACGCGGCTGAGGCCAAAGCCCCTGCGCCGCCCAGCCAACAGCCTCTTGATCCGCTCCCCGCTCTCGTCCATAAGCGCGCCGTCGAAAGACTTTCGCCGCGCGCGAAACGGCCCTCCACAAGCCAGGGAAACACCATGACTGATGCCAATCAGCCTGCCTTCAATCAGCCCGCCTTCAAGCCACTCGTCTTTTCCGGCGTCCAGCCGACCGGCAATCTGCATCTCGGCAACTATCTCGGCGCCATCAAGAAATTCGTCGCCCTGCAGGACACCTCCGATTGCATCTATTGCGTCGTCGACCTGCATTCGCTGACCGCGCAGCTTGTCCATGACGATCTCAAGGATCAAACGCGTTCGATCACCGCTGCGTTTCTCGCCTCCGGCATCGACCCGAAGAAGCACATCGTCTTCAACCAGTCGCGGGTCATGCAGCACGCCGAGCTCGCCTGGATTTTCAACTGCGTGGCCCGCATCGGCTGGATGAACCGGATGACGCAGTTCAAGGACAAGGCCGGCAAGGATCGCGAGAACGCCTCGCTTGGGCTGCTTGCCTATCCGAGCCTGATGGCGGCCGACATCCTCGTCTACCGCGCCACCCATGTGCCGGTCGGCGATGACCAGAAGCAGCATCTGGAGCTGACCCGCGACATCGCGCAGAAGTTCAACAACGACTTTTCGGACCGTATCGCCGGCCTTGGCGTCGGCGTCGAGATGAAGATCGGCGAGGAGACGGTGAACGGCTATTTCCCGCTGACCGAACCGATCATCGGCGGACCGGCGGCGCGGATCATGTCGCTGCGCGACGGCTCGAAGAAGATGTCGAAGTCGGACCCGTCGGACCTGTCGCGCATCAACCTGACCGACGATGCCGACAGCATCTCGAAGAAGATCCGCAAGGCCAAGACCGACCCCGAGGCGCTGCCCGGGGAATTGGACGGCCTGGCCGGCCGGCCGGAAGCCGAAAACCTCGTCGGCATCTATGCGGGTCTCGCCGAGATATCGAAGGAGGCGGTGCTGAAGGAGTTCGGCGGCCAACAGTTTTCGGTGTTCAAGCCGGCGCTGGCCGACCTTGCCGTGGAAAAGCTGGCGCCGGTCGCCGGGGAAATGCGCCGCATTTCCGATGACCGCGCCTTTGTCGACGCGGTGCTCAGGGATGGCGGCGAGCGGGCCGGCGCCTTGGCCGAGGCGACGATGAAGACCGTGCGCGACATCATCGGCCTGCTGCAAAGCTGAACCTTGGAGCGCCGCGCGTCCTCTTGGACGCGCTTAACACGCCCAACATCGCTACATCCGCCGGTCGCTTGCGGCCGGGCTGTGGCGGTGGCAGATTGCGACCGAAACCATCGAAGGTAGAAAATGGTCTCCAAACGCCTCAGCCGCGAAGCCGGCCATCGCCGCAAGTTCCTGGCGATCATTGACGACACGCCCGAATGCGAACGGGCCGTCGTCTATGCCTCGAAGCGCGCGCAGAGCACCAGCGGCGTGCTGGTGCTGCTCTATGTGATCGAGCCGGACGATTTCCAGCATTGGCTGGGCGTCGAGAAGATCATGCGCGAGGAGGCCACCGCCACCGCGCGCGCCGCACTGGACAGCTATGCCAACAAGGTGCGCCAGAAACTCGGCATCGAGCCGGAACTCGTGGTGCGCGAAGGCAAGCCGACCGAAGAGATCCACAAATTGATCGAGGAAGACCAGGATATCGCCATCCTCGTGCTGGCGGCCGGAGCCGGCAAGGAGGGGCCGGGTCCGCTGGTCGGCGCGGTCGCCGGCAAGGGCGCCGCTTTCCCGATCCCGGTGACGGTGGTGCCGCAGAACCTGTCCGACGAAGAAATCGACAGCCTGGCCTGATATCCCAAGGGGATTGTGCCAGGCAGCTGGAAATATCCGAGTTGAAAAACGATCTGCTAAAGCTGCTGCCGGAAAATAAGCACGACACGGCGAAGGCGGCTGCGCTCGTGGCCCTTGGCTTTCCTCAAGTCGAACCGCAAATTATGGAATGGCTTCAAGACATGAATTGGCCGGTAGCCCGGGTTTTGGCACCGCTCGTGCCGCTTGCGCCGCACATTCGCACAATTCTGAGACCGGCGACGATATCTGGAAGTACCACTCCCTCCAGACGATCCGCCAATCCTCTGAACTATTGGAGTCCTGAAGCCGGAACTGGAGCGCCTGTCATCTGGCATCTCCTCCGAGCCCGATTTGCCGATTTGGCTCTAGAGATACTACGCGACCTGGACTAGGAATTCGCCGATCAGACGCTTCGAATTTCTTCGAAAAGTGTGGTTGCCGTTCCGGCGATGGCTTTCGCTTGAATGTCCTGCCGATAAGGCCTATTTAGAATTATTCCAAACTATCTGCCCGAATGGGCACGGAGATATCCATGTTCATCCAGACCGAATCGACGCCAAATCCGGCGACATTGAAGTTCCTGCCCGGCAAGGAAGTGCTTGTCGAAGGCACCGCCGATTTCCGCGATGCCGAAAGCGCCGCTACGGCTTCGCCGCTGGCCGGCCGGCTGTTCGAGATCCCGGGCATCACCGGCGTCTTCTTCGGCTATGATTTCGTCACCGTGACCAAGGACGGCCCCGACTGGCAGCATCTGAAGCCGGCGATCCTCGGCGCCATCATGGAACACTTCATGTCCGGCGCGCCTGTCATGGCCAAGGCCGGCCCCGCCGCCGAGACCAGCCAGACCGGCGAATTCTACGACAAGGCCGACGAGGAACTGGTCATCACCATCAAGGAGCTGCTCGACACGCGGGTGCGCCCGGCTGTCGCCCAGGACGGTGGCGACATCACCTTCCGCGGCTTCGAGAACGGCACCGTGTTCCTGCACATGAAGGGCGCCTGCGCCGGCTGCCCGTCGTCGACGGCGACGCTGAAGCACGGCATCCAGAACCTGCTCCGGCATTTTGTGCCCGAAGTGCAGCAGGTCGAACAGGTCTCTTAACGACTCAAAAAAACGTCAATTCGCCTGTCGCGCGACAACAAAAAACCGGGCCAAAGTGCCCGGTTTTCTGTTTTGGGACGTCAGTTGTTGCCTAGACGGTCCGCGTATGAGCTCTAGAGAACGATAACCTTGGCACCGACCGAGGTGCGGTCGTAAAGGTCGATAATGTCTTGATTCATCAGCCGGATGCAGCCCGACGACATCGCCTTGCCGATCGAGTTCCACTCCGGGCTGCCATGCAGCCGGTAACCCGAATCGCCGCCCTTGTTGAACAGATACAGGGCGCGCGCGCCGAGTGGGTTGGTCAATCCCGGCTCCATGCCGCCGGCAAATTTGGCGAGCTCCGGCTGACGCTTGATCATCGCCGAAGGCGGCGTCCAGGTCGGCCATTCGCGCTTGACCGCGATACGGGCGGTGCCGCGCCATTCAAAACCCTCGCGGCCGACGCCGATGCCGTAACGCATCGCATCGCCGCCGCCCATGACGTAATAGAGAAACTTGTTCTGCGTATCGACGACGATGGTGCCCGGCCTTTCATCGGTGTCGTAGCTAACCACCTGCCGGCGGTACTTGAACGGCACCTTTTCGATCGGAATGCGCGGCAGTTGATAGCCCGCATCGGTCATCGGGCCATAGTTGTTGGTGAAGATCTGCGAGCCGATGGTGCTGCAACCAGCAATAGCCGTCGACAGCGCAAGTGCCGCGACGATTGCGAATGACTTCATGCGCATGAAAAGGTCCGATGCCCCGCCCGAAATAGAGCGGCTCGTTACGGCCGCTTTGTCACCATCATTCATGCTGGCATTTGCTTTGCTTGCCAAGCGGGCGATGCCTATATGCAGGGGCTTACATGCCGGTAAGTCCGCAACTGTGGCTTTTCGGCAACGGCTACCATAAGATTATGTAATAAATTCAATGGGGCCGCCCGCCAAGCCGCCGGAAGTCGAGAACTGTCATGAATGTCGGAGATGCCGCCCAGCGTTCCGGCCTGCCGGCCAAGACCATTCGCTACTATGAGGAGATCGGCCTGATCCGTCCGGCGCGCGCCGGCAACGGCTACCGCGACTATTCGGGCGACGACATCCACCGGCTGACTTTCCTGCGCCGCGCGCGCAATCTCGGCTTTTCGATCGACGACTGCCGCCAGCTGATGGCGCTCTACCACGACCGCAGCCGCACCAGCCATGACGTGCGCGAGATCGCCGCCGCGCATGTGACGGCAATCGAGGAGAAGGTGCGCGAACTGCAGTCGATGCGCTCGACCTTGCAGAAGCTGATCCATGCCTGCCACGGCGACGACAGGCCGGACTGCCCGATCCTGGAGGATATTGCGGGGGCGGCGCTGCCAGGTGATAAAGTCGTTTCGGCACAGACGTGAAGGTTGCGCGTCGCTGCGCCAAGGCGTGCCGGTTGCGATCGCGATGGCGGATGCGGACGAAGGGCCTGACCCTTCAAAGGGACGATCGCCGCAGATAAATGAGCCGGTGCGCCGTCAGCGCGAAGAGACCGCGCTAGCTCCGGTGGTGCTATTTGTGCCGCCAGACCTTGTAGGCTGAGATCACCAGAATTGCCGCCAGCAGCGGGAGCAAGATTTGCTCGGCGACCACTCCAAGCAACTGCCCACCGATAAATGTCCCGACAATCGAACCGGCAGCCATGGCCAGCAAGAACGCCTTGTTCCTGCCGATGACCGAAAAGCTTTGGTCGCGGCTGTAGCGCGTGAAGCCGACCAGCATCGTCGGCAGGCTTACCGCCAGCGACAGAGAGCCCGCCAGCTTGATGTCGACACCGAACAGAAGGACAAGTGTCGGGATGAGCAGTTCACCGCCTGCCACGCCCAGCAGGGATGCCACGACGCCGATGGCAAACCCTGCAATGATCCCGGCAACGATCAATGCGGCTCCGGTAACCAATTGCGATCCTGCAGCATCAGGCTCATGGCCGAAAACCAGGACAATCGCGATAAGGATCAGCAGCGCGGCTATCACCTTGTAAAGCGTTGCGGACTCAAGGCGCGTTGCCCATCCTGCCCCAAACCAAGCGCCTAGAAGGCTACCCGCTAAGAGATTGAGTATGATCGGCCAGTGTGCGGCTACCGACGCCAGCGGCACCGTGCTGGCCCGGAATGGCAGCGCCGTAGCGACGACGACCAAGCTGGCGGCTTTGTTCAAGATCACGGCTTCAAGGGCGGCAAATCGAAACAGACCGATCAGGAACGGCAGACGAAACTCTGCACCGCCAAGGCCGATCAAGCCGCCAAGCGAGCCAACTCCAGTTCCAACTGCAAATGCACCAAGGCCACGACGCTCAATCATGGGACCGATATGCCGTGGCGAGACTGGGAATGCCAGCCGTTTTCCAGGTTGGTTCGTCTATGCAAATCGCTATTGGCGGCAGGGTCAATGGTTGATGAAGCTACAGTGCCGATCAAGAGGTGCCGTCGACACGCTCGGCTATTGCGAATGCCTGTAGGTTCCTTGCCTTGCCGTGGTCTTGTTCGGCGTTGGCGATAATCGAGAAGAACGCCGCACGGGCGATGTCCTTCTTTGACGCGTTCGGGTGTTCCTTCCTGGCCGCTTTGATCAGTTGCTTGGGTGCCGGTCAGGCGTCACGACCCGCATTGGGTGTCGGCTATCGCCTGCATCTCGTCCGCGTTCGTCATCCAAACTCCTTAGAGCCCACCCGCACTCGCACAATATCTCATATTCCTAATGTATGAAAATGTGCAGCGTCCGTTTGGGAACCGACCGAGATTTCACGTAAATCCACACCCATGCGCACCTTGGGCGCTTCAAAAAAGGCTATTATCCGGTTGACAAACCCAAACCAATGGGCGATAACGATTCCAAGGAGTTATCGCCATGTCCGTTCTGTCCCGTCCCGAATTCCACGACGAAGCCAAGGCTTTCGAGCATGTCGAGGCGATCTTGTGGCCGAATGGTCCGGTCTGCCCAAAGTGCGGTTCCGTCGATAAGCACTACAAGCTGAAGGGCGTCCGCACCAAGCCTTCCAAAAAGAACCCCAACGGTGTCGAGCGCCACGGCCTTTACAAGTGCGGCGCTTGCCGTTCGCAGTTCACCGTCCGCATGGGTTCGATCTTCGAGGAAAGCCATTTGCCGCTCACCAAGTGGCTACAGGCTATCCACCTCATGTGCGCCTCTAAGAAGGGCGTCAGCGCTCACCAGATGCACCGCATACTCGAATGCACTTATGAAGCCGCTTGGTTCTTGTGCCATCGCATTCGCCTTGCAATGGCGTCTGGCGATCTCTCCCCGCTTGGTGGCAATGGCCAGACCGTGGAGGTTGACGAAACGTACACTGGACGCCTCAAGGGCACCCCGGTCAAGCGTGGCGGCGGCGCTCACAAGAACACCGTGGTTACGTTGGTCGAACGTGGCGGTCGCGCTCGTTCCTTCCACGTCGATACTGCCCGTATTGGAACGATCATGCCCATCGTGCGCGCCAATATCGCCAAGGAAAGCGCGTTGATGACGGACGAGTCCGGCATCTATCGCCGCGTCGGCCAGGAATTCGCCTCTCACGATTTCGTCACGCATTCCAAGGACGAATACGTTCGCGGCGCCGTCCATACCAACACGGTGGAAGGCTTCTATTCGATTTTCAAGCGCGGCATGAAGGGCGTCTATCAGCATTGCGCCGAACACCATCTGCACCGCTATCTGGCCGAATTCGATTTCAGGTATTCGAACCGCATTGCCATGGGCGTCGATGACGGCACCCGCGCTTTCATCGCCTTGAAGGGCGCTGCCGGTAAGCGCCTCACCTATCATAGACCTGCTTGACGAGAAGCGGACGCACTTTCGAAAGCCGGTGCAGCTAGATCTGCCTCTCTGGCGATATGCTAGGCAAAGGAAAAAGCCGGGGCGATGACGCCGGCTGTGTCACGACATCAAGTCCAAAAAGATGTCGGCTTCACTCTTCGGCATCGCCCGAAGTTCTTCTTCGGTCATGCCTGCGGCCTTTAGCTTCGCAATCTGGTCTACAGAAAGCATGCGTGTGTCCCCGATCGGTTCCTCGTCGGATGCGAGCGGAGACGCTACCTCGCCCTTCTCGGCCGGAGCGCCCTTCTTAAAGCTTCGGTTGGGGTACCATTCCTTTAGACCCCACGTGCCGCGATCAACCTTAACCAGATCGCCAACATCGTTTGCACGGCGCGTTAGCACCGAACCAATGGTATTCACAGCATCCTTCGAATTCATTGCAAGCCCACCACGCTTGAACGCAATGGCAATGTCGGGATTGCGCAACGGTTGGCGCTTGGCTGCCAGCAACTTTTTGGCTGCATCAACAATAGACATTCCGAGGAACGCGCCAGGCGAATCAATATCCGAATTTTGCCCCGCTGGCGCGGCCGCAGCCGCCGTCGAATAAGAGCCATTTGGCGTTCCGCCGCGAATTGCTTCGATGGCGCTAATGGCTTGTTCTATTTGAGCCTTCTTGGCCCGGAGGTCATTAAGCACAACCTCGTACGGGTCGGTGGCCATTGATTCCACAGACATTTTTGTTGCTCCCGGAGCTTAGTGGTGCTATAAGGGAAGCCGTCGATACTGACTGCGAAGCAGCCGACTGGCGGCTTTCAGTGGGACATCAGGGGTCGTGGACCCCCTCCTGCTATTCTGACCGTCATCTTCTTTGCAACCTCCTCGTCTCTTGGCCTACCGGGCTGGGTTGAGGTTAAAGGGCTGTGTGGGGCCACGAACCCCACACAGCCCTTATCGCATGAGTCGCCGGAACAAACAAGCAGGCGAGAGTGGATTGCTACGAAACCCACTCAGAACTCAAGCATGGACATGGCGTGATGGAATCCAAACAGCCGAAGCCGCAGATTGAGAAGTTTCGCGAGGCAGCGCGCGAACTGAAAACCGACCAGTCCGACGAGGCCTTTGGGGCTGTCGTCAACAAGATAGCCCACGCGCCGAAGCTGACCAACGAACAGATAAAGGAACTGGTGCGCCGGAAGCGCGAAGGGGTGAAGCGCTGACTTGCTTCTCTCGTCTGGTGCAGTGCAACATTGGCGGGCCTTTTACCGTGACTCCAAGAAAGTTGGTAAATTTTAACCTGCCCCCTATGCGGGCCCGTACCGAGTCTGTTAATGTCACGTTAATCGCCAGCAGCTATTGACTGTTGGCACGACTCATGCTTGGGCATTTCGCGACTCGAATCTTGATTTTGCTGCATTGCAGCATATCTATCTGTCGCAACGTTTGCCTTTGATATGCGTTGACACGCGGCGACCCTTGGGAGAGTGACATGACTAGAACCGACAATCAGACCCCCGCGACAAGCTCGGGCGATAAAGTCGTCCGCGCGTGCCCGAATAATGGCCTCAAGCAGCCGGTGCTTCGCTTCGAAGAGACCTTCAGCGCGGAAACCGTTGTGTTGAAAGCCTTTTTCTCGGAAAAATAAACTTTCCGAGCTAATAAAAGCCGTATAGAAGCCCCTGTTCACGCGGGGGCTTTTTTGTGCCCTGATTCTGTAGGGCGCTTACCGATGGTTGAGTTTACCAAATTCGAAGAACTTGACGACCGCGATTTCTTTGTGGCGTTCGTCGAGGAATATTACAAGTCCGGTTGGCCAGCGGCAAACAAGGCTGGCGGCGCTGCGGTGGCGCTGGAAGGAGATTTGATCAATCTCGCTTACGACACGTATCAGCTCAGCCTTCAATCCTACAAGGTAGCGCTGCACTCCAAGAACCCGGACCATTACAAGCGAGCCGGGGCATTATTGCACGCCCTTTACAAGACGCAGCCTATCGTTTCGATCTCGTGGGGCGCGGATGTCGAACGGCTCCTCAATGCCGAGAACGTCGGCGTGAGTTACGATGATGCCCAGCACTGGGATGACTTTGTTTCTTGGTGGGACCAGTATTCTAATTATGTGATGGCCTTCGATTTGGCGTTTCGCTGCTGTCAGGTCTACGAGGATGCCGCCCGGCCGTATGACAAGGATGTACTCGACAACATGGCTTACTACATGGCCGAGAACACCAACATTAATGTCGGCTCTTTCGTGACGATTTTGAAAGCGTTCATGGCACCATAGGCGCAAGCGACCCGCCTTGTGGAGGGCGGGTCTCCTACAAGTCCTGTAGCCATTCCCCTACGGCTTGGGTTAGCAACGATCAGATGCGCGATTAGTTACCTTCAAAGGTACCGGCCTGTCGGGTATATATTCCTAACTCTGTTTGGGTTTGTCAACCAGATAATCCCCTCAAAAAAGCGGGTTCAAACCGTGAACAAAATCTGGCATGGTGCCGCCATGCCAATCATCTCGCCTGTACCCCTCAATCCTCTGATCGACGGCCGCCAGTCGGAACGCGCGATGCTGGTTCGGCGTGGCGTGCAGCGACTGCTCAGGGAAATGGGGGCGCATGTGCTTCCAGAGCTGTCGCTGGCGACCGGACGCCGTGCCGACCTCGTCGCGCTGACCCGCCAGGGCGACATCTGGATCATCGAGATCAAATCCTCGATCGAGGATTTCAGGGTCGACCGCAAATGGCCGGACTACCGGCTGCATTCCGACCGATTCTTCTTCGCCACGCATCCCGGCGTGCCCTCGGAGATCTTTCCGCAAGAATGCGGTTTTATCCTTTCCGACGGCTACGGCGCCGAAATCCTCCGCGATGCGCCCGAGCACCGCATGGCGGCGGCGACGCGCAAGGCGCTGATGCTGAGGATCGCGCGGGCCGGTGCCTCGCGGCTGCTGGCGGCGGAATTCGCCGGCGTGGCGGTGCCGGCGCTGGAGGGCGAGAGCGAATAGGAATGCGCACGGGTCGGCGACCTCGCACGTCGCCACCTAGCGTTGGCATCGGACCATGCCCTTCTGCGGGCCTGCCGATCCCCTCGAGACGATTTTTGATCTTGCACCGATGATTCCCGCCTGCCTGCGCTGTCCTGATCAGTAGGCGCTGGAATGGTCCGGTGGCGGAAAGAGAGGTGATCCATGGGATCGTTACAAGGTCAGAATGTCGTCGTCATCGGAGGCAGCCGGGGTGTCGGCCGCTCGATCGTGGAAGCCGCGCTTGGCGAAGGGGCAACAGTGCTTGCAGTTGCTCGTGGCACAGCCGCCCTGAAAGAGCTCTCCTGGGAGACATCAGGCGTGAAGACGCTTGCGGTCGACGCCACCAATGAGACCGCACCCGATGCGGTTTTCGCCGCGCTTGAACCAGACGTCCTGGTGATCTGCGCCGGCGCCCTCGCTCCGTCCGCGCCCGTCCAGGAACAGAGCTGGGAGGACTTCTCGGCAAACTGGGAAATGGACGTCAAGGCATCGTTCCTGTTCTGCAAGGCGGCACTCCAGGGTCGGCTCAAGCCGGGGAGCCGGGTGGTTCTGATCTCCAGCGGCGCGGCATTCAGCGGCGGGCCGCCGAACTCTGGCGGCTATGCCGGCGCAAAACGCATGCAACTGTTCCTCGCCGGTCATAGCCAGAAGGAATCGGACCGACTTGGTTTCGGCCTGCGTTTCATGGCGCTTTCGCCGGCGCGCATCATGCCGGGCACCGGCGTCGGCGATCGCGGCATCGACGGCATTTCGGCCTATATGGGCATAAGCCCGAAGGACTTCCTGGCGAGCATGACCGACATGCAGACGCCGGCCGATGTCGCACGGGCTGTAGTCGCGCTCGCTACCGGCCAGGCGCAGGGCTGCTCCTTCGTGGTGAGCGGCAGCGGACTTGCGGCGGCGGCGTGAGGCGCGCAGGATACCAGCCGACTTCAGCACCGCGGGCTTCCTATGACAGACGCTCCTGGCCCTGTTGAGCCATTGGGCCGGCCGGTCCTCGATCGGCTGGCCTTCGAGCGCTTGACAGTGGCTCATCGCCGCGAGCTTAAGCTCCACTGCTACCGGATGATGGGCTCGTCGCACGAGGCGGACGACCTCGTGCAGGACACTTTCCTGCGGGCGTGGCGCGCACGGTCGCAGTTCGACGGACGAGGCTCGGTTCGCGGCTGGCTCTACACGATCGCCACCAATAGCTGCCTCAACGCCATCAAGGCGAGGTCGACGGCGCATCGCATTCTCCAGCAACCCGAACGGCCGCCCTCCAACGGGCGGGCCGTCGGCGGCCCTGCCGAGCTCACTTGGCTGGAGCCCTATCCGGACGCCGAGCTTCCGGACCTCGTCGACGGCGAGCCGGGCCCGGAAGCGCGCTACGAGACCCGTGAAGCGGTGCAACTTGCCTTCGTCGCGGCGATCCAGCTTCTGCCGCCCAGGCAGCGGGCCGCCCTGTTGCTTTGCGACGTGCTGGGGTGGTCTGCGGTCGAGACGGCGCAATTGCTGGGTGGATCGGCCGCTTCGATCAACAGCAACTTGCAGCGGGCCCGCGCGACGCTTGGCGAGCGATACCCTCAGGGACGCCCGATGCAGCGGTCACGGTCCAGTCCGGAGGAAGGCCTGCTGCTCGAACGCTACATGCGTGCCTGGCAGACCGCCAACCTCGACGGCTTCATCGAACTCTTGAGGGAGGACGCCACCTACCACATGCCGCCATGGCGGGAATGGTACCAAGGGCGCAAGGCGATCCGTGATTTCATCGAGACCGTGTGGGGCAATTTTGCCGGCTATCGCACTGTGGCCACCCGAGCCAACGGCCAGCCCGCTGTCGGGGTCTATGCACTGGACCATCGTGACCGTGTATGGCAACCCCACTCGCTGCATGTCATTGAGCCCGCCGACGGCAAAATCGCTTCCCTGACGATCTATGTGCCGCCGCTCGGGCCCGAACTGTTTGCAACCTTCAGCCTGCCGCCGGTCTAGTCCGCTTCCGCCTCGCCCGGCGCCGGCGCGATCAGCAGCACGGCGGCGCCAAGCAGTGCCGCGATGAGCGATCCGGCGAGGATGCCGACCTTGACCGCGTCCTGCAGCTCGACATTGCTGGCGAAGGCGAGCAGGCCGATGAACAGGCTCATGGTGAAGCCGATGCCGCAGAGCAGCGAAATACCGACCATGTGCAGCCAGCCGGCATTGACCGGCAGATCGGCGACGCCGAACCGGATGGCAAGCGCGGAAGAGCCGAACACGCCGACCAGCTTGCCGGCGACGAGGCCGGCGGCGACGCCCAGTGTCAGCGGCTCGACCAGGGTGGCTGCGCTCAGGCCGGCGAGCGAGACGCCGGCATTGGCAAAGCCGAAGATCGGGATGACGACGAGCGGCACTATTTTGTGCAGGCCGTGCTCGAGCCGGTGCAGCGGCGAATGGTCGAGATCATGCCTGATGCCCGGGGAGACTTTCAAAGGTATGGTCAGGGCCAGCGCCACGCCGGCGAGCGTGGCGTGGACGCCCGATTTCAGCACCAGCACCCACAGGACGACACCGAGCAGGATGTAGGGCACCAGCGTCAGCACCTTCATGCGGTTGAGCACGATCAGCAGAGCGATGACCGCAAAGGCGGCGCCGAGATAGGCGAGCGACAGGCCGCTCGTGTAGAACACCGCGATGATGACGACAGCGCCGAGGTCGTCGATAATGGCGAGCGCGGTGAGGAATACCTTCAGCGACCCCGGCACGCGGCTGCCGAGCAGCGACAGCACGCCGAGTGCAAACGCGATGTCGGTGGCGGTCGGGATCGCCCAGCCGGACAGAGCGGCTGGATTGTCGCGGTTGATGGCGACATAGACAAGTGCCGGCACCAGCATGCCGCCGGCAGCGGCGATGCCGGGCAGGGCGCGGCGTGGCCAGGTCGAGAGCTGGCCGTCCAGCATCTCGCGCTTGATCTCCAGGCCGACCAGCAGGAAGAACACGGCCATCAGGCCATCATTGATCCAGTGGGATACGCTGAGTGGTCCCAGATAGGCGTGAAGGGCATCGAAATAGGCCTGGGACAGCGGCGAATTGGCGACGATCAGAGCCAGTGCCGCGGCTCCCATCAGGATGATGCCGCCTGCCGCCTCGCTGTCGAGGAATTCGCGAAAAATGGAGATCGGCCGCTCTTCGCGCATGTGTCCTCCGTTGCCGAGATTCCGGTCGGCATTGTTGGCGATGATGCGCAAGCGTGGCAGACGACGCAAGGCGCCTGTTCACCTTGGCAGATCGCGCCTCGGAGATTGGTCGAAACACCCATCACTTCGTCATCCTATGGCGGAGCAAGGAGCGAAGCGACGCAGCCCAGACCATAAGATCCTTCAGAGCGCTGCTACGGTACAGAATTCTGCTCGGTTGCGCTCCGCGGCTGACATCACGGCATGGATCCTTGGGTCTTCGCTCCGCTTCGCGTCGCTGCGCCCAAGGTCGACGAAGCCGGGCTTAGCGCGGCGCGCGCTTGGCCAGAATCCGCTGCAGCGTGCGGCGATGCATGTTGAGCCGGCGCGCGGTCTCGGAGACGTTGCGGTCGCACATTTCGTAGACGCGCTGGATGTGCTCCCAGCGCACGCGGTCGGCCGACATCGGGTTTTCGGGCGGTGCGGCGCGTTCGCCCGCCGTGCGGGTAAGTGCGGCGAAAATGTCGTCGGCATCGGCCGGCTTCGACAGATAGTCGATGGCTCCCAGCTTCACCGCCGTCACTGCGGTGGCGATGTTGCCATAGCCGGTGAGGATGATCGCGCGGGCGTCGTCGCGCTTCTCGCGGATAGCGGCGACGACGTCGAGGCCGTTGCCGTCGGCGAGCCGCATGTCGACCACGGCATAGGCGGGTGGATTGGCGCGGGCCTTGGCCACCGCCTCCTCGACGCTCTCGGCCGTCTCGACCACGAAACCCCTGGCTTCCATGGCGCGGGCAAGGCGCGTGAGGAACGGCTTGTCGTCGTCGACGATCAACAGCGAGGTGTCCTCGCCTTCAACCATTGCGCCAATCGTTTCGTCGCCATTCATCGTCTTCTAAATTCCTGCTGCCCGATTTTTACGCAAATATAGTTTTGGAGCGCTATTGTCCAATTCAAGCCGTGTCAAACATGGTGGCCGAAGCCGATTCAGGATTGAGGAAGACGCTGCGCGGCCACGATATCTGCACGACGGCGCCCTCGCCCGGCTCGTTTGAATTGCGGAAATCGAGCGTGGCCCCCGAGCGCTCAAGCAAGGTCTTGGCGATGAACAGACCCAGGCCCAGGCCGCCGCCGGCCTCGGTGCCCTGGCGCGTCGACATATAGGGCTCGCCAATGCGGTCGATGATTTCGGGAGGGAAACCCGGCCCGTCGTCGGTGATCGAGAAGGTAACGGCGGCCTCGTTCCAGCTCCAGCGCACGGTGACGTTCTTGCGGGCAAAATCGACGGCGTTTTCGACCAGATTGCCGAGGCCGTAGATGACGCCGGGATTGCGCCGCCCGACCGGTTCGGGGCCAATGCGCTCGCCGGGGCGAAGCTTGATCGAGATGCCGAAATCGCGGTGCGGGGCCGTCATCTCCTCGACCAGCGAAGTTAGCGGCATGCGGGAGAGATGCGCCTCGCCCTCGGAAGACAGGCTGGTCAGGCGCTTGAGGATTTCGCGGCAACGCTCACTCTGCGAGCGCAGCAGCGTCACGTCCTCGCCGTATTTCGGATCGTTGCGGAGCGCCTTCTCCATCTCCTTGGCGACAAGCGTGATGGTGGCAAGCGGCGTGCCGAGCTCATGCGCGGCGGCGGCGGCAAGGCCGTCCAGCGCCGACAAATGCTGCTCGCGCTGCAGCACCAGTTCGGTGGCGGCAAGCGCGTTGGCGAGCAGCCGGGCTTCCTCGGCCACGCGGAAGGCATAGATCGCGGTGAAGGCGATCGAGGAAAACACCGCCATCCAGATGCCGGCGACATAAATGAACGGCATCTCCAGCGGCGCGCCCTCGTACCAGGGCAGCGGCAGATGGAAGAACACCAGCAGGCTCGCCGCCACCATCACCAGCGCGCCGAGGATAGCGGTCAGGCGCAGCGGCAGCGACGTCGCCGAGATGACCACGGGCACGGTCACCAGCACCGAAAACGGATTGGTAAGGCCGCCGGTCAGGTAGAGCAGGCCGGCAAGCTGCAGGCTGTCGATGGTCAGGATGGCGAAAGCCGGCAGCGGGGTCAGCCGATGCGCCGCCGGATAACGGAAGGTCAGCAACAGGTTCATCCAGGCAGAACAGGCGATCAGCGCGAAACAGGGGCTGACGGGCAGCGGGAACTTCAGCCCATAGGCAACGACGATAACCGCCAGGCTCTGGCCGACGATGGCAAGCCAGCGCAGCCTGATCAGCGTGTTTAGGCGCAGCCGCTGGCTTTGCTGGAAGTCGGGCGCCCGCAGGATGTTTATCATGGCCAAGGATTTATAGCCGGAAAAGGATAAAGGCTAGGTCCCCCGCGGTTTGGCGCGGCTAGTGGCGGTGGCGAGAAGCGGGTTCTCCGGCCAGACGTGCCGGGGGTAGCGGCCACGCATGTCGGCCCGCACATCGGCCCAGGAGCCGCGCCAGAAACCGGGCAGGTCGCGGGTCGTCTGGATCGGCCGGTGCGCCGGCGACAAAAGCTCGAGTGTCAGCGGCACGGTGCCGTTGGCAATCGCCGGGTGCCGGTCGAGACCGAAAAGCTCCTGGACGCGGATCGCCAGCACCGGCCATTCGCCGTCATAGCGGATCGGCACGCGGCTGCCCGACGGAGCGTCGAAATGGGTCGGTGCCAGTGCCTCGATCCTGCGCTGGAGATCGTGCGGCACCAATGCCATAAGGCCGGCCGAAAGCACGCCCGGATCGATCGCCGCAAAGGACGCCGCACCGGAAAGGAACGGCAGCAGCCAATCGTCGAGGCGGTCGATGAGCGCGGCGTCTGAAACGTCGGGCCAGGGCGCGCCGAGGCCGCGATGCAGCCAGCCGATCCGTTGGCGCAGCGTTTCAGCCTCCTTGCCCCACGGCAAAAGCGACAACCCGTGTTCGCGCAAGGCGTCAAGGATGGCGCGATCCGCCTCAGTGCCGGCCGGCGCCGGCAGCATGCGTTCTGACAGGATGATGGCGCCGAGGCGAACGGTTTCGCGCACGCGCACCGCGCGCCTGTCGCGGTCGAAGCTGGTTTCGCGACTTGTCTCGATTTTTTGCGCAAGCGCAGCTCGGATGTCCGTCTCATCTATCGCCGCTGCTGCCGTGATGCGGGCGTTCTGCGCCTTGCCCTGCAGATCGGCGACGACGAGCCAGGCCGCGCCCGCCAGCGGATCGGCGGCGTCGAGCATGGCGCCCGAACCGTTGGCCAGCACGAAACGGCCGCGCTCGCCGCGCGCCTTGGCGACGCGGTCCGGCCAGGCGTGGATGAGGAGCGCGCCGGCCTCCCCCTCGAGGAGAGGGTCGATCCGCGAAGCGGAGCGGGGTGGGGTCGGATCGGGCACGCCGTCGGCGACTCCACTCCGTCTCCCTCGCTTCGCTGCGCTCGGCTCGCTCGCCGACCCTCTCGAGGGGGAGGGTGAGGCCTGTTTTGCCAGCCGCTCGGCGAGCTGCCGCGCGGCGGTAGCGCGCGGCGACCTTTCGGATCGGAACCGCATTAGCCGCCGCTCGAGGTCGGCGCCGTCGCCGCCAAGGCCACGCTCGGTGAGCAGCACGGCGAGCATGGCCGCTTCGAACGCCTGGCCGGTCTTTGCCGCCTCGGCGACCATGTGAGCGAGCCGCACCGGCAGTGCCAGCCTGCGCATCGAAGCACCCGATTCCGTCAGGCGCCCTGCTGCATCGACGGCGTCGAGCGCACGAAGCAGCGCCCTTGCCTCGTTGAGCGCCGGGGCCGGCGGCGGATCGAGGAACGAGAGGCTCACCGGGTCGGCGACACCGAAGGCGGCGCAGTCGAGCAGAAGTCCGGAAAGGTCCGCATCGAGGATTTCCGGCGGGGTGAAGGCGGGAAGTGCCGCCGTCTGCTCGGCCCGCCATAGCCGGATGGCGACGCCCGGCTGCGTGCGACCGGCACGGCCGGCGCGCTGGTCGGCCGAGGCTTTGCTGACCCGCACCGTCTCCAGCCGCGTCAGGCCGCTGGCCGGCTCGTAGCGCGGCAGGCGCGACAGGCCGGAATCGATGACGACGCGCACGCCGTCGATGGTGATCGAGGTCTCGGCGATCGAGGTCGCCAGCACCACCTTGCGGCGGCCGGATGGCGCCGGCTTGATCGCGGCGTCCTGCGCCTTGCCGTCGAGCATGCCGTAGAGCGGCACGATGTCGGTGTCGGCGCTGACGCGGCCTTGCAGCCTCTCGGCCGTGCGCTCGATCTCGCGCTGGCCGGGCAGGAAGGCGAGCACGCTGCCGCGCTCATCGGCAAGCGCCGCGCGGATCGCCTTGGCCATGGCGTCCTCGATGGCGATGCCGGCCGGCCGCTCGTCATAGCGGATGTCGACGGGAAAGGCCCGGCCCTCGCTCTCGATCACCGGGGCGCCGGAAAGCAGCCGCGCGACGCGCGCGCCGTCGAGCGTCGCCGACATGACCAGCAATCGCAGATCGGGCCTCAGTGCACCTTGCACGTCGAGTGCCAGCGCCAGACCAAAATCGCCATCGAGCGAGCGCTCGTGGAACTCGTCGAAGAATACCGCCGAGACACCGGGCAGCTCCGGATCGTCGAGGATCATACGCGACAAAACGCCTTCGGTGACGACAAGGATCCTAGTCCTCGCAGAAGTGCGGTTTTCCATGCGCATGGCATAGCCGACCGTCTCGCCGGGCTCCTCGCCGAGCAGTTCGGCCATGCGGCGGGCAGCAGCGCGGGCAGCGAGCCGGCGCGGCTCGAGCAGGATGATCTTCCCCGTGCCGAGCCATGGCGCGTCAAGCAGCGCCAACGGTACCAGCGTCGTCTTGCCAGCGCCGGGCGGCGCCACCAGCACGGCGCTGTTGCCATGGCCGAGCGCTTCACTGAGCGCCGGCAGCACGGCGGAGACCGGAAGCTCCGGCAAGGGTTTTCTGGTCATTGTTCCGGGGATGCTTCCATCCAATTGCGGCTGATCCGCAGCGCCCGCATATCAGCGGTGGCGGTCGCCGTGCAACCGGCAACGGGCCAACTCAAAGCCGGGTTCGCGAGAACGGGTTCCCGCGCACCGTGCCGAGCCTCACCTCCTCGCACACCATCGTCAAAGGCCGGAGCCGCCGACGACGGCGAGACCGACGAGCGACAGAAGATCTGGCGACAGAATATCTGGATATTCCTGGCGAACGCGTCCAGGATCGCCGCCCCGAGGATCTGCAAATAATGCGTTTGCGCGATCCGCTCAGGCTTTTGACAACAGCATCGTTGCATAAACGGCTTGCATAGGCGAGCAGAGCGAGCAGAATTCCGTTCGTCCCGTTATTGCAGTCCAGGGAGAGAGCAGAGTGAAGATACTGGCACTCGGTGCGCATCCGGATGATATCGAGATCTTCATGTTCGGTACGATGGCGGCCTATGCCGCACAAGGCGCAGAATTGGCTTTTGCGATAGCCACGGATGGCGCCAAGGGCGGAAAGGGCGATCCGGGATCACTCGCCCGCGCCCGCCGCGAGGAAGCGGCTGTGGCGGCGGACCTGCTTGGCGCAACACCGCACTTCCTCGACTTTCCGGACGGCGCGCTGATTGCCGATGCCGCGCTGATCGCGGCGCTGAAGAGGCTGATCGGTGATATCAGGCCGGATCTGGCGATCACCCATGCGCCGAACGACTATCATGGCGACCACCGTGCGCTGTCGGACGGCGTGCGCATCGCGGCGTCCTTCGCTGTCCCGGTGCTGCATGCCGATACGCTCGGCGGCACCAGTTTTTCGCCGACGCACTATGTCGATATCTCCGGGCATTTCGAGCTCAAGGCGATGGCGATCCGGGCGCACCAGTCGCAGGATCCCGAACGTTTCGTCGATGCGGCGCGCACGCAGAACGCGTTTCGCGCCGGCCAGTGCAATGGCGCGGCCGGTTCCTTCGCTGAGGCCTTCCGCTTCGAACCGATCTTCCCCTTCGCCGATATCCGCGCCCTGCTGCCGCCGGCCCCAGTGATCCTGCCGGTGACGGTGAGCACCAAAACGGTCAAATGAGCCGGCGACCGCGCGCCGGACGATCTGACGCGCGCCTTTCCTGAACCAAGCGACCGATGCGCCATGCTGCAGCGCAGCGACGAATTCGCTTGCCTTGTTTAGTAAAAATTGCATCACTAAACAAATTACTAAACATCCGCCGCTCAACCGCGTCGTCATGTTTGGACCCTGAGGAGGGGGTTGAGGTTTTTGAAACCGTCATCCAGGCGCGTTTCGCAAATGGGAGGAAGGCATGAAATCGACCTTGAAACTGACGTTGGGACTGACCTCGGCGATGTTTGCGTCGACCGCCATTTCGAACGTCGCGCAGGCTGAAGATCTGACGCTTTGCTGGGCAGCCTGGGACCCGGCCAACGCGCTTGTCGAATTGTCCAAGGATTTTACCAAGGAAACCGGCATCGGCATGAAATTCGAATTCGTGCCATGGACCAATTATGCCGATCGCTTCCTCAACGAGTTGAATTCCAAGGGCAAGCTGTGCGACCTTATCATCGGCGACAGCCAGTGGATCGGCGGCTCGGCCGAGAACGGCCACTACGTCAAGCTGAACGACTTCTTCGACAAGGAGAAGATCAGCATGGACGACTTCGTGCCGGCGACCGTCGTCGGCTACTCCGAATGGCCGAAGAACTCGCCGAATTACTGGGCGCTGCCGGCCATGGGCGATGTCGTCGGCTGGACCTATCGCAAGGACTGGTTCTCCAAGCCGGAACTGCAGAAGGAATTCAAGGAGAAGTACGGCTGGGATCTCGCCGCGCCGACGACCTTCGACCAGTTGAAGCAGATCGCCGAGTTCTTCCAGAAGCGCGAGATCGACGGCAAGACGGTCTATGGCGCGTCGATCTATACCGAGCGCGGCTCCGAAGGCATTACCATGGGCGCCATGGACGTGCTCTACAGCTTCGGCTTCAACTATGAGAATCCTGACAAGCCCTACGAGATGGACGGCTTCGTCAATTCCGAGAAATCGGTGAAGGGGCTGGAACTCTACAAGGCGCTCTATGACTGCTGCACGCCTCCCGGGGCCTCGAACAGCTACATGGGCGAAGGCGTCGATGCCTTCAAATCCGGCCAGGTGGCGATGCACATGAACTTCGCCTTTACCTGGCCAGGCCTGCAGAAGGACGAGAATGTCGGCGGCGACAAGATCGGCTATTTCGCCAATCCCAAGGGTCCCGACGGCAATCAATTCGCCCAGCTTGGCGGCCAGGGCATCTCAGTGGTCTCCTATTCGGATAAGCAGGAGGCCGCGCTCAAATACATAAAATGGTTCGCCAACAAGGACGTGCAGGCCAAATGGTGGTCGCTCGGCGGCTTTTCCTGCCTCAACGCAGTCGTGAAAGATCCAGGCTTCCCGGCCAGCCAGCCTTACGCGCAGACCTTCCTTGACTCCATGGCCATCGTGAAGGATTTTTGGGCAGAGCCCAGCTATGCGCCGCTGCTGCAGGCGTCGCAGAAGCGCTTCCATGACTATGTCGTCGCCGGCCAGGGTTCGGCCAAGGATGCGCTCGATGGCCTGGTCAAGGACTGGACCGAGGTCTTCCAGGACGACGGCAAGATGTAGTTGGGGCAGATGTAATAGGCTCCTCCCGAGCCATGCCGCGTGTCCCGTGCCGCCCTTGGCACGGGACACAGTTCAGACAAATTCCATTGTGTCGAGACGACCAAGTGACCGAAGCGGGACTGAGCATGCTCAATCGGACTGCGGACAGCGTTGCCCGGGCTACGCCTGAGCCGTTGGCCCGCAAGGTCCGAGGCATCAGCGACAAGGGCCTCGCCTGGCTGTTCATCTCGCCGACGATCCTGTTGCTTCTCGCAATCAACATCTTCCCGCTGTTCTGGGCGATCTATCTCTCCTTCACCAATTACCGCGCCAATCGCCCCAACGAGGTGGTCAGGAACGTCGGCCTTGCCAATTACAAACGCATCCTCGGTGACCAGGACATCTGGATCGCTATGCAGACGACGGCGCATTTCGTGTTCTGGACCATCCTGCTGCAGACGCTGATCGGCTTCACGCTGGCTTGGCTGATCGACCGGAAGTTTCGTGGCCACGCCTTCTGGACGACCATCATTCTCGTGCCGATGATGCTGTCGCCGGCAGTTGTCGGCAATTTCTGGCGCTTCCTCTACGAGCCGCAGATTGGTCTGTTCGCCTATGCCATCTCGTTCGTCACCGGCATTCCGGCGACGCAGATCGGCATGCTCTCCAACGTGTCGCTGGCGCCGTGGTCGATCGTCATCGTCGACACCTGGATGTGGACGCCTTACGTGATGCTGATCTGTCTCGCCGGGCTGCGCTCGATCCCCGAATACATCTACGAGGCGGCCGAGGTCGACCGTGCCTCCAACTGGCGGCAGTTCTGGTCGATCACGCTGCCGATGGCGCTGCCGTTCATCATGCTGGCGGTGCTGTTCCGCGGCATCGAGAACTTCAAGATGTTCGACATGGTCAACCTGCTCACCGGCGGCGGACCGGGGTCGACCACCGAGGTCGCCTCGATCACGCTGAAGCGGCAGGCCTTCGAAAGCTGGCGGACCGGCTATTCCTCAGCCTTCGCCATCATCCTGTTCGTCGCGGTATTCGGGCTGGCCAACATCTACGTCAAGGCGCTCAACAAGGTGAAGCAGAGATGAGCCTGACGTCAGCCCATTCGGTCGTCGCACCCTCGGCCACGTCGAAGCGCGTCGCCGGCACGATCATCGTGCTTTACGCGCTGATCTCGATCGTGCCGCTGCTGTGGATCTTCGCCACCAGCTTTAAGACACCGCCGGACTCGATCGCCTATCCGCCGAAGATCCTGTTCCAGCCGAGCCTGGAGGGCTACTGCAATCTGTTCTCGACCCGCACCCGGCAGACCCCGGAATACATCAACTCGCTGGGACCGGCGACAGGCGTCTGCGACGAGACCGTGCGCAAGCGCAACATGGTGATCGCCGGCCCGTCCAACTTCATGCCGCGCTTTATCAATTCGCTGATCATCGCCTTCGGCTCGACCTTCTGCGCGGTGTTCCTCGGCACGTTGTCGGCCTATGGCTTCTCGCGCTTCAAGGTGCCGCTGGCCGACGACCTTCTGTTCTTCATCCTGTCGACGCGGATGATGCCGCCAATCGCGGTCGCCATTCCCATATACCTGATGTATCGCGAGCTTGGCCTGTCGGATACCGCACTCGGCATGATCCTGCTCTACACGGCGGTTAACGTGTCGCTGGCCGTGTGGCTGCTGAAAGGCTTCATCGACGAGATCCCGCGCGAGTACGAGGAAGCGGCGATGATTGACGGCTATACACGGCTGCAGGCCTTCTGGCGCACCGTGCTGCCGCAGGCGACGACCGGCATTGCCGCGACCGCCATCTTCTGCCTGATCTTCGCCTGGAACGAGTATGCGTTCGCCGCACTGCTGACTTCGGGCACGGCGCAGACTGCACCGCCCTTCATCCCCACCATCATCGGCGAAGGCGGCCAGGACTGGCCGGCGGTCGCCGCGGGCACTACGATCTTCCTGGTGCCGATCCTGGTGTTCACCATCCTGCTTCGCAAGCAGCTGCTGCGCGGCATCACCTTCGGCGCGGTGCGCAAATGAGCCTGACCCAACCCGCAAAACGCAAGTCGCGCTGGCCGGCATGGGCCAGGCGCGGACTGATGGAGAATATCGCCACAGTAATCATAGCCATTGGCTTCCTGATGCTGTTCCAGCCCTTCGCGCTGCCGCTCTACACCTATTCGTTCATCACCATGCTTGCCGGCACGGCGATGTTCATCATCGTCTCGAAGTTTCCGGAGTAGACGATGGCGGAGATCAGGGTCGAGCATCTGAGAAAGGCATTCGGCGATTTCGTCGCCGTGCAGGATTCCAACTTCGTCGTCGGGGATGGCGAATTCTTCGTCATGCTCGGGCCGTCGGGTTGCGGCAAGACGACGACGTTGCGCATGATTGCCGGGCTGGAACTGCCGACCGGCGGCAAGATCCTGCTCGGCGGCGAGGACGTCACCATGCGACGTGCCCGCGAACGCGACATCGCCTTCGTCTTCCAGCTGTTCGCGCTCTATCCGCATATGAATGTACGTAAGAACATCGGCTTCCCGCTGTTGGCACAAGGCATGCCAGGCATCGAAATCCGCCAGCGCGTCGAAGAGACGGCAAAGCTGTTGCGCATCGACCATCTGCTCAACAAATCGGTCTCCGGCCTTGCCGGCGGTGATCGCCAGCGCGTGGCGCTCGGCCGCGCCATCGTGCGGCGGCCAAAATGCTTCCTGATGGACGAGCCGCTCGGCACGCTCGACACCGAATTCCGCGATCTCATGGTCCATGAGCTGCGCGAATTGCACAACCGCATCCGCGCCACCACGGTCTATGTCACGCATGACCAGATGGAAGCGATGTCGATGGCCGACAAGATTGCGGTGATGAACCACGGCGTCATCGAGCAGTTCGGCACGCCACGCGAAATCTACGACCGGCCGGCGACCATGTTCGTCGCCGATTTCATCGGCTCGCCACCGATGAATTTTCTCGGCTTCGGCGGTGGGCTTTCAAAGGGCGCGAAGGAGATCGTGGTGCAAGGCGCGAAAGTGGCGGTGCCGGAGGTGCTCGAGGACATCGCGCCGGCCGACATGGCGCTCGGCATCCGGCCGGAACACATCCGCTTCGACGACGGCTCGAAGCTGCGCGGCGCCATCTATGGCACCGAATATCTCGGCACCACGCAGATCGTCGCGGTGGAGACATCAGGCGGCATCATCAAGGCGCGGGTGCCGGCCGAAATCCGGCTCAATGCGGGCGACCATGTCGGCCTGGCGCTGACCAGCGCTCGGCTGTCGCTGTTCGAGAAGGGCTCCGGCCGCGCGGTGCGAACCGCAATCCATGACGGGGCTTCCCAGGGACGAGCGCATCGTGACTGACGTGCAGATCAAAGGCGTGACCAAGAACTTCGGCGAACATGTCGCGGTGGACACTCTCGATCTGCACGTCGCCGATGGCGAATTCGTCGTGCTGCTCGGCCCGACCGGCGCCGGTAAGACGACCACGCTGCGGCTGATCGCCGGATTGGAACGGCCGGATATGGGTTCGATCCATATCGGCGGCCGCGATGCGACAATGTTGTCGCCGGCCGAGCGCGACACCGCCTTCGTCTTCCAGCAATATTCGCTCTATCCGCATCTGTCGGTCTACGACAATCTGGCCTTTCCGCTGCGCTCGCCGGCGCGGCGGCTGGGCGAGGACGCGGTGCGCCGCCGCGTCGAGGAGGTGGCCAAAATGGTGCGTATCCACCACAAGCTGAACAACCGCTCCACCAAGCTTTCCGGCGGCGAGATGCAGCGCGTCGCCATCGGCCGCGCCCTGGTGCGCAAGCCCTCGATCTACCTGATGGACGAGCCGCTGTCGTCGCTCGATGCCAAGCTGCGCGCCGACCTCCGGCTCGAGCTCAAGCGCATCCAGGCCGAGCTCGGCGCCACCATGCTTTATGTCACGCACGACCAGATCGAAGCGATGACGATGGCCGATCGCATCGGCATTCTCGCCGACGGCGTGCTGGTGCAGATCGGCACGCCACGCACCATCTACTTGGAGCCGGCAAACCTTCATGTCGCCGCAAGGCTCGGCCAGCCGGCGATCAATCTGTTGCCGACCGGCCTGCTGCCGGATGGCGATATGCCGGCGGGAACCAAAACGATCGGCGCGCGTACAGAACATCTGTCGATCGGCAAGGCATCGAATGGCCCCGCCGACGGCGTTGTCAACTGGGTCGAACATTTAGGCGACCAGAACCACCTGCATGTGACGGTGGGGAGCAGAAAGCTGGTGACGCTGACCGACCCCGACATCCAACTGGAAAAGGGCGACAGGGTGACTATCCGCTACCGGGCGCCGCTGTTCTTCGACCAGGCCGGCAACAGGATTGCAAACCGATGAGCGCTGGGACGCTGGACAAGACTGGGACGATGGACAAGGTTGACCTGAAGACGCTGATATCCGTCACCGCCGACACGATTGCCGCCCACGCGGACGAACTGACCGCGCTCGACCAGGCGATCGGCGACGGCGACCATGGCCTGAACATGAAGCGCGGCTTCGAGGCAGTGCGGGCGGAGGCCGAGGCGTTTGCTGCAAAGCCATTGCCGGAGGCGCTGAAGGCGATCGGCACCAAGCTGGTGATGACGGTCGGCGGGGCATCGGGACCGCTGTTTGGTACGCTGTTCATGGCGCTCGGCAAGGAGATTTCCGCAGAGCCGGATCGCGCCAATCTGGCGGCGGCTTTCGGCAAGGCAATCGAGGCGGTGGCAGCCAGGGGCAAGTCGCAGGTCGGGCAAAAGACCATGCTCGACGTGCTGAAGCCGGTGCATGACGCCCTTCTGCAAGGAAAGACCGGATTGGAAATCGCCGAGGTCGCCCACAACGCAGCCGACGCCACCGTGCCGATGAAGGCCTTACGCGGGCGCGCTTCGTTCCTCGGCGATCGCTCGATCGGCCATATGGATGCCGGCGGGCGCTCGGTCGCGCTTCTGGTGCGGGCTGTCGTCGAAAGCATCGAGGGGCACGCATGAGCAATGTCGGCATCGTCATCGTATCGCATTCACCGCTGGTCGCCGAGGGCACGGCCGACATGGTGCGCCAGATGGTCGGCGACGAAGTGCCGCTTGCATGGTGCGGCGGAAACGGCCATGGCGGGCTGGGAACCAATGTCGAGGCGATCATGGGCGCGATCGACAAGGCCTGGTCGGAGGCGGGTGTCGCCATACTTGTCGATCTTGGCGGCGCCGAGACCAACAGCGAGATGGCGGTCGAGATGATCGGCGAGCCGCGCGCACACAAGATCATCGTCTGCAATGCGCCGATCGTCGAGGGCGCGGTGATGGCGGCGACGGAGGCTTCCGGCGGCGCCTCGCTAAGGGAAGTGGTGGCGACGGCACACGAATTGTCGCCGTCGTGAATGAACAGGAATTTTGACAGCATGTCCGCATCCGCAGAAGCCACCGTCCTGATCACCCATGAGGTCGGCCTGCATGCGCGCCCTTCGGTGAAGTTTACCAAGCTCGCCAAGACATTTTCAGCCGAAGTCGAAGTGGCGCTCGCCGCCAACGGGCCCTGGTTCGACGCCAAGAGCATCGTCAAGGTGATGGCAGCCAAGGCGCCGAAAGGCACGGTCCTGCATATACGAGCCAAGGGTGACGGCGCTGGCGAGGCGGTCGGCGCGCTGGTCGATCTGGTGCGGCGCGACTTCGACGAGGGCGTGGACCATGCCCGAACCGCTTAGGCTGAAGGGGATTCCGGCTTCAGCCGGCTATGCCGAAGGGCCGCTGTTCAACCTCGACCCGGTTGTCTCGCGCTATGGCCGTAAGGCGACCGCCGCTGACGAGAGGATCGCGATCGAAACGGCAATCAAGGCAGCGAAAAGCCGGCTCGCTAGGCTGATCGAAGCGACCAAAGGCGACGCCGCCGACATTCTCGAATTCCAGATCGCCATGCTGGAGGACGATGCGCTGACCGGCCCGGCCTTTGCCGCGATTGCCGCCGGCCAGCCGGCCGATGTGGCATGGCGGCAGGCGCTCGACGCCGAAATTGTGGGCTACGAAACGTCAGATCAGGACTATTTCCGGGCGCGCGCCGCCGACATGCGCGACATACGTGATCAGGTGCTGCGCGCGCTGACCGCGGCCAGCGAGGCTGCCGCGCCGGCAGGAGCCATTTTCTATGGCGAGGACATCGCCCCGACGCGCTTTCTTGAAACCGACTGGAGTTCCGGCGGCGGCATTGCGCTGAAAGCGGGCAGTGCCGCCAGCCACGTCGCCATGCTGGCGCGTTCGCGCGGCGTGCCGATGGTAGTGGGCCTTGGGGCAGTCGGGCTCGGTGCTTCGCCGGCTCACCTTGCCGGCGTCGCCCTGCTTGATGCCGAGCATGGCGGCATCGTATTGGCGCCATCAAGGGCAGAGTTCGAGGCGTTCCGGCAATCGTCGTCCTCTTTCGCGGCGCGTCGCGACAGGGCGGAAACTTTTTTGACCCGGCCGGCGGTGACGAAGGCCGGTACGGCGGTGCGGGTGCAGGTCAACATCGCCGATCCGTCCGATGTCGACAACATCGACGTCTCGACCTGCGACGGCGTCGGGCTGATGCGAACCGAGTTCCTGTTCGGCAAGACGCTGCCGGACGAGGAAACGCAGTATTGCGCCTACCGCAAGGTGCTCGAATGGGCTGAAGACAGACCGGTGACCATCCGCACCGTCGACGCCGGCGGCGACAAGCCGGTGCCGGGCTTCACCGTCGAGGAGGGCAATCCGTTTCTCGGCCTGCGCGGCATCAGGCTATCGCTGGCAATACCCGAGGTTTTTCGGCTGCAGATCAGGGCGCTGCTGCGCGCCGCCGTGCATGGCAATCTGAAGGTGATGTTCCCGATGATCGCCGTCTGGGACGAGTATCAGCGAGCAGCCGCGCTCTTCGCGGAAGAGCAGGCCGCGCTTGCCGCGCGCGGCGTCGCGCAAAAAATGCCGCCGCTCGGTATCATGGTTGAGGTGCCGTCGGTGGCGATCGCTCCTGAGGCTTTTACCGAGGTCGCCTTCTTCTCGATCGGCTCGAACGACCTTACGCAGTATGTGATGGCGGCGGCGCGCGACAACGCGTCGGTTGCGCATCTCAATTCGATCAGGCATCCGGCCGTGCTTCGGCTGATCGCGTCGGTTGCAGCGTTCGGCCGCGCGCAAAAGATTCCGGTCAGCCTGTGCGGCGACGCCGGCGGCGATCCGGCGGCGATCCCGGCGCTGATTGAGGCCGGCCTGCGCGACCTTTCCGTGGTTCCCGCCCAACTCGCAATGGCCAAGGCGGCCATTGCGGACGTTTCGATCTAGGCGCGGGCATGGCCGACAAGACACCCGAAGCCGGCTCCGAAGAGGCGATCCGCGCCTACAAGACGATCCTGTCGCAGGTCCTCGACCAGCGCCCGTCCGGCATGCGCCAGCGCCTAGCCGACGCGCTCGGCAAGCACCGCAGCTTCGTCACGCAGATTTCCAGCCCGGCGTACTCGATCCCGATCCCGTCAAAACATTTGCCGGCTATCTTCTCCGTCTGCCATTTCAGCCCGGCCGAACGCGACCATTTTCTTGCCGCCTATCATCAGGCGCATCCCGGAAAGATGTCGGTGGCATCAGGCATGCGTAAGACGCGGCATGTCTCGCTGATCGTTCCCGATTTCGGCGATGACAAACAAAATGCGGCGCTCGACCGGGCGGTCAACGATTTCATCCAGAAGATCACCAGCATCGCCGGCAAGGACGGGACATAGTCACGCCAAGTTCAGCTATTTCGGGAGGAGACGCCATGAAGAAGTTTCTGAATTCTGTGGACACGGTGCTGACCGAAAGCCTCGACGGCTTCGTTGCCGCTCATGCCGACATACTGGCGCTTGGCGACGAGCATAAATTCGTGCGCCGTAAGATACTCAAGCCGGGCAAGGTGGCGCTGATCTCCGGTGGCGGCTCTGGCCACGAGCCGCTGCATGGCGGGCTGGTCGGCCATGGCATGCTGGACGCCGCCTGCCCCGGCCAGGTGTTCACCTCGCCGACGCCGGACCAGATGCTGGCGGCGGCGGAAGCCGTCAACACCGGTGCCGGCTGCCTGTTCATCGTCAAGAATTACGAGGGCGATGTGATGAATTTCGACATGGCCGCCGAAATGTCGGAGGGCGTCATGCAAGTGGTGACCAATGACGACGTCGCGGTCGAGAACTCCTCCTACACCACCGGCCGGCGCGGCGTCGCCGGCACGCTGGTGGTCGAGAAGATCCTTGGCGCCGCGGCCGAGCAAGGCATGGCGCTGAAGCCGTTGAAGGCGCTTGGCGAACGCGTCAATGGCGCCACGCGCTCGATGGGTGTTGCGCTGACCAGTTGCACTGTACCGGCCGCCGGAAAGCCGACCTTCGATATCGGCGACGGCGAGATGGAATTCGGCGTCGGCATCCATGGCGAGCCCGGGCGCCGACGCGATGCGTTGAAGAGCGCCGACGCCATAGCCGAGGAAATTTGTGCGGCTATATCTGGCGATCTGGGTGACAGGGCAAAAGGTCCGGCGCTGCTTTTCGTCAACGGCTTTGGCGGCACGCCGCTGATAGAGCTCTACCTGATGTACAACAGCGCCCGGAAAATCTTCGAGAACACCGGCGTGACGGTCGCCCGATCGCTCGTCGGGTCCTATGTGACATCGCTCGACATGGCCGGCTGCTCGATCACACTGACCATGCTCGACGACGAGACGACCGCATTGTGGGACGCACCGGTATATACGGCTGCGCTGCGCTGGGGGATGTAGCACACGGCCAATGCCGCACTGTGGCTTAGGACAAAAAGCGGCCGTCAAAAAGCAAGCCCGCTTCGATGTGCGAAGCGGGTCTTTGCAAGAATCCCCAGAAACAGTCGGTGACAACACTGTCATGCGCCATGCCGAGCATTGTCAGGCCAGTGTAGTGGAGTTAGGCACACTGTTGCTTTGTTTACCTTTGGTAAGGTAAGGAATCCGGCGGGTTTTGGGAGAGCAGAACATGCGCTACAATTGGGATCGGGCGCCGACGGGTTTCGAACGTCACAGAAAGGCGCTGGCCGCTGCCTTGCTGATCGCCGGCGGTTTCGGACTCGTGCTCGCGGCGCTGCCGCTCTAGAACCAATCCGAATGGCGAAGTCGAGACCGCCTCGGGATGCCCTGGGCGCGAGCGGGCTTCAACGCACCTGGCCGGTCACCGCGATAAAGCGGCGGTCCCGTCCTTCAAATCCCTGACTGAAGCGTTGCACGAGCACGGCTAGCACTGCCGATTTGCCATCCGGGGTGAACGCATACGATTCCGACAGGCTGTAGGAAGTCGGGCAATTCCTCGAGCGGGGCACGGCTTTGTCCTCATGCAGCAGCTTGAACCGCTTGCCATCCTGTCCCAGCAGCGTCAGGCGGAAACCGAGCGCCTTGCCGGCCGTGGCGCCTTGCAGCGTCCCGTCGAAACTCGACGAGCAATCCGTCGTGCTCTCGGCTAGGGTCTGGTCGAGCTGGATGGTCGAGATGCCAAGCTCGTCATAGCTCGGCGAAAGCCATTTCTGCGAAACCTGCTCCAGGCGCGCAATGTCCTGGTAACCGATCATGTCGTCGGGAAAGGTGAACTTGTCCACGGCCGTCCGTTCGCCGCGCGGCGCGATGGCATATCGGGCGAGCAGAGGTGCCGCCTGCGCGGCTGCCTGTGCCCTCGCCTGCTCCACCGTCAGGGTCGAATCCTCGGTCTCATCGGCGATGTAGATCGGCTTGCCGCCGACGAACTCGTCGGTGCGTGTGTCGATGATGTCGATCTCCGACCAGCCCGAATCCGAAACACCGGCATCGAGCGTGCCGTACTGCTCGAAGGCGAAATAGTTGCCGTCCGGCGAAAAGCCGATAATGCGCCTCGCCGCCGCATCGCCTGCCTGAGCGGCAGAAGCGACCATCAAAAGCACCGCCGCCAACACGGCAATCTCGCATCGCAACTTCATTGCGCCCCGCCCCATTATGACCTGGACCATCGTGCCGGGTATTTGCGACCAAGGCGAGGTCGCCAAAAGACGAAATTGCACATGCTTGCAAAAACAGCATACGCTACTTCAAAGACAGCAAACATTCCTGGGGAGGAAGCTGGATGGCGTCACGCTACCACGAGGTCTATGACGGCTGGAAACGCGATCCGGAGAAATTCTGGGCGGATGCGGCCAAGGCCATCGACTGGTTCTCGCCTCACGACACCGTGTTTGATCCGAATGCCGGCGTCTACGGGCGTTGGTTTGGCGGCGCCTCCTGCAACACCTGCTTCAACGCCGTCGACCGCCACGTGGCGGGTGGCCGCGCCGATCAGATCGCGCTGATCCATGACAGCGCGATTTCAGGCACGATCAGGAAATTCACCTATGCCGAACTGAAGCGCGAGGTGGTCGCGCTGACATCTGTGCTGAAGAACCGCGGCGTCCAGAAAGGCGATCGGGTCATCATCTACATGCCGATGGTGCCGGAAGCGGCCTTCGCCATGCTTGCCTGCGCCCGGATCGGTGCCGTGCATTCGGTCGTCTTCGGCGGCTTTGCCTCGCACGAGCTCGCCACCCGCATCGACGACGCCAAGCCGAAGCTGATCATCTCCGCCTCTTGCGGCCTGGAGCCTGGACGCGTCGTCGCCTACAAGCCGCTGCTCGACAAGGCGATCGAGACGTCGCGGCACAAGCCCGAAGCCTGCCTCATCCTGCAGCGCGACCAGTTGCGCTGCGAGCTCAGGGAAAACCACGATATCGATTATGCCGACGCCGTCGCCCGCGAGCGGGCCGCGGGCGCCAATGTCGACTGCGTTCCGGTGCTTGCCACCGACCCGCTCTACATCATCTACACGTCCGGTACGACCGGCCAGCCCAAGGGCATCGTGCGCGACAATGGCGGCCACATGGTTGCGTTGAAATGGTCGATGGAGAACGAGTTCGGCGTCAAGCCGGGCGCGGTGTTCTGGGCGGCTTCCGATGTCGGCTGGGTGGTCGGCCATTCCTACATCGTCTACGGCCCGCTGCTGCACGGCTGCACGACCGTCATGTTCGAAGGCAAGCCGGTCGGCACGCCCGACGCCGGCACCTACTGGCGAGTGATATCAGAGCACGGAGTCGTCGCGCTGTTCACCGCGCCGACCGCCTTCCGCGCCATCAAGGGACAGGACCCAAAGGGCGAATTCGTCCCGAAATACGACCTGTCGAAATTCCGCACGCTGTTCCTCGCCGGCGAGCGCGCCGATCCGGAAACCATCAAATGGGCGGAGCAGAAATTGCACGTGCCGGTGATCGACCATTGGTGGCAGACCGAGACCGGCTCGCCGATGACGATCAACCCGGCCGGATTGGGCCTGCTGCCGGTGAAATACGGCTCGCCCGGCGTGCCGATGCCCGGCTACGACATCCGCGTGCTCGACGATGCCGGCCACGAAGTGCCGCGCGGCACGCTGGGCAATGTCGTGGTCAAGCTGCCGCTGCCGGCCGGCTGCCTGCCGACGCTGTGGAATGCCGATGACCGGTTTCGCCAAGCCTATCTCGACGAATTCCCCGGCTTCTACAAGACGGCGGATGCCGGCATGATGGACGAGAACGGCTATTTGTTCGTCATGGCCCGGACCGACGACATCATCAATGTCGCCGGCCACCGGCTGTCGACCGGCGCCATGGAGGAGGTGCTGGCCGCGCATCCCGATGTTGCCGAATGCGCCGTCATCGGCATCGCGGATGCAATGAAGGGCCAGGTTCCGCTCGGCTTCGTCGTTCTGAATGCGGGTGTCGCGCGCGACACCCGCGCCATCGAGACCGAGGTGGTCACCCTGGTGCGCGAGCGGATCGGCCCGGTCGCCGCCTTCAAGACGGTGGTGACGATCAAGCGCCTGCCAAAGACGCGCTCCGGCAAGATCCTGCGCGGCACAATGCAGAAGATTGCCGACAAGGAAGAATGGACGATGCCTGCGACCATCGACGACCCGGTCATTCTCGACGAAATCACCGCGGCGCTAAAGGGACGCGGAATCGGCCTGTAAAGACATCGGACCATCGACAGCTCGCCGGTAGCCAATTTGGCTATTGTGCAATGCAGCAAATCGCCATGCAGTTTTGTCGGGGCGCCCACCGACGATACGGCATGGCTCAGCAAAAAACCACATTTGGCGGCGTCGACATTCTTCGATTTCTCGCCGCTGTCCTCGTGATGTTCTACCACTATGGTTACTGGGCCTTTCCCGCCGGCGTTTCGGCACGGGCCACCGGCGGCATCCCGCCGCATCCGGAATTGGTGATTCTCGGCTCCGGACGGGTCGGGGTGCAGGTGTTTTTCGTCATCAGCGGCTTCGTCATCGCCTTCAGCGCCGAAAACTCCAGCCCCTTGTGGTTTTTCGAGGCAAGGGTGAAGCGGCTGGCGCCGGCGGTCTGGATTTGCGCGCCGATCACCGCGGCGGTGCTGCTCCTCGTCGGGCTCAGCTGGCCGACGGATGCCGTGAACCGGCTCGTCCGCACGGCATTGTTCGTTCCCTACTCCCCCTGGGTCGACAGCGTCTATTGGACCCTCGGCATCGAGATTGCCTTTTACGCCGTCGTCTGGACCTTGCTGTGGCTCGGCCGCTTCCATCTGATGGAAGTCGTGGCGATCGTGATCGGCATGGTCAGCACGCTCTTCTGGTGCCTGTATTATCCGCTTGACTGGTCGAACCTTGCCGAGACGCGTTGGCTCGCCCTGCTGCTGATGCATCACGGATGCTTCTTTGCGACGGGCGTCATGATCTGGCTGAAGCGCTTCAAGGCGGTGACGCCCTTCCGTCTTGTCCTCTGTGCGCTGTTTCTAGCCGGCTGCGTCCTGCAGATCGCCAGTTCGGTCGAAGAGCAGATGCCATACGCGCCACCGATCGTCTTCTTCCTCGTTGCCATCGCCCTGATGGCATGGTCGTTGCGGCTCGACCTGTCCTGGCGCGGCTGGCGCCGGATCGGCCTGATGACCTACCCTCTCTATCTAATCCACGATGTCGTCGGCGCGGCCATCCTCGGCGCCCTGATGCGTGCGGGAGTGCCATACCTGCTTTCGGTGTCGGGGCGACCCATGATCGCCGCAAGCTGGCTGATTGCTATCGAGGCCGAACCGCGAATCCGGCATCTGCTCGACCACACCATCTTCCGCTATCGTCTCAAGGCTGCGTAACGGCGCCGGCGTGTCACGCCGGTTCCTGGCTGCAAACGTCCTGCTGTGGAATGTGCGGCGCGAAGCATGGCATCCACGCTCTTTGCGTGGCATGACGACGCTCGGGGTCAAGCGAGGAGATCGACCAACGCATAGCGGACCTTTCTTCCCGCCGACCCTGTCGGCCTCACGCGCAGGCTGCCGATCATGGTCTGTTCGAGGGGCATTCGTGTCCGCTCACGCCGGCCTCGGGCCCGGTATGGACCTCCCTGCGCAGGACGACGACGATCTGCTCAATATTCGTCCCTATAGACCGGCCTCAGGTGTTCACCTTCGTCCGCGCTTCCGATTTTTCCAGGTAGTAGGACGAATATTTGTCGAAGAATTTTTCCGAGCCGCCGATCGATCCATACTTCGCCAGCTTCTTCAAGTCGACCTTGTTCAAGACGACGCCGACGATCTTGTTGGCGATATAGGGTTCCGAGCTCAGGATGGATTGCACCATCGCACGCGGCGTGCGTCCCCACTCGGTCACGAGCACGAAGCCGTCGGCAAGCGGAGCAAAGGCCTTGGCATCGACCACGGGGCCGAGCGGCGGCAGATCGACGATGATGTACTCGAAGGTTCCCTTGGCGTTGTCGATGAAACGCCGCATTCCGGCCGACGACAGAAGCTCACTTGTATGCGAGAAATGGCCGCGCGGGACGGCCGGGACGATCGCCAGCTTGGTCTGCCGGTCGATCTTGCCGACGGACTGCCAGGTCTGCCCGCTCACCACCGCTTCCATCAGGCCTTGCTCGGCCTCCATGCCAAGGCTGCGGCTCAGCCCGGGGTTACGCAGGTCGCCGTCCACGAGCAGAGTTTTCGATCCGTTGGCGGCAAGCAGTCCAGCCAGATTCGCCGCCACGGTCGACTTGCCCTCGCCGGGAAGGACCGAGATCACGCCAATGACCCGGCTGCCCTGCCCTTCCATCACGACGTCGAAGGCAATTTTGGCGCTGCGAAGCGTTTCGGAAAACATAGATGCCGGCGCGTCGATGCTCACCCGCATGCGCGCGCGTCTCTCAGCGGCCGACGGTGATTGGGCGGTTTTGACGTCCGCCTGAACGTCATCACGCTTATCGTCCTTAGCGACCTTGCTGCCAATTATCGGCAGGTAGCCGAGGAATTTGAGGCCGACGCGATCGCGAACGTCCTCGCCGGTCCTGAAGAACCGTTCCCTGAATTCATTCAGGCCACCAACCCCGGCGCCCATCATCAGGCCAAGCACAAGCGAAAGTCCCAGCACTATGGACGTGCGCGGGGTTGCCGCGGATTGCGGCAGCGTCGCGTCCGAGATGACGCGGATCTTGCCGACCGGGAAGGATTGCTGCTGGGAGGCTTCCTCGTAGCGGCCAAGGAACGTCTGATAGAGCGTCGAGAGCGCCGTTGCCTTCTGCTCCAGTTCACGCAGCTTGACCTGCGACTGGTTGTCGATGGAACTCTTGCCAGCCGCTAAGGCGACATTTGCGCGGAGCGCCGTCTCACGCGCGAGAGCGACTTCGTATTCGTTGCGGTAGCTTTCGGTCAACTGCTTCAGCTCGCCGAAAATCTGCGCCGATATGTCGGCCTTTTCCTTGGCAAGTGCGACCGCCTGGGGATGCTCAGCCCCGAAATTGGCTTCGATATCCTGCTGCCGCTTGGCGACAGTGAGATAGCGGGTCTTGAGCGTTGAAATGATCGAGTTGCTTGGCTGGTCGGCGGATATGGCGGCGTCCCTGAATGCGTTGTCCGAACCGCTTTCGACAATCGACTTGTATTGCTGGTAGCGGGCGCTGGCGCGGGCGGTATCGGCCTGCGCCTCAATGAGCTGGCCATTGAGGTCGCCGAGCTGCTTGTCGCTGATCAACTGGCCATCGTTGACGGCCAATCCATGTTCGGCCCTGAATTTCTCGACGGCGAGCGCCGCTGCCTGGGAACTTTCGCGAAGCTCCGTCAGCCGGCCTTGCAGCCAGACCGCCGCTCGCTCGGTCGCATCGAAGCTGGCATCGAGCTGGTCCGCGAGATAGGCGTCGGCATAGGCTTTGGTGATCGCGGTCGCAAGTGCGGGATCCGTCGCCTGATAGGCGATGGAGATCACATAGCTTCGACCGATGCGCTCGGCTTGCACCTCGTTTTGCAGTTTGAGGATCGCGTAATCGCGGCGTGACGAGGCAATCATCGCGTCACGCGTCGCCGGATCAAGCTGGGTAACGTCGGTGGTGCCCACGGCGGGGCTGGGACGGAAGTACCGGATCACACCGCGCACAAAACCGGCAGCCTTCGACACGGCCGACGTCGGAGGATACAAGAAAGCGTCGTTCTGATCGAGCTTCTGCTTGTCGACGACCACCGCCGCCAGCCTTGCCGAGTGGAGAATTTCGATCTGGCTCAGAATGGCGGAATCGGTTTGCATGCTGACCGACGCCGCCGAGACCTCGTCAACGACCTTGTTCAAGCCTTCGTCGATCAGCACACGGCTCGTTGCCATGTAGGTGGGAGGCGTGGTCTGCAAATAGAGCACGCCCAGAAAAAGACCGATGGCAGCACACGCCGCGACCACCTTTGCCTGCCTTGCTGCCATGCTGAGCAGGCGCTCGACATCGATGAAATCGTCGGCGTTGACTGGGTCCGAACTCGGCAATGGTTTCCTCTTGTCGAGAGGAAAATTGGCATAATTCATCTTCGGTCCAATTCTAGTTTGCATCTAGAGCGGCGGTCCCTCAAGTCGACCTGTGCCGCCGCTCTAATTCTTATTTGAGCATCGGATTTTCCCAAAACGGTTCTCCACTTTTGGGTCCGATGCTCTCGTTTGCAGGCGCTAAAGCAGGATCGGGAGCATCAGCACGTATTCATGCCAGACACCTTCATGCCAAATGGATCGGAGTGTGTCTTGGGTCACCATCCATAATTCTCCCAAAAAATGGGCATTATGCGGCTTCCACCCGGCGCTCATGCGATCGGACGAACTCCTGAAGCATCTCGAAGATCGGCCCCTTCATGTCGTCACGCGCCAGCGCGAAGGCGACATTGGCCTGGATGAACCCTTCTTTCGAGCCGCAATCGAACATCCGGCCGTTGAAGGGCTGGGCGAAGAAAGCCTGGCTCTGCGCAAGGCGAACCATGGCATCGGTCAGCTGGATTTCGTTGCCGGCACCGCGCTGCTGATTGCCGAGCAGCGCAAATATCTCGGGCTGCAGGATATAGCGGCCGTTGATGTAGTAGTTCGACGGCGCATTGGCTGGAGCCGGCTTTTCGACCATGGCGGTGACCTCGAAGCCCGAGCCGACATCCGCGCCGCAGCCGACGATGCCATATCTGCTGGTCTCGGTCGGATCGCAGCGCTCGACGGCGATGACATTTCCGCCGGTCTGTGCATAGAGGTCGGCAATTTCAGCGAGACATCCGCGCCCGCCGAAGGACACCATGTCCGGCAACAGCAATGCGAAGGGTTCATCGCCGATGACTTCCCGGGCGCACCATACCGCATGGCCGAGACCTTGCGGCGACTGCTGCCGGATGAAGCTCGTCGCACCAGCCACGGGAAGCAGGCTTTCCAGCGCCTGAAGCTGCGCCGTCTTGCCGGTCTGCTCCAAAGTCCCGATCAATTCGGGATGCAGATCGAAATAATCCTCGATGACCGCCTTGTTGCGGCCCGTCACGAAGACAATGTGCTCGATGCCGGCTTCGAACGCCTCGTCCACCGCATATTGCACGACAGGCCTGTCGACGACCGGCAGCATTTCCTTCGGCATCGACTTGGTCGCCGGCAGGAATCGCGTTCCAAGCCCCGCTACCGGTATGACTGCCTTCCTGACTTTCTTCATCGCTTATTCCTTCTGAGGAGATCGACTTCAACCTGTCGCAGGCCGCGAAACTGTTTTTCACCTGCCTGCACGTTTCACCTCCCCCGCACCCACGGCAAATTGCGCCGCCACCCTCCGCAGCCGGACGGCGATCGGCATGCCCATATGCCGAACCGCCGCCGGATCGCTGAGCGCCGTCCACACCGCCTTGAGCGGGGACCGCGCCTTGATGTGCTGGACCAGCGACAGGAATGACGCCGCCTTGCGCAGGCTGCGTGTGCGCCTTGCGAAAGCGGCCTCGGCCTTTGCGTCCATCGAATGGGTTCTGGCGAAAGCGAGGTCCGCCTTGCGCATCGCCTCGACGTGATGAAGTTCGAGCACGCGGGAAATGGAGCCGGTCCGGATATGGTAGACATAGCCGGTCGTCGGCTCGACCACGCATTTGCCGCCTTTGGCCAGAGCACTGGCCAGCAGGATGTAGTCTTCGCCGATGATCAGGCTTTCGTCATAGCGAAGCCCGTTTTCGTTCAGGAAGCGTCGCTGGAAGATCGGCTTGAGATAGCCGAGGTTGAACCTGGATTCGAAGACCACATTGCCGGCGATATAGTCCGCCAGCGAGATTTCACTTAAGCCCTCGAGATAGTCGGCCGGGAACATCGTCTCTTCGGCAACGCCGTCCTCGCGAACGACCTGGAGATTGTCGACCGCGATCTCGGCGCCCGCTTTTTCGGCGCGGTCAATCATGGTGCAGATTCGCCCGGGATAGATCGCGTCATCGGAATCGAGGACCGCGACCCACCGGCCGCGGGCAAGCTCAAGGCCGGCATTCCTGGCGCCGCCGGGACCACGGTTCTGTGCAAGGGCGACGACGCGCACGATATCCTCGGGATAGGCCCGCGCCAGATCGAGCGTCCGGTCGCGCGACTGGTCGTCGACGACGATCACCTCAACGCTGACATCACGCTGGGCGACGGCGCTGGCGATCGCCCGCTCGATGGTCAGCTCCGCATTGTAGGCGGCAATGACAAAGGTGACGTCAGGCTGCACGTTTGCCCCCTTCCTGCGGCGAGGGCAGGCCGTACTGTCGGATTTCACGCACGCCGACAAGACCGCTCACGACGCCGATATGCATGATGCCGCGAAGCACGCTGCGGTTCCTGCGCACGGGACTGATGGCGACCGGGATTGCCGATGCGAAACAAAAAACCGCCTTTACCGAGGCGAGGCCGACTTGCCTGACCAGCGCGAGGCCATGCGCATCGCGCCCCAGGAGGTGCCCATGCGTCTGCCCGACGCGGAACCGGCGGCGGCGGAGCCAGTCGAATGCGGCCCTGGCGCGCGGCACCACTTCATCGACCCAGGCCTGCGGCGAAAAGGCGATACGACCGCCGGCCTTGACCATATGGTCGAAGAATTCGGTGTCCTCGCCGCCGGTCTGGCCACGCGCCAGGCTGAACCGCCGGCCGCGGAGGCTGTCGGCGCCCGTCCTGAGCAGGACGTTGCAGGTGTAGCCGGTGCGGATCTCGCCGCCCACCCAGACCGGCAGGGTGGAGTGGAAATCGCCGCGGCGCATCCAGTCGGGCGCGTCCGGCCGATAGCGCGCCCGCACGGGCCCGAGCACGGCGGCAGCGCCACTCACTTCCGCCGTCGCAACCAGTTCGGCGAGCCATCTGGACGATGCCGTTTCGTCATCGTCGAGGAAGGCGACGAAATCCGCCATGCTGGCGTCAAGGCAGGCGTTGCGGGCGATCGAGATGTTGCGCGCCGGGCAATGACGATAGCTGATCGGCAGCTTCAGCGTCTCCGCCAGCGTCGCCACCAGCAACTCGGCCGTCGGCCCGTCATCATTGTCGGCGACGATGACGCGGATGTCGATTCCCGAAGGCACCTCCAGGGCGGCTATGGAGCGGAGCGTGTCGGCAAGCTCCGGCCGCCGAAACGTGCAGACGCAAATGTCGATGCTGCGTTTTTTTTCGGCCACACCCGTCACGCTATCCTCCTACGCTGCGATCGCGGTCCAAGCAGCTGCAGCCAGAAGCCGACCGACCAGCCGAAATGCATGACCATCGCCGAAATCCCGGCAAGCGCACTGTCCGGATTGCGCTGGCTGATGGCGGTCCACACGCCATAGCCGAGACAAACCGACGCCCACACCAGAAGCGGCACGACCGCCAGCCAATGCACGAAGAAAAAGGCAGAGAGAAGGACGACAGGGAACACCAGGAGCGGCACCATCTGTCGGAGCTTCGGTATCATGCGGTGCTTGAGAACGTTCTTTGCGCGACCGCGGCCATAGCCGAGATACTGGAAATACAGGCCGGCGAGCGACGCGCGCGGGTAATAGATCATTTGCGTCTTGCCGCTCATCCAGATTCGGTAACCGGCCTGACGGAGCCGATAGTCGAGCTCCGCATCCTCGTTGTGGCTGAACGTCTCGTCATACCCGCCCACCGCCTTGAAGGCCGATATCCGCATCAACGCATGGTGGCCGTGATCGACCCACTCGCCCGCCGAGAGATGCCGATGCTTGGAGCCGCCCGTGCCGAGCTTGGAATTCTGTGCGGCCGCCACCGCTTTCTGCACCGTGCCGCTGCCGCTGGTCAGCATGGAGACGACGACCGAATCGGCGCCAGTAGCCAGCGCCTCCTCGACCAGCCGATAGCAATAGTCCGGGGGGTAGCCGCCATGCGCGTCGATGCGAATGAGATATTCAGCCCCCTCGCCGTAACTGGCGACGGCTAGATTGATCGCCGCGCTCTGGAGGCGCTTTTCATTGTGAAGAAGGATGATCCGCGGATCCTTCCCGGCAATCTCCTCGACGATCGTCCGTGTGCCGTCGGTGCTGCCGCCATCGGCAACGACGATCCTGGCGCCGAGCCTCTCGGCCGCCGGTCGAAGCTCATGAACAAGCGCACCGATGTGTGCCGCTTCGTTCAGGCACGGAATCACGATCAGGCTGGGCGCAAGCTTTTCGGTTGGCGTCATCGGCCCATGTCCATCCCTAGCCATCCTAAGCCAGTGCCTGGGCAGCATACGGACCCTGCACAACCGTCAACCCGCGAAGCTTCTCGACGAGCGCCCGGCAATCGCTGCGATCGTGGCTCCAGGTTCGCGGATTGCGGGCAAGAACACGCGCCCGCAATTTCCCGAAACGATGCTCGTCCATATCCCCCAGGGCGGCTTCGAGCGCCTCGGGCGTGGCTTGAGGCAAAAGAACGCCGATGCCCTGCCGGTCGAGAAACCGGCCAGTTTCAGTGTTGCCCATCGAGATCGGCACAGCGCCGAAGCGGCCGCCCTCATAGAGGCGGTTGGGCAGCAGCCATTCGGAATTCAGCCCCTGCTCGAAAAAGTCGATGGCCCAGGAAAAATGAACCTCGCGGTAGATCGCCGCCATATCTTCGGGGTTCCGATAGGGCCCGCCAAACGAAAGCCAGGGCTCGGCTTCGACAAAATCGTGAAAATCCGGAAATTCGGAAAGCGCGGGGCGGCCCCTGAGAATGATTTCGAAGCGACCGTCGAGCCGTCGGGAAAATTCGGCCAGAAGCTCCAGGGAGCGGCGGCACCGGAGTGCACCGAACCAGCCGATCCGCCAAGGCGGAGCGCCGGGATCATCCGCCACTATGCGATCGTCCAGCGAAACCGCGGCAGGCTCGAAATATTTGTTTTCGAGCAGTTCGACCGGCGCGGCAATCTGCCCGAACGGCTTGAAATAGTTGTCGATAAACGCCGGCGAACTGGTCACCAGCAGCTTTATGTCCCTGGCAAGATAGCGCTCCGCGCCGCGCATCGCCTTGCCCAGAAAATCGTCGCGAAGCACCAGGCGATGGATGTCTAGACACTCATACACGATCGGCACCGTCGCCTGGAACGCCGATCTGGCACGCCGGGCAAGCGCCAGCATTTCCAGGTTGCGCGCGACGATGAGGTCGGGTCTTGGCATCGAACCGAGTTTCGAGCCGATCGAGACCGCAGCCTTTGTGACCGCCGCCAGCCGCTGGACGAATCGGCCGTCGCGCGTCGCGCCAAGATCGATCGGCTGCAAGCCCTCGACGTCAGCCATCGGGCTTGCTGTCCGACGGAAGCCCGCCAGTGTGACCTGGGCGCCGCCTGCCTTGAGCATTATGATCCGCCGGCGCACGGCCGGGTCGGAGACGTCGTGTACCAAGTACAAGACATGCAGCATGAAAACTCGACCGCTGTTGGCCCGCCCGCAAGAATCCTAGTCCAGCTCGTGCTGCATCGCAACATTTTTGGTGCAGCGTAGCAGAAATCCACGTTTTTTGTTGCGCTGCAAAATCGATGGGTTAATCTCGCTCTGCTTGGGCCGCATGGACCGCGCGTTGACCTGCCACTGGGCTGCGCGCCAATAATCACGACGCGAGACCATCCTTGGCGTGCAGCATCTTCGGCCAATCCACCCCAATCCGCCCACTCGGCACGCGTCGACCGAACCGCGGGACCTACTTACGAAATGAGGTCATTCCATGAAGATCGCGGTTGAAAACACCGTCTGCCTGAACACCGGGGATGCAGCGATCCTCCTGGCGATCCGCCACGTTTTCAAGACGATCGTGCAGGACGATATCCAGTTCTACGTCTTCGACAGCCAGCCGGAGGTGGCGGCGAGGCTCTACAGGAAGAAAGAGTATCCGGATCTCGAATTCCACAAGCTGCTGTCGGAGTCGCGGTTCCGCTACAAATACGGCAGCGGGCTGAAGAACCTGTTCAAGCCGATCTACAACCGGCTCGTCCTCAACGCCCTGCGGCGGTTCGGCACCGGCGGCGTGCTTCGGAGTTTTTGCAGCCCAAGCAATCGCCGTGGTCTCGACATCTACAAAGACGCCGACCTCGTGGTCACGACAGGCGGAACCTATCTCGTCGAGACCTACAATCTGGAACGGCGCCTCAACCAATTCCGGATCGACGCGATACTGGGCAAAGACCCCGTCTTCTTCACGCAATCGCTTGGCCCGTTCAACAAAAGTTACAATCGCCAAGAGTTGAGCCCGATCTTCGACCGGAGCCCGCTCATCCTGCTGCGCGACGAGCGTTCGAGAAACCACATTGTGGACATGGTGAAAGACCCCGGCAAATGCCACGTCGTGGCCGACGCCGTCTTTGCCCTGGCCGATACCGACAGGATCGGAAATTTTCTAGCCTCCGGCCAGTCGGCAGCGGTCACCGGCCGAGTCGCCATTTCCGTGCGCCACTGGAACTATGTCAGCGACGGCGAGGGCGGCATGCGCCGCTATATCGACTCGATCCGCGAGATTGCGACCATCCTTGTCAGGGACCACGCCAAGGAGGTCACCTTCGTCTCCACCTGCCAGGGGGTGCCGGAATACGCCCATGATGATTCCAAGACGGCGCGGGCGATCGTTGCCGAGCTCGATCCGGAGATCGCCAAGCATGTCAGCGTGGACGCTTCGTTCCACACGCCGGAGCAATTGATGGCCCTGGTGAAAGGCTTCGATTTCGTCGTCGCAACGCGCATGCACATGATGATCATGTCTCTCTGCGTCGGCACGCCGGTGCTGCCGATCGCCTATGAATTCAAGACCAAGGAACTCGCCAAGCGGATCGGCGTCGCCGACCTGCTGCTCGACATCGACACGGTGACGCCCGAGGAAGCGAGCGAGAAGCTCGGCAGACTTACCGCGAATCTCGACCTCTATCGCAGGACGAGCCTTCAGGCAGTGCTTGAGGAGCATGCGTCGGCGATGTCGGCAGGTGAGCTTTTGAGACCGGTAATCGCTCGCCTAGCGGGCGTTGCGCATGGCGCTGGAAAGCGTGGTGAACAGGGCGCTGCGCGACTGTCGCAGGGCAAGCATGAGGATCAGGCCGATCGAATAATTGAGGGCAACCGCCAAGACCACCGCGAGCAGGTCTGACTGGCCGGTCAGCGATGCCGGCAGCCATCGGTACACGGACCAGGCAAGCAGCGACGACACGATGAAAAGCCCCTGCATGATCAGGAAGTCGGCTGCGGTCACCGGGCCGACCCGGTGGACCAGGACGGCAAGCACTGGGACGCGCAGCACATAGCCGCTGATTGCGTAGGCCGCCGCGACGCCGACGGCGCCCCAGTGCAATCCGATGATGAAGGCGGCGACCGTCGTCAGCGACGAGTAGATGCCCCAGTGGAACATGGTCTTGGTCTTGCCCTGGCAGATGAAGATCCATCCGGTGGTGCTTGAGACGGACTGGATCAGGCTGGCGATGCCCAGCCAGGCGAAAATCGGCGCCACCGCTGTCCAGCGCTCGCCGAAGAGAAGCCCCACCACCTGGTCCGACGTCAGCGTCAGCGCCGCGATGCCGGGCATGGTGACGGCCGCCAGCATCCAGTTGGTTCGCACATAGATGTCGCGAAACCGCGCCTTGTCCTCATGAATGCGGCTCAGCAGCGGCACCATCACGCGTGTCAGCGGCTGGTTGATGTTCTGCAGCGGAAACAGCAGGAGCTTGTAAGCGCGGTCATAATAACCGAGCTCGATCGGGCCAGAATATTTTCCGATCAGAATATTGTCGAGATTGCGCGAGAAGAAGTTGGCCAGATTGAAGCCGGTGAGGTTGGCGCCGAAAGACAATATGTCGGTATCGACCTTCAGGTCCGGCCGCGACGGCGTCCAGCGCGCCACCTGCCGTGCCGCCGCTAGTGCGACAACGGCAGAAACCGCCGGGCCGATGACCAGCGACCAATAGCCCAGCCCCGCATAGGCCGCGACTGCGGTAGTCGCGAGTCCGGCGGCGGCGGCAATCACGTCGTTCAGCGCGAGCTGGCCAAAGCGCAAATGACGGTTCATCAGCGCCAGCGGCACCGCGGCGAGGCTGCCAAGAAGCAGCGGCAAGGCAGAGCCGATGGTAATCCCGACCATACGTTGATCGCCATAGAAGGCAGCGATGGCGGGCGCCAGGCATGCCACCACCACGGCACTGCCCAGCCCAACCAGCGCACTGATCCAGAATACCTGGTTGAGCTGCTCTGCGCTGATATCCTTGCGCTGGACCACAGCCTGCTGGAGGCCAAGGTTCTGAAGCAGCCCGACAAAGGCCACGATCGGCGCGACGGAAGCCACTAGGCCGAAATCCTCCGGGACAAGCAGACGGGCAAGCACAATCACCGAGAGAAACTGAATCGCCATCTTGAAGCCTTGCGCGCCGATCGTCACCACGCCGCCGCGCAGGGCGACGCGACCGAACTGGGGGGGCGGGTTGGCGTTCATGCCGGGTGCCTGGCTTCGGCCAGCTGCGTGACGATCTGCGCAAAACGCTCGTTAAGCGCGTCCGCGTTGAAATCCTGCTCGATCTTGCGGCGCGCCGCACGTGCGATGCGCTCGCATTTCTCCGGGTTCTCGGCCACCCAGACAAGCTTGCGGGCCAACGCCGCAACGTCTCGCTCCGGTGCGAGGAAGCCTGTCTCCTGATCCTCGATCAGCTCGGGGATGCCCGAGTGATAGGTGCTGACCACGATCAGCCCGGCGGCCATAGCTTCCATCAGCGCCACCGGAATACCCTCGAGATCGCCGTCCTGCGCAGCAACGCTGGGCAGCAGGAACACATGGGCATCGCGCAGGCGCTGCTTGACCTCGGCGTGCGGGCGCGGCCCGAGGAAAGTCACGCGGTCGGCAATGCCAAGATTTAAGGCGAGCTTCTTCAACTCCTCCAGCAATTCGCCGCCGCCAATCACCGAATAGACCCAGTCGCGCCGCGGCAGGCTGGCGAGGGCGCGAAGGGCGAATTCGATGCCCTTCTTTTCGGTCAGCCGGCAGACGGAGATGAAGGACAGCGTGTCCCGGTCCCAGGAACGCCAGTGGTAGTCGATCTCACCCGGCCGCACACCCATATGGTGGACCCTGACCTGCGCGGGCGGCGCGCCGACCCCGATCAGGGCGTCGCGGAAAAACGCATTCACCGGCAGTTGGAGAACGCCCTTTTCGAAGACGACCTTGTAGCGCGTGAGCGTGTTGTCATGCAGCGGTTCGCCGACATCGCGGCCGTGGAATATGGTCACCAGCGGAGCTGAAATCCTGCCTCGTTTCATGGCGCGGGCGACGCGCATGCCGTTATTGCCGAAATGCGCGACGATCACGTCGGCGTTCTGCAGCTTGCGCGCAAAGGCGATGTCGATAGCGGTCGAGAGTTTATCCCAGAACCTGCCGGACCATCTCCTGAGCGTCGGGCGAAAGCGCCCCAGTCCGCCCCACCAGCAGACGACCTTCCCAGGCAGCGCCTGCCAGCAGCGATCGTCGATGTTGCGATCCTTGCCGAAGGACGTCTCGTTGCAGACGACGCCGACTTGCATCCCGCGCTCAAGGCACCCGGCTATCTGGTCGAGGACGAATGTCTCCGACAAAGAGGGGAATTTATCAACTGCGAAGCAAATCTTCATTGAGTGGACGATCTTTCGAGGCCGGTCGGCGATCTGCTCGCGCGGATAGAGGCTGACGCCCGTCGCCGTCGTGCGAGGCGCCTCAAGCGTCTGGTGTTGTGGGTGTCGTTGTCCCAAAGCCATCCCCTTGGGTCAGGCGCAAAGGCAGGCTTCTGGGCAACGTGTATGCTCTTGGGCGAAATGCATCAGGCGGCACGCTCCAGCGCGCCTTGCCTGGCGTTGTCGAGAACACCGAGGAAGGTCGCGAACTGGCTGTCGGGGTTCATTTGCGGTCGCTCCGAAAACAGCTGCGCCGCCGCCGACAGCTTGTCGTACTCGGCCTTGTCGCTCCATAGCCGCCTGACCGCCGCGACCCAGTCGTCGAGCGGTGCGTCATAGTCGAGCACCACGCCGCCGGCGCCAATCGCTTCCGGCAGACCGCCGCGCCGGGACCCGACGACCGGAATGCCGCTGCAATGGGCCTCGGATGCCACCCGCCCCCAGGCCTCTTCCCATTTGCTCGGCGCCAGCAGGATCTTCGTGCGGCCATAGACCGTCTTCATGTCGCTGGTGCGGCTTTCCAGCCTGACGTTGCGCAGCGGCGCGATGGTCTGTTCGATCTGCGCCCGGTGGTCGTCGTCGAGCTTCCAGCTTTCGACGAACAGGAACGGGATTTCGGGGCACTGGCCGGCAATACGCACGGCGAGTTCGAACCCTTTTTCATTGTAGGGGTTGATCAGCGTGACGAATTCGCCGGTCGTCGGCGTGCTGTAGAGCCCGGGATTGATGGTCGGCGGGATCACGGTCGAATCGATTCCGAACTTTTCCTTATAGGTGCGCGCGGTGAATTCGGAATTGGCGATATAAAGCGCCGAATGCAATTCGCGCAGGTCGCCGGCCAGTTCGTGGAATTCGACGTTCCGCAGATAAACCACCAGCGGCATGCCGAGCGCCTGCAGCGCTTTTCCGATCGGCACCGATTTGTGGCACTGCACGACGGCGACATCGGGGTTGAGCCGTTCGACGGCAAAGCGCGCCGCTTGCCAGGGAAACCACGCCCGCACCACCGGGTAACCGGGGTAGCTGTCGATGACCGCACGCTGGCGAAGTAGCTTCATCTTGGCGCGCGCCTTGAAGCCGAACATGCCATCACCGAACAGCGCCGCCAGAACTGAGGCGTCATGACCATGCTCGCGCAACTGCTCGACCAAATGGTGCGTGCTCGACTGAACGCCACCGCTGAACTGCGGTGTGTAGCCATTGCCGCCTGCAAACAGAACTTTCATGGACCTGGCTCCTTGCTGGACAGCCCTATCGTCACGCCGCCATCCTGCCGATCGAGTGATATTCGATGCCGTAGCGAGCGATGACCTTGGGGTCGTAGAGGTTTCGGCCGTCGAAGATGATCGGCGTGACCAGCGCATCCTTCATCGCGTCGAACGACGGCGCCTGGAAGTTCTTCCACTCGGTGGCGATCATCAGCGCATCGGCGCCACGCAGCGCTGCCTCCTTGGTGCCGCACAAGAGCAGATCCTCGCGCAGTCCGTAGATGGCCTGGCATTCCTGCATCGCCTCGGGATCGTAAGCCTGCACTTTGGCGCCCGCCTTCCAGAGCGCTTCCATCAAGACACGCGCCGGCGCCTCGCGCATGTCGTCGGTATTGGGCTTGAAAGCCAGGCCCCACAGCGCAAAGGTCTTGCCCTTCAGATTGCCCTTGAAATAGCGGTTCACCTTGTCGAACAGGACCGACTTCTGTTCGTTGTTGCGTTCCTCGACCGCGCGCAGCAGCTTGGCATCGAATTTGACGCCTTCGGCGGTCTTGATCAGGGCGCGCACGTCCTTGGGGAAGCATGAGCCGCCATAGCCGAGGCCCGGATAGATGAAGTGGTAGCCGATGCGCGGATCGCTGCCGATGCCCTTGCGGACCTCCTCGATGTCGGCGCCCAGCTCCTCGGCCAGATTCGCCATTTCGTTCATGAAGCTGATCTTGGTCGCCAGCATGCAATTGGCGGCATATTTGGTGAACTCGGCGCTGCGCACATCCATCACGATCATCTTCTCGTGGTTCCGGTTGAATGGAGCGTAAAGCTCACGCATCACCGCCTCGGTATCCTCACTGCCGGTACCGACGATAATGCGATCGGGCTTCATGCAGTCGGCCACCGCGGAGCCTTCCTTGAGGAATTCCGGATTGGAGGCGACGTCGAAAGTCAGATCCTCGCGGCCCCGCGCCTTCAGCGTCGCGGCGATCCTGGCCTTTATCTTTTCGCAGGTGCCGACCGGCACCGTCGACTTCCCGACGACGATCTTGGGCGCGTCCATCTCCCGGCCGATGGCTTCGGCAACGGCCAGAACATATTTTAGGTCGGCCGAACCATCCTCGCCCGGAGGCGTGCCGACAGCGATCATCTGGATCTGGCCATGCTTGACGGCGGCCGCGGCATCGGTGGTGAACTTGATGCGGCCGGCTGCGTGGTTCTCCTTGACGAGATTTTCGAGCCCGGGCTCAAAAATCGGGATGAGACCCTGATTGAGCCGCTCCACTTTTTTCACGTCGATGTCGACGCACATCACCTGATGTCCGACTTCGGCAAGCACCGCCGCCTGCACGAGACCGACATAGCCAATTCCAAAGACCGTCAAATTCATTTGATTTCATTCCTGTTCAAGACTTCGGAGCGCTTTCGGTCCGGCCGGTTCAGATTAGTCTTTACTTTACGCTGCATACCAGCGATTCCGGAAACTGGCACGGCTGGCCGAGCGCCGTGAAGGCGACGCGGTCCACCTGCAAGGTAAGCTTGCGGCCCGGATCCGAAAACGGCCCCATCCATTCCTTCATCGTGTCGCTGCCCCAGAGGCTGAAGAATATCTTTTGCGCATGGGTGGGCAGCTTTGCCGGATCAGTGATCGTGTTCATCAGTTGGCCGTTGACGTACCAGCGCAGCCGGTCCTTCTCCCAGACGAAGGCGTAGTCGTTAAAAGCCTTGTCGGCGCCGCCAGCTACATCCACCAATTTCTCGTTGTTGCCCTTGCCGGCTACGTACGCGTTGACCTGCACCTTGGAGGTGTCCTTGGTCAGCACCTCGAAGTCGATTTCATCCCACGGCTGCTTGTCAGTGGGGCCGATGTAAGTAAAGAAAGCGGCGTTGATGCCGGAGCCCGCATCGGTTTTCATCCGCGCCTCATAGGTGCCATAGCCGAAGCGCTGCTTGGTCTGGACCTCGCCACAGGCAAAGTCACGATCCTTTAGTTTCTGCTTTTCGAAACCGAGCGTCAGCATGCCGTCGGAAAGCCGGACCTGGCTTTTGGACCAGGTGCAGTTCTGGTGCTTGCCGTTCGTCCAGCCGTCGGCAATGTACCAACGCGCACGATCGAAGCTGGTGAAATCATCGACGAACGATGGCGCAGTCGGGATCTCCTGCGAATGGGAAGGGGTCGGGCCTGCAACCAGGCTGCCGAGTGCGAGCAGCAGAAACGCGCCGCCCGAACATAGCTGCCTCAGGTTTCCTTGCCTGATCGAGCGCTTGAACGGCCTGCCGCCGGTTGCTGGGGTGGACGTGCTTTTCGGATCCGCGTTCATACCAAACTCACCTTTGTGCTGCGCCCCCAACCCAAAGTCGACGTTCAAACCATGACGAAACGAGCTGACCTTGACCTTCTGCCAGTACGTTCCTTGTGCCGCCTCTTTACTTGCCCAGTGACACCACACCTCCTGTGGGCCCACCCAGGGATCTTGAAGTTCACCCTGTGCCGGCGGCCGGCTTGGCGAAATCAGCCTTGGCGGTCGAGCTACGCTGGGCGCCTTCGTCGAAGATTGCATCCAGCGAATGACGGAGATCCTTCATCAATTCGTTCTGGCGCGCGAGCGCCGCGATGCGCCGCTCATAGTTCAGGATCGACTTCGTCAGCTCGCTGACCTCGGAGGATCTGCTGGAGGAGGCCGCCCCATTTTCCATCGCCTCGACTAGGAAGGCCGCGTTGGTGGCCGTTGTCCGGTAGCGATTCTCAAGGCCGTTTTTCTCCGCCTCGACCTCGGCTGCGATCTGGTCAAGCAGCTTTGCCAGGCGGTCAATGCGCGAGATGTCGGTCTGCCTGTCTCGAGCCGGATCCCTTGATCTGAAGCCAAATATCGAGGCCATGCGCTCAGTTTCCTGTCATAGCCGGCCTAAGGCTATCCCTGTGCCCGTCCGGGCCAAAAAAGTCTTGTCGCATCGTCCAGCTCCTCTGACAGGGGGACATTTTCGGGCCGATTCAAACAGCCAATCAAAATTGCTGCACCGCAACATACATGCCATCCCCAAAGCGAGTAGGCAACCAACTAGTGCGGCGAATCGGAAATTCACATCACTTTGGAGCAGGGTAAGGACCTGTTGACATGATCGGCATGGCGCCGGTTGCGGACAGCTCAAGTCTCGGCGACCGGGCTGGTTGCGGCCATGAGAAAGCGCAGCGGCGGCACAGGCTGCTTCGAGGCAAAGCCGGCGCGGCGAAACAGCGCATCCAGCTTGTCGGCGGCCACGCCGCGAAGGATGGGGATGAGGTTGGATTGGCTGGCCAGGGCGTAGGCCGCAGCCGATGTCAGCCCCTGCTCGTTCTTCACGTCGAGGAAGTTTCGCAACCGATATTTGTCGCGGACCTGCCGTTCGTGCCTTCTGAGCACGGCCTTAGAACCTTCCGGCAAACTGTCGATCGCCAGCAGCGCCAGATCCGCGTCTGCCAGACGCTTGAGATCCTGCGTCTTGTGCTGACCGCTCAGCGAATCCGCGCGAACGATGGCGCCATAGCCGCAGGACCTGATGACTTTGAAGCGCGCCCCGCAAGCAACCGCGCGCGCGTAGAGTTCATAGTCTTCGCCCAGCCGCAGGTTTTCGTCATAACGCAGCCCATGCCGGTCGAGAAACGCGCGGCTGATCACCGGTTTGAGGAAGCCCAACTCACCTCTCCGCACACGGCGACTGGAAATATTGCCTTCGATGAAACGCTCGAAATCGAGAAATTCCGGATCGGCCGAAAACCGCGGAGCGGTGATTTTCGAGACGTCGGTGACCGCATCATCCCTGATCATCATGATGTTGTCCGCAGCGAAATCCCAATCGGCGCTGGCGAACAATTCGCGAAATCTGCCCTCGAGAAAAAAATCGTCGGCGTCCAGAACGCTGATGAACGGCGATTTGGAGCTGGCGATCGCGGCGTTGCGGGCGAAGGAGGGACCGCCGTTGACGTCGAGCCGGATGACGGAAAGCTTGCCGCTGCCATCGTCGGCCGCCCGAGCGACTTTCGCGGTGTCGTCGGTGGAGGCGTCATCGACGACGACGACTTCCGCCACCTCCGGCTCGCGCAATGCCGATCCGATGGCAACCGGGATTGTCCGCGCCGCGTTGCGGGCAGCGATGACCACGCAGACCTGGGGTTCCGTCACCAATTCGCCTCTCGACTGCACCGTAGCTCCGATTTCCTCGCTGGGTCGCGTTGAATGGCCAATGCAGCTCTCGTCCTCACTGACTGTCCGGTCGTTTAAAAAGCGCCAGCCAGCGCTTATGCTGCAATGCGAAGCAAAGCATCGTCAAAATCATTCGCCCCGTCCAGTCTTTCCTGTCGGTATCTCATGGCGCAATCGATGGGCGGTGAAATGCCCGCGGACAGACGGAACGCGTCGCAAACCGTCCCTGCTCATTCTGGATGGAGCCGTCAGCGCACTCGAATCGCTGATCACCAAGTCGACAGAATTTAGGCCATACTAGGGGTCGAGGCTGAAGGGAAAATCCGGAAGCCGGTTGTCACGGATGCTTCGGGCGAGCAGTCCGCCGGGAATCCGGCCGACGCTACCTACCGTCCGGTCAGTGGAGGCTTCTCCTTGCACTGAACTTCTCGCCATCGGCCGCTTCGGTCACACTCAGCATTCGTTCCGCATCGCGATTCCTATCAGCCGACGTCGGGGTATTTCTGGCAACCATGACGAAAAGCAGCAGAAAGTAGCCCAGCTGGATGACAATGGCGCAGGCTATAGCGCGAAAAAGCGTTGTGCCAAGCGAAGCGCCGTCGAGATAAGACCAGGCGACCACGATCGCCAGAGCGAAAATCATGCCGACAATGAATTTTGGTAGCGACATACCCGACAGCCCGTCAACCTGCCCGGGCAAATATCGTTGACCCACCCCGAGCCTCCCTTCGACATGCGAGCTTGTTGAGGCCACTCGCTTTCTTTGGCCGGTTGCTTCCGGCCTTCCCACGCTGTCCATACTCTGACAGAAACAATTTGCAACTCTATTAAGGTGGGCAATAGCGGGCGAGGCCAACGGCAAATTATTTTGGATAAGTTCGCGGGATCGACTCTGCCATGTTGCGATGCACACATCGGGTGGCACGACCAATCTCCCGGTATGGACTCACATCAGTAAGAGCCACAATATTAATCAGTATTTTACTTTAAAATCCCTCTATATTTTACAAATCTACAGAGCGATAATGCTCAAGGACGAGGCACAAAGAGGGAATCGCCCAAAATCAGCCTCAAAAAGGCACTAGATTTTTCAAGGTTGCCCATAATTTGTCACAAACTCGCCACAAAGGCCAAAATTTGAGCAGGATCGGTTTATCATTTAGTCAATTCATGACGTGATTATTTCAGGCGCTCAAGGAATTGTGTGTTGCGATGCAGCATTTTTTTGATATTGTGTGGTAAACCATCCGTTCAACGTATGGAGTTTACGCATGAGGGACGTAGCCAAGCCGGCCAACGCGGATTTTTCGCAGGCCGGTATCGACTTTCCACCAATCGGCGGCCTGCTCAAACGCAGCTTCGATATTGCCGGTTCACTGATTGGCCTGGTTGCTCTCAGTCCGCTGTTTGTGATGGTCGCGCTGCTTGTCAAATTATCCGACGGCGGGCCGATTTTCTACGGTCACAGCCGGATCGGTCGGGGAGGACGGATTTTCCCGTGCCTCAAGTTTCGCACCATGGTTCAGGATGGCGAACGGGTGCTGGCGGCATATCTTGCCGCCAACCCGGAAGCCAACGCCGAATGGGTAGCCACCCGCAAGCTCAAGAACGATCCGCGCGTCACGCGCGTCGGGACCGTGCTGAGGAAGCTCAGCCTCGATGAGCTGCCGCAGATCATCAACATCCTTCAGGGTGACATGAGCCTTGTCGGGCCTCGCCCCGTCGTGCGCGACGAGCTTGAGATCTACGGCAGTTCGGCCGTCTATTACCTGAAATCGCGCCCCGGCCTGACCGGGCTCTGGCAGGTCAGCGGCCGCAACGACGTTTCCTATGACAGCCGCGTCGCATTCGATCGCCACTATGTCGAAAACTGGTCGCTGTTCGAGGATATTCGCATCATCATCAAGACCGTGCCTGCCGTCTGGATGTCGCGGGGCTGCTACTGACCGGCCGGGAGCCGGTTCTGTGTGGAGGAGTGACAGTCCAGGCGCCAAACATTCTGCAGCAAGTTTCATCGGGCGGGGCTAAAACGGATCGGAAAACGTTCAGTTGAAAACAAATATCTTCGAAATCTCCTGCGCCGGCATTGTTAGCAATCGCATGCGGCGGATGCGGCTTATGACCACTTGCCTCGCGCTGGCGCTCACCATTCCCCAACTCGCCGTCGCCGATGAGTACCGCCTTGGATCGCAGGACAAGCTGACCATCCGCGTGGCCGAATGGCAGACCGTGGAAGGCACGTTCCGCGACTGGACGGCCGTCAACGGAGAATACACGGTCGGCCCGTCTGGAACATTGTCGGTGCCGTTCGTCGGCGAAATGCCGGCATCCGGCAAAACCACATCCGAGATCGCGGCAGCGATCAGCCAGGCGCTCCAGCGCAAGCTCGCTTTGGCGGACCGGCCGGAAGCCTCCGTCGAAATGGCGCAGTACAGGCCGTTCTACATTTCCGGGGAGGTCCAGACGCCCGGCCAGTATCCTTACGTGCCCGGCCTGACCGTCCTGAGGGCGATGAGCATCGCGGGTGGCCTCCGGCGGGTCCCCGAAGGACAGCGGTACGACCGCGACATGATCAATGCCAAGGGCGATTTTGACGTTCTCGAAGACCAACGGGTCCGGCTGATCGTCAGGCGCGCGCGCATCGAAGCGGAGATGGCGGACAAGCCGACATTCGACGTGCCGAAGGAGGTGGCCGACGATCCGAAGGTGGCAAGCGTCGTTGCGGACGAGATGGCAATCCTGACGGCTGATCAAAAGAAGCTCAAACTGCGCCTTCAGGCGCTCGACGATTTGAAGAAGCTGCTGCAGAGCGAGATCGATTCGCTGCAGAAAAAGATCGTCAACCAGCAGCGGCAGGTCGACTTGGCAAAGGAACAGCTCAGCGGCATCGGCTCGCTGGCGCAGAAAGGCCTTGTCGTCAACACGCGGGTTCTGACTTCGCAACAAACGATCGCCGACCTGGAAGGCCAGATCCTGGATTACGACACGGCCATCCTTACCGCCAAGCAGTCGATCAGCAAGGCCAATCAGGATGCCATCGACCTGGAAAACACTCAGAATGCGAGCCTCGCCGCCGACCGGCAACAGGTAGAAGCCGATCTCAGTGCGACGATGCTCAAGATGAACATGCAAACCGGCCTGATGGCCGAAGCCATGGCGGGGGACCCGGCGTTGCAACGCTATCGCGACGGCGAAGAGCCAACGATGTCGTTTGCCCTGGTTCGGGTGGCCGACGGCAAGACCAGCGAAATCGCCGCCAGCGAAGACACGCCCGTGCTGCCCGGGGACGTGATCAAGGTGAAGCTGGCGCCAATGGCTAGCCAATAGGCCTTCGAGCGATCGAATACCAAAACGTCAGCTGACGCTCAAAGGGAGCGTCATGCCAAGGCCGTCCGCATAGATGCACGCTCCTCAGCGAGGAGCGGCTATCCGCGGGGAAGCGTCGTTGTGATCACCAAAAGTGCACCCCACGAAGCCTGGTTGCAGGAAATCCAGCCCGATAATTCGCGAAAGTGTGGCGCCCCAGATTACATTCGTTTTTGATGCCAACTTTAACAGCCGAATATCAAGGCGACGTTCAGCGCTTTGCTTAGCCCTTTGCGGTTTCTGGTTCGGCCAGGTCGGCCGCAGTCCACCGAGGACGGGCGACAGGCACCCTCACCAACTTGAAGTAGCTGTAATACAGGAGGAAGGAGCCCATGATATAGGGGTTGAGGGTCTCGACCTCGACGAAGGACCGGATGAACAGAAGCACCATCACGCCGGCAAGAATCACAGACTCGGCTTGCCATGTCCTGAATATCAACGCCGATATGTGGCCCCACAGCGTGCGCACGATGATCAGCGAAATCAGCGTCGCCCCGACATAGCCAAGTTCGACGACGGCTTCGATATAGGTGTTGTGGAAGTGGAAGCCGCTTCGGGCCGTGATGTAGAATTCGTTCCAAAGCCGCTCGGCCTCGGCGAAACCCTGCACCCAATAGGCCGCATAGCCGACGCCGAGGATCGGCGCTTGCTGCGCCGCATCCCAGCCCTGCTCCCAGAGATAGGTCCGTCCGGTGAGCGTAGAATCCTTTCCGAAGACGCCAAGGACGAAATCCAAAAGTCCCGCAAAGGCAACCGCGGTCACCGCGACCAGCCCGCATGCGCCGACCAGAAAAATCACCCTTCGATAGCGGAGCGAAAGCTTCTTCGCCATGGCAAGCAGAGCGACCAGAGCGAGAACTGCCGGTATCGAAGCCATCGAGGTGGCTGAATGCGAAATGACCAGTAGATAGGCCGACAGGACGAGAACGGGCGCCGTCAAGAGAAGGCTGATCCGGCCGCGCCTGAGAAAGGCCAGGAAGACAACGCAAAAATAGATGCCAAGGGACGCGACAAAGCCGATCTGGTTCTTAGAGCTGAATGCGCCAGTGAAATTATACGTCCCGTCGAGGACATCATAGGAATAACCCCCAACCATAAGCGAATAGAGCAGGACGAGAAAAATCCCGATCAGCGAGCCTATCGTCAACGTCCGGACGCTGACGGTGCGCGCGGCGATATAGGCGCAGGCGATATGGGAGCAATACTGGATTGCCGTCCGCAACGTGATGCCTGGGGCATCCGACCAGAAAAACGAGAGGCAGACGTAGACTGCAAACGCCAGCGGCAGCCACGCGCTGGAGGCATGTCGCAACAGCCTCCGGTAGTCTACCAGGATGAGGGGAAGCCAGACCGCATAATAGGCCAGGATCAAGATCTGGCCGAAAACGAAGGAGTAGGAGAACGCCCAAATGGATATGGCAACAGCAAATGTGCCATAGACCGTGCTCTTCTCCGGGTCGACCAACAGAGATTTTGGAATCTTCATCTCGGTAGCGAATTCCCGTCCATGCAGTTCAATGCCAATTCGCCGCCGCGCCATGCGCGAACGCGTTCATTGTGCAGTGCAATATAGCCCATCCCCTACAGCCTGTCACCCAAATGAGGCAAAAACAGCCATAAGGCGCCCCCCCCCGGGAGGGCGATAAGAGAGGAACTCTCGTTGCGGGAGCGGAAACTCGTCCAGTTGATCCCCACCGGCCATCCGCTCGCAAACAGCGCCCCAGCATCACGGTCGGCCGGTCAAGAGCCATCGCCGCCGGATTTATGAGAAGCTCGGCATCGCCACCGCGAATTGTCTTTGCAGTTCTTCCACCACCGGCCCGAGAAGGTGTAGCCAAAGGCCGCGTCGTTGAAGCGGCTGCTCCTGGCTCACCATGAACCCGTTCGGAGACTCCAGACTCCGGCTTGAACTTCTCCTCCGTTGACTTCACATTCGCCGCCGATTGGGAGGACGAGCACATGACGATGAGTTTTGCGGGACGGTTTGCCGGACGATCGGCCTTGATCACCGGTGGCGCCTCAGGCATCGGCCTGGCTGTCGCGCAAAGAATCGTTGAAGAGGGCGGACGCGTTTGCGTCTGGGATCGCGACTCCAGCCAGATCGAGCAGGCCAAGGCTGTCATTGCCGACTTGCACGGCGTGACTGTCGACGTCGCCGATCCCGTGGCGGTCGAACAGACCGCCCGGCAGACGATCGATGCCCTTGGCGCGGTCGATATCCTGGTCACCAGTGCGGCCATCACCGGACCGAACATGACGACCTGGGACTATTCGGTGGAGGATTGGCGCCGGGTCATCGACATCAACATCAACGGCGTCTTCTTCTGCAACAAGGCGCTTGTTCCGCACATGCTCGAGCGCAATTACGGGAGGATCGTCAACATCGCCTCGATCGCCGGCAAAGAGGGAAACCCGAATGCCTCAGCCTACAGCGCGTCAAAGGCGGCGGTGATCGGCCTGACCAAGTCGTTGGGCAAGGAACTGGCCAAGACCAAGGTGACGGTGAACTGCGTCACGCCGGCGGCGGTGCGCACCGCGATCTTCCAGCAGATGAGCCAGCAGCACATCGATTTCATGTTGTCGAAGATACCGATGGCGCGGTTTGGCGAGGTCGAGGAGGTGGCGGCGCTGATCTCGTGGATCGCTTCCGAGGAATGCTCCTTCACGACGGCCGCCGTTTTCGACGTTTCCGGCGGCCGGGCCACCTATTGAAGCAAGTCGGGCGATTTACCGCCAGGACCGCCAGACTGGAGTTCACGTCGTTTGCTTAGGGTCGAACCTCCACTGTCCGACGAAGACCTGCTCGACCGCTTCCAATGCGCGGCCTTCGGCTATTTTCTGGAAAGCGTGAATCCGGAAAACGGGCTGGTCGCCGACACCTCGCGGCCAGATTGGCCGGCAAGCATCGCGGTCGTCGGCTTCGCGTTGTCCTGCTATCCGGTCGGGGTCGAGCGAGGCTGGATGACACGCGACGCAGCCGCGAAGCTGACGCTTGCCGCACTGCGCTTCTTCTGGAACAGCCGGCAAGGCAATGGCGACGACGTCAGCGGCCACAAAGGCTTTTACTACCACTTCCTCGATATGCGGACCGGCCTGCGCGCCTGGCGATGCGAGTTGTCGGTGGTGGACACGGCGCTGCTGATCGCCGGCGTGCTCGTGGCTGGCGCCTATTTCACAGGCGACACTGACGACGAAGCCGAAATTCGCGACCTGGCGGAAATGCTCTATCGGCGCGTCGACTGGCGATGGATGCAAGGCAGCAGTCCGACCTTGCGACAGGGCTGGAAGCCGAACAGCGGTTTTCTGCGTTATGGCTGGGAAGGCTACAACGAAGCGACGATCCTCTACGTCCTGGCGATGGCCGCCCCCGACAAGCCAGCCTCGGACAACAGCTATGCCGGCTGGACGGCGACATATCAGTGGGAAAACATCTACGGCTACGACGTGCTCTACGGCGGCCCGCTGTTCATGCACCAGTTCTCGCATGCCTGGATCGACTTCGACGGCATTCGGGACGCGTTCATGAGGGAGAAGAACTCGGACTATTTCGAAAACAGCCGCCGCGCGACCTACCTTCACCGGGACTATGCGCGGCACAACCCCTCCGGCTACGACGGTTACGGCGAAGGACTTTGGGGTCTCTCGGCGGGTGACGGACCCGGCAAATTCCGCGCGCGGATCGAGCGGCGGCCGCGGAAATTTTCCGGCTATGCGGCGCGCGGCGCACCGTTCGGCCCCGACGATGGAACGATAGCGCCGTGGTCGTATCTCGCATCGCTGCCCTTCGCGCCGGAAATCTGCCTGCCGGCGCTGCGCCATCTCAGAGAACGCCACCCTGAGGTGGTCGACGGTTTCAGGATGCCGAGCGGCTTCAACCCGACGCTGGCGAACCGGCGGACGTTCGGGCCGAGCGGCTGGATATCGGATGCGCATTACGGACTGGACCAGGGCATCGTCGTGCTGATGATCGAAAACCACCGCTCGCGCCTGATCTGGGACCTGATGCGGTCGAGCCCGCATATCCGTCGCGGCCTGAGCAAGGCCGGGTTCAGCGGCGGCTGGCTGTCGCAGCCGGCGAGCCCTCCCAAGGACCCTGCTGAATGACGGCTGCTGCCCAGCTGTTGCTGTCGTGTCGGGCACGAAGACGTTCGCCCTCCCAGCAACTCGCGCTTGCTGGGAGGGACGTTCGATTCCGTCCGGCTAGATTTACTTAGCCGGCGAACGTGTAGGCGGTCTTTACCGTAGTGTAGAATTCCGCTGCGTAGCGGCCTTGCTCGCGCGGGCCGTAGCTCGATCCTTTGCGGCCGCCGAAAGGCACGTGGAAGTCGACGCCCGCCGTCGGCAGATTGACCATCACCATGCCGGCCTCCGAGTTGCGCTTGAAATGCGTGGCGTGCTTGAGGCTCGACGTGCAGATGCCCGACGTCAGCCCGAACGGCGTGTCGTTGGCCACCGCCAACGCCTCGTCATAGTCCTTGACACGGATGACGTTGGCGACCGGTCCGAAAATCTCCTCGCGTGAAATGCGCATGGCGTTGGTGGCTTGCGTAAACAGCGCCGGCTGCAGGTAAAAGCCGCGGGTGTCGCGATCGAGCCGCTCGCCACCGAATGCGAGATCGGCGCCTTCCTGGCGACCGATAGCGATATAGTCTTCGTCCTGTTTCAACTGGCTCTGGTCGACCACCGGTCCGACCTGGGTTTTCGAATCGAGAGCGTCGCCTACGACCAGCTTGCCCAGGCGATCCTTCATAGCGTCCACGAAGCGGTCATGGATGCCATCCGTCACCACCAGGCGGGACGATGCCGTGCAGCGCTGGCCGGTCGAGAAGTATGCGCCATTGATCGCACAGTCGACGGCGACGGCAAGATCTGCATCGTCGAGCACGACAAGCGGGTTCTTACCACCCATTTCGAGCTGGAACTTGCGCATGTGCTCAACGCTGGCGCCAGCGACGCGCTTGCCGGTGCCGACCGAGCCGGTGAAGGTGATGGCATTGAGGTCAGGGCTGTCGAGCATGGCCTGGCCGACCACCGAACCCTTGCCCATGACGAGGTTGAGCACGCCCTTCGGCAGGCCAGCGCGGTGCAGGATATCGACAATGGTCCAGGCGCTCTCCGGAACCAGCTCGGCCGGCTTGAAGACGATGGTGTTGCCATAGGCCAGGGCAGGAGCGATCTTCCACGCCGGGATTGCGATCGGGAAGTTCCACGGCGTTATGATGCCGACAACGCCGACCGCCTCCCGCGTGATCTCGACACCGACGCCGGGCCGCACGCTTGGAACCTGCTCGCCAGACAGGCGCAGCGTCTCACCAGCAAAGAAATCGAAGATCTGGGCGGCCCGCACGGTCTCGCCAATGCCCTCGACCAGCGTCTTACCTTCTTCGCGCGCCAGCGCCCGGCCGATTTCATCTTTACGCGCGGTGATCTCGTCCGACGCCTTCCTCAGCACCGCATGGCGTGCCAGCAGGCCCGATCGGGACCATGCCGGAAATGCCGCTTTCGCCGCCGCGATGGCCTGCCGGGCCTGCTCGGCGTCCCCCGACGCATATTCGCCGACCACGTCGTCGAGATTGGACGGGTTGATGTTGCGGGAGCCGGCATCGCCCACCCACTCGCCATCGATGAGGTTCTTACGAATCGGGATCATGTCGCTATCTTCCTTGTCGTCCTTCGATTGCCGTCTATCTGGACCACCGGCCGCCACACCGCAAGGCCGCCGGCGGCAAAGTTCTCCTCCTCGACCGGCATGTGCTAAGCAGGTTTCGGAAAAGTGTCTCACGGTTTTCCGACAAAAACCTGCGACAAACAAAAACCTAAGCAGGCGAAGCCCCGCAAGCCTGCTTAGGTGTCGAGGTGGTAAAACATGATTCTTGAAGGTGCGACGCGGATCGCATCAGGAGGAAACTGCCATGTCCGACAGCGCGTTGCCGCTGGTGATCAGCGCGCCCGAGCCACGCACGCTCGACCTGATTTTCACGCCCGACGCACTGGTGAGATTCCGCGCCAAATACCGTATCGTCGAGACGTCGCCCGAAGCCGTCGCGGCCCTGCCGGCCGATGTGCTCGCCGAGGCGCGCTACATTGTCGGCCAGCCGCCGATCGCGCCGGAGACGCTCGACAAGATGCAAGCCCTGCGCTGCGTCTTCAATGTCGAGAGCAACCTCATCAACAACATGCCGTATGAAACGCTGTTTTCGCGCGGCATTCATGTCGTCACCACCGGCTTGGTGTTCGCCGAGCCCGTTGCTGAGCTCGGCCTTGCCATGGCGCTCAACCTCGCCCGCGACATCGTCGACGCCGACCTCGCCTTTCGGCAGGGCAAGGAACTGTGGGGCGGCGACGGCAACCGGACGGCGCGGCTTCTCTCCGGCGCGGATGTCGGTATCATCGGCTTTGGCGATCTCGGCCGTGCGCTCAACCGGCTGCTGTCAGGCTTTCGCACGCGGACCAAGGTCTTCGATCCGTGGCTGCCGCCGTCGATCCTCATCGAGAACGGCGTCGAGCCGGCTACCCTCGACACGGTTCTGTCGACCAGCGATTTCGTCTTCGTCGTCGCTTCGGTCACCAGCGAAAACCAGGGATTTCTTGGCGCTGACGCCTTTGCCAGAATGCGCAAGGGAGCCGCTTTCATCCTGCTCAGCCGTGCCGGCGTGGTCGATTTTCCGGCGCTGATGGACGCCGTTCGCAGCGGTCACATCGTCGCCGCCAGCGACGTGTTTCCGGAGGAGCCGCTGGCACAGGATCATCCCGTACGCTCGCTGCCCGGCTTCCTGCGCTCCGCCCATCGGGCCGGCGCGCTCGACATCGCCTTCAAGCGCATGGGGGCCATGGTGCTGGAAGACATGGACCTGATCGACCGTGGCCTGCCGCCGATGCGGTCGAAGCGGGCCGAACGCGAAACCGTTTCGCGTATGCGTTCGAAGCCGGTCGACAAGAACTGAGCCGTCAAGCCAGCGCCTGCGCGGGTTTCTCAGATGGTGAACGACCAGAACAGGTAGGCCAGCGTCGCTGCGGCGAAGACGACGAAGAACAGGCTTCTCAGCAGGATGTTGCGGCGCAGCTCGTTCATGAAGAGGTGGCAGCCGACGATGGCGACGACAAACAGGAAGCGCCAGTTCAGCAGCGCCGGCAAGATGTTGCCCCGATCGAAAGCCCATCTGGCGGCCAGGCAGCCAATGATGGCCGCGAACAACACGATGACTGTCCAGAAGATCGCATCCGCGGCGTTCGTCAGGACGACGCTGGCGGCTCTGATCGGCAGGATCATCATCAGCAGCGCGCTGAAGAAATAGACTGATGCAAGCGGGATGAATGTCCCAGCATCGGCGACGTCGTCCAGGCGTTTTGCGCCGATCGCACCATAGGGATAGCCATGCCTGGCCACTGCCAGGCTGAGAGCCATCAGCAAGGCCGTCAGTATGGCCATCAATGCGAATGAAGTGAGGGCTTTGCTCATAAGGGTCCCGTTCGGAACGAATCGAATAAGGACGTTGGTAGCCCATGGTTTGTAAATTGCTGGTAAGCGGCGAGGCTCGGTGTGACCGAGCTTCTCGACGGCCTCACTCCGCCGCTTGAAGCCGTCGCGCCTCGATGATGGTCCTGATCTCGGCGCGGCAGGAGCCGCAATTGGTGCCGGCATGCAAAGCCGCGCCGATCGCCTCGACGCTTACGCAGCCGCCGCGCACCGCTTCCGCGATCTGATTGGCGCCAACCCCGAAACAAGAGCATACGATAGCGCCACGGTCGACGCGATTGCCGCCCGGCCGCCCGGCCACGATCGCCAGCCGCTCGCGCCGATCGGCATGGTCCGCACCCAACTGCTCCACCGCCCAGCTGCGCGACACCGCGACCGGTTTGGGCGCCAGATAGAGCGCGCCAGCCAGCCGGCTGCCGGCGAAGCGGGCAAAGCGATAGTGCCCGCCGGCGACGTCATGATAGGCGAGCGTCTCGCCTAGCGCGTCCGCGCCAAAAAGCGAGGCTGCGAAAGCCGTCCAGTCCCGCCCAGCTTCCAGCGCAAGTTCGAGGCGCCAGCCGGCGGCGCAGCGGGCGAGGCTCCAATAATCGGCGTCGACCGAGGCCGGCCGTTCGGCAAGCACCGCGAAGCCGAAGGCGGCGGCAGCAAAGCGTTCGACGCGGGCGGCAATATTCTTCAAGGCCGGCTGGCCCGAAATCGCATCGGTGATGGGCGCCACCAGCGCATCAACGCGAGCGCGCGCTGAGAACTGGTCCGTCCAGTGCATCGGTACGAAGATCGAGCCTTGCCGCTGCCGCGCTGTCACCAACGCGCGAACCAGCACCTCACCGAGCACAGTCGAGACGCGCACGATGTCGGCATCGCCGATGCCGTAGTGCTGCGCATCCTCCGGGTGGATTTCGACGAAGGGCTCGGCCAGGTGCTGGGACAGCCGCGGGCTCTTGCCGGTCCGTGTCATGGTGTGCCAGTGATCGCGAACGCGGCCGGTGTTGAGGACGAGCGGGAATTTTTCGTTCGTGCGGGTTTGCGGAACTGGACGGATCGGGATGAAGCGCGCTTTGCCATCGGGTGTGTAGAAGTTGCCGTTAGCGAAGAAGCGGCTGCTGGGTGAGGCACGTCTTGCCTGAACGCCCAAGTCTTTCTCACTTTCAGCCTGAGCTCCCCCCTCTGGCCTGCCGGCCATCTCCCCCGCAAGGGGGGAGATTGGCAGCTTTGGCGCCGGCTCTCCCCTTGCAGCGTTGGAGATTAGCGAAGGCCGTGGTGATAGCCGATCTCCCCCCTTGCTGGGGAGATGGCCGGTAGGCCAGAGGGGGGTGCCTGGGCTCGGCGCTGGCCACTGGAAAGGCGCCAAATCCTCGTAGTCCTCAGCATCAATGTCGCCATAGGCGCCGATATCAAAATCCCGCGCGTCGTCATTCTCGAATGCCGACAGCGCGGCGTGCTCGGCGAAGATACCGGCCGGCGACGCATGCGAAAACCCTTCGCCAAAACCCATCCGCTTGGCCACTTCGGCGATGATCCACCAGTCGGCTCGTGCCTCGCCGGGTACCGGCAAAAAGGCGCGCTGGCGCGAGATGCGGCGCTCCGAATTGGTTACGCTGCCGTCCTTCTCGCCCCATGCGGCGGCGGGCAGCCGGACATGGGCGTGGCGGACCGTGTCGGTCATGGCCAGCACGTCCGACACTACGACAAACGGGCAGGCCCTGATCGCCGCTTCGACGGCATCGGCATCCGGCATCGAATCGACCGGGTTGGTCGCCATGATCCACAGCGCCTTGATGCGCCCGTCAGCCACCGCCTGGAACATCTCGACCGCCTTCAGACCGGGTCTTTCGGCGACGGTCGGCGCGCTCCAGAAACGCTGCACGCGGTCGCGATGTTCGGGGTTTTCGATCTCCATATGGGCGGCCAGCATGTTGGCCAGGCCGCCAACCTCGCGACCGCCCATGGCGTTGGGCTGGCCGGTCACTGAAAAGGGCCCGGCGCCGGGCCTGCCGATGCGGCCGGTGGCGAGATGACAGTTGATGATGGCATTGACCTTGTCGGTGCCCGACGACGACTGGTTCACGCCCTGGCTGTAGACGGTCACCGTCTTGGCCGTCGCGGCAAACAGGCTATAGAAGCGGACAAGCTCGTCCTCGCCGAGGCCCGTGGCAGCGGCAATGCCGGCAAGGTCGAGCGCCGAAGCGGCGGCAATCGCGCCGTCAAAGCCCGTCGTGTGTGCTGCGATATAGGCGTGATCCAGTATGGCCTGTTCACCAAGATAGGCGAGCAGGCCGGTGAACAGCGCGACGTCGCCATCGGGCGCGATCGCCAGATGCATGTCGGCAATGTCTGCAGTCATGGTGCGGCGCGGATCGATCAGCACCACCTTCATCTCGGGCCGCTTTTCCCGGGCCGCGGCAATGCGCTGGTAAAGCACCGGATGGCACCAGGCGAGATTGGAGCCGACCAGCACGACCAGGTCGGCGAGCTCCAAATCCTCGTAGCTGCCTGGCACTGTGTCGGAGCCGAATGCGCGACGGTGGCCGGCAACCGACGAGGCCATGCACAGGCGCGAATTGGTGTCGATATTGGCCGAGCCGATGAAGCCTTTCATCAGCTTGTTGGCGACATAATAATCCTCGGTCAGCAACTGGCCGGAGACGTAGAAGGCGACCGAATCGGGGCCGTGCTCGGCAATGGTTTGGGAGAAGGTCGAGGCGACGAGGTCGAGCGCTTCGTCCCAGCCGGTGCGGTGACCGTGGATCTCCGGATAGAGCAACCTGCCGTCGAGGTCGATCGTCTCGGCAAGCGCCGAGCCCTTGGAGCAGAGCCGGCCGAAATTCGCCGGATGGTCAGGGTCGCCGCGAACGGTTACCTCACCGTCCGCGGCGACCTTCGCAAGCACGCCGCAACCTACCCCGCAATAGGGGCAGGTGGTCCTCACCTCGCGCGCTTCATCGATCTTCATGATTCAGGCAGCGCGGCTGGCCAGCGCTTCCAGCGCAATGAACAGACGCTCGCCCTCGACCCGCACCGGAACGGTGCGCACCGCACCTTCGTCGGCACCGAGCGCCTTGCCGGTCTCCAACGAGATCACCCAATTGTGCAGGGGACAGGTGACCGCCGCGCCGTGGACGATGCCCTGCGAGAGCGGTCCGCCCTTATGCGGACAATGGTCGTCGATAGCGAAGACCTGATCGTCTGCCGTGCGGAAGACGGCGATCTTGCCTTGGGGCGTGGCGACGCAGCGCGCGCCGCGGCGTGGAATGTCTGATATCGAGCCGATTGATACCCAGTTCATCATGATCACTCCGCCGCCTGCGCGAATCCGACCGAAGCCATCGGCCGGAATTCGTGCTTGTCCTTGCCGGAAACACGTTCCGACCACGGATCGACCTGTGCGAATTTTTGCGAAAAGACGAAGCGGTCGAAATACGCCTTGCGCTTCTCGCCATCATCCATGATCTGGCGCTTGATTTCGGCGATGCCGATGCGCTTGGCCCATTTGTAAATGCGCTCGAGATAGCGGCCCTGTTCGCGATACATCTGCGTCAGCGCCACGATGTGCTCCAGCGCCTCATCCTCGGTCTTGACCAGGCCGAGCACCTCGGTGCCCTTGATGTCGAGGCCGGCGGCACCGGCGAAATGAATCTCGTAGCCCGAATCGACGCAGATCACGCCGACATCCTTGCAGGTTGCCTCCGCACAGTTCCTCGGGCAGCCCGACACCGCCATCTTGACCTTGGCGGGCGTCCACGAACCCCACATGAATTTCTCGATACGGACACCGAACCCTGTCGAATCCTGCGTGCCGAAGCGGCACCAGTCCGAACCGACGCAAGTCTTTACCGTGCGCAGTCCCTTGGCATAGGCGTGGCCGGAGACGAAGCCGGCCTGACCGAGATCGGCCCACACCGCCGGCAGGTCCTCCTTGCGGATGCCGAGCATGTCGATGCGCTGGCCGCCGGTGACCTTGACCATAGGGATCTCGAACTTGTCGACAACATCGGCGATGGCGCGCAGTTCGGCGGCATTGGTGACGCCGCCCCACATGCGCGGCACCACCGAATAGGTCCCGTCCTTCTGGATGTTGGCGTGGACGCGCTCGTTAATGAAGCGCGACTGGTAGTCGTCGGCATACTCGTCCGGCCAGTCGCAGACGAGATAGTAGTTGAGCGCCGGCCGGCATTTGGCGCAGCCGCAGGAGGTCTTCCATTCCAGCTCCTGCATGACGGCGGGGATGGTCTTCAGGCTCTTCGCCTTGATCAGCCGGCGGACCTCGTCGTGGCCGAGCGTGGTGCAGCCGCACATCGGTTGCACGGCCGCCGGATTGTATTTGTCGCCGATGGTCAGCACCATCAGCTTTTCGACCAGCCCGGTGCAGGAGCCGCAGGAAGCGGACGCCTTGGTGTGGGCACGCACGTCGTCCAGCGACGTCAGGCCCTTCCCCGTAATCGCGCCAGTGATCTTTCCCTTGCAAACGCCGTTACAGCCGCAGATTTCCGCATCATCCGGCAAGGCTGCAACGGCCGCCATAGGGTCCAGGGAGGCGCCTCCCTGGTAGGACTGGCCGAAGATAAGCGTGTCACGCATTTCCGATATGTCTGTCTGCTTCTTCTTGAGGTCATTGAACCAGGCACCGTCGGCCGTCTCGCCGTAGAGCACGGTGCCGATGATGCGGTCATCCCTGAGCACCAGGCGCTTGTAGACGCCGGCGGCGGCATCGCGCAGCACGATCTCGTGGCGGTCCTCGCCCTCGGCAAAGTCGCCGAGCGAGAACAGCTCGATGCCGGTAACCTTGAGCTTGGTCGGCGTGTCCGAATGGACGAAAGCGGCGGCCTCGTCGCCGGCCAACTGGCTGGCGGCGACACGCGCCATCTCATAGAGCGGTGCGACCAGGCCGTAGACCATGCCGTTGACCTCGGCGCATTCGCCCAGCGCGAAGATGTCGGGGTCGTTGCTGCGCATGCCGGCATCGACGACGATGCCGCGATTGACGGCAATACCGGCCTCTTTGGCGAGAGCGGCGTTCGGCCTTATGCCGACCGCCATCACCACCAGCGTCGCCGGGATGATGGTGCCGTCGGCGAGTTCCACCTGCTCGACCTTGCCGTTGCCCGTGATCGCCTGGGTGTTGGCCTTGGTGATGACTTTGATGCCGCGCTGCTCGACAGCGCGCTGCAGCAGATAGCCGGCGGCTGGATCGAGCTGGCGCTCCATCAGCGTCGGCATGACATGCAGCACGGTGACGTCCATGCCTTGCGAGTTCAAGCCTGCTGCCGCCTCCAGCCCGAGCAGACCGCCGCCGATAACCACGGCCTTGGCCCGTGACTGCGCGGCCAGCATCATAGCCCGAACGTCGTCGAGATCGCGATAGGTCAGCACGCCGGGCAGATCATGGCCGGGCACCGGGATTATAAACGGCACCGAACCGGTGGCGATGACGAGCTTGTCGTAGGGCTCAGTCACGCCATGATCGGAGGTGACGGTCTTTGCCTGCCGGTCGATGGCGACGATCTTGTGGCCCTTGTAGAGCGTGATCCCGTGCTTGATGTACCAGCCATCGCCATGGATGATGATCTCCTCATAATCCTTTTCGCCTGACAGAACCGGCGACAGCATGATGCGGTCGTAGTTCACGCGCGGCTCGGCGTTGAAGATGGTGACCTGGTAGAGGTCCGGCGCCTTTTCCAGCAGGTGCTCCAGCATGCGCCCGGGGGCCATGCCGTTGCCGATGATGACGAGTTTTTCGGTCATGTCCTGATCCACTCCGGTCTCACTCAGCCGCGTAGGAAAGGCCTGAAGCTTCGGCGGCGGCCGCGCGCTCCATCCGCCGGATACTGAAGCGCATCCAGGCAAAGCAGGTGGCGACGATGACGAAGAGCAGCATGAAGCAGCTCGACCAGACGCCGGTGAGGTCGTTGAGTGCGCCGAAGGCGATTGGCAGGATAAAGCCGCCGAGCCCGCCAATCATGCCGACAACGCCGCCGACCGCGCCGACACTCTGCGGGTAGTAAGCCGGAATGTGCTTGTAGACGGCGGCCTTGCCAAGGCTCATGAAGAAGCCGAGCACGCAGGCAACGGCTATGAAGGCGAGCGGGCCGATCTCGAAATGGAAGGCGATCGGCCCGCTGATGCCGTGCACGACGTAGTCTGCCGAGGGGAGAGACAGAACGAGAGTCGCGACGGCACTGACAGCGAAGGTCCAGTAGAGCACGGTGCGGGCGCCGATCCGGTCGGAAAGCACGCCACCATAGGCGCGGAAAATACTTGCCGGAATTGAATAGGCCGCACCGATCATGCCGGCGGTCGCAAGCCCGAAGCCGTAGACGCCGATCAGGTAGCGGGGCAGCCACAGCGACAGCGCGACGAATGCACCGAAGGCGAAGAAATAATAGAAGGCGAAGCGCCAGACCTGCAGGTTCTTGAGCGGCGCGAATTCCTGCAAGAAGCTTCTCGCGGGCGCTGCCTTGCTGGCGCGGCGCTCGCGGATGACCGGATCGTCGCTGGTCGTGAACCAGAAGACGGCGGCCATGACGACGAGTGCTGCCGCCCAGATCAGCGCGACTGATTGCCAGCCCAAGGAGAGAAGCACGAACGGTGCCAGGAACTTGGTGACCGCGGCGCCGACATTGCCGACACCGAAAATGCCAAGCGCCGTGCCCTGCTTGCCGGCCGGGAAGAAGCGCGAGACATAGGCGACACCGACGGCGAAGGAACCGCCGGCGAGCCCAACGCCTAGCGCGGCGACCAGCATCTGTCCGTAGGTGTGCGCAAAAGCGAGCAGGAAGGTCGCGACCGCCGCCGCGAGCATGGTCGCGGTGTATACCAGCCGTCCGCCAAAACGGTCGGTCCAGACACCGAGCACCATGCGCACGAGCGAACCGGTGAGGATCGGCGTGCCGACCAGCAGGCCGAACTCCGTCTCGTTCAGCCCAAGGTCCTGCTTTATGCGCACGCCGATGATTGAGAAGATCGTCCACACCGCGAAGCAGACGGTGAAGGCGATGGTGGACATCACAAGCGCCTGCCGGGGAGCATTGTCCTGGCTGGGCGTGGCTGGGAGATTTGCGGTCAACGTCTGGCTCCGGTTTGCGGCGTGGGAGGCACCGCAGATGGTTGTGGGTGAATGATCAGCGGCGCGGCATCGGTGCGTGCAACGAGACCGGGCTCGCCACGGTCAGGTCTTTGCTTTCCGTCTTGGCGCCGACAGGAAACAGCAGGAGCGCGGCGGTGAACAGCGCCGCCGTCAGCGCGCTGCTGGCCAGAAAATCGCGGCGCGTGAAGTCCGCGAGGGACGCGCCAGTTCCGATCGGTTTCGTCATCGTCATCTCCGGTTGGGCGCCGCTTGGGACCAGCGCCGTCGATCGCGTAAAAACAAAAAAGCCACCGGTCAGGTCTTTGCGCGTCCGTCCATCCGGGATCGCGTATTGACCTGAGCGGCAGCTTTGCCTGTGGCGCCCGCCATTGGACGCCGTGTCACTTGGCCCTTGCGGACCTACATTCTGAAAAGCAGGAAGCGTGCCAATTCGACAGCGCTCCAGATTATCGAATGAAATCAAGCCGCGCGATTTTTGACCAAGCCCGGCAGCGGATCAAAGATTAGTCATAATGCCTTGCACAGCAGCGTAATATTTGTGCAATGCGGTAGATTGCCCATTGCCGATGCAGATTGCTAATTGTAGATGATGACGCGTTTTTCGGTCATGGCCTTACTCCGCGGCTTCGACGAAGCGGTGGCGTTCGTAGAGGAACTTCAGCACCGCCTCGCGGCAGCGCAGAAAGGTCCGGTCGGAGGACAGCTCGACGCGGTGGCGCGGCCTGGCCAGCGGCACGGCAAGCACCTCGCCGATGGTCGCCGCCGGACCGTTGGTCATCATGACGATGCGATCGGACAACAGCACCGCCTCGTCGACATCGTGGGTGATCATGATCGTCGTCGAGCCAAGCCTCGAATGGATATCCATCACCGCATCCTGCAGATGCGCGCGCGTCAGCGCGTCAAGCGCGCCGAAGGGCTCGTCGAGCAACAGGATCTTCGGCTCCATGGCCAGCGCGCGGGCGATGCCGACGCGCTGCTTCATGCCGCCCGATATTTCGGCGGGCCGCTTGTCCTTGGCATGCGCCATCTGCACGAGGTCGAGATTGCGCATGATCCAGTCGTGCCGTTCGGCCCGGCTCCTGGTGCGGCCGAACACCTTCGACACCGCCAGGTTGATGTTTTCGTAGACGGTGAGCCATGGCAGCAGGCTGTGGTTCTGGAACACCACGGCGCGTTCAGGACCGGGGCTGTCGACCTCCTTGTCTTCGAGCAGGACCGCCCCGGCGGACACTTTCGTCAGCCCGGCGATCAGGTTGAGCAAGGTCGACTTCCCGCAGCCGGAATGGCCGATGATCGAGACGAATTCGCCCTTGTCGATGGTCAGCCGGATGTCATTCAGCACCTCGCTGACCTGGCCGCCGCGGGTGAAGGATTTGTCGATATGGTCGAGTTTCAGATAGGCCGTCATTGCCCTCTCCTCACTTTGCCGTTGTGCCGCGGGTGACGAAGGCGCCGACCGCCGCAACAAGGCGATCGAGGCAAAAGCCGGTGATGCCGATATAGGCGAGCGCAACGATGATGTCGGGCAGCCGCGACGAGTTCCAGGCATCCCAGATGAAGAAGCCGATTCCGACGCCGCCTGTCAGCATTTCGGCGGCGACGATGGCAAGCCAGGATAGGCCGATGCCGATGCGCAGGCCGGTGAAGATATAAGGCGCCGCGGCCGGCACCATGATCTTCACGAAGAACTCGAGCTGGTTGAGCCTGAGGATGCGGGAGACGTTGCGATAATCCTCTGGAATGTTGCGGACGCCGACGGCGGTGTTGATGATCACCGGCCAGATCGAGGTGATGAAGATGACGAAGATCGCCGATGGGCTGGAATCGCGGAAGGCGGCCAGCGACAGCGGCAGCCAGGCGAGCGGCGGCACGGTGCGCAGTATCTGGAACACAGGGTCGAGGCCGCGCATCGCCCAGATCGATTGGCCGACCAGCGCGCCGAGCGCAACGCCGACGATTGCAGCCAGGCCGAAGCCGATGGCGACGCGCTGCAGCGAGATCAGCACCCGCCAGGCCAGTCCGATATCCTGCGGACCATAGTCGAAGAACGGGTGGGCGATCAGATCGTAGGCCTCGTTCCATACCTGGCTGGGTGGCGGCAAGCTGGCGTTGGGCGACGAACAGGCGATCTGCCAGATGACGAGCATGACGACGATGACGACTGCCGGCGGCACCAGCGTGCTTGCCAGCTTGCCGGCGATCGCGGCGGGATCGAAGCGGTGCCTCACCTTGGCGGTGAAAGCTATGACCTCTGCGGGCTTGGCAGGCGTGGGGAACGCCTTCACCTTGGGGTCCTCGATGGCTTGGATAGACATTTTCGCAAAAAGCTCCTTGAGCATTGGCGTGACAGGCGGCGTCACTGGCGCCGCTTGCCGGCGACGTCAGGCCGATGCCTTGATCTTCAGGCTGTCGAGATAGGCGGACGGATTGGCCGGATCGAAGATCTTGCCGTCGAAGAAGGTCTCGACGCCGCGCGATGAAGACGCCGGGATGTCGGCCGCAGCGACGCCGAGATCCTTCGCCGCCTCGCGCCACAGATCTTCGCGGTTGACCTGATCGACCAGCGCCTTGATGTCGGTGGTCGCCGCGAATTTGCCCCAGCGGATGTTCTCAGCAAGGAACCAGCTGTCGTGGCTCTTGAACGGATAGGACACGCCGCCCTTCCAGAACTTCATGTAGAGGTCGGTGCCGGCGGCAACGCGGCCATTGCCGTAGTTGATGTCGCCCTTAAGGCGGCCGATGATGTCGGCGGTCGGCACGTTCATCCATTGCCGCTTGCCGATGATGGCCGCCATCTCGTCCTTGTTTTCCAAGGCTTCGCACCATTGCTGGGCTTCCATGACGGCCATCAGGATCGCCTTGGTGGCGTTCGGGTTCTTGTCGATAAAGGCGGCGCGCAGGCCGAGCGCCTTCTCCGGATGGCCCTTCCACAACTCGCCCGTCGTGGCGGCAGTGAAGCCGACGCCTTGGTGGACGAGCTGCTCGTTCCATGGCTCGCCGACGCAGAACACGTCCATATTGCCGACCTTCATGTTGGCGACCATCTGCGGCGGCGGCACAACGATGGTCGAGACATCCTTGTCGGGATCGATGCTGCCGGCTGCCAGCCAGTAGCGCAACCAGAGATCATGGGTGCCGCCCGGGAAGGTCATGGCGGCCTTCACCTCCTTGCCTTCGGCCTTCTTGGCCGCAAAGGCGTCCTTCAGCTTGGAGGCATCAAGGCCGACGCCGGTGCCGGCATATTCCTGCGCGACGGAAATCGCCTGGCAGTCGTAGTTGAGCCGCGCCACAATCGCCATCGGCATCGGCTGGTTGTTCTGCGTCACCTTGCCGGTATGCATCAGGTAAGGCATCGGCGTCAGGATATGGGCGCCGTCGATGCCGTTGGCTTCGCCGCCGAGCATCAGATTGTCGCGTGTCGCGCCCCAGGAGGCCTGCTTGAGCACCTCGACATCGGGCATGCCGAATTTTTCGAACAGGCCCTTCTCCTTGGCTATCATCAGCGGCGCTGCATCGGTCAGCGCGATGAAGCCGAGCTTGGCGCCGGTGACTTCCGGCGCTGCCGTCGCCGCATAGGCGCCGGACGGCAGCAGCGCGCGCGCCGCCGCCAGCGTTGTCGCGGTGGCCGCGCTCATCATCAGGAATTCGCGGCGCGTTACACCCTTGAGGGCGGATTGGGTTTTGATGCGTTTCGTCATCGTCGTCTCCGGTTGGGCGCGGCTTTGGATCTGCGCCGTCGATTGCGTGTTCGACCAAAACAAAAAAGCCGCCGGCCAGGCCGCGCGCGTCCGTCCATCCGGGATCGCGTGTTGACCTGAGCGGCAGCTTTGCCTGTAGCGCCCGCCATTGGACGCCTGTTCCGTGACCCCGAGAAGAGTCTGCCTATTGCAAAGCAGGAACCGTGCCAGTTTCGGAATGGATGATAAACATCAATGAGATCAACGGCATGCCATAATCATGGGCGCACTGGCCCGCTCGGCGAGCAAGCCAAAGATTGTTCATTAGCGCAGTTGCATGCATAGTTTTTGTGCAATGACAAGAATGGCGCGAAAATGATCAGGCTTCGGCGCGCGCCAATTTCTGCCCGGCAATGTAGGCGTCGATCTCGTCGGGATCGAATATCTGGCCATCGAAGAAACCATCAGGGCCGAGCACCAGACTGGCGCCGGCGGAGCCGACAGGTGTGGCAGACGTCAGCGCGCCCTCGACCTTAGAATTGGCGCCAGGAAGTGCGACGCCGAGCGGCTTCAGCGCCGACCGGTAAAGATCGGGGCGGTAGCAGTCGCGAGCAATAGCGAGGTTTTCCGGCGTGTGCGCGACATGTCCCCAGCGCACCATCTGCGTGTAGAACCACAGCGCATGGCTCTTCCACGGAAAGTTGGCGGCCTTGTCGAAGGGCAGGAAGAAATCCTCGACCGTTCGTTCCGCGCCACCGCCGAGTTGGAGATGTCCGCTCAGGATCGGCATCTGCACTGCCGCATGCAGGCCGAGGAACGCAGGCTGCGCCATCAGGGCGGCCAGTTCGCCGCGGTTTGCCGGATCCTGGCACCAGCGCGCGGCGTGATGGAGCGCGCGCAGCAGGGCTGAAAGGGCTTCAGGGTGTTTTTCGGCCCAGGCCTTGCGCACGCCGACGACTTTTTCGGGGCTGGTCTTCCAGATAGCGGCCTTGACGGTGGCGATATGGCCGGTGCCGGCGACAACCGAGACGCTGTTCCAGGGTTCGCCGGCGCAGTAGCCGTCGATCCTGCCGGCGGCGAGTGCGTCGGCCATGAAGGGCGGCGGCACGATGACGATTTCTATTTCGCGCGACGGATCGATGCCGCAGGCCGCGAGCCAGTAGCGCAGTTCGTAATTGTGTCCGGAGTGCGGATGCACGACCGCAAAGCGCAGCGGGTCGCGACCGGCATTTGCCCGTTCACGGATCAGCGCTCCCAAGGCCTTGCCGGCTCGCGCCGGATCGAGGTCGGGCAAGGCGCCGTGCGCGGCCACGCCCGCCCAGACCACGTTCGAAACGGTTACGCAGTTGCCGCCCAGTCCCAGCGAGAACGGCACGATCGTGTCGGAGGCGAGTGGCGTGAGCCCCAGATTGCAGGCGATCGGCATCGGCCCCAGCATATGCGCCAGATCGAAATGTCCGATCGCGATGCGGTCGCGGATGTTGGCCCAGGACGTTTCGCGACTGAGCGTCAGGTCGACGCCTTCGCGCGCGGCAAAGCCGATCTCCCTCGCTGCGACAAGAACGGCACTGTCGAAGAGCGGTATGAAACCGGCATTGATCTGGTGTTCGGCCGCCATGCTCAACTCTCTCCGGGATCCAGAAGGCCTGCCGCCGTCACCAGGCTCTGCGCGATTTCGCTGATCTTGCGGTTCTGGTTCATGGCGGTCTTGCGCAGAAGCGTATAGGCCGCGTCCTCCGACAGGCCACGCGACCTCATAAGGATGCCCTTGGCACGGTCGATGACCTTGCGGTCCTCCAATTCACTGCGGGCTTCTTCCAGTTCGCGCGCCATCCGAGAGAACGCGTTAAAGCGGCTGATCGCCATATCGAGGATCGGCTTGACGCGCTCCTGGCGCAGCCCGTCGACGACATAGGCGGAGACCCCCGCTTCCACCGCAGCTTCGATCGAAGCCTGATCCGACCGATCCACGAACATGGCGATCGGCCGCTTCACCACGCGCGACAGCTGGAACATGTTTTCAAGCATGTCGCGGTTGGGATTTTCGAGGTCGATGACGATTACGTCCGGTTCAATCTCGGCGATGCGCCGCGCTATTCCGGCAACATCGTGAACGACCGTGACCTGCTCATGCCCGGCCTCCCGCAATCCCGCCTCGATAATGGAGGCGCGAATGTGGTTTTCGTCGATCACCAGGACGGTGAGGGATTTCCGGATCATGCCGCATTTTGCGCACGCCGCGTGATTGTGCAATGCGGCATATGAGAATTGACGCAGTTATCGCTTCGGGGACTGCCACATATTTGCGGAGCCGACCCGTTAAGCTTCTTTAAATACCATTCATAGGGTCTACTTTGCTTTTGTATCGACTGCGCTATCTTTCATTTTGCGAACCTTGTCTCGCTGGCTAGAGGATTGGAGGTTTCCATGGATCGGCGATCATTTTTGACAGGAATGTTTGGCATTGCGGGGGCAGCAGCCCTTGCGAGCGCAGTTCGGCCAATCAACGCGGTAGCCGGTGTACCAGGCGCCAGAAGCGGCATTCTCGATGAACTCGACGCGCCGGATACGGAAGCCTTCGAGGATGAAGATACTCAAGCGGAGCCGGTCCGCCATCGGCGGTGGCACCGCAGGCGGCGGCGTCGGCGGCGCGCTTGGAGAAGGATCTGTCGTCGTGTCTGGCGAAATGGCCGCCCGCGCAGACGGTGCTTCCGCAGGCGTGTTTGGGTCTGGGATTGGTATTATTAGCAGTTAGTGTGCTGAAAACTCTGGTGATTGCCGGGGTTTTCAGCTTCAGGTTAGCCGAATACAGCGAAATTTTTCAGGAACCCGCCCGAGTTGTCGGCCTGCCAGTGATTAGGCAGGCCTACAGCGACTGATTTTAGAGAAAACTGGTGGAGCCAATCGGAATCGAACCGACGACCTCTTGAATGCCATTCAAGCGCTCTCCCAACTGAGCTATGGCCCCACTTCCGGCAGTCTACCGGCGCCGTTGCCGGCGAAGAGATCCGGCGCGGGTTGAGACCGCGCCGTTAGTGCAGGCGGCTTCTAACCCCGCCTTCCGCCAATATCAAGCCTTCGAGAGCGGCTTTTTCTTAAGACGCCGCGAAAGTCGGCAGGCGCTCGCGTCAGAGGCCGGATCAGACTTCGTCGTCGTCGTCGCCGACGCCGATCATGTCAGCGACATCGTCGTCTTCTTCCTCTTCGTCGGCGAGGAAAGTATCGTCTTCGTCATCGCCGAGGTCCACATCGTCCTCGTCATCGCCGAGATCGGGAAGATCGTCGGCTTTCGCATCCTCGTCCGCCTCTTCGAGCGAGACGACCTCGACGCCCCCTTCCTCCTCGGCGTCCACTTCCTTCTCGGCAACTTCCTCTTCCTCCTCGAGAGCGGCAATCTTGCCTTCCTCGAAATAGGAACGCGGATAGCTCTTGCCGGTATAGGGCGAGACGATCGGATCCTTGTTCAGGTCGTAGAATTTTTGACCCGTCTCGGGGTCGATGCGTTTGGTGCCAAGTTCGGGTTTTGCCACAGCAAGCCTCGTCGATGAAAGTTTGGTCCCCATAACCACAGTTTGCGGCGGTGTCAAAGCCTAAAGCCAGCGTCATAAATCGCCGCGTTGAGCGACCTCTTGCAAGGGGATGACCATTTCCGTCCGCCGTGGTACGAGACCGCCCAAACCAAAAGAAAAAGGCCGGCTACCGGCGTTTTCACCCAGGAAAAAGCCATGTCGCATACTGCCGCCCCGAAACCGGCCACCGCCCGCAAATCGTCAGCGCTTTCAGGCGCGGCGCGGGTGCCCGGCGACAAGTCGATCTCGCACCGCTCGTTCATGTTCGGCGGCCTCGCCTCCGGCGAGACCCGCATCACCGGCCTGCTGGAAGGCGAGGACGTGATGCGCACGGGCGCCGCGATGAAGGCGATGGGCGCGCATATAGAAAAGCGCGGCACGGAGTGGGTGATCCGCGGCACCGGCAATGGCGCGCTGCTGCAGCCGGAAGGTCCGCTCGATTTCGGCAACGCCGGCACCGGCTCGCGCCTCACCATGGGCCTGGTCGGCACCTACGACATGGAAACCACCTTCATCGGCGACGCTTCGCTGTCCGGCCGGCCGATGGGCCGCGTGCTCGAGCCGCTGCGCCAGATGGGCGTGCAGGTGCTGAAGGCGACGCCCGGCGACCGCATGCCGATCACGCTGCACGGGCCCAAGCACGCCGCACCCATCACCTACCGCGTGCCGATGGCCTCGGCGCAGGTGAAGTCGGCGGTGCTGCTCGCCGGGCTGAACACGCCTGGCGTCACCACCGTGATCGAGCCGGTGATGACGCGTGACCACACCGAAAAGATGCTGAAGGGATTCGGCGCCAATCTGTCGGTCGAGACCGACGAGCGCGGCGTGCGTCACATCTTCATCGAGGGCCAGGGCAAGCTCACCGGCCAGACGATCGCTGTGCCGGGCGACCCGTCCTCCGCCGGCTTCCCGCTGGTGGCGGCGCTGATCGTGCCGGGCTCGGACATCACAATCGAAAACGTGCTGATGAACCCGACCCGCACCGGGCTTTTGTTGACGCTACAGGAAATGGGCGCCCGGATCGACATAATCGACCCGCGCAATGAAGGCGGCGAAGATGTCGCAGATCTACGCGTACGCTATTCTGAGCTGAAGGGGGTCACCGTGCCGCCCGAGCGGGCGCCGACGATGATCGACGAATATCCGGTGCTTGCTGTCGCCGCCAGCTTTGCCGAGGGCGAGACGCTGATGCAGGGGCTGGAAGAGCTGCGGGTGAAGGAATCCGACCGGCTGTCGGCAGTGGCCGAAGGGCTGAAACTCAGCGGCGTCGACTGCACCGAGGGCGAGGCCTCGCTGGCGGTGCGTGGAAAACCCGGCGGCAAGGGTTTGGGACAGCACCCCAATGGACAGAGCACCATCGTCCAAACTCATCTCGACCACCGCATTGCCATGAGCTTTCTGGTAATGGGGCTGGCAACGGAAAAGCCTGTCACCATCGACGACCAGGCGATGATCGCGACGAGTTTTCCTGAATTCATGGGCCTGATGAAGGGGCTGGGGGCGGAGATTGAGTGACATGGTATTCGCAAACCTCGGAGATTGGTCCCCGACACCTCTGCCTTCGTCATCCTGGGGCGAAGCAAGGAGCGAAGCGACGCGGCGCAGACCCCAGGATCCATGCCGTAACATTAGAGCGCCGCAGCGATGCTGAATTCTGGTTGGCAGCACTCTTTGGCTGATGTCACGGCATGGATCCCAGGGTCTTTGCTCCGCTGCGCGTTCGCTGCGCCCTGGGATGACGAAGGCGTGAGGGCTTGTTGCCGGGCAGACAAAGCGTTGACCCGCCAATGACATCAACCTTCACCATCGCCATCGACGGACCCGCCGGCGCCGGCAAAGGCACTCTGGCGCGGCGGCTGGCTGACCATTACCGACTGAACCTGCTTGACACCGGCCTCACCTATCGCGCAGTGGCCCATGCGCTGCTTCGGCTCGGCCTGCCGCTTGACAATGTTTCGGCTGCCGAAACCGCCGCCCGTCAGGTCGATATGGCCAAGCTCGACCGGTCAGTGCTGTCGGCGCATGCGGTCGGCGAGGCGGCTTCGAAAGTGGCAGTTTTCCCGTCAGTACGGCGCATACTGGTCGAAAAGCAGCGCGAATTCGCCAAGGCGCCGCCGGGCGCCGTGCTCGACGGCCGCGACATCGGCACCGTCGTCTGTCCCGACGCCGACATTAAGCTCTATGTGACAGCCAGCGCCGAAGTGCGGGCAGAGCGGCGGCTGGCCGAGATCGAGAGCATCGGCGGCACCGCCAATTTCAACGATATCCTGGCCGATATCCTACGCCGCGACGAGCGCGACATGGGCCGCGCCGACGCGCCGCTGAAGCCGGCTGCCGACGCGCACTTGCTCGACACGTCGGAAATGGCTATAGAAGCCGCGTTCCTGGCGGCCAAGGCAATCATCGACGACGTTCTGGCCAAGAGAAACAACGCCTGAGCCGGGTTTTCCTCCCGTTGCCGATTGCCGGCGGCGAAAAGATACCCGTATCGGGCACGAACCAGCCTGCCAGCATTTTTCATGCGCCGGAATTGCCGCTTAGGCGGCCAAGGGCTTTTTTGAAGCCCGGAACGCCGGCAGGCCAACGCAACGCTAACCCACGGCGCCCGCCCCGCGACAGATGCGGGGCATTCCAGGAGAAACTATGTCAGTTGCAAATCCCACTCGCGATGATTTCGCGAGCCTGCTCGAAGAATCTTTTTCCGCCGGCCATTCCGGCGAAGGCCAAGTCGTCAAGGGCACGATCACCGCGATCGAAAAGGACATGGCTATCATCGACGTCGGCCTCAAGGTCGAAGGCCGCGTGCCGCTGAAGGAATTCGGCGTCAAGGGCAAGGACTCGACGCTCAAGGTCGGCGACACGGTCGAAGTCTATGTCGAGCGCATCGAGAACGCGCTTGGCGAAGCGATGCTTTCCCGTGAGAAGGCCCGCCGCGAAGAGAGCTGGGTCCGTCTCGAAGAGAAGTTCACCAAGGGCGAGCGCGTCGAAGGCGTCATCTTCAACCAGGTCAAGGGCGGCTTCACCGTCGATCTCGATGGCGCCGTGGCCTTCCTGCCGCGCAGCCAAGTCGACATCCGCCCGATCCGCGACGTTTCTCCGCTGATGCACAATCCGCAGCCTTTCGAGATCCTCAAGATGGATCGCCGCCGCGGCAACATCGTGGTGTCGCGCCGTACCGTGCTCGAGGAAAGCCGCGCCGAACAGCGTTCGGAAATCGTGCAGAACCTCGAAGAGGGCCAGGTGGTCGAAGGCGTCGTCAAGAACATCACCGATTATGGTGCGTTCGTCGATCTCGGCGGCATCGACGGCCTGCTGCATGTCACCGACATGGCATGGCGTCGCGTCAACCATCCGACCGAAATCCTCAACATCGGCCAGACGGTCAAGGTGCAGATCATCCGCATCAACCAGGAAACCCACCGCATCTCGCTCGGCATGAAGCAGCTCGAGAGCGATCCGTGGTCCGAGATCGGAACGAAATTCCCGATCGGCAAGAAGATCAAGGGCACCGTCACCAACATCACCGACTACGGCGCGTTCGTCGAGCTGGAGCCGGGCATCGAGGGCCTCATCCACGTTTCGGAAATGTCGTGGACGAAGAAGAACGTCCATCCCGGCAAGATCCTGTCGACGACGCAGGAAGTCGACGTGGTGGTGCTCGAGGTCGATCCGGCCAAGCGCCGCATTTCGCTCGGCCTCAAGCAGACGCTCGAGAACCCGTGGCAGGCTTTCGCCAGCAGCCATCCGGTCGGCAGCCAGGTCGAGGGCGAGGTCAAGAACAAGACCGAGTTCGGCCTGTTCATCGGCCTCGAAGGCGATGTCGACGGCATGGTCCATCTTTCCGACCTCGACTGGACCCGTCCGGGCGAGCAGGTAATCGAAGAATACAATCGCGGCGACATGGTCAAGGCGCAGGTGCTCGACGTCGACATCGACAAGGAGCGCATCTCGCTCGGCATCAAGCAGCTGGCCAAGGACACGGCCGGCGAGGCGGCGACTTCAGGCGAACTGCGCAAGAACGCGGTCGTCACTTGCGAGGTCACCGGCGTCAAAGATGGCGGTCTGGAAGTGCGGCTCGTCGAGAGCGGCCTCGAGACCTTCATCAAGCGCTCCGACCTCAGCCGTGACCGCGACGAGCAGCGCCCCGAGCGCTTCACGGTCGGCCAGAAGGTCGACGCCCGCGTCATCGCCTTCGACAAGAAGACCCGCAAACTGCAGGTCTCGATCAAGGCGCTGGAAATCGCTGAGGAGAAGGAAGCGGTCGCCCAGTACGGCTCGACCGACTCCGGCGCTTCGCTGGGCGACATCCTGGGTGCCGCGCTGAAGAAGCAGGGCAGCTAAATCTGCAAACACCGCGCCTCGCGCGCGGCTTGTAACAGAACCCCGCCGGAGCGATCCGGCGGGGTTTTTGTTTGACCATGGTCAGAGCGTCGGACCCAAGCGTGGCAAACCGGGAAATCCGCGCTCAAACAAAGAGATAGATCAGGCCCTGCCGTATAGCGGCACCAGCGTGCCGCTGATCGCCAGATTGGCCGGCGAAGCGAGATAGGCAATGGCCTCCGCGGCCGCTTCGAGGCTGACCCATTTGCTGAAATCGGCTGCTGGCATGTCAGCCCGGGTGGCCGGCGTGTCGAGCGTCGAGGGCGCGACCGCGTTGACCAGGATTCCCTTGCCCTTGAGTTCTTCCGCCATAGCCACCGTCATTGCGGCGACCGCCGCCTTGCTGGCGGCGTAGGCGACCATGCCGGAACCGCGCCGCAGGTCGAGCCCGGCGCGCGCCGTGACATTGACGATGCGCCCCGACACGGAAGATTCCAGCATCGAGCGGATCGCAGCGCGGCAGCACAGGAAGGTGGTACGGGCGTTGGTGTCCATCATTTCGGCAAAGGACGCGGGCTCGATCTTCTCGACCGGCGCAGCGGTAAAGCCACCGGCCAGATGGATGGATGCCCACAAATCCGTTACGCTGGCATAGAACGCATCAACCTTGGCTGGATCGGCGAGATCGACATTGTGCGCCAGCCTGACGCGCTCATGTGCCGGGAAGGGAAAATGCGCGGGCGCGGCAGCATGGGCATTGGGAACATGGCAGACCGCGCCCTGCTCCAGCAGTTTGCCGACAACCGCGCCACCGAGCGCTCCGGTGCCGCCGGTCACCACAACATGCCTGCCGTCCAGTGTATCCGTCATCTTCGACCGCTCCAGTCACTCTTATGCCGCGCCGCCGCCGAAGGTCGCGCCTTTCGCGCGATCACTCAACCGAAATCTCGATGACAGAGTGTCGTTTACGCGCCTCAAGCCGGCGGCCATCCGACGCGGATCGCATCCCCAAGCGGACGCTGCCGCAGCAACTCAATCGACAGTGATCTCGATAACATACGGCACGCCGGTCCCCCGCGCGCGCTTGAGTGCGTCTGCCAGATGACCGATGCCGGCGAGCCGCTCAGCGGCAATGCCATAGGCCTCGGCCAGCTTGCAGAAATCAGGCGGCGCCGGCGAGACGCCGACCGGCTCGACGCCGACATCGAGCATCGAGGTTTCGATTTCGCGATAACCGCGATTGTTCCAGACGACGAAGATCACCGGCGCCGAGGCGTCGAGCGCGGCGCCCAGTTCCGGCAGCGTGAACTGGAAACCACCGTCGCCGGTGAGACAAACGACCGGCGCATGAGGCACGGCAAGGGCCGCACCGATCGCCGCCGGCGGACCATAGCCCAGCGCGCCGAAGCCGGTGGCGGCGTTGAACCAGCCGCCCGGTCGATCGTGATCGTAATAGAGGTTGGCGGCATAGACCGGCTGGGTCGAATCGCCGACGATGATCGAGCCCGGCAATGCATCGCGGATCGCCTCGACGGCTCGTGTTTGCGCCTGGAGGCTCGCGCTGATTTCGGCGAAGGCCGCTTGCCTCGTTGCAGCGGCGCGAGCCGGACCGTCGTCCGATGTCGGCTGGCCCTTGCCGATTTCGGCAAGCAGCGCCTCGAGTGCTACGCCGCAATCGGCCTGGATCGAAATCCGGGCCGGACGGCGGGCAAGCTGGTCGGCGCCGATGTCGATGCGGATCAGATTGGGCGGCAGGACAAAGCCGCCGTCGCTATACCCATCATAGTCGGTCGGGCCGAATTCGGTGCCGGCGGCAATGACCAGATCGGCCTCGGCCATCAGCGCACGCACCGCCTTCAGACTGGGGCTGGCCGGCACGACAAGCGGATGGCGATGCAGCAGGCCGCGGGCATTGGCCGTCTGGACAACCGGTGCTCCCAGCCTTTCGGCAAGGCGCTGCAACGGTGTTTCGGCTCTCTTGGCACCGCCGCCGGCAAGGATCAGCGGTCGGCGGGCAGCCGCGCAAAGCCTTGCCGCCTCTGCTATCGCCGCCGCATCCGGTTCGGGCGGCGCGACATTCGTCAGCAAAGCTACGATGCCGTCGGCCGGCTTGACCATGATGTCGGTCGGGATCTCGATATGGACCGGACCGGGGCGCGATGACGAAAACAGGGCGAAGGCGCGGGCAAGCACGCCTGGCAGTTCGTCGGCGTCGGTGACACGGTGCGAGAACAGCGCGACCTTCTTCATCATACCACGCTGGTCGGGCAGTTCGTGCAGATGGCCGAGGCCCTTGCCCAGCGTCGGCGTGGCGTTGACGCCTGAGATCACCAGCATCGGAACCGAATCGGCACGGGCCTGGCCCATGGCGGTTATGGTGTTGGTCAGTCCCGGTCCGGTGATGACGAAGGCGACGCCAGGCTTGCCGCTGGCGCGCGCATAACCGTCGGCCATGAAGCCGGCGCCCTGCTCATGACGCGGGGTGACGTGGCGGATCTTCGAGCGCGCCAGCCCGCGATAGAGTTCGACGGTATGCACACCTGGAATGCCGAAGACCGTGTCGACGTCATGGGCTTCGAGCAAAGTGATGAGCGCTTCGCCGACTGTCGTCATTGTCTGAGCACCGGACGTGTGAGGCAAGTCGGTCCGCCCTCGCAAGCAATGCACAGCGCGTCCGCCTCGAAGGTTGAAACCCTGCAGCCGGCGGCCGCCATGGCCGCCGCCGTATTCGGGAAGCCGGCAATGGCGATCACCTCGCGCGGCGCCGTCGGCAGCACGTTGAGGCTGAGACCGTTGGAGGCGAAGAACTCCTCGGCGTCGCCCTCGACCAGGCGAATGCCTCGCGCCCGCAGCATCTGGTAGAAGGCAGCCGGCAAAAGCGGTGCATAGACCAGCGCCAGATCGTCGGCGAGCGGACTGATCACCGACATCAGATGCAGGCAGGCCTCCTCGCCATGCCAGAGCGGCAGGTCGTAACCGTAGACCTGGATACCCTTGGGGGTGAGTAGGTTGGCGAGTTGCTGGATGCCGTCCTGGTTGGTGCGCACGCCGCGGCCGACTGCCAGCGTCCGAGGATCCACCCAGACGCAATCGCCGCCCTCGACTTGGCCGGGATGCTCGATGCGGCCGAGGAGAGGAACGCCCATGCGCCTGTAGGCCGCCTCGTGCAGGCCGGGTTCGGCCCGGCGCAGCGCCTTGCCCATGGCAAGGATGATGGCGCCGTGGTCGGTCATCAACGAAGGATCGTGCGTGAAGACCGAATCGGCAAGCCCGTCATCGGCGTCGGTCAGCCATTCGATCTCGGCGCCGGATGCCAAAACCAGCGTCGTCAGCGCCTCATACTGGGCAGCGGCCTTTTGCGGATCGAAGCCCGGGCCATAGTGCCATTCCGATGCTCTGGCGCGGGGCATGGCGCTTGCGGCGGACCGCATCAGCACGCGCTGCAGGGGCCCTGCCATGGACTGCGACCCGTATGCTTTACCCACCAAGTGCTCCTGAAATATCCCATCCAGCCAATAGCCACTCAGCAAGCCGCGATCAATGGTCCAAAAAGCATGGTTGACGGAGGCAAGCGGAACGGTCCATCTTGAGAATGAGAAGTCTGTCCAGTGATGGTAATGGGTAAAAAATTCCAGCAGCGACGGGTCCAGCCGCTTCGTGAGGCACCGAAAAGGTGATAGCGCAAGGCACGGCCCCCGCCCTGAAGTACACGGCGCAGAACGATGCCGCCGAAGCCATCCATGTCGAGAACCTGCACAAAAGATTCGGCGAACTGCATGTGCTGAAAGGTGTTTCGCTGTCGGCGCGCGACGGTGAGGTCATCGCCATCATCGGCGGCAGCGGCTCGGGCAAGTCGACGCTGCTGCGCTGCATAAATTGCCTGGAGAACCCGACGAGCGGAATCGTCCGCGTCAATGGCGAGGAGATCCGGATGAAGGCCGACAGCTATGGCCACACCGTTCCCGCCGACCGCAAGCAGATCGAGCGCATCCGCTCCAAGCTCGGCATGGTCTTCCAGAATTTCAATTTGTGGAGCCACATGACGCTGATCGAGAACGTCATCGAGGTTCCGGTGCAAGTTCTGGGCGTCAAGCGCGATGTGGCCATTGCCGAGGCCGAAAAGCTGCTCGAGCGCGTCGGCCTGGCCGAAAAGCGCGATGTCTATCCGGCCTATCTGTCGGGCGGCCAGCAGCAGCGTGCGGCCATCGCCCGGGCGCTGGCCATCAATCCGCGCGTCATGCTGTTCGACGAGCCGACCTCCGCGCTCGACCCGGAACTGATCGGCGAGGTGCTGAAGGTGATCGGCGATCTGGCGCGCGAAGGCCGCACCATGGTGCTGGTCACCCATGAGATGAAGTTTGCCCGCGAGGTCGCGACGCATGTAGTCTATCTCTATAATGGGTTGGTCGAGGAAGAGGGCCCGCCGGAGCAGATCTTCGGCGCTCCAAAATCCGAAAGGCTGAAGCAATTCATCCGCAACATCGGTTAAGCCGAGGCGGATGGACAAACGGGAACAACAACAAACTGGGAGTTATTGAAATGAAGACCGTTCTGAAGACATTTGCCGCAGCGCTGTTGCTCGGCGTTGCCGCGATGGGCGCGGCGAAGGCCGAGCCGGTCAAGATCGGCGTCGCCGCCGAACCCTATCCGCCGTTCACCTCGCCGGATTCCTCGGGCAAATGGGTCGGCTGGGAGATCGAATTCATCAACGCGGTCTGCGCCGAGCAGAAGCTCGACTGCGTCATCACCCCTGTCGCCTGGGACGGCATCATCCCGGCGCTGACGACCAAGAAGATCGATGTGATCGCCAGTTCCATGTCGATCACCGACGAGCGCAAGAAGACGATCGACTTTTCCGACAAATATTACAACACGCCGACCGCCATTATCGGGCCGAAGGATCAGAAGTTCGGCTCCGCACCCGAGGACCTCAAGGGCAAGATCATCGGCGTCCAAGTTTCGACCGTGCATGCCGACTACGTCAAGAAACACTTCACCGAAGCGGCGGAAATCAAGGAATACCAGACCCAGGACGAGGCCAATCAGGATCTTGCCGCCGGTCGCCTCGATGCGGTGCAGGCCGATTCGATCGCGCTCGACGCCTTTCTGAAATCGGATCAGGGCAAGCAATGCTGCGATCTGAAGGGCATGGTCGCGCCGGATCTGGCGATCCTCGGGCCAGGCGTCGGCGCCGGTGTCCGCAAGGAAGACACCGAGCTGAAAGAGAAGATCAATGCCGGTATCAAGGCGATCCGCGCGAACGGCAAATATGACGAGATTTCGAAGAAATACTTCGACTTCGACATTTACGGCGCCGACACCCAGTCGAACTGACGGCATCCCTGATCGAATAACCACGCGGCGCGGGCAGCGCCGTGTGGCTTCGTCGACATCCACCCATGCAAGCTTTCCGCTGACGGTATCGCCGGCGGTTTTGGCGCCAGCAATTCGGGGGCGACGCTGATCGACGCATTTTTTCCGGCCTCTGTGGCCCGCATCATCGAACTGCTTTCGCCGACGCCGCCTGGCTGGGGCGGAACGCTTCTGGTCGGACTGCTCCACTCGGTCGAGATCGCTGCCGGTGCTTTCGGTCTCGGCCTCGTGATCGGCATTTGCGGCGCGTACGGCAAGCTCTACGGCGGGCCTGTGGTGCGCGATCTGCTGGCGGTCTATACGACGATCGTCCGCGCCGTGCCGGAGTTGGTGCTGATCCTGCTGCTCTATTATGCCGGCACCGATTTGATCAACCAGTTGCTGACGGCAATGGGATATCAACGCATCGACATCAGCGGGCTGGTGGCCGGCATTGCCGTGCTCGGATTCGTCCAGGGCGCCTATTCGACCGAGGTGATGCGTGGCGCGATCCTTGCCATTCCGCAAGGCCAGATCGAAGCCGCGCGCGCCTATGGCATGTCTCCCGGCCTCCTGCTGCGACGCATCACGCTGCCGGCGATGCTGCCTTTCGCCATACCCGGTCTCGCCAATCTCTGGCTGATCGCCACCAAGGACACCGCCCTGCTCGCGGTCGTCGGCTTCTTTGAACTGACATTGGCGACGCGCCAAGCGGCGGGCGTGACCAAGGCCTATCTTACGTTCTTTCTCGCCGCAGGCGTGATCTACCTCCTGTTGACGCTGGTCTCCAATCTGATCATCGGCCGCATCGAACTCTGGGCTCGGCGCGGCATGCCCTCCCTCAAGGAGGCGCGTTGATGGCCGGCGAAGCAATCATCATCAATGTTGCCCGCGCGTCGCTGTGGCTGCAGCCGCACCGCATCGTGCTGGTCCTGATAGCGCTGGCGCTGGTTCTCGCAGCCGCCTTCTTCATGCGCTGGGACTGGCTGCCGCAATATTACGAAATGGCACTTGTCGGCCTCTGGCGCACGCTCTGGATCCTCGCCGTCACCTGCACACTGGGCTTCCTGCTCGCCGTGCCGCTCGGGCTGGCGCAGGCTGCCGGCCCTTTCTGGCTCGCGGCGCCTGCAAAGGCCTTCTGCACCGTCATCAGGGGAACGCCGCTGCTGCTGCAGCTCTGGCTGCTCTACTATGGGCTCGGCTCGCTGTTTCCGCAGTACCCATGGATTCGCGAATCCTGGATGTGGCCATATCTCAGGCAGGCGTGGCCCTACGGCGTCCTGGCGCTGACCTTGTCCTTCGCCGGCTATGAGGGTGAAGTGATGCGGGGTGCCTTTGCCGGGGTGCCGAAAGGGCAGTTGGAAGCGGCGCGTGCCTTCGGCATGAGCCGCTGGAAGATTCTCCGGCGGATCTGGCTGCCGCAAGCCATCTACCGGGCGCTGCCGACGCTGACCGGCGAAACCGTGCTGCAGCTGAAATCGACGCCGCTGGTGGCGACCATCAGCGTGATCGACATATTCGCCGTCTCGTCAAAGGTGCGGCAGAGCACTTTCCTCACCTACGAACCCTTGCTGCTCCTGGCGTTGATCTATATGGCGATCACCGGCATCCTGGTCTTCGCCCTCGGCAAGATCGAGGCGCGGATCCCGAACAAGCTAGGCTAAAGCAGTTAAAGTCGCGAATTCAGGGCAGCTACAATGCAACTCAGTCTCGACCAGGCGACAGGGCTGTGCCGGATAGCGGCGCTCGGCGCCGGCGCCAATGAAGAAGCGGCGCAGTCGCTCGCAGCCTCCATCGTAGCGGCCGAGGCGGAAGGTCTGTCGACGGTCGGACTGTCGCATTTCATCGACTATCTCGAAGCGCTGGAAGCCGGCCGCATCGACGGCAAGGCCGAGCCGGTCATCACAAGGCCGGCTTTGGCGATCTATCTCTCCGACGCGCGCGGCGGTCTGGCGCATACCGGCTTCGACCGCACGATCGACGATCTCGCCAAGGCGGCACGCCTGTTCGGCGTTGCTATCTTTTCGCAGAAGAACGCCTATACATGCGGCGCGCTCGGCTATTTCACCGGGCGGCTGGCCGCGCAGGGGCTGGTGTCCTTCGCCGCGACCAACGGACCGGCCGTGCTTGCCGGCTCGGGCTCGGTCAAGCCGGTCTATTGCACCAACCCGATGTCCTTCGCCGCGCCCACCGCCGACGGAGCGCCACTGGTGATCGACCAGTCGTCGAGCGCCACTGCCTTCGTCAACATCCGCAAGGCGGCCGAGGACGGCAAGAAAATTCCCGAAGGCTGGGCCTTGGACGTCATCGGCAACCCGACCACCGATCCCGCCGCCGCCATGAAAGGCGCGATGCTTGCCTTCGGCGGCCAGCGCGGCGCCAACATCGCACTGATGGTCGAAGTGCTGGCGGCGGGCCTATCGGGCGCCAACTGGTCGCTCGATGCGCCATGGTTTAGCGGCGGACCGGACAGCCCGGGAACCGGCCTCTTCGTGCTGGCCGTCGAGCCCAAGCTGCTCGATCCGGATTTCGAGAAGCGCATGAAAGACCAGCTCGAACGGTTGCGCCGTCGCTACGGCGTGCATGTGCCCGGCCGTGCCCGCGCCGAAGCGGCAGAGAAGGCGGCGGCACGGGGCATAACGGCTCCGAAAGCCGTGGTCCAGCGCATTTCCGAGTTCGCCTCGCGCTACTCTTCCTGAAAAAATCCTGATCGCCGGTAACCAGCGCCTCGACGCAATGATTTCGCAGGCTAAAGAACGTCACATTTGAGCGGGTTACGGCGCGCTTAAGTGCTTGTTTTTTTATGCATGTCGTTTCGCAAACCGCTGCGCACCTTTGTGCGACCTGCGATGGAAGCCGATCGGGGCGAATGTTTTCGAAGCGCTTGCTGAATCTTTTTGCGCGCCGCCAAGTCACCGGAAACCCCGCTTCGGCGGGGTTTTCTGCGTTCTCTCGCATCTGGTAAGTTAACACGCGTTTTCTAGTCAACTTTTGTTCATTTGACTTTGACCGAGGTGGTCGGGTGTTTGCGCGAAGCAGCAAAAGAGGAGCCCCAATGTCCGCAAGCACCGACAATTCCAGAAGAAGCCTTTTCGTCCCGGCCCTTGGCAGCCTATATGCGGCGCTGCACACCACCTCTGAAACCATCCTGCGTGCGGTAGCCGGCATCTTCCTCACCATCCATGGTTCGCAGAAGATCACCGATCCGTTTGGCGCCGCCGAGATGGTGGAGGGCCTCGGCTTCTATCCGGGCGCATTTTGGTCCCTGCTCTTGGCATGCACCGAGTTCTTCGGAGGCATTTTCATCGCCATAGGCCTCTTGACCCGCCCGGCCGCCTTCGCCGGAATGTTCGTGCTTCTGGTCACGGTCTGGTTCCACTGGGTCACCATGGGCCAGGGCTTTTCGGGCGCTGAAAAATCGCTGCTGTGGGCGGCAATCCTGTTCTTCTTCGTCATTCGCGGCGGCAACCGCCAATCGGTCGACGCGCGCATCGGCAAAGCGTTCTGACGCGGTCGAAACAGGGTTCTCCGGCGACTTATCGTCGCCCTTTGCGTTTGGCGCGAAACGGACTATGAAACGGCCTCAGCCAAGCCCATCTGGAAAGCGCGCCGGAGCCCGCAATGACCGAAATCCTGCAGACCCCAAAGCTCGTCGTCGTGTTCGGCGGCTCCGGCTTTGTCGGCCGCCACGTCGTGCGGGCGCTGGCCAGGCGCGGCTATCGCATCAGGGTCGCCTGCCGCCGGCCCGATCTCGCCGGCCATCTGCAGCCGCTCGGCAATGTCGGCCAGATCCAGCCGGTGCAGGCCAATGTTCGCGTGCGCTGGTCGGTCGACCGCGCCGCGCAGGGCGCCGACCACGTCGTCAATTTGGTGGCCATCCTGCATGAGAGCGGCCGGCAGAAATTCACACCCGTCCACGAATTCGGCGCCCGCGCGGTCGCCGAAGCGGCGCGCGCCGTCGGCGCCGGCCTCACCCATATCTCGGCGCTGGGCGCCGATCTGAACGCGCAATCGGACTATGCGCGCACCAAAGCGCTTGGTGAAAAAGCGGTCCTGGAAACCATTGGCGATGCCGTCATCTTGCGTCCGTCGATCAATTTCGGGCCGGAGGATAGTTTCTTCAACCGGTTCGCCAATATGGCGCGCTATTCGCCGGTTCTGCCGCTGATCGGCGGTGGGCAAACCAAATTCCAGCCTGTCTATGTCGGCGATGTCGCCGAAGCGGTGGCACGCTCGGTCGACGGCAAAGTCCAGGGCGGCCGGATCTATGAGCTTGGCGGACCGCAGGTGCTCACCTTCAAGCAATGCATGCAGGAAATGCTTTCCATGATCGACCGCAAGCGGCTTCTGGTGTCGGTGCCGTGGTGGTTGGCGAACATGCAGGCATCGATCCTCGGGCTTTTGCCCAACCCGCTGCTGACCAAGGATCAGGTCCTGCAGTTGCGCCAGCACAACATCGTGTCGGAAGCGGCCATCAGGGAAAACAGAACGCTCGCCGGTCTCGATATCCAGCCACAGTCGATCGGCAGCATCCTGCCGAGCTATCTCTGGCGCTACCGGCCCGCCGGCCAGTTCCAGCGCAGGACGGCGGCCTAGCCAATCAGGCGGCTCACTAGAGCGGTTCAGCTTTTGAAGAACCGCCGAACGGCTATAAGTGTTTGTTTTTACGCAATTCCGGACGGAAAACCGCTACGCACTTTTCCTGGAATTGCTCTAAAGGCGCCGCGTGACCTGCATCGGCAGGCCGCCCTCCGGTTGCGTCGTCAGTTTCTGCACCGGCCACGGTTTGGTCTCGGCGGTGGTATCGAAGCGGAAGCGCGACAGCATGATCGCCAGAGCGATGATCGCCTCCTGCATGGCAAAGCTGGCGCCGATGCAGACGCGAGGACCGGCGCCGAACGGCAAATACTGGAAGCGGTCGATTTTCTCGCGATTTCCCGGATGGAAGCGTTCGGGCATGAACGCGTCGGGCCTGTCCCACAGCTTGCGATGACGGTGGACGACCCAGGGCATGACCAGCACCGCGGCGCGCCTCGGTATGTAGAGGCCGTTCCAGGTTTCAGGCTCGATCGGCTCGCGGTTGATGGACGGCGCCGGCGGATAAAGCCTGAGCGCCTCCTCGAAGGCGGCGCGGGTGAACGGCATGGCGTCGAGCCACTTTGTCGGGTCGGGCTCACGCGCCAGCACCGCGTCGATTTCGCGCTCGGCCTTTTCGCGCTCCCAAGGCGCTTCGGCCAGGCAATAGAGCGTCCAGCCGAGCGCACGCGCGGTGGTCTCATGGCCGGCGCCGATGAAGGTGATGATGTTGTCCTCGACCTCGGCGCGCGTTAGGCCGTCCGGTCCTTCCGCCTTGAGCAAAAGCGTGAGAAAATCCTGCGGCACCTTGTCCGGATCGCGCTTTACCCGCTCTTCGCGCATCTTGACGGTGTCAGTGACGATCTTGCGGAAGTAGGCCATGGTCTTGCGGCCGCGGATGCGGGTCAGGCGCGGCAGCCAATCGGGTGCCCGCAACAGGTCGAGAGGATCAACCCGGCCCATGGTCTCGAACAGCCGGTCGATCTCCTTGGCGAAGCTGCCCGGTTCGCCTGATATCTCGCCGGAAAACAGCGTCTCGGCCAGGATGTCAAAGGTAAGCAGCGTCATGTCGTGAGCGATGTCCGACGTGCCGCCGCCCTCGTAGCGCGTGACGAACTCCCGCGTGCGCCTCAGCATCGGCTCGGCAAAACCGAAGATGTGGCGCGGTGTGAACACCGGCGCCATCGCCTTGCGCGAGCGCCTCCATACCTCGCCCTCAGCGGTCAGCAGGCCGTCGCGCAGGATCGGCCGCAGGATCATCTGGCGCACCGTCGCCATCTTGTAGTTTTTGGCATTGTCGACCAGCACGTGGCGGATCAGGCCGGGGTCGTTGGCGATGACCAGCGGGCCGCCGATGCCGGTCACCGATATCCAGGGTTGGTTGTAGGTCGGCTCGCCCCACAATTCGAGCGGATTGCGATAGACGATGCGGATCATCTCCAGCGTCGAAGGCGGCGAGGTGCGCGGCTTCGGCGCCGGCGGGACGAAGGGGGCGGGCTGACTGTCCATGGCGTGCTCCGCTGGTCACCTCAATGTAGGGGCTGGCAAGGCAAGCGTCCATGTGGCCGAACGGCAAAGGCTGAAGTACCGGCTCTCCGGAATGTGACCGGGCACCAGAAAGTGCCTGGCTGTCGAAACAGGCTGGCCTGCTCTTGTTGCCACCGCTCTGTTCCCAAAACCGGTTCTCATTTTTGAGTCCGATGCTCTGCCGGACAGGCGTCCTCTGCTTCCCTCCGGAAATGCCTGCAAACCTTGGAAAAACCGCCTTTTGCGCCTATATCTAGGACATCAAAGCGGCGCGATTCGCAGCCATATTTTCGCGCTGGACAAGCGGCATCAATCAGACAGGTTTTCATGAGCGATCAGATCGACAACGCCAACGGCGCTGAGGCCGAGTACGGCGCCGATTCCATCAAAGTTTTGAAGGGGTTGGATGCCGTCCGCAAGCGGCCTGGCATGTATATCGGCGATACCGACGACGGCTCGGGCCTGCATCACATGGTCTACGAGGTCGTCGACAACGCCATCGATGAAGCGCTGGCCGGCCATGCCGACCTCGTCACGGTAACGCTCAACCCCGATGGTTCGGTGACGGTCATCGACAATGGCCGCGGCATTCCGACCGATATCCACACCGGCGAAGGCATTTCGGCGGCCGAAGTGATCATGACGCAGCTGCATGCCGGCGGCAAGTTCGACCAGAACTCCTACAAGGTGTCCGGCGGTCTGCACGGCGTCGGCGTCTCGGTAGTCAACGCGCTGTCGGCCTGGCTGAAGCTGAAGATCCGCCGCAACGGCCAAATCTACGAGATGAGCTTCACGCACGGCAATGCCGACGCGCCGCTGAGGGTCACCGGCACCTACGAACAGCGCAAGGTTGCCGGCACCTATGAGGGGCGCAGCGGCAGCGAGATCACCTTTTTCCCGTCAGCCGAGACGTTCACCATGGTCGAGTTCGACTTCGGCACGCTGGAGCACCGGCTGCGCGAACTCGCCTTTCTGAATTCCGGCGTGCGCATCGTTCTGACCGATGCCCGCCATGCCGACGTCGTGCGCCATGAGCTGCATTATGATGGCGGACTCGAGGAGTTTGTCAAATATCTCGACCGCGTCAAGAAACCGCTGATCGACAAGCCGATTGCGATCAAAGCCGAGCGCGACGGCATCACCGTCGAGGTCGCCATGTGGTGGAACGACAGCTACCACGAGAACGTGCTGGCCTTCACCAACAACATTCCGCAACGCGACGGCGGCACACACCTTGCCGGCTTCCGCGGCGCGCTGACACGCCAGATAACCGGCTATGGCGAATCCTCGGGCCTCACCAAGAAGGAGAAGGTGGCGCTGATCGGCGACGACTGCCGCGAAGGGCTGACGGCGGTGCTGTCGGTCAAGGTTCCCGACCCGAAATTCTCGTCGCAGACCAAGGACAAGCTGGTCTCGTCCGAAGTTCGCCCGGTGGTGGAAGGGCTCGTCAACGAGGCGCTCGGCACCTGGCTCGAAGAGCATCCGACCGAGGGCAAGGTGGTCATCGACAAGGTCATCCAGGCGGCAGCGGCGCGCGAAGCTGCGCGCAAGGCGCGCGACATCACCCGCAAGAGCTCGCTCGGCGTCACCTCACTGCCCGGCAAGCTGGCCGACTGCCAGGAACGCGATCCGGCGAAGTCCGAAATCTTCATCGTCGAGGGTGACAGCGCCGGCGGCTCGGCCAAGGGCGGCCGTTCGCGTCAGAACCAGGCCATTCTTCCCCTGCGCGGCAAGATCCTCAATGTCGAGCGAGCCCGCTTCGACCGCATGCTCGGCTCCGACATGATCGGCACCCTGATCACTGCACTCGGCACCTCGATCGGCAAGGACGAGTTCAACGCCGACAAATTGCGCTATCACAAGATCATCCTTATGACCGACGCCGACGTCGACGGCGCCCACATCCGCACCTTGCTGCTGACCTTCTTCTTCCGGCAGATGCCGGAGCTGATCGAGCGCGGCCATCTCTATATCGCCCAGCCGCCGCTCTACAAGGTGACGCGCGGCAAGAGCTCGCAATACATCAAGGACGAAAGCGCCTTCGAGGAATTCCTGATCGGCTCGGGGCTGGAGGAGGCGTCGCTTGCGCTCAGCACCGGCGAGGTGCGGGCCGGACAGGACCTGCGCAGCGCCATCGACGATGCGCTGGCGGTGCGTCAGCTCATCAACGGGCTGCACACCCGTTACAACAGAGGCGTGGTCGAGCAAGCGGCGATCGCCGGCGCACTCAACCCGGACGTTTTCGCCGATCTCGGCCGGGCCAACGACATGGCCGAGCGTGTCGCCCGGCGCCTCGACATCATCGCCGAGGACACCGAACGCGGCTGGACGGGCCGCATGTCGACCTCAAACGAAGGGGTCGGCGGCTATGTGTTCGAGCGCACGGTGCGCAGCGTCAAGGAATTCGCGCATCTCGATCTCGCGCTGATCAATTCGGCCGACGCCCGCCAGCTCGACCGCTATGCGCCTCGCCTGGCAGAAATCTATGGCGAGCCGCCGGTGCTGCGCCGCAAGGATGTGTCGGAAACCATCTCGGGACCGCTGGCGCTGCTCAACGCCGTGTTTGCCACCGGCCGCAAGGGCCTGACCATGCAGCGCTATAAGGGCCTTGGCGAGATGAACGCCGAGCAGCTCTGGGAAACCACGCTCGACCCGAATGTGCGCTCGCTCTTACAGGTCAAGGTCAACGACGCAACGGACGCCGACTCGCTGTTTTCGCGATTGATGGGCGATGAGGTCGAACCCAGGCGCGAGTTCATCCAGGAAAACGCATTGTCGGTCGCCAATCTGGATATCTAAAGCCCAGGCCGGACGCTCAATTTCAAGCGTTTGAGACATCATTGGTACACCTAGGCCTACCAATGATGTCTGCTGCATCGCAACAAGGTTCACCGAGAGCCGGCCGGAACGGAAAGGCTTCCAAGGCATTGTGATTGATCACAATCGCCGCAGGAGGCACTCATGGGACGTGGCATTTTGCTCTGGCTTCTCGGAGTCCCGATTCCGATCATTATTCTGATTATGCTTTTCGCACGGTAGGGGACTGACATGCAGTCAACCCTAACGGCTGTCGACGTTTCCGCACCGACGGAATCCTCTTCCACCGCTGTCAGCTGGGGGCCGATCGTGGCCGGCGCCTTTGCTGCCTCGGCGCTAACCTTGATCCTGATGCTGCTCGGCTCCGGGCTCGGGCTGACCATGGTTTCGCCGTGGTCCGGCTTGAGCACCTCGGTCACAACTTTCGCGGTCTCCACCGCTGCGTGGCTGATCATCGTGCAGTGGCTGTCATCGGCTCTCGGCGGTTATCTTGCCGGGCGCCTACGCACCAAATGGGTCGGCGTCCACAACGACGAAGTCTTTTTTCGCGATACCGCCCACGGCTTCCTCGCTTGGGCGCTTGCGACGTTGCTCGTCGCCGGCGTGCTCGGCTCGGCGCTTTCCGCAGCTGTCGGAACCGGCGTCCAGGCCGCTTCGACAGTCGCGTCGGGCGCGGCAATGGGCGCTTCGGCAGGTGCTACTGCAAACGCCGGAGGCGCCGCGACCGATAACGCAACGTCGTACTTCGTCGATGCGTTGTTCCGCCCGGCCGATGCGGCCAGGCTTGCTGCCGGCAATCCGGAGAGCGATGCGGCGGCAACGGCGCAGGCTTCGCGCATTTTGATCGCGAGCGCAGCAACAGGCGAAGTATCTGCCGACGACAAGACCTATCTGTCGCAGCTGGTCGCTGCTCGAACCGGGCTGTCGGAACCGGACGCCAGGGCTCGCGTCGATGCCGTACTTGCCAGGGTCGAAGAGGCGAAGGTCCAGGCCCAGCAGGCTGCCGATACAGCCAGGAAAGCCGGTGCCACCTTCGCGCTGCTTGGCGCATTGTCGTTGGTCGTCGGCGCTTTCATCGCAAGCGCCGCGGCAGCACTTGGCGGCAGGCAGCGCGACGACGAGGAGGCGCTCTTCCTGACCAACCGTTGATCGGTGCTTGACGGTTTCTTTCGATGCCGGGACTCTGCCCCGGCATCGATCTGTTGTTTTGATGGCGTGATCGGCTTGGATTGCGCGCGCTGATTCGCCGAAACGAGCGGCCCCAATTTTCCAGCAGCAATCGCCCCATTTCCAGCAGCACTCGTCGCTGTCGCTTAGCTTGGCTCCAGTTTGCGGCCGAGATCGACGGCGTCGCGCAGCACGTCGATGTGCGAGCGCGGCGGCGGGCCGGCGGCGGCGGCGATCTCGACACCGGTCGCCTTCAGCGACCAATAGAGCCGGTGCGTGAAGACGCGGCCAAGTGAGCCGCGCAGCGCGACCTGGATGTTCTCCACCCCGGGGCCGAAATTTTCCGCCATGGGTCCGGAGATCGGGTCGCCCGTCAGCCAGCCATTGCCCTTGTCGAAGATGTTGGTCCAACGTGTGGCGGCAAACACCGCACCATGATGCACTGCCCGCTGTGGCTTGCCTGAACGGCTGCGCCCTTCCTGATAGAGGACGGTTCCACCGGCCGCCGTCTCGGCGATCGGCGGACATGCCGAGAACAGCCGTTCAGCGATGCCGCGCCTGAATTCGGCGAGATTGTAGGTCACCAGAAATTCGCTGTGGGTCAGCGGGCTGCCGAGTGTGACGAAGTCGCTGATCTTCCACGGCAACGGATGATCGGCGTCCGTGGCGCGAAGCTGCCGATAGAGCTCCCACTGATTGCGGCGGAATCCGGAAAAATCATCCAAGCTGTCGGGCCACGCAGAACCGTCGGCATTGAGTGTGGCCTTGTCGACGGCGCGGATCGCTTTCAGTCTCGCCTTGTCGCGGGCGGCTTCCAGCTTTCGGGGTCTGAAATCGGCCCACAATATCTGCAGCAGATCATAGGCGATGATTGATCCCAGGCTGTGCGAGACCAGCACGATCCGGTCGTAGCCATCGTCCATCATAAGACGCCTCAGCAGCATCAGGCCACGGTCGCGGACAAGCGCGCGCTTCTCGACCGTTGCCGCTTCAGCACGCACGTAGGCGGCCACATCGCCGAAATAAGGAAGGCCAAACCGGTCCACCAACGAGATGACGAACGAGGCCAGGATCGTGACGAGCGTACCCGTGGTCCAGGAAACATACCCTTGCAAGGCCGACGTCGCGAGCACGAGCGCCGCGCACAAGACTGTTATGACGGTTAGAAGCGTGACGACGTAAAGCGCGCGGGCATCGCGCGGAATGTCGGCGGGCTTGCGCCAGAGCAGATTCGTCACCCAGGCCGCAAGCCGGCCCCGCGTCGTGCCCTGGGTGATATCGGCCCAGTAAAGCTCGTAGAAATCGGTGCGTCGGCCATCGACATCGTAAGGGGTGGTGATCCGGCGAAGCTCGTGCGAGCTCGTCCGGCTGTCAGGCGTGATCCAGCTCTGGTTGATCTTCTCACCGCCCGGATCGGCGGGATCGGCGACCCGGGCATAAAACGGCGCGCGAGCGGGATCATGGCTCCAAACAGCCTGGACAAATTCCCTCAGCGTGCCCATGGGCCGCTGTTCGCCCATGCCATGCACGATCACCACGGCCTGGTTGAGTTTGCGCGGCGCCTTTCCGGCGGCCGGCGGACTGGTCTTGGCCGGCGACGCAATAGGATGAGGGTCGGACACCAGTGCCTCCGTTGGTGACAAATCCCGGAACAGAATTTGCCCATCGTAGCTCTGAAACCGGCGTGAGAGCAAAGGACGCTGGATGCTCAGCGCCAAGAAAAAACCCGGCGCGGGGCCGGGCTTTTGTTTCGAGCAACTAGCGATGTATCGGGGGCCGCCAACCCGGGTCAGTGATCCATGGCCTTGACGATCTCCTCGGTCATCTTCTTCGCATCTCCGAGCAGCATCATGGTGCCGTCCTTGTAAAACAGCGTGTTGTCGATGCCGGCATAGCCGGAGCCGAGCGAGCGCTTGACGAACAGACAGGTGCGGGCCTTATCGACGTCGAGGATCGGCATGCCGTAGATCGGCGAGGACTTGTCGTCGCGGGCGGACGGGTTGGTGACGTCGTTCGCGCCGATGACATACGCGACGTCGGCCTGCGCGAATTCGGAGTTGATATTCTCGAGTTCGAACACTTCGTCATAAGGCACATTGGCTTCTGCCAGCAGCACGTTCATGTGGCCGGGCATGCGGCCGGCGACCGGATGAATGGCGTACTTCACGTCGACACCGGCTGCCTTGAGCTTGTCGGCCATCTCGCGCAGCGCATGCTGCGCCTGGGCGACCGCCATGCCGTAACCAGGCACGATGATGACCTTCTGCGCGTTCATCATCAGATAGGCGGCATCGTCGGCAGAGCCCTGCTTGACCGTGCGCTCGATGCCGTCGTCGGCAGTGGCGGAAGTCTCGCCGCCGAAGCCGCCGAGGATGACCGAGATGAACGACCGGTTCATGCCCTTGCACATGATGTAGGAGAGGATCGCGCCGGACGAGCCGACCAGTGCGCCGGTGATGATCAGCGCCAGATTGCCGAGCGTGAAGCCGAGTGCCGCAGCCGCCCAACCCGAATAGGAATTCAGCATCGAGACGACCACCGGCATGTCGGCGCCGCCGATCGGGATGATGAGCAGGACGCCAAGGACAAGCGACGCCGCCACGATCAGCCAGAACACCAGCTTGGACTCGGTAGTGACCAACAGCACAATCAGCACGATCAGCCCGATGCCGAGGGCGGCGTTGATGAAGTGGCGGCCGCCAATCATGATCGGCTTGCCCGACATGCGGCCGTCGAGCTTAAGGAAGGCGATAACCGAGCCGGTGAAGGTGATGGCGCCGATGGCGACGCCGAGGCTCATCTCGATCAGCGCCTGGGCGTGGATGTCGGCGACCGTACCGATGCCGAAACTTTCCGGCGCATAGACGGCGGCAGCCGCCACCATGACGGCGGCAAGGCCAACCAGCGAGTGGAAGGCGGCGACCAGCTGCGGCATCGAGGTCATGGCGATGCGCCGTGCGGTGACCGCGCCGACCGAGCCGCCGATCAAAAGACCGAGCACGATGAGGCCGAAGCCCCCCGCCGAAGGGGTCGCCAGCGCCAGCGTGGTGGCAATGGCGATGCCCATGCCGATCATGCCGTACATGTTGCCCTGGCGGCTGGTGGTCGGGTGCGACAGGCCGCGCAATGCCAGGATGAACAGGATGCCGGAGACCAGATAGAGGAAGGAGGCGAAGTTGGCGTTCATGGCGCTCTACTTGTCCTTCTTCTTGTACATCGCCAGCATGCGCTGGGTGACGAGGAAACCGCCGAAGATGTTGACCGAGACCAGCATCAGCGCGACGAAACCGAAGCCGGTGGCGATGCCGGACGCCGAGATGCCGACGGCAAGCAGCGCGCCGACGACGATGACCGAGGAGATGGCGTTGGTGACGGCCATCAGCGGCGTGTGCAGCGCCGGCGTCACCGACCAGACGACGTAATAGCCAACGAAGATCGCCAGGACAAAAATGGCGAAGCGGAAGACGAACGGATCGATCGCTCCGCCGGACAGCGCGTGCGCGGCGTCGGCTGCCGCATCGGTGCCGCCTGGAGCGGTGGCCAGATCCTGCACCGCGAGCCGGACGGCGGCGGTCGCCTGGTCGAGCTGGTCGAGGGCTTTCTGCAAGGTCTGGTCCATCACGCGATCCCTTTCGACTTATCAGCGGGCGACTTGGGTGCGGCAAGTTTCTTGGGTGCGGCAGCTTTCTTTGCAGCGGGCTTCGCAGGCTCAGCCGAGGCGATCATCACCGCCGGCTTGCCGGCGAAGGCCGGATGCACGACCTGGCCACCATCGGTCAGCATCGTCGCCTTGACCAATTCGTCGTCGCGGTTGATGGCAAGCGTCTTCGTGGTCTTGTCGACCAGCGTCTCGAGGAACGCAAAGAGGTTCCTGGCATAAAGCAGCGAGGCGGAGGCAGCGACGCGGCCCGGCACGTTGAGATGGCCGACGATTTTCACCCCGTTGGCCGTGATCGCCACCTGCCCCGGCACAGCGCCCTCGACATTGCCGCCGCGTTCGACGGCGAGGTCGACGATCACCGAGCCCGGCTTCATCGAGGCGACCATCGCGGTCGAAACGAGCTTCGGCGCCGGACGACCGGGAATCAGCGCCGTGGTGATGACGATGTCCTGCTTGGCGATGTGCTCGGCGGTCAGTGCGGCTTGCTTGGCCTGGTATTCCTTGGACATTTCCTTGGCATAGCCGCCAGCCGTCTCCGCCGCCTTGAACTCCTCGTCCTCGACCGCCAGGAACTTTGCTCCCAGCGAGGCGACCTGTTCCTTGGCGGCGGGGCGCACGTCGGTGGCGGTGACGACGGCGCCAAGCCGTCTTGCCGTCGCAATGGCCTGCAGGCCGGCGACGCCGACGCCCATGATGAAGACTTTCGCCGCCGGCACCGTGCCGGCCGCCGTCATCATCATCGGCAGCGCCCGGTCATATTCGGCAGCCGCGTCGATCACCGCCTGATAGCCGGCGAGGTTCGCCTGGCTGGACAGGACGTCCATCGATTGGGCGCGCGTGATGCGCGGCATGAACTCCATCGAGAAGGCGGTGACGCCGGCCCTTGCCAGAGCATCGACGGCAGCATCGTTGCCATAGGGATCCATGATGGCGATGACGGCAGTGCCCGAGCGATAGGCCTTCAGCTCAGCCTCATCAGGCCGGCGCACCTTCAGCACCACATCGGCCTTGGCGACATCGCCGGCCTTACCGACCACAGCGCCGGCCTTGCCGAACTCGTCGTCGGGAATGCGTGATGCCGTGCCGGCGCCGCTTTCGATGATCACGTCGAATCCCAGCCCCGCCAGCCGCTTCACCGTGTCGGGCGAGGCGGCAACGCGCGGCTCGTTCGCATCGAGCTCACGAGGGATGAAAACCGTCTGTCCCACCGCATGATCCTTTCGGCTGGAACCTGTCTGCGCAGGACGCCGTCCGGACTTCCGGCGATGTCACGGGCAAGGGGTTTTGAAGAATTTACCGGAGAATGAAAGCGCCGACAGCGAGGATCAGAACGAACAGGACAAATCCCGAGAAGAAGCCGCCCGCAAAGAAGCCGAAGGCCATTGCCAGAAGCACGGCGAGGCAAAACAGCGATCCGTATTTCGCGAGCCTAAGGAAGCCGGCATAGGTGCGGTCGTGCTCGGCATAGTCCATCTTCGCGCCTAGTTCGACAGGACCGGTCGGCGAGTGATCAGCCATAGGAATACCCCTTCGAAGACATCTTTCAGGCACATAGCGAAAAGCCAGGCCGAGGGCAATGGCGCTATTGCCGCATCGCCGGAGACATCAGCCTCAAAGGAAAGTTGAAGCTGGCAGATGCAGGGAGCATGTTGCTGAGGTAACCGTGGCTGCCGCCTTGCGCTTCCTTGCGGCTGAGGCTTGTCACATCAGCCGGCGAGCTGCGGAAACAGCCCAAGCAGGCCGACGACGATCAGGTAGAGCGCGACGATGTAGTTGAGGAGTCGCGGCATCACCAGGATCAGCACGCCGGCAATCAGCGAGATCAGTGGAGTGAGTGCGAGCGTGGAAATGGTCATGTCGTTCCCTTTCGATAGGATTTGCCGCCAACGCTATGCGGGTCGACGTCGTTCATGCGCTACCGGCGCGCTTGCCAGAACGCCGAAGCGGCCGGAAAGCTCCATGGCCAGGCTGCAAAGTTGTCGAACGTCTCGCCTTTGTTTAGGTGCATGTCGTTGTCCCAAAACCGTTGCGCGCTTTTGGGAGAAACGCATCAGGCGGCTTCGCGAAAATATTTGGCTGTGGGCAAGATAGTCAGCGGCGCGAGTTCACCGACATTGGGCATATCGAACAGCATGCGCTGCTCCATTGGCGTCGAACGGAAGAACGGGAACCGGGAGAGGGACCGCTCGCGGATTGCATTGACGTCGGCACGGTAGAGCACGACCTTGTTGTAGACGCCGGGATAGGCGCGGGCCTCGCTGATCTTCTCGGAATAGTAGATCCGCTTGTAGAAGCCGGCGTGGTCCTCGCGGATGGTCGACAGGCAGTAAGGCGCGTTGAAATGGAAACACGCCATGCCCGCGAGCCGCAATGTGAGATAGGGTATTTGCGGATAGACGCGTGACCACTCGGGGTCGGAGGCGAACCGGCTGGGACAGATGAAGCTCAGTCCCTTTACCAGCATCGGCATGACGATATCGCCGAAAGCCTTGGTGGAAGGCGACATCGGCGTCGCCAGCGTGACGTGGTGAATGCGCAGCGTGCTGACGAGTTCCTGGTCGATGTAGACGCCGAAACGAAAGACGTTCGGTGCCTCGTCGAGCTCGTCGTGAATGGTATGGTTCTCGTTGTCGGGCACCATATCGTTGGAGCGATACGACTTGTAGCGCAGGCGGTAGATGTCCTCGAGGTCTTCGCCCTTGTCGCAGCGACGGTATTCCGTCCGCTCGAGCATCGCCGAGACATTCCTGGCAAAGCTGGACATAGTGTCGGACGCATCACTCCCGTCCGCACCCGCCGCTTGGCGAGGCGAAATCAACTCAACAACCATAAACTCAATCCCCGGAACTGCCGCCGCGATCAACACTACGGCAGGGTCGTAAGATGTAAAGATGAAAACAAGATAGAGATCGTTTACCAGCTATTAAGGTTAATGATTGTAAAAATTATACCAAAGTACGAGATTTCTTCCATGGAAATCAGCGATGCGTCGCTTTCTTGGCCGTCTTGATGTCCTTGGCGAAGGGCCAGACCGTGCTCGACATCGTCTCGATACCGGACGCGCTTAGCGCCGAGCCGAACAGGAATCCTTGAACCAGGTCCGGCTTGACCTGCAAGGCAAGGATCTTGAGCTGCTCGAAAGTCTCGACGCCCTCGACAGTCACCGAAAGCCCCAGTGGCCGTGACAGATTGACGATGCCCTTGAGCAGTTCGAGCGAACGGCTGTTCTGGGTAACGTCCATCAGGAACGAGCGGTCGATCTTGATCTTGTCGAGCGGAAGTTTGTGGAGATAGCTCAGGCTCGAATAGCCGGTGCCGAAATCGTCGAGCGCGATGCGCACGCCAAGCCGCTTCAATTCTTCGATATACTGACGCGTCAGCGACTTGTCGTCGAGCAGCGCCGTCTCGGTGACCTCGATCTCCAGGCGACCGGCGGCGAGACCGGAACTGGCGAGCGCATCGTGAACCTTCTCGATAACGTCGCGGTTGCGAAAGTCCTTGGCCGAGAGATTGACCGAGACACTGGTCTGTGCGGGCCATTTGGCGCATTCGGTGCACGCCGCATGCAGGACGAAGGTGCTGATCTCGGAAATGATGCCCATTTCTTCCGCCAGCGGAATGAAGATGCTGGGCGAAATCGGTCCGAGATCGGGGTGGTCCCAACGGCACAGCGCCTCGCAGCTGGCTATGCGCATCGTGCTCATCGCCACGATCGGCTGGTAGACCACCCGCAACCCCTTGCTTTCTACCGCGGTGCGCAGATCCGCCTTCATCAGCTGACGGTTGCGGAAAGCGGCCTCCATCGACGCCTCGAACAACCGCCAAGTATTCTTGCCGAGTTCCTTGGCCTTGTAGAGCGCGAGGTCCGCCTTGACGATCATGGCGTCGACATCGGTATCCCTGACCCTCGACAGCACCGCGCCACCGCTGGCCTGGATGCGCAGCCCATGGCCGGCGACGTCGACCTCGCCCTGCAGCTCCAGGAAAATCTCATCGATTTGGCTGGACAGATGGCTCTCGTCCTTGACGCGGTCGAAGAAGATCATGAACTCGTCGCCGCCGAAACGGCTGACGGTGACGCCTGGTCCGGCGACCGCCGCCAGCCGTTCAGCGACGGCGTAGATCAATCCATCGCCGACCGGGTGGCCAAGCGTGTCGTTGACGCTCTTGAAGTCGTCGAGGTCGAGCACGGCGAGCCCGCAGAGACGCTCGAGGTCGCCGGACGCCATCGCCTCTCCGATCAACTCGTGGAAATAGGCGCGGTTGGGCAGGCCGGTGAGATTGTCGTAACGCGCCATGAAGCGGATCTTGTCTTCCGCCTCGACGCGGGCCGTCACATCCTCGAAGGTGATGACGCCCAGTTCCTGGCTGCCTTCACGTGCCGAGAACTCATAGTGCTGACCATTCGCAAGCGAGACGAGAACCTTGCGATCGCGGCCCTCGCGCAGGGCGCGCGTAAGTTGGGCTTCGATGTAGCGGCAGTCCTTCAGCGCCAGCATGCCGCCGGCAACGCCGCGCATCAGCAGACCGTGGATCGATCGCCCGAGCAACGCGTCGGGCGATTTGAGCGACATCAGATGCGCGGCTTCGGCGTTGGCCACCGCCACCCGGCCGTCCGGGCCGAGCATGACAAGGCCATGCGACATGGTGTTCAGCGCCCGATTGAAGCGCTGGGCAAGGCGGTTCGCCTTCTTCTCCTCCGACACCGCCGCAAAAAGCACATCGCGCACCGTGTTGGCGAATTTGCGGATCGCGAACAGGAACGGCGCTGACAGCAGGCCAAGGAGGACATGATAGATATCGCCGCGCAGCAGGAACCCCAGCGAGATGGGCCAGGTCAATGCAAGGGTCAGGATGGTCACCATGCGCGGCGAGCCATAGTTGCGGCCGGCAATGGAGGTCGCGGTCGCCAGCGTCAGGCAGACGGAGGCGATCTCGGCGAAATCGTCGCGCGCAAAGTAGATGCCGAGCAGGCAGAAAGCCCCGAGCGTAAGCCCATGCAGGGAGCCGAAGAGTATATAATCGTTTTCGCGCTTGTGCGCTTCCTCCCAGGTCGTCGGTGATGGCAAGTTATTGTATTTTCGGAAGTTTCTCAGGCGGAATATGCCTACGAGAACCATCGCGATCGCAACGACCAGGTAACGCGGATCGCCGTTTTTCCACCAGACAAGGCCGATCAGGAAAGTTTGCGCGAGAATACCGATCGAAAGCGTCACCCCGTCGCGAAACAGAGTTTCCACGAACGGGATATAGACGTCGACCGGGATCTCGTTTTTTCTTTTCAGATTCACGCCTGAATCCCAACCCTGGGGAGCCAAGCTGTGTCACATTCGCCTTAAGAAAGATTTAGAGAGGCCGTTTCGGGCCTCACCGTCAGGTCGGTGACCCCGGGGAAGCCATTCTTCAGGTACACAAGGCATATCGATCACTCGGCGGCCTGGAGTTCCGGCCGCACCGGCGTTTTTGCCAGCCGATCGAGCAGCCTCTGGCGCTCGCCAGCGGCCTTTTCGGCACTGGCCTGCCTGACGTGACCATAGCCGCGAATGAGCGCCGGCACTGAGACAAGCGCTGCCGCGGCCTCGACCCTGCCCGGCGCGAGTGCTGCGGCGACAAGCTCCAAATCGGCTTCGTACTGCGCAAGAAGCTGCCGCTCCATACGCCTTTCGGTGCTGTAGCCGAACACATCGAAGAGAGTGCCACGCAAGCTTTTCATCGCTGCCAGCAGGCGGAACCCCTTCATCATCCAGGGACCGAAGCTCGACTTCCCCGGCTTGCCGCCCTTGCCGCGCCTGCCCATGATCGGCGGCGCGAGATGAAATTCGAGTTTGTCGTAGCTCTGGAACTGCTTGCCCAGCTCGGCGGCGAAGGAGCCGTCGGTGTAGAGCCTCGCCACCTCGTATTCGTCCTTGATCGCCATCAGCTTGAACAGGTTCCTCGCGGCGGCCTCGGTCACATCAATCGAACCGGGCACCGCCCTGGCTTCGGCCTTGCGCAGCGCGGCCAGCCGGTCGGCATAGCGCTTGCCATAGGCGGCGTTCTGATAGGCGGTGAGGAAGGCGACGCGGCGGGCGATGATGTCGTCCAGCGTTTCGGCGACAGCGGCAGTCTGTGCAGTCTTGCCCGGCTGGGCAACGAGGCCGCGCACGAAATCCGGCTGGTGGGCGGCGCGGCGGCCCCAGCGGAAGGCTGAGACGTTCATTGCCACGGCCTGGCCGTTGAGCTCGATCGCCTTTTCGACTGCCTCGGCCGACAGCGGCAAGCCGCCATGCTGAAACGCGAAGCCGAGCATGAACATGTTGGCGCCGAGCGAACTGCCGAACAGCGCCGTGGCGGTGCAAGTGGCGTCGAAGAAATGCGCCTTGTCGTCACCAGCGGCAGTGCGGATCGCCTTTTTCAGCCGCTCGACGGGCAGCGAGAAATCCGCTGACCGGGTAAACTCGCCGGGCATGATCTCGGCGGTGTTGGCGAGGAAGATCGTGTGGCCCTCACGCACCGCGGCGAGCACCTTTTGGGCGCCCGACACGACGAGGTCGCAGCCAAGCACAAGGTCTGCCTTGCCGGCCGAAACGCGGATGGCATGGATATCGCCCGGGCTGCGCGCGATGCGGACATGGGTGAACACCGAGCCGCCCTTCTGGGCAAGGCCGGCCATGTCGATCATGCCGCAGCCCTTGTCTTCGAGATGGGCCGCCATGCCGAGCACCGCGCCGATGGTGACGACGCCGGTGCCGCCGACGCCGTCGATGATCGCCGCCCAGCCTTGTTCGCCGAGCGGGAATTCGGCGGGCGCGGGCACGCCGTCGAGCGGGTCGATCGTGCCGGCAATACCGTCGGCCTTCCTGATCTTGCCACCATGCACGGTGACGAAGGACGGACAGAAGCCGTTGATGCAGGAGAAATCCTTGTTGCAGCTCGACTGGTCGATCCTGCGCTTGCGGCCGAATTCGGTCTCGACCGGCTGGATCGACACGCAATTCGACTGCACGCCGCAATCGCCGCAGCCTTCGCAGACCAGTTCGTTGATGAAGACGCGCTTGTCGGGATCGGGGAAGGTGCCGCGCTTGCGGCGGCGGCGCTTTTCGGCGGCGCACGTCTGGTCGTAGATCAGCACGGATGTACCCCTGATCGCGCGCAATTCGCGCTGGACGAGGTCGAGGTCGTCGCGGTGATGGATAGTGGCGCCGGCGGGGAATTCGATCTTGCCGGTATATTTGTCCGGCTCGTCGGTGACGATGGCGATCCGCTCAACGCCCTCGGCCCGCACCTGCCTGGCGATCATGTCCACGGTCAGGCCTCCCTCGTGCGGCTGGCCGCCAGTCATGGCGACGGCGTCGTTGTAGAGGATCTTGTAGGTGATGTTGGCGTCGGTCGACAGCGCGAAGCGGATCGCCAGCGCACCAGAGTGGTTGTAGGTGCCGTCGCCGAGATTCTGGAATATGTGATCGCGCTTCGAGAACGGCGCCTGGCCGACCCATTGCGCGCCCTCGCCGCCCATGGCGGTGAAACCAACGGTGTTGCGATCCATCCACAGCGCCATGAAATGGCAGCCGATGCCGGCGGCGGCGAGCGAGCCGTCGGGCACCTTGGTCGAGGAATTATGCGGGCAGCCGGAGCAGAAGAAGGGCGTGCGCGAGGCGATGTCTGAAGTGTCGGCGAGCATCGCCTGGAACTGGCGAAGTTTCGCCACCCGCGCGGCAATCTCGTCCGACGGGCCGATCGTCCGCAAGATCCTGTCGCCGAGCGCGATGGCGATGTCGTTGGGATCAAGCGCGCCCTTGGCCGGGAACAGTCCGTCGCCGCGCTCGTCCTTCTTGCCGACGATGACCGGCTGCATGGCGGTGCCATAAAGGTTTTCGCGCAGCTGCACCTCGATCAGCGAGCGTTTCTCCTCGACGACGACAATGGTGTCGAGACCGCGAGCGAAGTCGGCGATGTGCTGCAGGTCGAGCGGCCACGGGCAACCGACCTTGAACAGTCTGATACCAATGCGGTTGGCACCGGCTTCGTCGACGCCGATGTCTTCCAGCGCCTGGCGAACGTCGAGATAGCTTTTGCCGATGGTGACGATGCCAAGCTTCGGGCTGCCGCCGCCGGAATAGACGATCCGGTTGAGCCCGTTGGCATGGATGAAGGCCGAAGCAGCGGCGCGCTTGTATTCATGCAGCCGCTCCTCCTGGCCGAGCATGTCGATCTCGTTGCGAATGTTGAGGCCGCCAGGCGGCATGTCGAAGTCCGGGGTGACGATCTCAAGCCGTTCGAGCGCGGCATCGACCGAAGCCGTCGATTCGATGTTGTCCTTGACGCATTTGATCGCCGCCCAGGTGCCGGCGAAACGCGACATGGCGATGCCGTAGAGGCCATAGTCGATGATCTCCTGGACCCCGGCCGGATTGAGGATCGGCACCATGGTGTCAACGAACAGGAATTCGGTCGCATGCGCGTTGGTCGAGGATTCGGCCATGTGGTCATCGCCCATCAGGGCGAGCACGCCGCCATATCTTGACGAGCCGGCGAGATTGGCATGGCGGAACACGTCGCCGGAGCGATCGACGCCCGGTCCCTTGCCGTACCAGACAGAAAAGACGCCGTCATGCGTGCCCTCACCCAGTAATTCGGCCTGCTGCGAACCCCAGCAAGCCGTGGCCGCGAGTTCCTCATTGAGGCCGGGCTGGAAGACGATGTCCGACTGGGCGAGCTGCTTCCTGGCCTTCCAAAGCTGCATGTCGAGGCCGCCGAGCGGCGAGCCGCGATAGCCGGATACGAAGCCGGCGGTGTTCAGGCCAGCCCGGCGGTCGCGCTCGCGCTGCATCAGCAGCATGCGGATGACCGCCTGCGCGCCGGAAAGGAAGATGCGCTCCTTTCCCAGGTCGAACTTGTCGTCGAGCGCGACATCATGCAGAATCATCAGGCATTTCCTCTGCGGAGGCCGCAGTTCTAGCGCAGCCAACGTCGGAGTTGGAGGCTGCAGTGTTTCTCCCCTTGCCGGGCAGGTCAAACAAAATCGAAGATGCCCAGGTGAGGCGCAACAAACGATCCGGTCCGCGCCCGATGGTGTAAGAAATCGCACACTCGTTGTTCCGTCAGCGCACGAAAATTCCAGCCGCGGCCGATACCCGGCGATGACGCGTCAGCCGGCCTTCGAACAGTCGGGCTTAGGTGCGCCCGGCAGCTTGCCGTCCGGATGGCCAGCAAGCTCGGGATTGGGCGTATAGAGCTGGTCGATGACCAGCGGCCGGTCGGGCAGGACCGACTGGTCCTGCGTCGACATCAGCGTGGTGTCGATCTTCTGGAGGACCGCGTCGTCGGCATCCTTGATGCTGATCGCAATCGCATAAGGCTTGTCTTTGACGATGCAGGAAAGCGCCGGGCTCTCGAGCGATACCTTGCCGAGCTTCGGCCAGATTTTCTGTTCGACGACCAGCGGCTCGCCGCCGGCCGGATTCTGGAAGCTGGCGACCGCGACCTGTCCTACCTCCATCGGCCGCAACGGTCTCAGCGTGACGACAAAGGTCGCCCTTGCGAGCCGATAATTGAAGACGACCAGCTTGCCGGAGATCTCGAACAATCTGCCTTCGCCGTCCTTGCCGGTATCGCGGCAGGCGCCGAGCGTTATCGCTGCCACGAGCGCGGCGCCGACAACGACCAGGCGTAAGATCTTCCTAGACATTGGCGGTCCCTCCGGCTGCCGTTCGGCGGCGATAGTGGCGGCTTGCCTTCTGGCGGTTGCCGCACACCGCCATGTCGCACCAAAGACGGCTGGAATTGCGGCTTCGGTCGAGGAACAGCCAAGTGCAATTGGGGCAGATCCTCAGCCTTTCGACGGTGTCGACGTGCAGCAGTGACAGTGCGGAAACCGCCAGCGCCGCCTCGAAGGCGATGGGCGTCGCCGGATCGCCGAACGGCCGTCCCGGCGCATCGATCTCGGTGCGGCTGTGCGCGAGACCCTCAGCGCAGGCACTAAGAAAGCCAGGCAGATCGCCCGTAGCGATCGCGCCTTTCGACACCGCACCACGAAACAGCCGGTCGGTCGTCTCGCGGATCGCCAGCACAACCGGCGCGATCTTATCCGGCGACGGCGCTTCGAGCCGCCTGCCGCCAAGCTCGGCGGTGCGAAAGCCGCTTGCCGCGTCGGCGAAACGGGCGATCTCCGCCGGATCCTTGAGCCGGTCGAAGGTTTTCTGGGGATCGCCACGCAGCACCACCGTGTTCGCCGTGTCGAGTGCAAGAAGACCGCCGGTGAAGCGGTGCGGGGTCCAGGAAACCGTCATGAGCGGCATTTCTAACCGATAAATCACGTTTGACAAGTTAGATTACCCGATGCAAATCTGCTCCGCGTGGACGCGGTCTTCCGCGATCCAAGGGAATTCGCATGCTCTATTTCTTCCAGCAGGTCCTGAACGGGCTGCATTCCGGCGCGCTCTATGCGTTGCTTGCCTTCGGCTATGTGCTGACCAACGGCATCCTGCACCGAACCAACCTTGCCTATGGCGCACTGTTTGCCTTTTGCGGACAGACGATGATCCTCACCGCAGCCTTCGGCTATCAGGCCCTGTGGCTGACGCTGTTGGCGGCCGTCACGCTCGGTATTGTCGCGGCCTTCCTGTATGCGGCACTGATCAGCCATGTCCTGTCGCGCAGCATCTTCGAGCCGCTGGCCGACCGCACGCCCAATGCGATCGTGGTGACGACGCTGGGCATATTGCTGCTGCTGTCGGAGGCAAGCCGCATCGCCGCTGACACACATGATCTGTGGCTGCCGCCAATGCTGGCCCAGCCCATCATTTTTGCGAAGGGGACCAATTTCAATGCGACGCTGACGCTGATTCAGTTGCTCGACTGCGGGATCGTCGTGGCAACCATTGCGCTCGCCGCCTGGGCGTTCGCCCGCTCAAGCTTCGGCCGGCGTTGGCGCGCCGTGTCCGACGACCCCAAAGCCGCGGCCATGTGCGGTGTCGACGTCCGCGCGGTGTTTCGGCACGCGGTGCTCGCCGGCGGCCTTTGCGCGGCGCTGGCCGGTGTCCTCGCCGGCCTTTACTACGGCAATATCAGCTTCGGCTCCGGCCTGGTCTACGGGCTGAAAATCCTGTTCGTAACGGCGGTGGGCGGCTATCTCTCGCCGTTGCGGGCTGCACTTGGCGCTGCCGCCTTCGGCATGGCCGAATCGCTGTGGGCCGGCTACTTCCCGGTCGAGTGGCGCGATGCCTGGATGTATCTGTTCCTCGTCGCCATGCTGGTGCTGATCGGCGCCGGGCGCGACCAGAGCAAGATTGCCTAACTGCAATCAGACCTGGGTAGACTTTGGTTGCATCACTTCTACAGCGCCGCGCGTCCGCTCGGACGCGCAAAGGACGCTGTAGCACATTGATCTTGCGCGTCATCCCCAGCGAAAATCGACCCCGATCTTCGGGTCATGCGCTGCGTCAGACGGCTGTTTCATCTCTTCCCCATCTCACAAGATTGCTTTAGTCGGTCTGCCCTATGTTGACCCGCCGGGCCACGCACGGCATACCGTTGGGCCACAGCGAGGCGACGGAAAACAAGCGGGAATTGGCGCGCCGCTGACACTTTGAGTCACACATCGTGCTTTTCGAAAATCGACACCGATTTTCGGGTCGATGCGTAAAGGGAGGAATGCATGGCAGGGCTGCTCGCTCTATCCAGAACCATTGATCGCGTGAACGAATTCATCGGCAGATGGGTGTCGTGGCTGATCCTGCTGGCAATCCTGGTCAGCGCCGCCAATGCGGTCATCCGCAAGACGTTCGATATGTCGTCGAACGCCTGGCTGGAACTGCAGTGGTATTTGTTCGGCGCCGCCTTCATGCTGGCCGCTGCCTACACGCTTAAGCAGAACGACCACATCCGCATCGACATCGTCTACGGCATGTTCTCGCGCCGCGTGCAGCACTGGATCGACCTTCTCGGTCACCTCTTTTTCCTGATGCCGTTCGTCACCCTGATGGTGGTCTATTTCGTCCCCTATGTTTCGCTGTCGTTTCGCAGCGGCGAAATGTCGAACAATTCCGGCGGGCTGATCATCTGGCCGGCAAAGGCGATCCTGCTGGCCGGCTTTTTCCTGCTCGCGCTCCAGGGCATCTCGGAGATCATCAAGAAGATCGCCATCATGCGCGGCGACATGGACGATCCCACCCCGTTCATATCGGTGCATGAGCAGGCCGAGCTCGAAGCGAAGGCGCTCGCCGAAGAGGTGCGCTCGTGATCGAGTTCATCGCCCAGAACATGGCGCCGATCATGTTCGCCTCGCTGGTCATCTTCCTGCTGATCGGCTACCCGGTCGCCTTCTCACTCGCCGCCAACGGCCTACTGTTCTTCTTCATCGGCGTTGTGCTTTCACCCTATTCGGGCGGATCGATTAATCTCGCCTGGCCGCTGCTGCACGCACTGCCGGATAATTTCTACGGCAGCCGGGTGATGTCGAACGACACCCTGCTGGCCATCCCGTTCTTCACTTTCATGGGCATCGTGCTCGAACGATCGGGCATGGCCGAGGACCTTCTCGATACGATCGGCCAATTGTTCGGACCGATCCGCGGCGGCCTCGCCTATGCCGTGATCTTCGTCGGGGCGCTGCTTGCCGCAACCACCGGTGTGGTGGCTGCTTCCGTCATCGCAATGGGCCTGATCTCGCTGCCGATCATGCTGCGCTACGGCTATGACCGCCGTGTAGCGTCCGGCGTCATCGCGGCGTCGGGCACGCTCGCCCAGATCATTCCGCCCTCGCTGGTGCTGATCGTTCTGGCCGATCAGCTCGGCCGCTCGGTCGGCGACATGTATGCGGGCGCGCTGATCCCGGGGCTGGTTCTGACCGGCCTCTATACGTTCTACATCCTGATCATGGCGATTGTCCGGCCGAAGTCGATGCCGGCATTGCCGCTGGAGGCCCGCACGCTCGGCCACGGCATCCTGTCGTTGCTGGTCGCGGTGCTGACGGCAGTCGTGGTTTCCTACGCGGCGTATCGCTATCTCGCGCCGTCGCAGGGCCAAAACGCCGACATTCTCGGCGCTACCATCGGCGTGGTCTTCATCTACATCCTGGCGATCGCCGACCAGCGCCTGAAGATCAACATGATGTCGCGGCTGGCGCAGCAGGTGATCATCGTGCTGATCCCGCCGCTGGCGCTGATCTTCTTGGTGCTGGGCACCATCTTTCTCGGTATCGCCACTCCGACCGAGGGCGGCGCCATGGGCGCTGTCGGCGCGCTGATCATGGCGGCAATGAAAGGGCGGCTGTCGCTGGACGTGATCAAGCAGGCGCTGGCATCGACGACGCGGCTGTCGTCCTTCGTGCTGTTCATCCTGATCGGCGCGCGGGTGTTCTCGCTCACCTTTTACGGCGTCAACGGCCATATCTGGGTCGAACACCTCCTGACATCTCTGCCGGGTGGCGAGATCGGCTTCCTGATCGGCGTTAACATCCTCGTCTTCCTGCTCGCCTTCTTTCTCGATTTCTTCGAGCTCGCGTTCATTATCGTGCCGCTTTTGGCGCCGGCCGCCGACAAGCTCGGCATCGACCTGATCTGGTTCGGCGTGCTGCTCGGCGTCAACATGCAGACCAGCTTCATGCATCCACCCTTCGGCTTCGCGCTGTTCTACCTGCGTTCGGTCGCCGCCAGGGTGCCCTATCTGGATCGCCTCACCGGCAAGCAGATCGCACCGGTGACCACCGGCCAGATCTATTGGGGCGCGGTTCCCTTCGTTTGCATCCAGGTCATCATGATCGGGTTGACCATCGCCTTCCCGCAGATGGTGATGCATTACAAGGGCACGCCAGTGGACCCGGGCACGATCGATTACCAGGTACCGGAAACGCCGGGCCTGTCGCCGCTTGGCACACCGCCCGCGGATGGCGGCACGGCGCCGACCGCGCCTGCACCGGATCTGTCGCAGCCGCCGAGTTTCGGTGAAACGCCGCCTGCCAAGCCATCAGCGCCAGCACCCGATCTGTCCCAACCACCGAGTTTCAACTGATGCCGGAGGCGCAACAGACATGAAAGCGGTGCGGCTGGAGGGCGTGGGCAGCATTGCCCTGCGCGAGGTCGGCAAACCGTCAGCCGGGCCGGGCGATCTTCTGGTGCGGATCGAAACATGCGGCGTCTGCGGCACCGACCGGCACCTTTTCCATGGCGAATTTCCCTGTACGCCGCCGGTGACGCTCGGACATGAATTCTCCGGGTTCGTCGAGGCGATTGGAACGGCTGTGTCTGGTTTTTCGATCGGCGATCGCGTCACCGGCGATCCCAACATCGCCTGCGGGCGCTGTCCGCACTGCCATGCCGGTCGCACCAATCTCTGCCATAATCTGGTTGCCATCGGCATCCGCCGCGACGGCGGCTTCGCCGAATATGTCGTGCTGCCTCAGAAGCAGGCCTTCCTCCTTCCGAAAGACCTGAAGCCGACGCATGGTGCGTTATGCGAGCCACTTGGCTGCTGCCTGCATGGCATGGACCTGGCGCAGATCAGGCCCGGCTCCTCGGTCGCCGTGCTTGGCGGCGGGGTGATCGGCCTGCTCACCGTGCAACTGGCGAGGCTTGCCGGCGCGACGACAATCATCCTGTCGACTCGCCAGGCCTCGCGGCGTGCCCTCGCCGAAGAATTGGGCGCAACGGCGACGGTCGACCCAAGCGCTTGCGATATCATCGACACGGTCGTCGGTGCGTCGGGCCTGATGCCAGGCGGCGTCGATGTGGTGTTCGAATGTGCTGGCGTAAGAGAGACAGTCGAGCAATCGATGCGGCTGGCCAAAGCAGGCGGTAAGGTTGTCATCGTCGGCGTGATGCCTCAAGGCATGAAGGCCGAGTTCGAACCTTTCGACCTGTTGTTCCGGGAATTGAGGGTCCTGGGCTCGTTTCTCAATCCGTTTACGCATCGCCGGGCCGCCGATCTCATCGCCTCGGGTGCGATCGAGATCGACAAGCTCATCTCACGGCAGGTGACGCTTGAGGAGGCGGCTGCGGTGATCGCCAATCCGCCTGCGCCAGGCGAAGTCAAGGTGCTGGTTGTGCCGCGCTGATCCGGCAAATCGAAGTGTGACGGCGCCCCGGGTCCTAAGAGCGCGGGGCGCCGTAACTGTTGTCAGAGCTTGCCGGTGCGCTGCTGGACCATCATGAAGGTGTCGTAATTGTACTCGGCCACCTGCGCCCAGAGATAGTGCTCCTTGCGGAAGGCTTTGATCGAGTCCCAGATCTTCTTGAACGGCGCGTTCGAGGCTTCCATCTCGGCATAGACTTCGTTCGCCTTTTCGAAGCAAGCTGCCAAGATTTCCGGGCTGAACGGGCGCAATTTGGCGCCCCCGGACACCAGCCGCCTCACGGCCGCCGGATTCAGAAGGTCGTATTTCTGCAGCATGTTGGCGTCGGCGGCCTGCGCGGCGGTGTGCACCAGCGACTTGTAGGCCGGCGAAAGCTCTTCGTATTTCGCCTTGTTGAACATCAAATGGACGGTCGGTCCGCCTTCCCACCAGCCGGGATAATAATAATTGGGCGCGACCTTGTAGAATCCGAGCTTCTCATCGTCATAAGGACCGACCCATTCGGCGGCGTCGATGGTGCCTTTTTCCAGCGCCGGATAGATGTCGCCGCCGGCGATCTGCTGCGGCACCACGCCGAGCCTTTCCACCACTTTGCCGGCAAAGCCACCGATGCGCATCTTGAGGCCCGAAAGGTCGGCGACGGTGTTGATCTCCTTGCGGAACCAGCCGCCCATCTGCACGCCGGTATTGCCGCCCGGCAAGCCAAAAAGGCCCTGCGTGGCGAGAAACTCGTTGAACAGGTCGATGCCGCCGCCGTGGTAATGCCAGGCATTGATGCCGCGCGCGTTGAGCGAGAACGGAACCGCAGCGCCCAGCGCCCATGTCGGGTCCTTGCCCCAATAATAATATGCCACCGTATGGCAGGCCTCGACGGTGCCGGCGGTGGTGGCGTCCGCGGCCTGCAGGCCAGGCACGAGTTCACCTGCGGCGAAGACCTGGACCTGGAAGTTGCCGTCGGTTGCCTCCGCAAGCATCTTGGAAAAGACCTCGGCGCCGCCGTAGATCGTGTCGAGAGATTTCGGGAAGGACGACGCCAGGCGCCATGTCACTTTCGGATTGGATTGGGCGATAGCCGGCGCGGCAAGCGCTGCTGTAGCCGCCGCGGCGCCCACGCCGGTCGCGCCGGCCTTGCGGATGAATGATCGACGATCCATGAAGTCCTCCCTATTGGATCAATAGACCGACGTTCGGGAAATGCTCTGTGCCCCGGATCGGCTTCGCGGCAGACAATACACGGGCAAAAAGTCGAGTCCAGCCATGGCAGCCGGTTTTGCCGGCGGCGTTTCCGCGAAATTCGCGGCGCGGACGCACCTCTTGCAACTTAAGTCTAACGCCGTTTCCGTGGATCATGCGACATGCCGAACTTGTCATGGCAAAGCGCCTTCGGATCGCCTATTTTAAAGGCACAATAGATCCCCGCACTGAATGGAACCCGGATCAAAAATGCAGCAGCCGCTCGTCGCCATATCGACCGACGTCCGCCAGTTCGATAACTACACCTGGCATGCCGTTCCGCAGCAATATCTGGAGGCGGCGCTTTTGGGCGCCGGCGTATTCCCGGTGCTGGTGCCGTCCTTCGGCGACCGGCTCGATTTCGACGAACTCCTGTCATCGGTCGACGGCGTCATGGTCACCGGTTCGAAGTCCAATGTGCATCCCTCGCTCTATGGCGTCGATGCCAGCGAGGCCAATGGTCCCTATGATCCTGCCCGCGACGCGACGACGCTGCCGTTGATCCGCAAGGCAGTGGAGCGCGGCGTGCCGCTGCTCGCCATCTGCCGCGGCATCCAGGAAATGAATGTGGCGCTGGGCGGCACGCTGGCCGCGGAAATCCAGGAGCGCGAGGGGTCGCTGGACCATCGCGCGCCGGCGAGCGACAATCAGGACGAACGCTTCGCCATCCGCCAGACCATTTCGATCAAGCCCGGAAGCTGCCTCGCCGGCGTCTTCGGGGCGGGCGACATCATGGTCAATTCGGTGCACCGCCAGGCCATCGACCGGCTCGGCCCGAAGCTGCAGATAGAGGCGGTTGCCAGCGACGGCACGGTCGAGGCGGTTTCTGTGCGGGACGCCCGCGCCTTCGCTGTCGGCGTCCAGTGGCATCCCGAATACTGGGTCAAGTCGGACAGTGTCTCGGCAAGGATACTCAGTGCCTTCGGAGACGCGGTGCGCCTCCACGCCGCAGCGAAATCCGGCGCGCGCACTGCCGCGGAATAGTTCAGCGATCGGACGTCAACATCAATCGCTGCCGGCCGCCAGCGACAGCAGCGGCAGGGCTGGCGCGTAAGATTCATAACCGTCGCCGTCGGCGACGCCGAAAGTGACGATCGGGTCGATGCCGTTCGCGCTGAAGGTGACCGTGCCGTCATCCTGCTCACGCCAGAATTTCGCGCGCTCGATGCCGGGCAAGACCCGGCGGCAATTCGCAGTGACCGTCAACAGCGACAGGCCATGTGAAACCTCAGTGCCGCGCTTGACCGCGCAGGAGGCTTCGTCGCCATTGGCCGCCAGCCTGTAGTCGTCGGGCGACGGCGTTGGCTCATCGGCGGCTGTGCGGCCTTCGCCGCTGCCGCCGTGAAACAGCTGAACGCTGCCGAACAGCGCGGCCACCGCCATCAATGCAGCAAGTGCTTTCATCTGCGTTCTCCGCGTGTCTGGCGATAGATGAAGAATGATTTCAAAGCGTTAAGCCGTAGTTAACAAATAAGAAAGCGTGCCGCTCAGCTGCGGGCCTTGACCTTTTCCGTTTCCGGCACCGGCGTCAGCGCCCTCCCTTCCGAAAACCAGGAAATCAGATTGTCGACGCACAGATCGGCCATGGCGCGGCGGGTATGTTCCGAAGCCGAGCCGACATGCGGCAAAAGCGAGGTGTTGGGAGCGGCGAGCAGCGCCGGCGGCACGTTCGGCTCATCGGCGAAGACGTCGAGCCCGGCAGCGGCGATGGTGCCATTGGCCAAGGCTGCGGCAAGGGCTGCCTCGTCCACCGTGCTGCCGCGGCCGATGTTGACGAAGACGCCATTCGGGCCGAGCGCCGACAGGATCTCGGTGTTGACCGCCTTTTCCGTCGAGGCGCCGCCGGGCGCCACCGAGATCAGTGTATCGACCGCCTCGGCAAGGCCTTTCAGCGTGCCATAGTATTCGTAGGATAGGCCTTCGACCTGGCGCCGGTTGTGATAGGCGATCGGGAGCCCAAAGGCCTCCAGCCGGCGCACAATCGCAAGGCCGATGCGGCCCATGCCGAAAATACCGACACGACGGCCGCGCAACGTCAGCCGGCTTAGCGGATAGTTGGCGTTGCGTGCCCAACTGCCGTCGCGCAGCCAGGTCTCGGCGCGCGGTAACTCGCGGATGGTGTTGATCAAAAGCCCGATCGCCGTGTCGGCGACCTCCTCGGTCAACACGTCAGGCGTGTTGGTGACCATGACACCGCGTTGTGCGGCGTGACGGGCATCGACCGAATCATAGCCGACGCCGAAATTGGCGATGATCTCGAGGTTCGGCAGCGCGTCGATGAGGGCTGCGTTGATCCCGCCAAAGGCTGCAATGCCGCGCACCGTCCGGCGCATCGCGTCGGTGACCAGCGACGCATCTGGCCGTTCGATCCACACGCGGCTGAACGTCCGGTCGATGCGGCCGACCGCGTGGTCGTTGAATTGGCCCGGCACCAGAATGGCGACTGCTTGCTGCTGTTCGGCTTTTGTCATGCACGCTCCACCGGTTTGCCGGTCGACTGGCGCACATGCAGTTCCGGCTTGATCAGTTCCTGCGACGGCCGCACCATCTGCCCATTGAGCTTGTCGAGCAGCGCGCTGGCTGCGCGGCGGCCGACTTCACGCTGGCCGTTCCACACGGTGGTCAGCGCCGGCGTCGCGATCGCCGCCTCCTCGAGATCGTCATAACCGGTGACGGAGATGTCGATGCCCGGCACCAGCCCGGCGCGTGCAATACCGTTCATCAGGCCGATGGCGACGAGGTCATTCCAGCAGCACGCCGCGGTTGGCTTGTCCTTCAGCGCCAGGAACTGCCCGGCGGCTTCGAAGCCGGCCTGCTTGGTGCGCGGACCGGCGATGCGCCACGACGGCCTGACCTCCAGCCCTGCCGCCTCCATAGCGTTGACATAGCCCTGGTAGCGATCGCGGCCGGTCGAGGTCTGGTCGGTGCCGCCGACCATGGCGATGCGCTTATGGCCGAGCGAGATCAGATGGTTGGTGGCAAGCCCGGTGCCGTAGGCATCGTCGCCGCGAAACACCGGCACGTCGGCGCCTTCGACGGTGCGCGCGATCAGCACCGCGGGCAGGCCGTTTTCCTCGGCCATGAATATGTCTTCGGGCGGCGTGCCAATGGCCGGCGACATGATGACGCCGTCGGCGCCGAGCTGCAAAAGCGTGTCGATGAAGGTGCGCTGCTTTTCGAGCTGGTCATAATGGTTCGACAGGATGAAGGTCTGCCGGCTGCGATCGAGCTCGCTTTCGATCGAGCGCAATATCTCGGCGAAAAACGGGTTCATGATGTCGTGAACGACGACCCCGACGATGCCCGAACGCGAGGTGCGCAGGCTGGCGGCACGACGATTATAGATATAGCCGATGGCGCGGGCATGTTCCTTGATGCGGTCGCGGGTGTTTCCGGCAACCAGCGGACTGTCGCGCAGAGCCAGCGAGACCGTGGCCGTGGACACACCGAGCGCATCCGCGATCGTCGAAAGCTTGATCTTCTGTGCCAGCGCCTTGCGCTCCCCCGACGACCTAGAGCTGATCCATGATCTCCAGCGAAAACCGGATGCCACTTTGGGGATCGTGATCTAAACAATTTAAACGCGGCCTTATGCCACCCTTTCGGAACAAATCAAAGTTTTTTTGCCAGCGCTTCCACCTCGACGTCGAGGGCGGCGCGGTTGGGCACGCGAAGCCGGTGCTCGCGATGGACGATATAAAGGCCGCTGGCGACGATGACGACCGCCCCGACGAGGGTCCAGCGGTCGGGAAACTGGTTGAAGACAATCCAGCCGGCAAAGATCATCCAGATCATCTGTGAATAGGGATAGGGAGCTAATGCCGTGATTGTGGCAAGCCGATAGGCCTGAACCAGGAGCCAGTGGCCGATTGCGCCAAAGACGCCAAGCATCAGCAGGATGAACCAGTGCCAGCCATCCTGCGGCAGCGAAAGCGAAAACGGCAGCATCGGCAGGAGCAGCACGGCCGGCGCCAGCGCCGAAAAGAGAATGAGGCTCTCCGAGGTTTCCGTGGCCGACATGCGCCGCGTCATGATGACGTAAAAACAGTTCGACAGCATCGAGCCGAGCGCGAAGAGATGGCCGACGCCAAAGACGCCAACGCCTGGCCGGGTGATGATGAGGACGCCGACGAAGCCGCTCAGGATTGCCAGCCAGCGCCGCCAGCCAGCCCATTCACCGAGCAAAGGACCGGCGATTGCTGTGATCACCATCGGCGCGAAGAAGTAAATCGAGGTGGTTTCGGCCAGTTGCAAAGTCCGCAGCGCCATGACGTTGCAAATGGTCGATCCGAACAGGAAGGCGCCGCGCAGAATATGCGCTGGCAGATTGTTGGCGCGAAAGCGCGCCGGCTCACGCCATCCGCGCAGAAAGATACCGACAAGCACGACATGGACGGCGAAGCGAGCCCAGGCGACGATCAGCGCCGAGACGCCGGCCAGGACGAGATATTTGCTGCTGGTGTCGAGGAAGGTGAAAAACACATAGACTGAAAGCATGCAAAGGATCGCCACCGGAGGCGTCGCGCTTTCGTCTTGTCTTGGGAGAGCACTCAATTTCAGGCCGGATGGGAAGCAGGGCAGAGCCCTACCTTTGAGGCAATTGTCACCTGCCGGCAAGCCAAAAGAGCCTGGCACAAGCCGCCACAGACTGCATGTCGTTATCCCAAAACCGCTATGCCCTCTTAGGGGACATGCGCTAGCTAGGGATGCATGCGGGCCCCCTTGGTGATCTTGTCGACAAGCTTCTTTTCGGCACGCACCGCGATGCCGACGACCTTGGCTTCGTCGGGTGCGAATTCGGCAAAGACGGCGCGGTTCGCCGCGTCGTGGCCGGTCGAAAACATTTCGTCGACGTAGAGCGAGGTCGTCACGCCGCGGTCCAGCGCCCGCCGGTGGATCGCACTGAGCGTCGGGCGATCGGCCGAAAGCACGATGACCGGCTGGATCGAGAGCGGATTGTAGATATTGCCGGCGCGGTCGCGATAGGGTTCGCCGATGATGTCGCTATACTGCGCAACGATACCGCTGGTCAGGAAGGCGGTGACATTGAGCTTTTGCCAGACGGGAAGGTCGTCCTGCAGCACGATTGCAAATTTCGTGTCGAACATGAGACATTTGCCATTCGAGGTTTGTGAATGAAGCGATGTCACACAGTCTAGATGGCGAGGCGTTTCAGGGTCTTGGACGTTTGTGCGTTGATGCGGCTGAGAACTGCGTCATCTCGGCACCCGATTCCGCCGGCATGGAGCGTATCGAGGCCCGGTTCCACGGCAGCGCGTTCGATCTCCATCGTCACGATACCTACGCCATCGGCGTGACGCTGCATGGCGTCCAGAGTTTCCGTTATCGCGGCGCGACGCATCACAGCCTGCCCGGCCAGATTATCGTGCTCCATCCCGACGAATTGCACGACGGCGGTGCCGGCACCGAAGAGGGCCTGCGTTACAGGATGCTTTATCTGGAGCCGTCCGTCGTGCTGGACTGCCTCGATACGATAGGCGGATCGCTGCCTGTAGTCAGAGATGCCGTGGTGACGGATCCTGTCTTCCGCACGAGGCTGCTTTCGGCGCTGGGGCCGTTGGACCAGAAGTTGGACGATCTCTTTGTCGCAGACTTCATTGCGCAGCTGATGCAAAGCCTGGCGCGGCATGCAGGCCTGCCGGCGAAACCGATCCCAAGGACGGCATGGCGCGCAGCCAGCCTGGCGCGCGATTATCTGGAAGAGAATGTTTTCCGAATCGTCCGCTCCGACGAGCTGGAGGCGATCACCGGGCTGGATCGCTACGCCCTATCGCGGCATTTCCGTGCTGCCTTCTCCACCAGCCCGCATCGCTTTCTCCTGATGCGCCGGCTTCAACGAGCACGCCGCATGATCGAGGCAAGCGAGCCACTGGCCCAGATCGCGATAGCGGCCGGGTTCAGCGACCAAAGTCATTTCAACAGGCACTTCAAGAAAGCGTTCGGTGTCACGCCGGGCCGCTGGTCGGCATTGGTCCATGGATCGTCAACAGCCGCTGCCTGATGGCGTCAGCCGCTGATCATTCGTCGGCGTCGATCTCATCATCGACGAGAACCATCTCGCCGTTCGAGAGGTTCGCCTCAACGCGGGCGAGCAGCTTGAACAGCGCCTTCTGGTCCTTTTTATCGAGACCCTTCAGCGCCTGCTTCTCGGTCTTCTTCACCGATTTCTCGATGGCATGAATGATTTCGCGGCCCGTGTCAGTCAGAAAGATATGGGCCTGGCGGGCATCGGCGGAAGAGGCGCGCTTTTCCAGGAAGCCCTGCGCCTGCAGCCGGTTGATGGTCTTGGTGATGGTCGGCGGGCGCACACCGAGGCGACCGGCAAGATTGCCGGGCGTCTGCCCGTCCTCACGGTCGAGCGCGAGCATGATCTGGTCCTGACCGGCATAGAAGCCGTGCCCTAGAAGCCGCGCGGCGAGTGCCGTACGCGCAAGCCGCGCCGCCGAATGCAGCCGGCTCATTGTCGCAGTCTTGTCCGCCTTGGCCATGGTCATCCCTCTTCGGCCGAACCGGTGCGGACAGCATAGAGGCACCCACCCGGTTGGCAATCGACGATCAAAAGATCCGGCTTTGCAAAACAGCTTTGCCGGCAAGCAATGCGGTGTCCGCCGTGGCTAATGCCAGATGTTTATTTCAGTTAGATGACAAACGACTTTTCAGTAGAGGTGGGAGCTTTCCGCAGGAGCGACGCATACGCGAAACGAGAGTCATGCAGCCTTTACTGCGACGATCATCAGGGCCTGATAGGCGTCCGCCATCTCGCGCAGCGCCGCCTGCGACAGCGGCCCGGCGCGCCGCGCGATACCGTCCCTGGCGTTCGACGTATCGCGCCTGCCGGACCGGTCGGCGTAAGGCGCGACAGTGGTGAATATCTGCTCGCTCAGGCTGTCGGGGAAAAACAGCTGGCCGGTCATCACCGAATTGTCATCGGGAAAGACCTTGAAATGGATGTGGGTCGTGCGGCCACGATACCAGCCGGGATAGATGGTGGCGAACGAGACGATGCCGGTGTCATCCGACTTCTGCCAGCCGCGCAGAAAACTCTGGCCTGACGTATCGACATCCTGGCCGTCGCCTTGTCCCGGATAGCCCGAATAATGCCCTTGCGCATCACAATGCCAGATGTCGACACGCGCGCCGGGAAGCGGCCGGCAGCCTGCGTCGACGACCTGCAGCCGCACATTGAGGGCAATGCCCGCTTTGCCTTCGGTGATATCGGCGCGTTCGAGTTTCGGGTCGAAATAGAACGGGCCCTCGGTCGCTTCCGGCGTGATCGCGCAGACGCCGGCACCGCTATCGAACAGGGCAAGCCCGGCATAGGGCGAGGCCGACTGAGCCAGCGCGATGCCCGGCAGAATGACACCGCCGCCCGCGCTGACGGCAATGAGGCCAAGCACCTGGCGCCGGCTCAACGACAAGGAGGACGGTTTATCGGACATCCGGCGCCTCTTTTGGTTCTTTCGAGCAAGCTGCCTTGTTCTTATCTAGGCAGTGAGACCCGCCGGCGCCAATGAAAGTCCAGCGATGTTGGGAAAGTCCGACAATGTTGGCGACCTGTTTGGCCCATCGGTTTGACGCGTGCAAAAGCACGGCGCACATCCTATATGGAGCCAACAATCCTTTTCGAGGCCCAACATGAGCGATGCACAGACGACGCAGATCCCCGTAACCGTTCTCACCGGCTATCTCGGCGCCGGCAAGACGACGCTGCTCAACCGCATCCTTTCGGAGAACCACGGCAAGCGCTACGCCGTCATCGTCAATGAGTTCGGCGAGATCGGCATCGACAACGAGCTGATCGTGGAATCCGACGAGGAAATCTACGAGATGAACAATGGCTGCGTCTGCTGCACGGTGCGCGGCGACCTGATCCGCGTCGTCGAAGGCCTGATGCGCCGGCCAGGCCGCTTCGACGCCATCGTGATCGAGACGACCGGCCTCGCCGATCCGGTGCCGGTGGCGCAGACCTTCTTCATGGACGACGATGTGCGCTCCAAGACTAGGCTCGACGCGGTGGTGGCGCTGGTCGACGCCAAGCACCTGCCGTTGCGGCTGAAGGATTCCCGCGAAGCCGAGGACCAGATCGCCTTTGCCGACGTCGTCGTACTCAACAAGACCGATCTCGTCACGCCGGAGGAACTGAGCAAGGTCGAGGCAACGATCCGCGCGATCAACCCTGCGGCAACGATCCATCGCACCACCCGCGCCGGCCTGGCGCTGTCCGAAGTGCTCGACCGCGGCGCCTTCGATCTGTCCCGGGCGCTGGAGAACGACCCGCATTTCCTCGAGGCGCATGACGCCCACGATCATGACCACGACCATCATGACCATGACCATGACCATCACGATCATGACGGGCATCATCACCATGACGGGCACGACCACCATCATCATGCGCACCCTTCTGATATCCATGACGTGACGGTGCAGTCGGTGTCGCTGCGCGGCGGCGAGATGGACCCGAAGAAATTCTTCCCGTGGATCGAGAAGATCACCCAGATGGAAGGCCCGAACATCCTGCGGCTGAAGGGCATCATTGCGCTCAAGGGCGATGACGAGCGTTATGTCATCCAGGGCGTCCACATGATCATCGAGGGCGACCACCAGCGCGCCTGGAAAGAAGGCGAGAAGCACGAGAGCCGGCTGGTGTTCATCGGCCGCGAGCTCGATGCCGAGCGGCTGAAGAAGAGTTTTGACGCCTGCCAGGCCGCTTGATTTCCAAGTCAATTTGCGGCGTTAGCTGCCCCATCCAGCTGCCGCCATCTTTTCCCCGTTTTCACGGGGAGAAGGCGAAGTTCCGACGCTGGTTGCCCCTTCCCCACGCCTGCTGGGAGAGGGTAAGGGTGAGGCAGCGGAAATCTCGAATGGAATAGTCTCTCATGCCGACAGTCGCCCCGCTCGATCTCGATGGCCATTGCGTCGCCGCCGTCTTCCTTGGCGACGTACCGCATTTCGCACTGGCCGACGGCACAATCCATCGGCTGGACCATGGCCACAAGACGGCGCAGGCCAATGACGGGCTGCTCGCCGCGTTCCACGATGCGGCCAACGACCGGCTGATCACCGGCGGTGAGGACGGCAAGATTTTTTCCGTTACCGCCGGCGGCAATGCGGCAGAATTGGCAAGCGCCGGGAAAAAATGGATCACCAGCGTCGCCGCCGGACCACAAGGCGCCGTCGCCTATGCCTCGGGCAAGATCGCCTTTGTTTGTTTCGCCGACGGCAAGACTAAGGAATTCTTGCATCCGCGTTCGGTCGAAGGGCTAGCGTTCTCGCCCAAGGGCATGCGCTTCGGCGTCGCCCGCTACAATGGCGCGACGCTGCATTTCCCGGCGGCGGACGGCAAGCCAGTCGAGCTGGAATGGGCCGGCGCCCATACCGGCATCACCTTCTCGCCGGATGGCGCCTTCCTCGTCACGACCATGCAGGAGAACGCCCTGCATGGCTGGAAGCTGGCCGACGGCAAGCACATGCGCATGAGCGGCTATCCCGGCAAAGTCAAAAGCCTGTCGTGGAGCGCCAAGGGAAAATGGCTGGCCAGTTCCGGCGCACCGGCGGCGATCGTCTGGCCGTTTTCGAGCAAGGACGGGCCGATGGGTAAGGCGCCGCTGGAACTCGGCACGCGCGGCAACGCCATGGTGACCTCGGTCGCCTGCCATCCAAGCCAGGATGTCGTCGCCGTCGGCTATGACGACGGAATGGTGATGGCGGTGCGTTTCGCTGACGCCAAGGAAGTGCTTCTGCGCCGACCGGGCAAGGGCGCCATCACCTCGATGATGTGGGACAAGGAGGAACGCCGCGTCGCCTTCGGCAGCGCCGCCGGCGACTGCGGCGTCATCGATATTTCCGCATAACCGAGAGTTCTCTACTCGGCCCCACAGGAGACTTTGCCGGTCAACGCGGCAGGCATGCCGTCGCCGCCCGTATCAGCCGTGCCCTCATAGATTGCGAGCGAATAGCGCCCGTCGTAGGTGCCTTCTTCGCTGGCCTTGGTCACGATCGTCAGTTCGACAGAACTGTAGGTGTTTGCGACCTCGTGCTCGCGATAGACGAGTAGCCGCAATTCCTTGCCGTCGAGCCAGTATTGCGTGAGGTCGGAATCCTCGAACACTGTTTTGCGCAGATCGTCGCCGAGGGGCCTGCCGAGAATTTCGAGGTCGCCGCGAAAATTGAACGTTGGACCGCCCATGCCTCTGGTGACGCCGGCTTCGACTTGGAATTTCACCGCTGCATCCTCGGCCGAGCACCAGATGCCGCCGGTGGCGAACGCCGAGCCGGCCGACAACAGCAGCGTTGTTGCACAGAAGATCGTCCGCATCTTTCTTCCCCCAAGCCACAAACCCTATCCGCATTGATGCTGGAGGATGCCCTCAGGTCAAGCGCCAGTTCTTTTCACCGTGGCCGCTGAACCAATGCAGGGCAGCTGCGCGGCCAATTGCGGTTCCGGACGCCGATTGGCAAAGTGACGTATGAGAGGGGCCTTCATGCATACAATCGACCATTCAAAGACGTCCATCGGCGGCATCAGCGCCGCCTGCATCGCCGATTTGCGCGAGACCGAGGCCGAAGCCTTCCGCAAGGCGCGGCCGAAATCGGCAGCGAAGGCCGGCAATGGCCTGCCGGGCTTCTTCGATGGCGTGCCGATGCACTGGATGACCGACTGGCCGACGCCGTTCCCGATCCTGGTCGACAGCGCCAGAGGCGCCATCATCATCGATATCGACGGCAACCAGCTCGACGATTTCTGCCTCGGCGATACCGGCTCGATGTTCGGCCACTCGCCGCTACCGGTCGCTCGCGCCATCCGTAGGCAGGCTGGACGCGGCCTGACCTACATGCTGCCTTCCGAAGATGCACTCGCCATCGGCCTGCTGCTGCGACAGCGCTTCGGCCTGCCGTTCTGGCAGATCGCGACGACCGCGACCGATGCCAACCGCTTTGCGCTGCGCGTCGCCCGCGCCATCACCGGCCGGGAAAAGATCCTGGTCTTCAACGGCTGCTATCACGGCTCGGTCGACGAGACGATGGTGCGGCTGGTCGACGGCAGGCCGGGCAACCGGCCGGGACTGGCCGGCGAATTCCGCGACCTGACCCGGACGACCGATGTCATCGAGTTCAACGATGTGCCAGCACTTGACGCCGTGCTCCGGGATAAGAATATCGCCTGCGTCATCACCGAGCCGGTGCTGACCAATTCCTGCATGGTGCTGCCCGATCCCGGCTTCCACGACGCGCTGCGACGTCTCACCCGCGCGGCCGGCACCCTGCTGCTGATCGACGAGACGCACACGATCTCGACAGATCCGGGCGGCTATACCAGGAAACACGGCTTGGAGCCGGACCTGTTCGTGCTCGGCAAGCCGATCGCCGGCGGTGTGCCGGCCAGTGTATGGGGGATGAGCCAAGACGTTGCCACCCACTATGCCGACTATCTCAGGACCAAGGAACCAGGCTATTCCGGCATGGGCACGACGCTCTCGGCCAATCCGCTGCAGTTCGCGGCGATGCGCGCCACACTCGAAGAAGTGATGACCGACGAGAATTATGGCCATATGGACCATCTGGCGCGGCGGCTCGACGCCGGGCTGACCGCCGTCATCGACCGTTACCGCCTGCCCTGGCATGTTGCCCGAGTCGGCGCCCGCGTCGAGTTCATCTGCGCACCCGGCCCGCTGAGGAATGGCGGCGAGGCGGAAACAGCGCACGCGCCGGAACTCGAAGCGGCTATCCATGTCGCGCTGGTCAATCGCGGCGTGCTGATCGCGCCGTTCCACAACATGATGCTGATCTCGCCGGCGACCAGCGCCACCCAGGTCAACCACCTGATCACAGCCTTCGGTGCGGTTGCGGCAAGGCTCGCGGCATGAGACAAGCTTGCACATGAGAGAAGCGCACAAGCAAACTTTGAACGCCATCATTGCCTCCCCTTCCGGCTCGTCGCCCGCCGAGGCGCAAACCTTTCTCGACGCCCATCCCGAGATCGAAGCGTTCGACATCGTGCTGACCGACGCCAATGGCGTCGGGCGTGGCAAGATCGTGCGCCGGCACGAATTGACGAGCATCTTCGAGGGCGGCCGGCATATGCCGATCTCGATCCTCGGCCTCGACATCACCGGCGAGGACGTGCACGAGACCGGGCTGATCTGGACGACCGGCGACGGCGACCTGCGGGCATGGCCGATCCCCGGCACGCTGGTGCCGCTGTTCGGCACACAGCCGCCGCGCGGCCAGGTGCTGATGGCGATGTATCATCTCGACGGTCAGCCCATGTCCTCCGATCCGCGGCTGGCGCTGGCCCGTCAGGTGGAAATACTGGCGGCGAAGGGCCTGCATCCGGCCGGCGCCTTCGAGCTCGAATTCTTCCTGCTCGCCAACGAGCGCGACGCCGACGGTAAGGTGCGACCGGCGAACGCGGTGCTCGACGGCCGCCGCTCGGCCAAGACTGAGGTCTATTCCGTCGACCATCTGCACGGCATGGAGCCGCTGTTTTCCGACATCTATGCCGCGGCCAAGGTGCAAGGCATCCCGGCCGAGACGGTCATTTCCGAATATGCGCCGGGCCAGTACGAGCTGACGCTGAACTATCGCCAGGATGTGATCCGGGCGGCCGACGATCTCGTCATGCTGAAGCGGCTGGTGCGGGCACAGGCGCGCCGCCACGGCGTCACCGCTTGCTTCATGGCCAAGCCGATCGAGAAATATGCCGGCTCCGGCATGCATTTCCATGTCTCACTGCAGGACAAGGCCGGCAACAATGTCTTTGCCGAAGCCAGCGGGGAGACCTGGTCGCTGCCGCTGCTGCGCGGCCTTGGCGGCCTCATTCAGACCATGGCCGAATCGATGCTGGTGTTTGCACCGCACGCCAATTCATGGCGGCGTTTCGTTTCGCAATCCTATGCGCCGGTGGCGCCGACCTGGGGCGTCAACAACCGCTCGGTGGCGCTGCGCGTGCCAGCGGGTAATGCGAAAAACCGGCGCATTGAGCACCGGCCGTCGGGGGTCGACGCCAACCCCTATCTGGTGGCGGCAACTGTGCTGGCCGGCATCACCAAGGGCCTCGACGAGGGCCTCGATCCCGGCCCCGAAACCACCGGCAATGGGTACGAATCAGCCGTGACACGGACGACAATGCCAGTGGACTGGCGTGCGGCGATCGAGGCGGCAAGGGCCTCGACATTCCTCAAAGGGGCGCTGGGGGAAGACCTGCATCGGACCTTCGTGGCGATCAAGCAATCCGAATATCTGCGGGTGGCGCGTACGGTCAGCGAGTTGGATTATCACCTTTATCTGCATGAGGTGTGAGGCGATCGCATCGCCGGTCATTCTCCCGGCGAAAGTCCGGTCCGGGCTATTTTGAAGGAACCTTTCCGGGGCTTCGCTCATTCCGCATCTGATCGCAGCAGCGGACAAGGCCGCATCAGCCATGATCGCCAGGATGCAGACAAATCCCACGCCGCACCACGCCAAGGTGCAGGCAAGACGCTGGCCGAAGCCTGAATTGCCTGAGACGGCGGAAGACGATGGCGCAAGCACCATTCCCGAGCTCAGCGAAGTCGCGAAAGCCTGCCGCCGCTGTCCGCTGTGGCGCAATGCGACACAGACTGTGTTCGGCGAAGGGCCTGACAAGGCCAAGGTGATCTTCGTCGGTGAGCAGCCCGGCGACCAGGAGGATCTGGCCGGCAAACCTTTTGTCGGACCGGCCGGCAAAGTCTTCGACGCCATCTTGGACGATGCCGGCGTCGACCGGCTGAAAGTCTATGTCACCAATGCGGTCAAGCATTTCAAATTCGAGCCGCGCGGCAAGCGGCGCATCCATTCCAAGCCGAATGCCGGCGAGGTGCAGGCCTGCCGCTGGTGGCTCGACAAGGAGCTCGATCTCATCAAGCCCAATCTGGCGGTGGCGCTCGGCGCAACCGCGGCGCAGTCGCTGCTCGGCAAGATCGTGCCGATCATGAAGATGCGCGGCGCGGTCGTGGAGCGCGAGGATGGCTTGCGTGTGTTCGTCACCATCCATCCGTCCTTCATCCTGCGCATTCGCGAGCCGGCGGACAAACAGGCCGAACGCGAGCGGTTCCTGCAGGACATGAAGACGGTGAAAAAGCTGATGGCCGCCTGACCCTATCTGATCAGGATCGCCCTCAAATCATTGACATTCGTCCCGGTCGGGCCGGGCACGAAAAGATCGCCGATGGCGTCGAATGCCGTCCAGGCGTTGTTGCCGGCGAGCATTGCCTTGCCATCGACGCCCATCGCCCGCATCCGCGATACCGTCGAACCGTCGGCAAAGGCGCCGGCATTGTCCTCAGAGCCGTCGATGCCGTCGATGTCGGCGGCCAGTGCATGGATGCCATCGATACCGCTGATGCCAATGGCGAAGGCGAGCAGGAACTCGCTGTTGCGGCCGCCCTTGCCTTTTGTGCGCACGGTCACCGTGGTTTCGCCGCCCGACAGGATCAGCACCGGCTTTGGAAAAGGCCGGTTGCGCGTCGCGACTTCACGCGCGATCGCGGCGTGGACACCGCCGACCTCGCGCGCCTCGCCCTCGATGGAATCGGAGAGGATGACCGCCTCGATACCTTGGCGCCTAGCTTCGGCCGCAGCCGCCTCCAGCGACACGCCGGCCGAGGCGATCAGATGCACTTCGTTGCGCGAAAAACGCGGATCGTCGGCGCGCGGCGCATCTGCGGCCGGCGAATTGATATACGCCATTACAGAGGCCGGCAGTTTAATGTCGTAGGCGGTGATCGACGCCAATGCGTCTTCACGGCTGCCGGAATCGGGAACAGTTGGGCCGGAAGCCACCAGCGCCGGATTGTCACCAGGAATGTCGGAGACCACCAGCGACACCACCTTGGCCGGGTAGGCAGCGGCCGCCAGCCTGCCGCCCTTGATCGTGGAAACATGCTTGCGGATGGTGTTCATGGCGGCGATCGGCGCGCCGGAGGCGAGCAGCGCCTCGTTGACGGCGATCTCGTCGGCCAGCGTCAGACCTTCGGCAGGCGACGGCATCAGCGCCGAGCCGCCACCGGAGATGAGCGCCACGACCAGATCGTCCGCGGTCAGCCCCTGCACCTTTTCGAGCAATCGGCGCGAGGCTTCGAGGCCGGCGGCGTCCGGCACCGGATGTGCCGCCTCGATGATCTCGACGCGCTGGCAGATCGCGCCATAGCCGTAACGGGTGACGACCAACCCTTCGATCGGCCCGTCCCACACCTTCTCGAAAGCCGCCGCCATCTGCGCCGAGCCTTTTCCAGCGCCAATGACGATAGTGCGCCCTTTCGGCGTTGCCGGCAGATAATCCCTGATCGTCCTCTGGGGATCGGCAGCGGCGACGGCGGCGTTGAAGATCGATATAAAGAAGGGCTTCGGGTCTAGCGCGGTCATGCTGCGCCGCCACCAACGTCGATACAGTTTTCCCACCGCTGGCGCCGCCCCTCACCCCTACCCTCTCCCCGTATAGAGACGGGGAGAGGGGGTCGCCAGCGTTGGAGCGCGTCCCTTCTCCCCGTCACTATACGGGGAGAAGGTGCCGGCAGGCGGATGAGGGGCGGTGCCAACGTCAAGATTTTGCTTCCGGCGGCAACGCAAGATCGCGCGCATCAATACCTAGGTGCTCACAAAGCGCATCGACCACGACGCCGTGATCCTCGCGCTCCGGCAGGCCCGAGACCGCGATCACACCGATCACGCCGGCACCTTTGACCGCTATGGGAAAGCCACCACCGGCCAGCACATAGTCTGATATGTCGAGCCCCTCACCGGATTTGAAGCTGCGGTCGGGGCGCTGCTGCTCCAGCACCAGGCCGTAGGTGCTTCTCAAAAACCGGCGCACGACGTTGATCTTGCGCCGCGCCCAGTCCGGATTGGAGGCGTTCGAGCCCGGCATCGCGGCATAGAACAGCGGGCGGTCAAAGGTCCTGATGTCGACGATGATCGGCAGGTTCTCGGCTAGCGCCCGATCACGGATCGCCGAGCCGATCTTGAAGGCGACAGCCTCGTCGAAGACGGGGGCGACAAGCGTAGCTTCCTGTTTCTTGATCAGAGCGATGTCGTCCGCAACGGCCATGTCGTTCCCCTGTCAATTTCGCTGCAGGCTTTGACCGATGGCTGCCGCCCGGTCAAGACGGAACGTGCGGGATAGCTAAACCGCCATATCGCTCTTCGCCGCCCGCCCAGCAACATAGACTTCGCGCACGGCGCGGTCGTCGCCCAGCGTCTGCAGCAGAAACAATTCCTGCGCCAGCGTGCCCGCCGTCTCAATCCGCAGCCGCATCGCCGGCGTGGCGCGTGCGTCGAGCACGACGATGTCGGCATCGCTGCCTTGGTCCAGCGTGCCGATTTTTTCCACGACCGACAGCGCCTCGGCATTGCCGCGGGTGAGCTGCCAGAACGACTGGAATGGATTGAGCTTCTCGCCGTTCAGCGCGATCACCTTGTAGCCCTCGTCCATGGTGCGCAGCATCGAGTAATTGGTGCCGCCGCCGACATCGGTTGCGACCGCGATGCGGAGGGCTTTGTCACGCGTGCGGTAGCGCTGATAGTCGAACAAGCCCGAGCCGAGGAACAGGTTCGAGGTCGGGCAGAACACGGCCACCGAGCCCGTGTCCGAAAGCGCATCCGCCTCACGTTCCGACAGATGGATGCAGTGGCCGAACAGGCTTTTGCGCCCGAGCAGCCCATAGCGTTCGTAGACGTCGGTATAGTCGTGTGCCTGCGGATAGAGTTGCAGCGCAAAGGCGATCTCGGCGTGGTTTTCCGACAGATGCGTCTGCATGTGCAGGTCTGGATGTTCGCGACAGAGCGCACCCGCCATCTCCAACTGCTCGGGTGACGAGGTGATGGCGAAGCGCGGCGTGATCGCATAATGCTGGCGCCCCTTGCCGTGCCAATCGGCGATCAGCGCCTTGCTATCGTCATAGGCCGACTGCGCTGTGTCGAGCACCCCTTCCGGCGCGTTGCGGTCCATCATCACCTTGCCGGCGATGTTGAGCATGTTGCGGTCATGCGACTCGGCAAAGAACGCTTCGGCAGACTCCTTGTGGACCGAGCAATAGGCGGCGACCGTCGTCGTGCCATGACGCACCATCTCGTCGAGGAACAGCCTGGCGATGCGGCGGCCATGCTGCGCGTTCTGGAATTTGGTTTCCTCGGGAAAAGTGTAAGTGTTCAGCCAGTCGAGCAGCTCGGCGCCGTAGGAAGCGATAACCTGCATCTGCGGAAAATGCGCATGCGCGTCGATGAAGCCCGGCAGCAGCAGGTGCGGGCGGTGGTCGATCTTTTTTGCGCCTTCATCAGCCTTTTTCTCGACCTCGGCATAGGCGCCGGCGGCTACGATCCTGCCGTCGCGGATCAGCAAGCCGCCGTCCTCCTCGTAGCGCCAGGCGGAATGGTCGTCGACGGTCTCAGGCCAGCGCAGAAAGGACAGTGTGCGGCCGCGCAGGAGTGTGCTGATCATGCTTATTTCCCTGCCTCCTCGAACCAGGCCACCAGCAGCGCCCGTTCCTTGTCGGTGATGCCTGTGACATTGGCGGGCGGCATCGCATGGCTGCGGCCGGCCTGCAGGTAGATCTCGCGGGCTTGCTCGGCGATACCGGCGTCCGTGTCGAGCATCACCCCCTTCGGCGCATGGTAGATGCCCTCGTAGGACGGCTCTTGCGCATGGCACATCGAGCAACGGCCAAGCACGGTGTCGCGCACTGCGGGAAAATGCGCGGAGGCGACATAGACCTGTGCCGCAGAGGACGCCTTGGCTTCCCCGGTCAGCACCTTCGGCACCGTCGACAGCCAGATGATGACGACGAACAGGACGGCGGCCGCCAGCCAGGTCCAGGTCGGGTTGCCCTTGCGCGCATGCATGGTGTTGAAATAGTGCCGGATCAGCACGCCGACGATGAAAACCAGCGAGGCGATCACCCAGTTGAACTGGGTAGCAAACGCCAGCGGGTAGTGGTTCGACAGCATCAGGAACAAAACGGGCAGCGTCAGGTAATTGTTGTGCAGTGAGCGCTGCTTGGCAATCTTGCCGTATTTCGGGTCGGGCTTGCGGCCGGCGATCAGGTCGGCAACGACGATCTTCTGGTTCGGGATGATGACCATGAAGACATTGGCCGACATGATCGTGGCGGTGATGGCGCCCAGATGCAGGAAGGCGGCGCGGCCGGTGAACAGATGGGTGAGCCCCCAGGCGATGAACACCAGCACGCCGTAGAGCACCAGCATCAGGCCGGTGTCGCTCTTGCCCAGCGGCGAACGGCAGAGCAGATCGTAGACCACCCAGCCGACGCCGATCGTCGCCAGCGACAGCAGGATGCCTACCGGCACCGACATCGGCAGCACGTTGGGATCGATCAGGAACAGATCGGCGCCGGCGTAGTAGACGACGCACAGCATGGCGAAACCCGACAGCCAGGTGGCGTAGGATTCCCATTTGAACCAGGTCAGATGCTCGGGCATTTCGGCCGGCGCCACCAGATATTTCTGGATGTGATAGAAGCCGCCGCCATGCACCTGCCATTCCTCGCCGAAGGCGCCGACAGGCATGCCCGGACGCTGGCGCAGTCCGAGATCAAGCGCGACGAAATAGAAGGACGAGCCGATCCAGGCGATACCGGTGACGACATGCAGCCAGCGCACGGCGAAACTCAGCCAGTCCCAGAAAATTGCGAAATCGATCATTGAAAAGACGTCCCTGCCGATTGGGTGACTTTACGGACTGGAGCGCAAACGGAAAGGGTTGAGCTGCACGATGACTTTCAAAAAAAATTGGAAAATACTAGGGTTATCCCTACGCAGCGTATGAGAGCCCTAAAGCCGCATGGCCTATCTCGACAACATCGCCGTTTTCGTCCGTGTCGTCGAGCTTGGCAATCTGTCAGCGGCGGGACGCGACATGCGCATTTCGCCGGCGGTCGCCTCCAACCGCATCAAGGAACTCGAAAAACACCTCGGTGTCAGGCTGTTCAACCGCACGACGCGGCAATTGATGCCGACCGAGCACGGCACGGTATTCTATTCCGGCGCCAAGCAGGTGCTGGAAGCCATCACCGAGGCGGAAGCCGCGGTCAGCGCTTTGTCCGGCCAGCCGCGCGGCACCATCAAGGTGACAGCGCCGCTCGGCCTAGGCCGCCGGCTGGTGGCGTCGGGTATCCCGGATTTTCACGACAAATATCCTGACATCGAGGTGCGGCTAAGGCTTTCAGACCACAATGTCGACATCATGAAGGAAGGCATCGACGTCGCCTTCCGGCTGGGCATCATCGAAGATTCCAGCCTCAGGATGCGCGGCATCATGGAATGCGAGCGGGTGCTGGTGGCGGCACCGAAATATCTGGAGGCGCGTGGCGAGCCGACCGAGCCGCAGGAACTGATCGGCAAGAAGCATGACTGCCTGATGCTGCGCTATTCCGGCGCGCGTGAATATGTGTGGACGCTGCAGACGGCCGACGGCCCGCGAAAATTCGAAGTGCACGGGCCCTACGACACCGACCATGGCGACGTGCTGACCGGATGGGCGCTGTCGGGCCGCGGCATCATCAACAAGCCGCGCTTCGAGGTCGAGCCGTTCATCCGCGACCGGCGGCTGAAGGTGATCCTGCCCGATACGCCGCCGACACCGGTGCAGTTCGCCGCCGTCTATCCGCACAAGAAGCTGCAGGATCCCAAGGTGCGGCTGCTGCTCGACTTCATGGCCGAGCGCTGCCAACGGCTGATCAAGGATATTCTGGCCGGCAAATGATCGCCGGCTGGCCGGTTGCTTCCCGTCCAACCGGCGAAGATAGTCCCTGCGGAATTCACTCACCAGAGAAGACCGATGGCCAGCGGTGCCACAATGCATCTCGCCGTTTCACTGTTTCCGGAAAGCGCTCTTTCCCCTCCCTCCGACGCCGGTCTGGATTTCAGCCTTCTGGCCCAGTTCGTGCAAAAGGCCGAAGCGGCTGGGCTGGACATGGTGCTGCTTGCCGATTCAGCGCTGGTTTCAGGCGGCGACGCACCAAACCGGCAACTGCCCTTCGAAGCGACGACCCTGCTGGCGGCGCTGGGGACGGTGACCAGCAGGATCGGCCTCGTCGCCGCGGCGTCGACGGTCGCCCACCAGCCTTACAATCTGGCGCGCCGTTTTGCCTCGCTCGACATCATCAGCCATGGCCGTTCCGGCTGGAACGCGACGATGATGCCGGATCCGCGCGAGGCTGCCGATTTCAGCCGGCCGGAAGGGTTTTCCCGCGATGATTTCCGCCGACGTGCGGAGGAATTCATCGGGATCGTGCAGGGCCTGTGGCGAGGCTGGGATGCGGACGCCCTGCTGTTCGACAAAAGCGGCGGCCGCTTCTTCGACCCTAAAAAGATGCACCTGCTCGACCATAAGGGAGAATATTTTTCGGTGCGTGGGCCGCTGAACGTGGCGCGCTCACCGCAGGATACCCCGGTGCTCGTCATGTCAGGCCTGTCGGAGCCCGACATAGAGATCGCCGCCCGCTTCGCCGATGTCATCCTGCTGGACGAGCCATCGGTCGCGGGTGCGAAGGCCGACGATCTGATGCGCCGCGCGCTGGCGTTCGGGCGCGGTCCGGGCACGATGAAGGTGCTGATGAACGTCGCACCGGGTTCTGAAACGGCCGCCAGGCCGGACTTGATCGCGGACAGGCTCGAAGAGACCTTCCGATCGAAAAACTGCGACGGTTTCACCATACTCATGCCGCCGGTGCTGTCTGTGCTCAATGACTTCGTCGATCACGTGCTGCCGGAGCTTCGTCGTCGCGGCCTTGTTCGGCCGGATTATCGCGATGCCACGCTGCGCTCCCATCTCGGACTTGCCGGGGACGAGGGACAATGACCGCCCGTCAGATGAAAGTCGGCGCTTTTCTGTGGGCGACAGGCCACCACATCGCGGCCTGGCGCCATCCGCAGGCGCATGTGACGGCGGGTGTCGACATCGACCATTACATCCAGCTGGCGCGGACGGCGGAGGCGGCGAAATTCGATATGCTCTTCTGCGAGGACGCCGCGGGCGTGCGCGAGGCCAATGTCAACATCGCCAGCCAGACGTCACGTTCGATCGGCTTCGAACCCATCAGCCTGCTTGCGGCTCTCGCGGTCCAGACCAGCCATATCGGCCTCGTCTCCACGGCCTCGACGAGTTACAACGAACCCTACGGATTGGCGCGGACCTTCTTGTCGCTCGACCATCTGAGCGGCGGCCGTGCCGGCTGGAACCTGGTCACCTCCGCCAGCCACATCGAAGCCGCCAATTTCGGCTCGACCGGCTTGCGCCCGCATGCCGACCGCTACGAGCGAGCGCGTGAGTTCGCCGAAGTGGTCACCGGACTTTGGTACGGCAAGCTCGATGGAGCTTCCGGATCTGGTCATGACGGCCAGAGCTTTTCGGTTCGCGACCCGCTCGACCTGCCGCGCTCGCCGCAGGGCGCGCCGGTGATGGTCCAGGCCGGCGCCTCGGACGTTGGCAGGGATCTTGCCGCCCGGACCGCTGATGTCGTGTTCACGGCGGCGCAGACATTCGAGGAGGCGAAGGCCTTCTACACCGATCTCAAGGGGCGTCTGGCGGCCTTTGGGCGCGAGCCCGACGACATCAAGATCATGCCTGGCGTCGCGCCCGTGGTGGCCGAAACGGAATCAGAAGCCCACGAGAAGTATGAGGAACTGCAGGAGCTCATCCCAGACGATGTCGGCGTCGCGTTGCTGTCTAGCTATCTCAGCATTTCCGATCTGTGGCGCTACCCCATCGACGGGCCGTTGCCGGAGCTGCCGGCCAGCGAAGGCATGCAGAGCCGGCAGGCTCTCGTCATCGAGCAGTCACGCCGGGACAACCTCTCGATCCGGCAACTTGCGCGACACTTCGCCGGCGCGCGCGGCCACTGGCGCATCGTCGGCACGCCGGCCCAGATCGCCGACGAACTCGAGGCACGGTTCGAGGGCGGCGCGGCCGACGGTTTCAACGTCATGCCATCTTATTTTTCCGGCGAACTCGACGCCTTTGCCGCGCTTGTCGTGCCGGAGCTGCAGCGGCGCGGGTTGTTTCGCAAGGACTATGAAGGCCGCACGCTGCGCGACAATCTGGGCCTGAAGCGGCCGATGTGAACAGCAGGCTATGGATGCGCGCCTGCACGAAAATGCAGCTCGGCTGGACATCAGCTGTCAGCCGGCCATTGCCTCGCCACGAGAGGCGGGGTGCGGAGCGGCTGGTGCGACGGTGTGAGCGACCAGCGCCGTCATGATCTCGGCCGCCGCAAGTGCCGCGATCACGTGCGGACGCTTGTCCTTGACTGCATCGCCGCCGATCGGCGAGACGAGGGGAGCAAATTCCGCCTCGCTGCCGTCCGCCGACTTCAGGAACCAGCTCCTGAACGTCGCCTTTTTGGTCTTCGAGCCGATCATGCCGACATAGGCGGCATCCCGGCGTTTCAGTGCCTCGGCAACGATCAGGAAATCCAGCGCGTGGTCGTGGGTGAGGACTACAAAGGCGCTCCCAGACGGAGCCTCGCGCACCATTGCTTCAGGCATTGGCGTCAGGCTGGTTTCGACCGTGCCCGGCATGCCTTCCAGGGCCTCGGCCCGCGTCTCGACAACGACGACACGGACCGGCAGCAACGCCACCGCCGATGCCAGCGCCTGGCCGACATGGCCGCCGCCGAAGATGTAGACATGCGGCAGTTGCGCTTCCTCGGCTTCCGCCGCCGCAACCAGCTTTTGCGCCAACGCTGCGTCGACCAGCCGGATCAGCACCTCGACCCTGCCGCCGCAGCACTGACCGATCTCGGGCCCGAGCGCGATGTCGAGAGTGGCGCGGATGTCCCTCCCCCTTGAGGGGAGGGTGGCGGCGAAGCCGCCGGGTGGGGTCGCCGCGGCAGTGCTCGACGCTCTGGCGCTGCCTTCAGAGACGACCCCCTCTGGCCGCTCCGCGGCCATCTCCCCCTCAAGGGGGGAGAAAAGCAGCTGTCGTGCCTTGTCGATTGCCATGTATTCGAGTTGGCCGCCGCCGATCGTGCCAAAAATTGCCGCGCCCGAGACGAGCATGAAGGCGCCCTTCTCTCGTGGCGTCGAGCCTTTTGTCCCGGCCACCTCGACCAGGGCGACCCGGCCGGCGCGCGCAAGAAAGGCTTTCAGGCTTTGCACTTTCGCGTTCATCATTCGTATTCCCTGTCGGGAAATATAGAGTTTTTCGGCCTGAATTGCACGCTTTCTGCGATTTCCGAGGCTGGGTTCACGTGCCGGCCTTGGCCTCCTCCTTCAGCCGTTCGATAGCCATCAACACCCGCTCCGGCGTCGCCGGTGGGTCGAGGCGCGGGCAGATCCGGTGGTCGGCAACGCTTGCCACCGCATCCGACAGCGCATGCAGCACCGAGATGCCGAGCGGGAGCGGCGGCTCGCCGACCGCCTTGGAGCGGTGAATAGTCGGCTCGCTCGCTTCAGACCAGTCGGCCAGCGTCACGTTGAAGATCTTCGGCCGGTCCGAGGCGAGCGGGATCTTGTAGGTCGACGGCGCATGGGTCCGCAGCCGGCCCTTGTCGTCCCACCACAATTCCTCCGTCGTCAGCCAGCCCATGCCCTGGATGAAGCCGCCCTCGACCTGGCCGAGGTCGATGGCGCGGTTCAGCGAGCGTCCGGTCTCGTGCAGGATGTCGGTGCGCTCGACCATGTATTCGCCGGTCAGCGTGTCGACCGAGACTTCCGAGCACGCGGCGCCGTAAGCGAAGTAGTAGAATGGACGGCCCTCGCCCTTGTCGCGGTCCCAGTGGATTTTCGGTGTCTTGTAGAAGCCCGCCGCCGAAAGCTGGATGCGGGCCATATAGGCCTGCCTGACGAGATCGGCGAAGGCGATTTCCTGGTTGCCGATGCGCACCCGGTTGGGCAGGAACAGCACCTGGTCGCGCGGAACCTGATATTTTTCAGCGGCGAAATTGGTCAGCCGATCCTTGATCTGCCGGGCGGCGTTCTGCGCCGCCATGCCGTTGAGGTCGGAGCCGGAAGAGGCGGCGGTCGCCGAGGTGTTCGGCACCTTGCCGGTTGTCGTGGCGGTGATCTTCACCTGGTCGAGGTCGATCTGGAATTCTTCCGCCACAACCTGCGCCACCTTGATGTAGAGGCCCTGCCCCATCTCGGTGCCGCCATGGTTCAGATGCACCGACCCGTCGGTGTAGACATGCACCAGCGCGCCGGCCTGGTTGTAGTGGGTGGCGGTGAACGAGATGCCGAACTTGACCGGCGTCAGCGCCAATCCACGCTTGATGAAGCGACTGTTGGCGTTGAAGGCTTCAATGGTGCGGCGGCGCCTCGCATAGTCGCAACTCGCCTCCAGTTCGGCGACGATGCGGTGGATGATGTTGTCCTCGACCTTCTGGTGGTACGGCGTGATGTTGCGATCACTGGTGCCATAAAAGTTCTTCTTACGGATATCGAGCGGGTCCTTGCCGACGGCAAAGGCGACCTCTTCGATGACACGCTCGGCCCCGACCATGCCTTGCGGCCCGCCGAAGCCGCGGAAGGCGGTGTTCGACACGGTGTTGGTGTAGAGCGGCGCCGATTGCGCGTGCACCGCCGGCCAGAAATAGGTGTTGTCGCAATGGAACAGCGCACGGTCGGTGACCGGGCCCGAAAGGTCCGCCGAGAAGCCGCAGCGCGCCGCGAACATGAAATCGACGCCGAGAATATTGCCCTCGTCGTCGAAGCCGACCTCGTAATCGACCAGAAAGTCGTGGCGCTTGCCGGTGGCGATCATGTCGTCGTCACGGTCAGGCCGGATTTTGACGGCGCGGTGGTGTTTTTTCGCAGCAATCGCCGCGAGCGCGGCAAACTGGTTGCCTTGCGTTTCCTTGCCGCCAAAGCCGCCACCCATACGGCGGATCTCGACCGTGACGGCATGGCTCGGCACGCCAAGCGCATGGCTGACCATGTGCTGGATTTCGCTCGGGTGCTGGGTCGAGGAATAGATGGTGACGTCTTGGTCCTCGCCGGGGATGGCCATGGCGATCTGGCCTTCGAGATAGAAATGGTCCTGGCCGCCGATGCGCATTTTTCCCTTCAGCCGGCGCGGCGCCGCGTTGATCGCAGCCGTTGCATCGCCGCGCCTCAGGGTCAGCGGCGGCGTGACCAGCTTGTCCTTGCGGGGATCAAGCACCTCGATGTCGGTGACGAAGGGCAATTCCTTGTATTCGACCTTGGCCAGCCTTGTGGCGCGGCGCGCCTGCTCGCGGGTTTCGGCAATGACGCAGAAGATCGGCTGGCCGAAGAATTGCACCTTGCCGTCGGCAAGCACCGGTTCGTCGTGACGGCCGGTCGGCGAAATATCGTTTTCGCCCGGCACATCGCTGGCCGTCAGCACGTCGACGACACCGGGCGCAGCGCGTACCGCCGACAAGTCCATGCTGGCGATGGTCGCGTGCGTGGCCGTCGAAAGCCCAAGGCAGCCATGCAGCGTACCGGCCAATTCCGGCATGTCGTCGATATAGACGGCCGTGCCGCGGATATGCTTGTGCGCGGAATCATGGCGCTGGTCGGTGGAAACGCCACCGGCGATTTTCTGTGCCTTGAAGTTAGGAGCGTGCGTGGTCATTAAGCCGCCTCGTGCCGCGATACCTGGATCGGCGCCTTGGTGCCGCTGGTCTCGGCGAAGAAGCGCAACAGCAGGTTCCGTGCCGCCAACGCCCGGTATTCGGCGCTCGCTCGCATGTCGGTCAGCGGGGTGAAATCCCTGGCGTACTCGGCCATTCCCGCCTCGACCGTCGCCTCCGTCCAAGGCCTGCCGAGCAACGCCTTTTCCACGCCGAAAGCCCGCTTCGGCGTTGCTGCCATGCCGCCATAGGCGATGCGGATATCCGCCACTGTGCCGTCCCTGGCCAGCGTCAGCAGGAACGCGCCGAGCGCTGCGGTGATGTCCTCGTCACGGCGCTTGGTGATCTTGTAGACAGCGAATTTCATGTCTCGGCCCGGCACCGGGACATGCACGGTCTCGACGAATTCGCCCGGCTGCCGGTCCTGCTTGCCATGGGCGATGAAGAAACCTTCGAGCGGGATCGTCCGCCGCTTGTTGCCCCGGCGCAGCGTCAGCCGCGCACCGAGTGCGATCAGCGGCGGCGGCGTATCGCCGATCGGCGAGCCATTGGCGATGTTGCCGCCGATTGTGCCCATATTGCGCACCTGATCGCCGCCAATACGATCGAACAGCGGCCCGAGCGCCGGGATGCGTTTCGCCAGCGTCGAGAACGCCTCGGTGTAGGTGACACCAGCACCGATCGAGATGATGCCCCTGTCTTCGGAGATAGCGCAGAGCCCGTCGAGATTGCCGATGAAAATCGCCGGCGAAATTTCGCGCATATTCTTGGTGACCCATAGGCCGACATCGGTCGAACCGGCTACGATGGTAGCGCCCGGCTCCTTGTCGAGTAAGGCGGCGAGATCGTCGATATTCGCGGGCACGACCAGCCGCTGCTTACCGGCGCCGATCTCGATGCGCGCACCGTCTTTCATGGCCGCGAGCTTCTCGGCGATCACCTTGCGCTCCGCTGCCAGCGGGTCCTTTGCCGCCTTGCCATAGCTGGAGATGGCGCGGGCGGCCCGTATGATCGCTTCGTACCCGGTGCAGCGGCAAAGATTGCCCTGCAGTGCCTTTTCGATGGCCGCATCCGACGGCTCCGGCGTCCTCATCCACAAGGCGTAAAGCGACATGACGAAACCCGGCGTGCAGAAGCCACATTGCGAGCCGTGGAAATCGACCATCGCCTGCTGCACCGGATGCAGCCTGTCGCCGTCGCCGCGCAGATGCTCGATCGTCACGACATGAGTGCCGTCGAGCGAACCGAGGAAGCGTATGCAGGCATTGACGCTTTGATAGACCAGCCGGCCGGCTGAGAGCCTTCCGACCAACACGGTGCAAGCACCGCAATCGCCTTCGGCGCAGCCTTCCTTGGTGCCGCGCAGCGTGCGCTCGAGCCGCAGCCAGTCTAGCAAGGTCTCCTCAGGCGCGACCGTGGTCAGCGCAATATCCTCGCCATTGAGGATGAAGCGTATCTCATTACGTGTCTTGAACCCAGCCATGCCTCAGCTCCCCCGATAGGTCGAATAGCCGTAGGGCGATATGAGCAGCGGCACATGATAGTGCACCGGCTCGGCCATGCCAAAGCGGATCGGCACGCTGTCGAGGTAGGCCGGTTCCGGCAGCCTCAATCCCTGCCGGCGCAGATAGTCGCCGGCCGCAAATACCAGCTCATATTCGCCGGTGCGGAATTCCGCATCGGCAAGAAGCGGCGCGTCACAGCGGCCGTCCGCATTGGTGACCGCCGTCTTCAGATGCGACCGCATGTCGCCGTCGATGCGATAGAGTTCGATCGACAGGCCTGCCGCCGGCTTGCCGGTCGCGGTGTCGAGGACATGGGTCGTCAGACGTCCGCCTTCGGCTTTCGACGTTTCCGCCACTGGCTGCTCCCATTCCCGGTACACTCAAAACGTGCTTGAACGAATTGTGCGCCAATTAAAGGCGATGCATAAGTCCCGGTCGAGTGAAGTGCTGCAAAAACACTTTCAAAAATTTTCGGGGGAATGCGCAAGCGGCCCTTTCGACTATCCTGATCACACTATCCGGCAGGAGCGACGATGCGTTACGAACGAGACATGCGCGGCTACGGCGCCAATCCGCCGGATCCGAAATGGCCTGGCGGGGCGCATGTGGCGGTGCAGTTCGTCGTCAACTACGAGGAAGGCGGCGAGAACTGCGTCCTGCATGGCGACAAGGCTTCGGAGGCCTTCCTGTCCGAGATCGTCGGCGCCGCACCCTGGCCCGGCCAGCGTCACTGGAACATGGAATCGATCTACGAATATGGCGCGCGCGCCGGCTTCTGGCGATTGCTGCGCCTGTTCACCGAGGCTGAGGTGCCGGTCACCTGCTACGGCGTCGCCACCGCGCTGGCGCGTTCGCCTGATCACGTCGCGGCGATGCAGGAGGCCGGCTGGGAGATCGCCTCGCACGGGCTGAAATGGATCGACTACCGCGACCATGCGCCGGAGGACGAGCGCCGCGACATGGAAGCGGCGATCCAGCTGCACTATGAGGTGACCGGGGCACGGCCGACCGGCTGGTACACCGGCCGCACGTCGATCAACACCGTGCGGCTGGCGGCGGAAGAAGGCGGCTTCGACTATGTGTCGGACACCTATGACGACGAACTGCCTTACTGGTTCGAGCATGATGGGCCGGATGGGTCGGCGAAGCCGCAGCTCATCATCCCCTATACGCTCGACGCTAACGACATGCGTTTCGCCACGCCGCAAGGCTTCAACTCGGGCGACCAGTTCTTCGCCTATCTCAGGGATAGTTTCGACACGCTCTATGCCGAGGGCAACGCAGGACGGCCGCGCATGATGAACATCGGCCTGCACTGCCGCCTCGTCGGCCGGCCGGGCCGGGTCGCGGCGCTGAAGCGCTTCGTCGACTACGTCAAATCGCACGACAGGGTCTGGCTGGCGCGGCGCATCGACATCGCCAGGCACTGGCAAGAGACCCATCCGTTCCGGCTACCGGCGCTGCGCCCGTCGAAAATGGAATTCGAGGCTTTCGTCCAGGCTTTCGGCGTCGTGTTCGAGCATTCGCCGTGGATCGCCGAGCGCGCCTACGAGCTGGAGCTCGGCCCGGCGCATGACAGTGCCGGCGGCCTCCATAATGCGTTGTGCCGTGTCTTTCGCGGCGCCAGCGAGGCCGAGCGGCTCTCCGTGCTCAACGCCCATCCCGACCTTGCCGGTAAATTGGCTCAGGCCAAAAGGCTGACAGCGGAATCGGCCAGAGAACAGGCTTCCGCCGGGCTCGACGCACTGACCGATAAGGAGCGCGAGCTGTTCTCAAAACTTAATGCGGCCTACGTCACGTCCTTTGGCTTTCCCTTCATCATCGCGGTGAAAGGCAAGACCAAGGCGGAAATCCTGGCGGAGTTCGAGGCGCGCATCGGCAACAGCCGCGGCGTCGAATTCGACACCGCCTGCAAACAGGTCGAGCGCATCGCACTGCTCCGCCTCAAGGACATGCTTCCGCAATAGGCTTGGCTTCCACAATTGGCTTTGCCTTCCGCAATAGGCTTTGAACTGATGGATATGAAAATGGCCGACCGAACCTATTACGCGCCGCAAGGCGGCCACCCCGGCCAGAGCGAGCTGCTGACCGGCCGCGCCGTCTTCACCGAGGCCTATGCCGTCATTCCCCGGGGGGTGATGCAGGACATCGTCACCAGCGCCTTGCCGTTCTGGGACAAGACCCGCATCTGGGTGCTGTCGCGCCCGCTGTCCGGCTTCGCCGAGACGTTTTCGCAATACATCGTCGAGGTCGCGCCCGGCGGCAGCAGCGATCGGCCGGAACCGGATGCCGGCGCCGAGGCCGCCTTGTTCGTGGTCGAGGGCGAGCTGACCGTTTTGCTGGCTGGCGAGAAACATGTCCTGCAGCCGGGCGGCTTTGCTTTCCTGCCGCCGGCAACCGGATGGACCGTTCGCAACGAGAGCGGCGCTGCTGTCCGCTTCCACTGGATCCGCAAGGCTTACGACGCCGTCGAGGGCATCGATGTCCCGCAAGCCTTCTTCGCCAACGAACGAGACATCGCGCCCACGCCGATGCCGGGCACCGAAGGCAGATGGGCGACGACGCGCTTCGTCGACCCGGCCGACATGCGCCACGACATGCATGTCACCGTCGTCACGCTCGAGCCGGGCGCGGTCATTCCCTTCGCCGAGACCCATGTCATGGAGCACGGTCTTTATGTGCTGGAGGGCAAGGCGGTCTACCGCCTCAATCAGGACTGGGTCGAGGTCGAGGCCGGCGACTATATGTGGCTGCGCGCCTTCTGCCCGCAGGCCTGCTATGCCGGCGGTCCAGGCAAGTTCCGTTACTTGCTCTACAAGGACGTTAACCGGCATGCCAAGCTTGGCGGCGCCGGCGTCGCGAGGCGCGCGCCATGAGCCGCATCGTGGCGCGCCCGCTGACCCGCGAGAACTTCGCTGAATTCGGCGACGTCATCGATATGGGCGGTGACAACCACTATCCGATCAATGGCGGCAGAGCGGAACGTTACCATGGTCTCGCCACCGTCGAAGCGCAGGGGCCGAATGCATGCGTGCTGGTCTCCATGGTGCGCGGCACGCCTTACGATTTTCCGCTGAAGCTCACCATGGTCGAGCGTCACCCGTTCGGCAGCCAGGCTTTCATCCCGCTGTCGCCGCGGCCGTTCCTGGTTATCGTTTGCCATGATGGCGACGACGGTCCGGGTGAGCCGCGCGCCTTCATCACCGCGCCTGGGCAAGGCGTCAATTACCCACGCAATCGGTGGCACGGCGTGCTTACGCCGATCGGCGAGGCCCAGGATTTTCTCGTCGTCGATCGCGGTGGCGACGGCTCCAATCTCGAAGAGTGCCATTTCTCGCACGCTTACGAGATCGATCTCCCCGATGGGACCGCATGATGACCGAAATCTCGCTGATCGACCGACTGCTCGACGTGATCGAGCACGAGATCGTGCCGAAGACGGCCGAAGGCGTCGCCTATGGCAACAAGCTGTTTGGCGCAGCGATCCTGAGAAAGGACGACCGCTCGCTGGTGCTGGCCGAAACCAACAATGAGACGGAAAACCCGCTCTGGCATGGCGAGGTGCACTGCCTGAAGCGCTTCTACGAAATGCCGAAGGCCGAGCGCGTCGATACCAAGGACGCCATTTTTCTCGCCACGCACGAACCCTGCTCGCTCTGCCTGTCGGCGATCACTTGGACCGGCTTCGATAATTTCTACTATTTGTTCAGCCACGAAGATTCGCGCGACAGCTTCGCCATCCCTCACGACTTGAAGATCCTGAAGGAGGTCTTCACCCTCGACCCCGGCGGCTACAATGCCGAGAACGCCTATTGGAAGAGCTTTTCGATCCGCAAACTGGTGCGGTCGCTGCCCGAGGCCGAGCGCCAGCGGCTGGAAACGCGGATCGGCAATATCTCGGCGCGTTATGACGAACTGTCCAGCGCCTACCAGGCGAGCAAGGCCGAAAACGACATTCCGCTGAGTTGACGCGGATTGACCAGCCGATTTCGTTGGCTGGCCCACGACGCACCGGCAGCGGCTCCATCATGTGGCCGCATGAAAACCGTCACAGAATTTCCCCGCAAGGTCGTCGAATTTCCGGACATGGGCATCGTCATGCCGGATGGCTGCCGGCTGTCGGCGCGGGTATGGATGCCGGCCGATGCTGCCGAGGATCGGGTGCCGGCGATCCTCGAGCACCTGCCTTACCGCAAGCGCGACGGCACGATCTTTCGCGATCAGCTGACGCATCCCTATTTCGCCGGCCAAGGCTACGCCTCGATCCGCGTCGACATGCGCGGCAATGGCGATTCCGAAGGGCTTATGGATGACGAATATTCCGAGCAGGAATTGCAGGACGCCTGCGACGTGATCGCCTGGGCGGCGGCGCAACCCTGGTGCAACGGCAATGTCGGCATGATGGGCATCTCCTGGGGCGGTTTCAACTGCCTGCAGACGGCAGCCAAGCAGCCGCCGGCACTGAAGGCGGTCATCAGCCTGTGCTCGACCGTCGACCGCTACGCCGACGACATCCACTACAAGGGCGGCTGCCTGCTGATCGAGAATTTCGGCTGGGCCTCGACCATGCTGTCCTATTCGTCGCGGCCGCCGGATCCGCTGCTGGCCGGCGACGACAGGTGGCGCGACCTGTGGCTGACCCGGCTGGAGAACCAAGCGTTCCTGGCGCCGCTGTGGCTGAGGCACCAGCACCGCGACGCTTATTGGAAGCGCGGCTCTATCTGCGAGGACTATTCCGCCATCCGAGCCGCCGTGCTGTCGATCGGCGGCTGGCATGACGGCTATCGCAACACCATTTCCCATCTCGCCGCCAATATCGAGGCGCCGGTCAAAGGCATCGTCGGCCCGTGGATCCATAAATACCCGCACTATGCGGCACCCGAACCGCGCATCGGCTTCCTGCAGGAGGCGTTGCGCTGGTGGGACCGCTGGCTGAAGGACATCGACACCGACGTCGAGGCCGACCCCGCCTATCGCGCCTATGTCATGGATAGCGTCCGCCCCGCACGCTGGCATCCCGAGCGGCCGGGCCGCTGGGTCGCGGAACCGGTGTGGCCGTCGCCTGATATCAAGATGCAGGAAGTCGAGCTGATCCCAGAAAGCAGCAAGCCGGTCATCGTCGCTTCGCCGCAAAGCTGCGGCCTCGCCGGCGGCGAATATTTTCCCTTTACCTTCGGCCCGGAACTGCCCGGCGACCAGCGCCCCGACGATGCGCTGTCGGTGTGTTTCGACCAGCCGGTGCTCGCCGAGGCGATCGACATTGTCGGCGCGCCTGAGGTGCGGGTCCAGGTCTCGTCGGACCGGCCGCAAGCGAACATCGCGATCCGGCTGTGCGACGTGCATCCCGACGGCGCATCGGAGCTGATCTCCTACGGCGTGCTCAACCTGACGCATCGCAATTCGCACGAATTCCCCGAGGCTCTGGTGCCAGGCGAAACCGTCGGCGCCCGGGTGGTGCTCGACCAATGCGCCTATCGCTTGCCATCAGGTCACCGCCTGCGTATTGCCGTTTCGAACGCCTACTGGCCGATGATCTGGCCTTCGCCGGAGCCGGTCCGGCTCGACCTGTCGGCGGCAACGCTGAAGCTGCCGTTGCGCTCGCTGGCGCAAGGCGATGAAGTCACGTTCCCCACTCCCGAGGCAGCCGCGCCCTGGGCAACCGAAAAGGTCCGCGCCGCCAATTCAGAACGTCATATCGATCGCGACGAAAAGACCGGAATCGTCACGCTTTCCATGGTCGACGATTTCGGCGAGGTGCGCGATCTGGAGCATGGCCTCGCCAATGGCAGCATTGCCCGTGAGACATGGGCGATCCATCCTGACAATCCGCTGTCGGCCTCGGGCAAGACGCACTGGACCCAGACGCTGTCGCGAAATGGATGGTCGGTGCGCACCGAAACATCAGCCGAGATGCGGTGCGACGCGCAAAACTTCATGGTTAGCGCCAGAATCGAAGCCTATGAAGGTGAGAAACTGGTTTTCGAGCGCAATTTCGAAGAGAAAATCCCGCGCGCTCTGCTTTGAGCGCTTATGCGGATTGGTCCAATTGCGACGTACGATTTACGCCACGGCATGTCGCATTCGGTCTTGCTTACGGCGTTCCCTTGCGGTCATTATTCTCCTCACAAGAAACCATAAAAAACGACCATAAGGTCCCAACAGAGTGAGGAACTCAACATGTCGAACGAACTTGAATTTCTTAGCCGGCGCGTCGCATCCGGCAAACTGAGCCGTCGTGATTTTCTCGGCCGGGCGGCAGCGCTCGGCGTCACCGCGACCTTCGCCAACTCGATGCTTTCAAGTGCGGCACGCGCCGCGGGTCCGGTCAAGGGCGGCACGCTGAAGGCCGGCCTGGTCGGCGGCGAGTCCACCAACAGCCTCGATCCGGCCCTGTTCATGACGCAGGTGCCGTTCGCCTTCGGCAAGATGTGGGGCGAACTGATCGTCGAGCTTTCCCCGGAAGGCACTCTCGAGAACCGCATCGCCGAGGAGATCGGCTCCTCGGACGACGCCAAGGTCTGGACGCTGAAGATTCGTGACGGCGTCGAATTCCACAATGGCAAGACAGTGACCGCCGAGGACGTGGCCGCCACGCTCGAACGCCATTCGGACGAGAAGTCGAAGTCGGGCGCGCTCGGCTATATGAAGGGCATCGAGAGCATCAAGGCCAGCGGCAAGGAAGTCGTGCTGACCTTGAAGGAAGCCAATGCCGACCTGCCCTATCTGCTCAGCGACTACCACTTGATCGTCCAGCCCAATGGCGGCAAGGACAAGGCCGACGCCGGCATCTCGGCCGGACCCTACAAGGTCACCACCAACGAGCCCGGCGTGCGCCATGGCGGCGAGCGCTTTGCCAATTACTGGCAGGCCGACAAGATGGGTCATGCCGACCAGATCGAGATCATCGTCATCAACGACGCCACCGCGCGCACCTCGGCGCTGCAGGGCGGCCAGGTCAACATGATCAACCGCGTCGAGCCGAAGATCGTCGACCTGATCAAGCGTCTGCCGGGGGTCACCATCCGCAACCATGCCGGACCCGGCCACTACGTCTTCATCATGCATTGCAACACGGCGCCGTTCGACAACAACGATCTGCGCATGGCGCTGAAGCTCGCGATCGACCGCGAGGAGATGCTCGACAAGATCCTGAGAGGCTATGGCTCGCTCGGCAACGACTTTCCGATCAACGCGTCCTACCCATTATTCTCCGAGGACATCGAGCAGCGCAAATACGATCCCGACAAGGCCAAGTTCCACTACAAGAAGTCGGGCCATGACGGCGCCGTCCTGCTCAGGACGTCGGACGTCGCCTTCCCCGGCGCTGTCGATGCTTCGCAGCTCTTTCAGCAGAGCGCTGCCAAGGCCGGCATCACCCTCGAGATCAAGCGCGAGCCCGGCGACGGCTACTGGTCGGAAGTCTGGAACAAGCAGCCCTTCTGCGCCTCCTACTGGGGCGGACGCTCGACGCAGGACCAGATGTATTCGACCGCTTACCTGTCGACGGCGGACTGGAACGACACACGTTTCAAGCGTCCGGATTTCGACAAGATGGTGCTGGCGGCGCGTGCCGAGCTCGACGAGGCCAAGCGCAAGGCGATGTATCGCGATATGGCGATGCTCGTCCGCGACGAGGGCGGCCTGATCCTGCCGATGTTCAACCAGTTCATCGACGCGACAGGCGCCAAGGTCGCCGGCTGGGTCGACGATCCGCATCAGGAGCTGATGAACGGATACGCTCTGGCAAAGTGCTGGCTCGAAGCCTGAGCCCGGCCTTGCGGATATGTCCTCACCCATCGTGAAACTGGTGGCCCAGCGCATTGCGCTGGGCATCCTCTTGCTGTTGGCCGTATCGGTCCTGATCTTCGCCGGCACCCAGATCCTGCCCGGCGACGTCGCGCAAGCCATTCTCGGACAGTCGGCAACACCGGAGTCGCTCGCCAATCTGCGCGAGCAGCTCGGCCTCAACGATCCGGCCCTTATCCGCTATTTCCGCTGGCTCGGCGGCGTCGTGACCGGCGATCTCGGCACCGCCATGTCGAGCGGGCAGGATATTGCGACGTCGATCAAGGGACGGCTATGGAACACGCTGTTCCTCGCCTTCTGGGCGGCGGTCGTGGCCGTGCCGCTGGCGATCATCCTCGGCCTGATCGCAGTGCGCTACCGCAATGGCTGGGTCGACAAGCTGATCTCCGGACTGGCGCTTGCCTCAACGTCGTTTCCCGAATTCTTCATCGGCTACGTGCTCGTCTATTTCTTTGCCGTGAAATACCAGATTTTCCCTGGCATCTCGACGGTCTATGACGGAATGCCTTTCGGCGAGCGCATGCAGGCGATCATGCTGCCGGCGGCGGCACTGACGCTAGTAGTTCTGGCTCATATGATGCGCATGACGCGCGCCGCGATCCTCAATGTCATGCAGTCCGCTTATGTCGAAACCGCCGAGCTCAAGGGGCTTTCGGCATTCGCCGTCATTCGCAGGCATGCCTTTCCCAATGCGATCGCGCCGATCATCAACGTCGTCATGCTCAACCTCGCTTATCTCATCGTCGGCGTCGTCGTGGTCGAAGTGATCTTCGTCTATCCCGGCATGGGGCAATATCTCGTCGACCACGTCACCAAGCGCGACGTGCCGGTGGTGCAGGCGGTCGGCCTGATCTTCGCCGCCGTCTACATCAGCTTGAACATCATTGCGGACATAGCGGCGATCATCGCCAATCCGCGTCTCAGACATCCGAAATAGGGGAGCGGGCATGCTCGACATAAAACGCATCCCCATCCCTGCGCTGATCGGCTTGGTGTTGACTGCGCTGTTCGTGCTGGCGGCAATCTTCGCGCCGTGGATCGCGCCGTATGGCAATGGCGAGATCGTCGGCGATGTCTGGGGACCGATGTCGGCGACACATTGGCTGGGCACCGACAATCTCGGCCGCGACCTTCTTTCGCGCATGATCTACGGCGCCCGCGTCACGCTGTTCATCGCGGTGCTGGCCACCGCGCTGTCGTTCTCGCTCGGCGCCATCCTCGGCTTCTCGGCGGCGGTTTTCGGCGGCTGGTTCGATACGCTTATGTCGCGCCTCGTCGATCTCCTGATGTCGATCCCGACGCTGATTATGGGCCTCGTCGTGCTCTCGGTGCTTCCGACCAATCTGGTGACGCTGATCCTGGTCATGGGCATTCTCGACTCGACCCGCGTCTACCGCCTGTCGCGGGCGGTCGCCGTCGACATCAATGTCATGGATTTCGTCGAGGCGGCCAAGCTGCGCGGCGAAGGCAGCACGTGGATCATCTTCCGCGAGATCCTGCCCAATGCGTTGTCGCCGCTGGTTTCGGAACTCGGCCTGCGCTTCATCTATGCCGTGCTGTTCCTGTCGACGCTGTCGTTCCTCGGGCTCGGCGTGCAGCCGCCTAGCGCCGACTGGGGCGGCATGGTCAAGGAAAACAAGGACGGCATCGTCTTCGGCATCGCGGCGGCACTCATCCCCGCGGCGGCGATCGCGATGCTGGCGATTTCCGTCAACCTTGTCGCCGACTGGGTGCTCAACCGCACGACAAGCCTGAAGGGAGGGCGCGGGTGATGGCTGACCAGCGAGCAAAGTCCATGCTGCTCGACATCCGCAATCTGCGTATCGAGGCCACGGTGTTCCCGCCGGGCGAGGCGCCGAAGAACATCGTGCTTGTCCACGACGTCTCGCTGACACTCGAGAAGGGCAAAGTGCTCGGCCTGATCGGCGAGTCCGGTGCCGGCAAGTCGACCATCGGCCTGGCGTCTATGGGCTACGGCCGCGGCGGCGTGCGCATCACCGGCGGCGAGGTCATCCTCAACGGCCGCGACATCCTCAAGGGCGGCAAGGAGGGCTTTCGCAAGCTGCGCGGCTGCGAGGTCTGCTATGTCGCGCAATCGGCTGCCGCCGCGTTCAACCCGGCGCACAGGCTAATGGACCAGGTGGTCGAGGCGACGCTGCTGCACGGCACGGCGACGCGGGCCGCGGCCGAAAAGCGCGCCATCGCGCTGTTCAAGAAGCTCAGCCTGCCGAATCCCGAAAGCATCGGCGAGCGCTTTCCGCACCAGGTGTCGGGCGGTCAGCTGCAGCGCGTGATGACGGCGATGGCGCTGTGCTCCGAGCCCGACCTGATCGTCTTCGACGAGCCGACCACGGCGCTTGACGTGACGACGCAGATCGACGTGCTGGCGGCGATCAAGGACGCTATCCGCGACACGCATGTCGCGGCGCTGTACATCACTCACGACCTTGCCGTCGTAGCGCAGGTCTCGGACGAGATCATGGTGCTGCGCCATGGCCGGCTTGTCGAATGGGGCGGCACCCGCCAGATCATCAAGGAACCGCGCCAGGAATACACCAATGCGCTGGTCTCGGTGCATGAGATCGAGCACCAGGAGCAGAAGCCCGGCACGACACCGTTCCTGTCGGTCAAGAACATCACCGCCGCCTATGGCCGCAGTCATATCAAGGTGCTGAAGAACGTCTCGGTCGACATCTATCCGGGCCAGACGCTGGCCGTGGTCGGTGAGTCCGGTTCGGGCAAGTCGACGCTGGCGCGCGCCATCACCGGCCTTTTGCCACCCGAAGAGGGCACCGTCACCTTCGATGGACGTCCGCTCGCCAACCGGCTTGCCGATCGGCCGAAAGAGGATCTCCGGCAATTGCAGATGATCTACCAGATGGCCGACGTGGCGATGAATCCGCGCCAGACCGTCGGCACCATCATCGGCCGGCCGCTTGAATTCTATTTCGGTCTGCGTGGGAGGCAACGTGACGCCCGCGTCGCCGAGCTGCTCGACAAGATCGAGATGGGCAAGGGTTTCGTCGACCGCTACCCGGCCGAGCTTTCCGGCGGCCAGAAGCAGCGCGTCTGCATCGCCCGCTCGCTTGCCGCCAAGCCGAAGCTGATCATCTGCGACGAGGTCACCTCGGCGCTCGACCCGCTGGTCGCCAATGGCATCCTGAAGCTGCTGCTCGAGCTGCAGAAGGAGGAAAACGTCGCCTATCTGTTCATCACCCACGACCTCGCCACGGTGAAGTCGATCGCCGATTCGATCGCCGTGATGTATCGCGGCGAGGTGGTGCGCTACGGCGCCAAGAGCCAGGTGCTGGCGCCGCCCTTCGATGCCTACACCGACCTTCTCTTGTCCTCAGTCCCCGAAATGGAGATCGGCTGGCTGGAAAAGGCGATCAAGGGACGGCGCATGGCCAGCGCGGGGAATTAGACACCCCGGTGGCGCTGAAGACAAAACTTCTGCTGATCATCCTCGACGGCGTGCCTTATCGCAACTGGCGCCGGCTGATGGGCAATCTCGAAGGCTGGGTGCTATCGGGCGAAGCGCGCGTCTGGAAGATGCGCTCCGTGCTGCCGTCGACCTCGGCCTGCTGCTATGCCTCGATCCACACCGGGGTGGCGCCGCAGGTGCATGGTATCCTGACCAACGAGAACCGGTTCCGCGTCGAGCAACCGGATATTTTCTCGGAGGTCAGCAAGGCCGGTGGCAAGACCGGCGCGGTCACCCATTCCTACTGGTCGGAATTCTTCCGGGCCTATCCTTTCGACCTGGTCGAGGACATGGAGTTCGACGAGCCGGGCGGGCCGATCACGCATGGCCGGTTCCACACCATGACCGGCTACAATGCCCGCAACCAAATGACGCCGAGCGACGTCGACCTGTTCGCGACGCTGACCATGCTGACCAGACGCCACGGCATCGACTACGGCATCCTGCACACTTGCACGCTGGACTCGATGGGCCACCGCTTCGGCCACAACTGCCATGAGATGGACCAAGCCGTCTATGCGATGGACGGCATGCTCGCCGCCTTCCTGCCGCGCTGGCGGGAAGCCGGCTACGAGGTGATCGTCACCGCCGATCACGGCCAGACCGATCGTGGCCATCATGGCGGCCATGACGACGAGATGCAGGATTTTGCGCTTTACTATTTTGGCCCAGGCAAGGGGCCAGAAGCCGATACGCTGCTCGACCAGCTGCAGCTTGCGCCGACGGTGCTTGCGCGCCTCGGCGTGCCGGTGCCGGCCACGATGAAGGCCAGGCCGTTTCTCGACTGAACGGGTGACTGGCCCGCTTGCTTGCGGAGAACATGAAGCCCAGGGGGATGCGCGAGGCCAATGGAGGCTGGATACAGCAGTTAAAGTTCGAGACAGACCTTGCCAAAATGCTTGTGGGACTCGTAGTGCTTGAAGGCATGGACGATCTCCTGCAGCGGAAAACCGCGGTCGATAGCAGGCTTCAAACGGTTGGCCTCTATGGCACGAATCATGTCTTCTTGGTCTGCCCTGCTGCCAATCGAGATTCCGCTGACCCTAATCTGATTGGAAAACAGGGCCGGAATCGAAACTTGTCCGGCAAAGCCAGTCAAGACTCCGATCAGTGCGATGTGGCCGCCCATCCTGCAAGCTGTTATCGACTGCGCCAACGTGCCGGGCCCGCCAACCTCGATCACATGATCGACGCCGCGTCCGTCCGTCAAAACCCTTGCGTTCTGGCCCCAATCCGGCACTGCCTTGTAATTGACGACAATGTCGGCTCCAAACCGCTTGAGCTTCTCCAGCTTCTCCTCCGATGAAGAGGTGGCAATAACCCGAGCGCCCGCAATCTTTGCGAATTGCAGCGCGAACAACGATACACTTCCCGTGCCAAGGACCAGCACCGTATCACCGGGCTTTACCTGGCCGCACACCATAAGGGCTCTCCAAGCGGTGACCCCGGCGCAGGTAAGCGTTGCCGCCTCCCTATGTGTGAAATCGGCCGGTGCCTTTGTGAAAGCATGCGAGGGCATGCACACATATTCGCGGGCATAGCCGTCAACATCATCTCCCAATTCGCCCCTCTTATTGGCAGGCGTCGGATCGCCGGCCAGCCAATCGGGCCAATATGTGCTGACGACGGCATCTCCGACCTTGAACTCGTGAACATCGTCTGAGACCGCAATCACGTCTCCGGCGCCATCGGACAGCGGGATACGGCCATCGGCGCACGGTTTCTTTCCCAGCGCCACCATGCTGTCGTGGAAATTCAACGAACACGCCCGGATCCTGACCAGCAACTCACCCGGGCCTGGTTCCGGACAATCTTCTTCGAGCAGCTTAAGATTTTCCAAGCCACCCGGCGCTTTCAGCCTAATCAGTCTCATGGAAAGCTCCTTCCGACCGCGCAAGGCTTCATGCGCCCCACCAATCGCGTGGATGCTTTGACCGCGTCGACACCGGCATCGGCAATCGATCCACGAGAATCGCGGCCGCAAAGCTGTTGTTGGTCATGACATTCGGCTTCTTCAACTGGGTTGTGGTTGCGATCGGGACCTTAGTCGCCCGGCAGCGGACCCGGTGAGTTACAAAACTGTCGGGACTCCCTGCGCGGCGGTGTCGTCCAATGACGCTCCGTCCGAGGCTGATCGACTGCACCTGACCCGACGCGCATGAGCCGCCTCATGGCCGCCTTTTTGCTTCGCGCCCCTGACTCGGCTTTCGAAATTCCGGGCGGAAAGCGGTGAACCTTTTTGGGCCGATCGGCGACAGAGCAGACAGGAGCCGGGCGGCTCGACCGGCCATGACGGCAGCGACGGAGACCGATCGCGCGCTTGTCGGCCGGTTACGAAATCTTTCAACATATGGCGGCGGAGAAGGCATCCGGTGGCAGACGTCCGCAAATGGATCGAACGCGGTTTTTCCGGACCCCTAGACCGGTGCGCCGGCGACCGATCCCCTGATCACCAGATCGACCGGCCAGACTTCGCCGCGGGCGCCCTCTTCCAATCCGGAAATCCGTGCCGCCAGCCGCTCGGCGATGCGCGCGCCGGCCAAGCGGATCGAAGAGCGCGTCGTCGACAACGGCACCGAAAAATTCTCCGGCTTCAGCCAGGGGAAGACGTCGTCATGGGCGATCAGCGACAGGTCTCCCGGAATGGTCCGGCCGAGATCGCGCACCGCGCGCACGACGCCGAGCGCCATGATCAGGCTGGAGCAGACGATCGCGGTCGGCGCATCGCTTTGCTCAAGTAAGCGCCTGGCGGCGCGGTAGCCGTTCTCCTCGGTCATGGCGAGGGAACAGACATGGCCTTCGCCAAGCACCAGACCGCTCGCCGCCAGCGCCCGGCGAACGCCACGCTCGCGGTGAATGGCGAAGGTCTCGCGGTCGTCGCCGTTGATCAGCGCCAGCCGCCTGTGGCCGAGCTGGACGAGCAGCCGTGCCGCGTCGTGGAAGGCGCCCTCATTATCGATGTCTGTGAAAGGATAGTCGAAATCGAGCCCGTCGCTGCGGCCGTGGACGATGAACGGGATGCCGAGCGTGCTGACCAGCGCCACCCGCCGGTCGGCCGGCCTCGGCGAGGAGATGTAGACGGCGTCGACCTGCCGGTTGGCGACGATGCGCCGATAGGTCGTCTCCTGATCGTCGGCATCGGCCGGTGACAGCACCAGGTCGAGTTCGTGCGAACGGGCGTAATCGCCGAGACCGGACAGGAATTCGACGAAATGCGGGTCGATGTCGACGGCCGTCCCGGTCGGCAAGACATAACCGATCATCCCGGTCTTGCCGGTAGCCAGCCGGCGCGCGCTGGGGTTGGGACGGTAGCCGTGGCGCTTGGCGGCGTCGATCACCCGCCGGCGCGTTTCCTCGTTGACTTCCGGGTAGCCGTTGAGCGCACGGCTTACCGTTGTTTGCGAAAGCGCCAGCATGTGGGAAAGCTGTTTGAGGTTCACCGGAGGCCTCCAAACCTCAAAGCGCTTTTAACAATAGATTGTCGGCCCCGCCACGGCAGCGCTGCTGCATCTAAGACCATAAGCACTGTTTCTGACCGGTTTGAAGCAAAATTTGCTGCTGCAGCGCCAAAAAGCATGCTGCGTCGCAATTTAGTTGCTCCTCATGCCGGCAGAATTGATCGATTAGCTTACCTCCCTCTTGACTCCTGATCCATTCAATGGCGTGATCGAAAGCACCAAAGCGCTTTGGAAGACTCTTCGAAAGGTTGCGGTTCCTTTCCGACTGAGTCACAGTCCTGCAGCGTCGGCGGACGGAATGGAGGTTCCGTCCGGTGTTTGTCACCACTGGGAGGGAATATCGATGAAGAAAATGCTTCTGCTGAGAGCCGCGTTTGTCGCGCTCGTCCTGGGCGGGCCGGCGCAAGCCGAACTGAAGTTCAAGCCGGGCGAAGACCCCCGCTTCAACTGGGCGAACTACGAAGAGCTCAAGAAGGTCGACCTCAAGGGCGAGACGCTGTCGATCTTCGGGCCATGGCGCGGCGAGGACGAGGGCCTCATCCGCACCGTTCTCGACTATTTCTCGGAAGCCACCGGCGCCGAGATCAAATACTCCTCGTCGGAAAATTACGAACAGCAGATCGTCATCGACACGCAGGCCGGCAGCCCGCCCAACATCGCCGTGCTGCCGCAGCCCGGCCTGATCCAGGATCTGGCGTCCAAGGGCCTGCTGACGCCGCTCGGCGACGACACCGCTAACTGGATCAAGGACAATTACGGCGCCGGCCAGTCATGGGTCGATCTCGGCACCTTCAACGACAAGGACGGCAAGCCGGGCTTCTTCGCCTTCCCCTACAAGGCCGACGTGAAATCGCTGGTCTGGTACTCGCCTGACAATTTCGAGGAAGCCGACTACGAGGTGCCGAAGACGCAGGAAGAGCTCGCCGAGCTCGAAAAGAAGATCATCGCCGACGGCGGCACGCCATGGTGCATCGGGCTCGGTTCGGGCGGCGCCACGGGCTGGCCGGCGACCGACTGGGTCGAGGACATCATGCTGCGCACCCAGACGCCCGAGACCTACGACAAGTGGGTGAAGAACGACATTCCGTTCAACGATCCCGCGGTGGTCAACGCCATCGACATTTTCGGCAAGATCGCGACCGACGACAAGATGGTCGACGGCGGCGCCAAGGCGGTTGCAGCGACCGACTTCCGCGACAGCCCGAAAGGCCTCTTCTCGGTGCCGCCGAAATGCTATTTGCACCACCAGGCGTCGTTCATCCCGACCTTCTTCCCGGAAGGCACTGAGATCGGCCAGGACGCCGACTTCTTCTACTTCCCACCTTACGCTTCCAAGCCCGACCTCGGCACCCCGGTGCTCGGCGCCGGCACGCTGGCCATGATCACCAAGGATAGCAAGAGTGCCCGCGCGTTCATCGAATTCCTGAAGATGCCGCTCGCCCATGAGATCTGGATGGCCCAGGGCGGTTTCGTCACGCCTCTCAAATCGGTCAACAAGGACGCCTATGCCAGCGACGCGCTGAAGAAGCAGGGCGAAATCCTTGCCGAAGCCTCGACCTTCCGCTTCGACGGGTCCGATCTGATGCCGGGCAAGATCGGCGCCGGCGCCTTCTGGACCGGCATGATCGATCTCGTCGGCGGCAAGTCCGCCCAGGATGTAGCCACCGACATCCAGAAGAGCTGGGACGCGATCAAATAGGCGGTCCCGGCTGAACGTGCGGATTACCGATCCTGAATGGATCCGGGCCTTAGTGGCCGGATCCGACCGGCGGCCCGCCGCAGCATTCTTTGTTTGTGAGCACATTCCGGCATGACGCGCGACCAGCAAGAGTAGAACCTGCCTTGCGTCCGGTCGCATTCCAAACAACTGAATCGGCCCATGATCCCGTCGCCAAAGCCATTCTCGACCGGCGGGTCAAGCGCAGAGGGAGGGACCTGTGGCGGCTCAGATTTTCTCGGCCATATTCGTCATCGTCGTCGGCGTCGGCGGCTGCGTCGCCTATTTTTGGGGCGCTAACAAGCTGGTGGACATCATCTTCCCGTCGCGCGGCGTTTCAGGTGTTGCGGCCATCGACAATCTGCGCCGGCAGGGGATGATCCGGCCGTGGCTGTTCGTCGGCCCGGCCATGATCATCCTCACCATCTACCTGATCTACCCGGTCGTGGAGACGCTGAGGCTGTCGTTCCTCGATCGTGGTGGCAACAATTTCGTCGGCTTCGCCAACTATGAATGGGCGTTCGGCGACCGCGAGTTCCGCAACGCCATCTTCAACAACATCATCTGGCTGGCGGTGGTGCCGGCCACCTGCACCTTCCTTGGGCTGATCATCGCCGTCCTCACTGACAAGATCTGGTGGGGCACCATCGCCAAGAGCCTCATCTTCCTGCCGTTGGCTATCTCGTTTGTCGGCGCCAGCGTCATTTGGAAATTCATCTACGAGTATCGCGGCGCGGGCCAGACGCAGATCGGCCTGCTCAACGCCATCATCCAGTATTTCGGCGGCCAGCCGCAGGTCTGGATATCGCTGCCGTTCTGGAACAATTTCTTCCTGATGATCATCCTGATCTGGATCCAGACCGGCTTTGCCATGGTCATCCTGTCCTCTGCCTTGCGGGGTATCCCCGAAGAGACGCTGGAAGCGGCCGTCATCGACGGCGCCAATCCGTTCCAGATCTTCTGGAAGATCATGGTGCCGCAGATCTGGGGCACGATTGCCGTCGTCTGGACCACCATCACCATCCTGGTGCTGAAGGTGTTCGACATCGTGCTGACGATGACCAACGGCCAATGGAACAGCCAGGTGCTGGCCAATCTGATGTTCGACTGGATGTTCCGCGGCGGCGGTGATTTCGGCCGCGGCGCCACCATCGCCATCATCATCATGATCGCAGTCATTCCGATCATGGTCTGGAACATCCGCCAGGCGAACAAAGAGACGGGAGGGCATTGAGATGGCTGTGGCGACCGGAAAATCATTTGCCAGCCGTTTCGGCGTCCATATCGCGGTCTTCATCTTCGTCGCGATCTGGACCGTGCCGACGCTCGGCATTCTCGTCTCGTCGCTGCGCGACAAGGATCAGATCATCGCCTCGGGCTGGTGGAACTCGTTCGCCAGTTCCACCCAGACGGAAGCGGGCCGGCTGCCACCCGCCTCGGCGCAAGTCGAGAAGGACGGCAAGTTCGTCCTCGAGGGCAACATCTTCGGCGACGATCCGGCCCGCGACATCAGCGCCTTCGGCGTCAAGTCGTCGGCGCCGACGCAGTATCCCGCCGGCACGACAGCCGATCTCGGCGACGGCGAGACCTTGCAGCTCAACGCCGACGGCAGTTTCGTCATGACCTCAACCAAGCCCTTCGAGGGCGAGCGCGGCCAGCGCGTCTACTACGCCTCGTCGGCGCCGCCGAAATTCACCACCGACAATTACAATACGGTGCTGTTTTCGGAAGGCATCGGCCGCTCCTTCATGAATTCGCTGACCGTCACCATTCCGGCGACGGTCATCCCGATCCTGATCGCGGCATTCGCGGCCTATGCGCTGGCCTGGATGCGCTTTCCCGGCCGGGCGTTGCTCATCGCGGTCATCATCGGCCTCTTGGTCGTGCCGCTGCAGATGTCGCTGATCCCGCTGCTGAAGCTCTACAACGGCGTCGGCAGCTTCTTCGGCGTGCCCTCGAAAACCTATCTCGGCATCTGGCTGGCGCATACCGGCTTCGGCCTGCCCTTCGCCATCTATCTCCTGAGAAGCTACATTGCCGGCCTGCCGCGCGAAATCATGGAATCGGCGCGCATCGACGGCGCCAGCGATTTCGAGATCTTCGTCAAGATCGTGCTGCCGCTGTCGTTCCCGGTGCTGGCCTCCTTCGCCATTTTCCAGTTCCTTTGGGTGTGGAACGATCTGCTGGTTGCGATGGTTTTCCTCGGCACCGAGGGCGACCAGATCGTGCTGACCGCCAAGCTCAACGCGTTGCTCGGTTCGCGCGGCGGCGACTGGGAGATCCTGACGACATCGGCTTTCATCACCATAGTCGTGCCGCTGATCGTGTTCTTCTCGCTGCAGCGCTATTTCGTCCGCGGGCTGCTCGCCGGCTCGGTGAAGGGAGGTTGAGATCATGCAATCCGCTGTGAAAGCGACGTTGAGCCCAGAACTCGCCGTCGACCGCGACTGGTGGCGAGGTGCCGTGATCTACCAGATCTATCCGCGCAGCTATCAGGACTCGAACGGCGACGGCATCGGCGACCTCAGGGGTATCATTGACAGGCTGCCCTATATCGCAGCACTCGGCGTCGATGCCATCTGGATCTCGCCGTTCTTCAAGTCGCCGATGAAGGATTTTGGCTACGACGTGTCGGATTATTGCGACGTCGATCCGATGTTCGGCACGCTGGCCGATTTCGATGCCTTGACCGCCGAGGCGCACAGGCTCGGGCTCAAGGTGATGATCGACGAGGTGCTGTCGCATACCGCCGACATCCATCCGTGGTTTAAAGAAAGCCGCTCGAGCCGAGCCAACCCGAAGGCGGATTGGTATGTCTGGGCCGACGCCAAGCCCGACGGCACGCCACCCAACAACTGGCTGTCGATCTTCGGCGGCTCGGCCTGGCAGTGGGACACCAGCCGCCAGCAATATTACCTGCATAATTTCCTGGCCGAGCAGCCCGATCTCAACTTCCACAGCCGCGCGGTCCAGGATGCGTTGCTCGATGTCACCCGCTTCTGGCTGGAGCGCGGCGTCGACGGCTTCCGCCTCGACACCATCAATTTCTACTTCCACAGCCAGGGCCTGGAGGACAATCCGCCGCTGCCGCCCGAAGAGCGCAACGACCAGACCGCCCCTTCCGTCAACCCTTACAACTACCAGGACCATCTCTACGATAAAAGCCGCCCCGAAAACCTCGGCTTCCTCGAACGCTTCCGCGCGCTGCTCGACGAATATCCGGCTGCGGCCGCGGTCGGCGAAGTCGGCGATTCGCAGCGCGGGCTGGAGGTGGTGGCGGCGTATACCGCCGGCAGCAAGCGCGTGCACATGTGCTATTCGTTCGACTTCCTGGCCCCCGAAAAGATCAGCGCGGCAAAGGTGCGTTCGGTGCTGGAAGCCTTCGGCAAGGTCGCCAGCGACGGCTGGTCGTGCTGGGCCTTCTCCAACCATGACGTGATGCGCACTGCCTCGCGCTGGGCGGCGGGCGAGGCTGACCGGACCGCTTATCTCAAGGTGATCTCGGCGCTGCTGATGTCGCTGCGTGGCTCGGTCTGCATCTATCAGGGCGAGGAACTTGGCCTGGGCGAAGCGGAATTGCAATTCGAGGACCTGCAGGACCCCTACGGCATCCGCTTCTGGCCGGAATTCAAGGGTCGCGACGGCTGCCGCACGCCGATGGTCTGGAATGGCGACGACAGCAATGGCGGCTTCTCCAAGGCAAAGCCATGGCTGCCCGTGCCCGCCAAGCACCTTTCGCAAGCGGTCGATGTGCAGCAGGGCGACGACAGCTCGCTGCTCGAACATTACCGGCGCTTTCTTGCCTTCCGCCGTCTGCATCCGGCGCTGGCCAAGGGCGATATCGACTTCATCGAAAGCCAGGGCGATACGGTCGCCTTCACGCGTCGCGAGGGCAATGAGCAGATCGTCTGCGTCTTCAATCTCGGCAGCCGACCGGCCGAAATCGATCTCGGCGGACGCTCGCTGCAACCCTTGCCGGGGCACGGGTTTTCGGGACAGACTGGCGTCGGCTCTATCCGTCTCGGCGGCTACGGCGCCTGGTTCGGGCGTATCAGCTAAATTTGCGATTCACTGGAGGGAATCATGGCCGATGTCACGCTAAGGCAAGTGAAGAAATCATACGGCAATCTCAACATTCTCCACGGCATCGACCTCGACATAAAGTCGGGCGAGTTCATCGTCTTCGTCGGCCCTTCCGGCTGTGGCAAGTCGACCTTGCTGCGGTCGATCGCCGGGCTTGAGGAAATCACCTCCGGCGAGCTCAAAATCGACGGCGAGGTGGTCAACGACGTGCCACCGTCGAAGCGCGGCATCGCCATGGTGTTCCAGTCCTATGCGCTTTACCCGCACATGACCGTCTACGACAACATGGCGTTCTCGATGAAGATCGGTAAGGAGAGCAAGGCCGAGATCGACAAGCGGGTGCGCCAGGCGGCGGAAATCCTGCAGCTGACCAAATATCTCGACCGCCTGCCGAAGGCGATGTCGGGCGGCCAGCGCCAGCGTGTCGCCATCGGCCGCGCAATCGTGCGCAACCCTAAAGTCTTCCTGTTCGACGAGCCGCTGTCGAACCTCGACGCGGCACTGCGCGTCGCCACCCGCATCGAGATCGCCAAGCTCAAGGAGTCGATGCCGGCTACAACGATGATCTACGTCACCCACGACCAGGTCGAGGCGATGACGCTGGCGGACCGCATCGTCGTGCTCAAGGAGGGCCATATCGAGCAGGTCGGCACGCCGATGGATCTCTACAAGAAACCCGGCAATCTGTTCGTTGCCCAGTTCATCGGCTCGCCGGCAATGAACATCCTGCCGGCGACGATCGATAAATCAGGCGACCCGACCGTCGTCAGTCATGTCGGCGGGCGCAAGGCGACGGTGCCGATCGCCACGCCGGCCTCAGCGAAGGGCGCTTCGGTGAGCTTCGGCGTGCGGCCCGAGGATCTGATGATCGCCACCGGGACGGACTACCTTTTCGAGGGAACGGTGGATTATGTCGAGCAGCTCGGCGAGGTTCAGCTCGTCTATGTCGACATCGGCCGCGCCGACCTGCCGCTGGTGACCAAGCTGCCCGGCAATGTCGAGGTCAAGCGTGGTGCTGCGCTGCGGTTGAATGCCGATGCCGGCGATCTGCATATTTTCGATGCCGACGGGCATTCCTTCACACTCCACAAGGCGGAAGCAAAGGCAGCCTGACGGCGGCAGCCAAACTGCTGGATACACGCAATTTGGCGATGGCAAAAACAAGATCGGCAGGCAAGGCCCGCCGCTCTTGTGCATTCAGCTCGCTGTTAGCGGCCGAACAAGTTCCGGTCGCTGCCCTCCGGGGCGGACTTCTGTACGTCGCCCGACGAATTGAGCAGCTTGTAGACCGGCGAGCCGGTATTGCCTACCGAGGACGTCTGCGTGTTGTCGACGTTGACGGTCGCCTGCTTGTTGATGTCGGTTCCGCCAACGTTGTCGTTGCGGGCATAGGCGCTGCCGGCAGCAATCAAAAGTGCGGCAGCGGTAAGAACGATCTTCTTCATTTCAGTACTCCTGGATTTTCTTTTTTCCATCAGCGGCCGGCCTGGTCTTGATAAAAGACAATGCCGCGGCCGCTGCTGGGATCGACATTAGTTGTTGCCGAAAAGATTACGGTCGCTGCCATTGACGGGCTTCTCGTCAGCCGGAACCGGATTCTGCGCCGAAGCCGAATTCTGAATCGAAGCGGTGTACGAGCTGTTGTCGACCGCAGCGGCCGGCTGGTTGGCGCCGTTCGATCCAAAATTGTCGCTGCCGGCAAAACCGCTGCCGGAGATGGCCAGAATGGCGGCGGTGGCAAGAATGATCTTCTTCATTTCTAGTACTCCTGAATTTTCAGATCCCGAGCGGCGGGCCTGGCCGCCGCTCTGTCTTGTTTGACCACGATCTTTTCCGAAAACCGGTTTCCACTTTTCGGGATCATGACCTGGGATCAGCTGTTAATTGTTGCCGAAAAGGTTGCGGTCTGCGCCCTGGACAACGGGCTTTTCAGCGTGAGTCGGCTTCTGAATGGAAGCCGTGTACAAGCTGTCGACCGCAGCGGCCGGCTGGTTGGCGCCGTTGGACCCATAATGGTCGCTGCCAGCGGCAAAGGCGTTGCCGGTGATGGCCAGAACGGCGACGGCAGTAAGAGCAATCTTTTTCATTTTTGGTACTCCAGTATCTTTAGTTTTCCGTCCGTCTAGCGGCGTGTCTTGGGAGGAATTCTCGTCGTTCGGACAGCCCCGATGTGGGAAGGCTATTCGGCAGATTCCAATCACGAAGTTGTTCCGTGTGGACCAAGAATCTACACCTTGAAATTGTACCAGAGGCTTCTAACGGCACCGCCTTACGTTTTGTTTTCAGACGGTTATGCCAAAGGGCGCCGTTCGACCATTGACGGATTGCCGAACCTGCGTTCACAGCGTCATGCACGCATCGTCAACAGAAACGAACCGTTCGGTTCGATTTTAGAAGCGGCTTAAAAAGCCGGTGCTGAGTTGTTGTCGAATCGTTAACCACTTTGGCGCCTGCAATGGGTAAATCCGGCATGCTTTCAGAACCGGCAGCGCTCGCAGCCGGGTGCAATTTCATCCCCCTCAAATCCCGGCCCACAGGTTTCGCCGGTCGTGTCGCGCCGCATGGATACGATGTCGCTTTCATGCCGACAGTCAGCCGGCCGTCATGATTAGATCACGCCATCTCAGGTGCCGCTTGGTGACGACGAAGCGGAGAATTGGGAAGCCGGTCAGAACCCGGCGCTGCCCCCGCAACGGTGGTGGAGTTCAAGTCGCAACGGGAGACCACTGGGCCACAAGCCTGGGAAGGTGTCGCGATGAGTCCGCAAGGACACTCCAGAGCCCGGAAACCAGCCCGAGATTTCTAGACTCGACTGATCGCGGTGGGCGGTCAAGAGGTGGATGATGCATGCCCGGCCCTGTCGCCGGCTGGCGGCCGATCCTCCCTCCATCACCACCAGTTCAGCTTTGGAGCGATGTGCGTCCATTCGGACGCACAAAGTAGGCTCCCGGACTTTGAATTGCGCATGGTGCTTTCCGAAATCGATTCCGATTTCGGGCCGATGCGACGGCTATGAGGACAGGACATGGATGCGCGCAACGACATGCTGAGGCTCTTGCACGGCCGCAGGGAAGGCTACTCGCTCGAGCAGCCCTTCTATACCGATCCCGATTTCTTCAAGCTCGACATGGAGCTGATCTGGTATCGCGACTGGCTGTTCATCGGCCACGATTGCGAGTTGCCGAAGCCGGGCAGCTACATCACCGCGCAGATCGGCGACTATCCGCTCGTGCTGGTTCGCGACCAGCAAGGCAAGATCAATGCGTTCCACAATTCCTGCCGGCATCGCGGCAGCCGCGTCTGCAATGCCGACAAGGGTACGGCGGCAAAGCTCGTCTGCCCCTATCACCAGTGGACCTACGAGCTGGACGGCCGGCTTTTGTTCGCAAGGCAGATGGCGGAGGGCTTCGACAAGGGCCAGTTCAGCCTAAAGCCAGTGGCTTGCGAAAGCGTTGGCGGCTACATCTTCATCTGCCTGGCCAAGGAACCCGCCGATTTCGCGCCGATGCGCGCCATGATCGAGCCCTACCTCCTGCCGCACCGGCTGCGCGAGGCAAAGATCGCCTTCGAATCGACCATCGTCGAGAAGGGCAACTGGAAGCTCGTCTGGGAGAACAACCGCGAGTGCTACCATTGCGCCGGTAACCATCCGGAACTGTGCAAGACCTTCCCGGAAGCGCCGACCGTGACTGGCGTGCAGGGCGCCGACAGCGATCCGGAGATGCTCGCGCACTGGGCGAAATGCGAGGCGGCGGGCTTGCCGAGCAGGTTCCGCATCGATCCGGCAGGGCAGTATCGTGCCACCCGCGCGCCGCTGCTGCGCGATGCCGTCAGCTACACGATGACGGGAAGACGCGCGGTGAAGAAGAACCTTTCCGACAGCGTTTCGACCGAGCGCATCGGCTCGCTGCTGCTCTACCACTATCCGACGACCTGGAACCATATTCTCGGCGATCATGCCGTCACCTTCCGCGTGCTGCCGATCAGCGCCACGGAAACGGCCGTCACCACCAAATGGCTCGTCCACAAGGACGCGGTCGAAGGCGTCGATTACGATCTCGCCGAACTCACCCATGTCTGGACCGAGACCAACGATCAGGACCGCCGCATCGTCGAGGAAAACGCCTTCGGCATCCTGTCGCCGGCCTACGAGCCCGGCCCCTATTCTGAACTGCATGAGGGCGGCGTCATCCAGTTCGTCGAATGGTACGCCTTCTTCATCGGGCCGCGGCTTGCCGAGGACGGCCGGGCGGCGTTGCGCAGCGTCGCCTGAGAAAGGTCAAGGGTATGAATGCGATGACAGACCTTGGCCTCTACCGCCATCTCGACGAGATGGCGCCCTGGAACGACAGGCTCCAGGTGCTGGAAGTGATCGGCGTCAGCGACGAGGCGCCGGACGTGAAGACCTTCACCTTCCGCTCCGACAACCAGACCTGGTTCCGCTACAGACCGGGGCAGTTCGTGACGCTGGAATTGCCGACCACCGAGGGCCCGCTGATGCGGACCTATACGCTGTCGTCCTCGCCGTCGCGGCCGTTCTCGATCGCGGTGACGGTGAAAGCGCAGGCCGGCAGCCTCGGCACGCGCTGGATGTTCGACAATCTGAAACCCGGCGTTCACGTGAAAGCCTATGGGCCGACCGGCGACTTTTCGCTGCACAGCCACCCCGCGGCTAAGTATCTGTTCATTTCGGCCGGCTCCGGCGTGACGCCGATGATGTCGATGCTGCGCTGGCTGAACGATTGCGCGCCATGGACCGATGTCGGCTTCGTCAACTGCGCGCGAAAGCCCGAGGAGATCATCTTCCGCAAGGAGCTCGAACTGCTCGGCAGCCGCATGCCGGGCCTGACGCTCGGCTTCATGATCGAGGAGCGGTCCAGCCGCGAAGGCTGGTTCGGCCACATGGGCCGGATCGACGCGATACGGCTGCCGCTGCTGGCGCCCGATTTTCGTGAGCGCGAAATTTTCTGCTGCGGTCCCGACCCGTTCATGCGCGCCGTGCGGCAGATGCTGGAGGCGGCCGGCTTCGAGATGGCCAATTACCATCAGGAAAGCTTTGCGGCCCCTGCGGTGGAGGAAATACCGGCTCCATTCGGTTTGCCGGCAAAGGGTGGGCCGGCAGAGGGCGGGGTCGAGGCGCCTGCCGAGGCCGCAACGCCGATCCGCTTTTCGCTTTCGGATGTCGATGCGGACTGCGTTGCCGGCCAGACCGTGCTGCAGACGGCGCGCGCATCGGGCGTGCGCATCCCGGCGGCCTGCGAGTTCGGTCTGTGCGGAACCTGCAAGGTGAAAAAGGTCTCGGGCACAGTCGAGATGAGCCACAATGGCGGCATCCTCGATCACGAGATCGACGACGGTTTTATCCTCGCCTGCTGCTCAAGGCCGCTGTCGGCGCTGGAAATCGACGCCTGACCGACGGGCGCTCAGACCCCGTAGCGCTCGGTGCGGATGAGGCTTGCCGGAACGCCGGCATCGATCAGCGCCTGGGCGGCGGCCGACACGAAGGCATTCGAGCCGCAGACAAAGGCGAACCTGGGCGGCGCGGGCAGCCGTGCCATTGATTGCTCCATCATTCCGGCATCGACCCGCCGCGAATAGTCCGCCGGGCGCCGGGCCGGCTCGCGAGTCAGCGCCAACACCAGATCGAAGCCGTCACGGCGATCGTGGAAGTCGATCAGCTCGTCGCGAAAGATCACCTCGTCCCAGACCCGTGCGGAAAACACCAGTGCCACGGGCACCGCCGATCTGCGCGCGGTGCGATGGCGGATCATCGCCGTCAGCGGCACCACGCCCGAGCCGCCGCCGACCAGCAGAAGCGGGCCGCCGTCGCTGTCGGACCAGACGAAGTGGCCGCCGAGCGGTCCGCGCAGTTCGACCTCGTCGCCGACCGCCGCGACATCGTGGAAGAACGGCGAGACCTCGCCATCATCAAGCCTTTCGATCGCCAGTTCGATCGTTTCGCCGGCTTCCGGCGCCGAGGCGATCGAGTAGGAGCGACGCGCCTGATATCCGTCCGGCGCCGTCAGCCTGACATCGACATGCTGCCCGGCACGATAGCCGAAGGGCCGCGACGGCTCGAGGAAAAAGCTGGTGACGCGCGGCGTGCGCTTTTCGATGCGCCGGATGGTGACGGTCTGCCAGGGCGACTGCGCCGCCGGCCCGTCGCTCATGGATCGCCCGTATAGCGCTGCTCGCGCCACGGGTCGCCATAGATGTGATAGCCGCGCAATTCCCAGAACCCCGGCTCGTCACGTTCGGTGAACTGCAGCCCGTTCAGCCATTTGGCCGACTTCCAGAAATAGAGATGCGGAACCAGCAGCCGCGCCGGGCCGCCATGGTCCGGCGTGATCGGCTTGCCTTCGTAAAGCAGAGCCACCATCGCCTTGCCGGCGGTGAGATCCTTCGTCGGCACGTTGGTGGTGTAGCCGTCAAACGACAGCGCCAGCATGAAGGGGCTCAGTGGCTTAATGCCGGCATCCGCCAGAATATCGTCGACCAGCACGCCCTGCCATGCCGTGTCGAACTTTGTCCATGCGGTCACGCAATGGATGTCGCGGGTCATCTTGGTCAAAGGCAGCGTGTTGAACTCTGTCCAGTTCCACTTCTTGATCGGCCGCGGTCCATGCTTGAGCGTGAACGACCAGTCCTCGGTGCGCACGTGCGGCGTCGGCCCGGCCGACAGCACCGGGAATCCTTGCTCGAGATACTGCCCCGGCGGGATGCGCGCATCCGTGTCCGTCGGGGGCTTTCGTCCTGACGAGAAGCCGCGGGTGACCATCGAGACAATCCGTTTGCTTGAGGCCGTCTGTCGGCCTTCACCAGTCTTCTCGAAGATGCTCTGGCGGGCAACCAGAATCTTGACGGACGTGTCGGGGTCTTGCCTGTCTCGCCTGGCAGGAAGCCTCTTATGCGCCGATCCCGTCTGTCCGCCTGAGATAGCCGTTGGCGATCTCGCGCATCCGTTTGGCGCCGAAGCTCGGGCCGTGGCCGCCGTGGCCGATGCGTATAGGCAGATCGAGCAGCCGCTGCATCGTGCGGCGATAAGCCGGTCGGTCGGAGTCCGGCAGGTCGTCGATCAGCATGGCGTCGTAGATGGCGTCGCCGGCGAAGAACAGGCCGTCGGCCTCGTCGAACAGCGCGATCGAATCGGGCGAATGGCCGGGCAGATGCAGCACGCGGAATTGCCGGTCGCCGAGATCGACCGTGTCGTCCTCGTCAAGTGTTCGCGTCAGCGGCGCTGGCGGAATCTTGTAATCGGCTGCTTTCCAGCCGGGCGCCGGCAGCTTCGAGACGGCGCCGTCGAGATCGTGGAACATATGGGCGTAGGTGACGGCGTCATCCATGCTGTAGAAATGCGCGGCACTCATCCTGGGTCCGGCCCGCAGCGGGAATTCGTGCAGCGAGCCGACATGGTCGAGATGGATATGGGTGGCGACGACGACCAGCGGCTTCCCGGCCGGCGTGTCGATCTCCGGCGCCAGCGGGCAAATCCCCATGCCGGTGTCGACAAGCAGGTCGACGTCGCGGCCGCGCAGATGCCAGATGTTGGCGCGTACGAAATCATGCACGAACGGCTCGGTCAGCATCGTCGTTTGGGCGTCGATGACGGTCTTGCTGAACCAGTCATCCATCAGGCAAAGGCCGGCATCAGACGAACGGTTTTCCAACCTTGTATTTTTCGGGAACCAGTCGCTTCAGATAGGCCATTCCTGCATCGGAGAGCTGGTTGACCTCAGGCAGCATGAAATCGTCGGGCATGTGGCGGGTCTTGCCGGCGACGTTTTTCAGCTGCACCTTGTTCAGCACGGTCTTCTTGCCGTCATATTGCAGCGCCACCGAGCCGCCGCCCTGTTCGGCGACAGCGACCGCAAAGACGCCGGCATCAAAGGCTTCCTGCGCATCGACGGCGTTGATGGCGCCGACATAGCCGCGCGGCATGTAGCCGAGCGCATCGACGCGCGCCCGCTTGCCCGGTAATCCTTCGGCCAGCGCGCGCTCGAGGGCGGCGGGCAGGTCGCTGCCCGACAGCTTGACGTTGCCATGCGCATCGCGCTCCAGTTTCTCCGGCGGGACAAGACTTTCGACCAGCGCTTTGCCGTCGGCGGTGCTGACGCCTTCGGACACTGCAACGATGCAGCGCTTGTGGCGATCGAGCGTGGCGCGCACATCGTCGATGAAGGCCGCGGCCGAAAACGGACGCTCCGGCACATAGACGAGATGCGGGCCGCTGTCGGGGTCAAGCTGCCATGCGGCAGCGGCGGCAGTGAGGAAGCCGGCATGCCGCCCCATGACGATGCCGACATAGATGCCCGGCAGAGCACGGAAGTCGAGGTCGACCGAGAGGAAGGCGCCGGCGACGAACTCGGCTGCCGAAATGAAGCCGGGCGAGTGGTCGTTCTCCTCGAGATCGTTGTCGATGGTTTTCGGCGCATGGACGAAAGCCATCTTGCCGCCGGCGGCGTCGGTCAGGATCTGCTGCGTGCCCGACGTGTCGTTGCCGCCGATATAGATGAACGCGTCGGCGCCGGCCTTCTTCAGGCCGTTGAGGATGATCTCGCAATAGGCGTCATCCGGCTTATCGCGCGTCGAGCCAAGCGCGGCGCTCGGCGTTGCCCCGATCAGCCGCAGCCGGTCCTCGGCGATGGCCGAGAGATCGACATAGTTGCCGTCACGGATGCCGCGCACGCCATGGATCGAGCCTAAAACCTTGGCGCCGGGATGGCGCTTGCGGATCTCGAGCGCGGCGCCCACCATCGTCTGGTTGATGACGGCAGTCGGGCCGCCGCCTTGCGCGATCACAAAAGTTCCGGACATTTTTTACTTCTCCCGAGCACTGGAATTGCAGGCACATTCGCCTGTCTTGCGAGATCACGCAACGGGAGAGTCGAGCGGCCGCGCCGGCCGCTATGATTTCAGACGACGACGACCGGGTTCTTCCTGGAGACGCGGCTGTAGAGGTCGATGATGTCCTGGTTGATCAGCCGAACGCAGCCCGACGACATCGCTTGGCCGATGCTCCACCATTCGGGCGAACCGTGGATGCGGTAGCCGGTGTCCTGGCCGTTCTGATAGATGTACAGCGCACGCGCGCCGAGCGGGTTGTCGAGGCCGCCGGATTGCCCGGCCTGCCATTTCACCAGTTCCGGCTTGCGGGCGATCATCTCGGCCGGCGGTGTCCAGGTCGGCCATTCCTTGCCGTACTGGATGTTGGCGCGGCCGGACCAGCGAAAGCCTTCCTTGCCGATGCCGACGCCGTAGCGGATCGCGTCACCGCCGGGCTGCACCAGATAGAGCAGCCGCTCCTGCGAATGGACGACGATGGTGCCGGGCTGCTCGCCGGTCGGGTCGACGACAATCTGGCGACGGAACTCCGGCTTGACCTTGAGGTAGGGCACTTCCGGCAGAGTGAAGCCGCCGTCGGTGACGGAGGCATACATCACACCAGGGCTGGTGATGTTCTTATCGACGCTGATGCTCGGACGGATGGGGGTGATCGCGCCGGTGGTGACGCCGTCGAGTTGCAGCGCCGACAGGTCGAGCGTCTGGCTGCAGCCGGCGACGCCAAGCAACGCCAACGCACCCGCGCCCGACAACACGGCGCGGCGGGAAAGCTGGATTTCGGAAATCTCGATTTCGTCGCCATTGTACGGCGGCATCAGACCTTGCGGCAACTCACGCATGTACCCAAACCCTACGCTGTCGGCGGGAAACACGGTCCGGCCGAATAAAGAGCATTTTCACCAATCATGGTTGAAAATGCGTGAAGACGTCTTGCCCTGCCTTAACTTCCTGGCCGAGCCGTCGCGTGCCGTATATTTTCGATGTCGCCTCTTTACATCTTTGCGAGCCCAAGGATTTATCCTCTTCTTTGAGCTCAAGGAGACGAACATGTCCTTCGAAAACTGGGTCGCCTTTGCCGCCGCCTCGACGATCCTTCTTATCATTCCCGGCCCGACCATCCTTCTGGTCGTGTCGTATGCTCTGGGCCAGGGCTGGCGTACCGCGCTGCCGATGGCGGTCGGCGTGGCGTTTGGCGATTTTACGGCGATGACGCTGTCGATGCTGGGCATCGGCGCGCTGTTGGCGACGTCGGCCACCGTGTTCACCGCGCTGAAGGTGGTCGGCGCCGGTTATCTGATCTATCTCGGCATAAAGCTATTTCGCGCCGGTGGCACGCTCAAGGCCGAGCCGCGCCTGGATGCGGTGTCGTCGGCCAAGATGATGGCGCATGCCTGGCTGGTCACTGCGCTCAACCCGAAAAGCATCACCTTCTTCGTTGCCTTCCTGCCGCAGTTCCTCGACCGGTACGCCGATTTCTGGACGCAGATGCTGATCTTCGAAACGACCTTCCTGGCGCTCGCCTTCGCCAATGCCTTCGGCTACGCCCTGATCGCGGCAAGGGCGCGCAACGTCGTGCGTAATCCCCTGGCGATCCGCATCTTCAACCGCACCGGCGGCACGCTGCTGGTCGGCGCCGGCATCGCCACAGTGGCGATGCGCTCGGGCAATTGAGGACATGACATGGCAGTCAGGGATGCATTCGGCCTGACATTTTCGGGTGCGACCGAGGCCGCGTTCTCGTCCTACAGCAAGGCTGTGCGCGAACTGCAATGCTTCATCGGCGATCCGGTCGGCTCGGTCGACCGCGCCATCGCCGACGACCCCGGCTTCGTCATGGCACATGTGTTCAAGGGCTATCTCTTCGGCCTCGCCACCGAGCGTGAGGCGACAGCCGTGGCCAGGACTTGCTATAAGACGTCGCTGCCGCTTGCGGCGACGCCGCGTGAGCAGGCGCATGTCGCAGCACTTGGCCATCTTGCCGCAGGACGCTGGCATGAAGCCGCCCGTCTGCTCGAGGATATCGCCATCGAGTTTCCGCTCGATGCGCTGGCGCTGCAAACCGGGCACCAAATCGATTTCTTCACCGGCAATGCCCGCATGCTGCGCGACCGCATCGGCCGCGCGCTGCCGTCGTGGCAAAGCGGCATGCCGGGCTACCACGCCATACTCGGCATGCAGGCCTTCGGGCTGGAGGAAATGGGCGACTATGCGCGCGCCGAAAAGCTTGGCCGGATGGCAGTCGACATCGAGCCGCGCGACGGCTGGGCGCAGCACGCCGTTGCCCATGTCATGGAAATGCAGAGCCGGCAAACGGACGGCATCGCTTGGATGCGCGCCAACCCCGAAGCGTGGACGAAGGAAAGTTTTCTGCAGGTGCACAATTGGTGGCACCTGGCGCTGTTCCACTACGATCTCGGCGAGACCGACGAGGTGCTGGCGCTCTATGACGGGCCGATCTACGGCGAGCGCTCGACGCTGGCGCTCAACATGGTCGATGCGTCGGCGATCCTGTGGCGGCTGCATCTCGGCGGCGTCGATGTTGGCGCCCGCTGGGCGGCACTTGCCGCCAACTGGGCCAAGGCCAGCCCCGGCAACTATGCCTTCAACGATGCCCACGCGATGATGGCTTTCGTCGGCGCCGGCCTCGAAGCGCCGGCTCGCACTTTGCTCGAAGCGCAGCGCGAGGCCATGCGCGGCAGCGACGACAACGCCGCCTTCACGCGAGACGTCGGCCATCCCTTGACGCTCGCCCTCAAGGCGTTCGGCGCCGGCAATTATGCCGAGACGGTGCGTCTGATACGACCCATCCAGGCGATCGCCCACGGCTTCGGCGGCAGCCACGCGCAACGCGACGTTATCGACCTGACGCTGATCGAAGCGGCGTTGCGTTCCGGCGATCATGCGCTGGCGAGGGCGATTGCCGCGGAACGCGCGCTGGCGCGGCCTGACAGCCCGATGTCGGCGCTGTTTTCGCGGCGCGCGGCCGATTTGTCGGAGAATTGACCGAAGGCGGATCTTGTCTTAAAAACTGCCGAGTCAGATTTTTTCGAGATCCGAAAAAATTAATGGCATTGGGAGGACACCATGTATCTCGGCCTCGATCTGGGCACGTCGGGCGTCAAGGCGCTTTTGATCGATGCCGGGCAGACTATCATCGGCTCCGGCCATGCTTCACTCGACGTCTCGCGGCCGCATCCCGGCTGGTCCGAGCAGAACCCCGCCGACTGGATCCGCGCCTGCGAGGAAGCGATCGCCGAGCTGAAGGCTTCGCATCCAGGACAGCTCGCCGCCGTGAAGGGCATCGGCCTGTCCGGCCAGATGCACGGCGCCACCTTGCTTGATGCCGGCGACCAGGTGCTGCGCCCCTGCATCCTGTGGAACGACACGCGCAGCCATGCCGAGGCGGCCAAGCTCGACGCCGATCCGCGCTTTCGCAAGCTCACCGGCAACATCGTCTTCCCCGGTTTCACCGCGCCAAAGCTGGTCTGGGTAAAAAACAAAGAGCCTGATATTTTCGCCAAGGTGGCAAAGGTCCTGCTGCCGAAGGATTTCCTGCGGCTCTGGCTTTCCGGCGAACACATTTCGGAAATGTCTGACACAGCCGGCACGTCCTGGCTCGATGTCGGCAAGCGAGACTGGTCATCCGACCTGCTTTCCGCGACGTCGCTTGATGAGAAGCAGATGCCGTCGCTGGTCGAAGGCACTGAGAAGGCTGGCGCCTTGCGCAGCGAATTGGCTTCGAAATGGGGGATGCAGGCCGGCATCCCGATCGCCGGCGGCGCGGGCGACAATGCGGCCTCGGCCTGCGGCATGGGCACGGTCGCAGCCGGCCAAGCCTTCGTCTCGCTTGGCACGTCGGGCGTGCTGTTCGCCGCCAACGCCGCCTATCTGCCAAACCCGGAAAGCGCGGTGCATACGTTCTGCCACGCGCTACCCGGCACCTGGCACCAGATGGGCGTCATCCTGTCGGCAACCGATTCGCTCAACTGGCTGTCGGAGATATCAGGGAAAGGCGCCGGCGAGTTGACCGCCGAACTCGGCGATGCGCTGAAGGCGCCGACCGGCGTGTCCTTCCTGCCCTATCTCTCCGGCGAGCGCACGCCCCACAATGACTCGGCCATTCGCGGCTCGTTTACCGGGCTTGCGCATGAAACCAGCGGCACCGTGTTGACCCAGGCCGTGCTGGAGGGCGTGGCTTTCGCCTTCCGCGAGAGTCTCGAAGCCCTGGCCAAGGCCGGCACGACGCTGACGCGGGTGACGGCGATCGGCGGCGGCTCGCGCTCGCGCTACTGGCTGACGGCGATCGCCACCGCGCTCGGCCTGCCCGTCGACATTCCCGCCGACGGCGATTTCGGCGCTGCCTTCGGTGCAGCCCGGCTCGGCATGATCGCGGCGACGGGTGCCGATCCGCTCAGAGTGTGCACGGCGCCGGCCACCGATGCCACCATCGAACCGGTCGCCGCACTAAGCAACGCCTATGCGGATGCTTATCAGCGCTACCGCTTGCTTTACCCAGCCATCAAGGCCGCCACGGCGTGAGTGGTTTCCCACCCCCGCCGAGGCCTGAGATGACCTCATTATGCCGGAACCTTGTCGAGAAAGCCGGTGACGCTTTTCAGGCGGCCATTCTCGATGACGCCGATGTCGGTGCCTTCGATGACAGAATCAGTGCCTTCCGGCCCGAGATTCCACGAAAAGCGGATCGTGTCGCCAAACCCGTCCGGCTTACCCTTGAGCGAGAACCGGAAGCCGGCGAAACGCTGCTGGACGCCATCGATCAGTGCGGCGACGCCGTCATGGCCGTCGCCCTGCATGATCGGATCGCGGTAGCTGACGTCCTCGGTGAAGGCCGCCTCGAGCAAGGCTTGCCGGCGCGCGGCGTCACTTTCGTTCCAGGCGTTGATGTAGTTTTCGGCGATCGTGTTGAGGTCGGTCATGGTCTGTCTCCTTTGTTGACTGGCTTTGACATGACCCTTTTCACCCAGCGCCAGCGCGAAACCAATTACGCCTGAGGTAATCAGGAACAGAACCATGCGAGAGGACAGACAATCATGACCAGCGGCTTTTTCGGCGACATCAAGACGATCAAATACGAAGGACCGGATTCGACCAATCCGCTGGCCTACCGGTTCTACAATCCCGACGAGGTGGTCGCCGGCAAGCGGCTGGAAGACCATCTGCGCTTTGCCGTCGCCTACTGGCATTCCTTCGCCTGGCCGGGCGGCGACCCGTTCGGCGGTCAGACCTTCGAGCGGCCATGGTTTGCCAAGGCCGGCGGCACCGACACGATGGATCTGGCCAAGCTCAAGGCCGATGTCGCCTTCGAGATGTTTTCGCTGCTCGGCGCACCCTATTTCTGCTTCCACGATGCCGATGTACGGCCGGAAGGCAGGGACTTTTCCGAAAGTGCCGCTCGCCTCGACGAGATCGCCGACTACTTCGCCGGCAAGATGAAGCAGACCGGCGTCAAGCTTTTGTGGGGCACGGCCAACCTGTTCTCCAACCGCCGCTTCATGTCGGGGGCCGCCACCAATCCCGATCCGGATGTGTTTGCCTATGCGGCGGCGACGGTAAAGCACTGCATCGACGTCACCAAACGGCTGAAGGGCGAGAACTATGTGCTGTGGGGCGGCCGCGAAGGATATGAGACGCTGCTCAACACCGACCTTGCCCGCGAGCAGGAGCAGGCCGGCCGCTTCCTCAATCTGGTCGTCGACTACAAGCACCGGATCGGCTTCAAGGGCACCATCCTGATCGAGCCGAAGCCGCAGGAGCCGACAAAACACCAGTACGACTATGACGTCGCCACGGTCTACGGCTTCCTGAAACGCTTCGGCTTGGAGAAGGAAGTCAAAGTCAATATCGAGCAGGGCCATGCGATCCTGGCCGGCCATTCCTTCGAGCATGAGCTGGCGCTGGCCAGTGCGCTCGGCATCTTCGGCTCGATCGACATGAACCGCAACGACTACCAGTCGGGCTGGGACACCGACCAGTTCCCCAACAATGTGCCGGAGATGGCGCTGGCCTATTACCAGGTCCTGTTGGCGGGCGGCTTCGAGACCGGCGGCACCAATTTCGATGCCAAGCTGCGGCGCCAGTCGCTCGATCCGCAGGATCTGCTGATCGCCCATATCGGCGGCATGGACGCTTGCGCACGCGGCCTCAAGGCTGCCGCAAAAATGGTCGAGGACAAGGCGCTGTCCGCCCCGCTGGCCGAACGCTATGCCGGCTGGAACTCCGCCGAGGCCAAGGCGATGCTTTCGGGCAAGCGGACGCTGGAGGAGATCGCCGAGCGCGTCGTCAAGAAGAAGATCGAGCCGCAGCCCAGATCCGGCCGCCAGGAACTGCTCGAGAATATCGTCAACCGGTACGTCTGAGGTGTCGCACCGGCGGGTCTTTTGACCGACCCGCCGGCCCGGAACAGCTTTGCGCGAGGGCGGAACCGACGACAAGGTTTTGCCTCGCACGCCCCTCAATCGCCTCGCTCTTGCCTTCAAACAGCCGTCACGAATCTCGTATAGTGTTGTTGGTGGCGGGAACAGAAAGAAGGAGGCGAAACGATATGCAGCACGAACGCGAAATCGACGCCCTGCTCTCATCTGGCGAGGCCGGATCGATCATCGACCGGCTGATGGCGCTGCCGCATCCGAAGCATGGTGCGCGCAGTGCAAACGAATGGGATCGCGCGGTCGCCAGCCGCTTCGAGACCCACCTTGCGAGACAGATGCGCTCGCAGATCGACGGCAACAGCGACCGCCAGGACGCGGCCTAATCTCCCACTATCTCTGGCGCAGCCTGACCGGCGCTTCGCCGAAAGCTCTTGAAAACGCCCTGGAAAATGCCGCGGCGGACGAGAATCCTGTCCGCCCGGCAATATCGGCCATGGCCACGCGCGTGTCGACCACCAGCCGGCGCGCGGCACCCAGCCGCAGCCTGAGGTAATAGGCGCCCGGCGTTTCGCCGATCGACTTGCGAAAAATGCTTTCCAGCGTTCGCGCCGTCACTCCGGCGCGCTTTGCTACCGCGGCAATGGTCAAAGGCTGGTCGACATGGGTTTCCATCAGCCGGATGGCTTGCGCCAGCCTGGGATCGTAGCCGTCGAGGCGGCCGAGCGAGACAAGCGGCTGGGCGTCGGTCGCCGCCCGCGCCTGGTCGTAGATGAAGACACTTGCCACATCGAGCGCGACGGCCATGCCGAGCCGCGTGCGGATCAGATGCAGCATCAAATCGAAGGTCGGCGAAGCGCCACCGGAGGTGAAGACCGGCCCGTCGATGACGTAGCGGTCGGGGCGCACATCGACGCCGGGAAAGGCCGACAAAAAATCCTCCATATCCTCCCAATGGGTGGTGGCGCTGCGGCCTTCCAGAAGGCCGGCGCGGGCGACCAGCCAGGTGCCGGCTTCGACGCCACCGCAAGCGCGTGCGGCGCGCGCCGCTCGGCGCAGGCCGGCAAGCAGGGCCGATGTGGCATAGTTTTGCGTGCCGAAGCCGGCGACGACGACAAGCATATCCGTTGTATCCGCCGCATCGAAGCGGCCGCTGACCGCAACCGGCAGGCCGCATGTGGTGATTGGCGCTTCGCCGGTCACCGAAACCAACCTGAAATCGAACAGCGTCTCGCCAGCAATACGGTTGGCGGCGCGCAACGGATCGACGGCCGATGCGACGCACATGATCGACGAACCGGAAAACACCAGCAGCGTTACCTTGAGCGGCGAGCGCTCGGCGCGAAAGATCGATGGCTTTTCGCTTTTTGTCATACGACCTTCGTAAAACGCAAAACACTTTCCGGCAAGTCAGGCATTGTCGCCCTCCGTTCGATCAGGCCCATGTTTGATTGGACCGTCTGTGCCGATTGGGAGAGTCCGATGCCGCTTGCAATGAACCGTGAGGTTTTCATTACCTGTGCCGTGACCGGGTCCGGCAGCTCGCAAGATCGAAGCCCGCATGTGCCGCGTTCGCCCAAGCAGATCGCCGATTCGGCCATCGATGCGGCAAAGGCGGGTGCGGCTATCGTCCACTGCCATGTGCGCGACCCCGAAACCGGCAAGCCGCGCCGCGACGTTCACCTTTATCGCGAAGTAACCGAGCGTATCCGTGCGGCAGACGTCGACGTGGTGCTGAACCTGACTGCCGGCATGGGCGGCGACATGGTGTTCGGCTCGCCGGAAAACCCGCTGCCGCTGAACGAAAAAGGCACCGACATGGGTGGTGCGACCGAACGCGTGGAGCATGTGCGCCAGTGCCTGCCCGAGATCTGCACGCTCGACTGCGGCACCATGAATTTCGCCGAAGCCGACTATGTCATGACCAACACGCCCGGCATGCTGCGCGCCATGGGCGGCATGATGACGGCGCTTGGCGTCAAGCCGGAGATCGAGGCCTTCGACACCGGGCATCTCTGGTTTGCCAAGCAGCTTGTCGAGGAAAAGGTGCTGGATGCGGATGCTCTCGTGCAATTGTGCATGGGCGTGCCATGGGGCGCGCCTGACGACCTGAACACTTTCATCGCGATGGTCAACAATGTGCCGTCGAGCTGGACCTGGTCGGCCTTCTCCATCGGCCGCAACCAGATGGCCTATGCCGCCGCCGCGGTGCTGGCCGGCGGCAATGTCCGCGTCGGGCTCGAGGACAATCTCTGGCTCGACAAGGGCGTGCTGGCGACCAATGCGCAGCTGGTCGAGCGAGCGGTCAGCATCGTGTCGAGCATGGGCGCAAGGGTCATCGGCCCGGAAGAAGTGCGCAAGAAGCTCAACCTGACGAAGCGAGCGCCGCTTTGAGAAGGGATCCGGTTGGGAGGAGCCGCCGATGAAGACCGTGAAATTCACCGCCATGAAGGACGGCGACCGCGAGGACTACGCCTTCCTGACCGAGCACGAGATCGACTATGCAGCGAAGACCGGCGAACGGCTGCTTGATGCGCTTGTCCAACTCGACGAGGGCCTGTCCGGCTACAAGATCACCCGGCTCGGCCATTCGCTGCAGGCGGCGACGCGCGCATGGCGCGACGGCGCCGACACCGACTGGATCGCCTGCACGCTGCTGCACGACATCGGCGACATCTACGCACCCTACAATCACGACGAATATGCAGCTTCGATCCTAAAACCTTTCGTGCGCGAGCAGTGCACCTGGGTGGTGGAAAAGCACGGTGACTTCCAGCGCCTCTATTACGCCCACCATCTCGGCGGCAATCCCCATGCGCGCGACCGCTTCGCCGGCCATTACTATTTCGACGATTGCGACCAGTTCTGCGAGCGCTGGGACCAGTCGAGCTTCGATCCGGATTACGAGACGTTGCCGATCGACTTCTTCCGGCCCTTCGTGCTCGAAGTGTTCGCGCGCAGGGCCTATGACCCCACCGTGATCCGCGCCGGCGAGCGCGTGCCCCTCATCGAACTGGAAATAGCCAGGACAAGAACCGGAGCCTCCGCATGAGCATCATCACCAAGGCGGCTGCCATCGGCGGCGGCGTCATCGGCGCCGGCTGGGTGGCGCGGCTGCTCTTGAACGGCATCGACGTGTCGATCTTCGACCCCGATCCCGAAGCGGCGCGCAAGGTCGGCGAGGTGATGAAAGGCGCGCGCCGCGCCTACAAGCAGATGCTGCCCGACGGCCTGCCAAAAGAGGGCAAACTGACCTTTGCCAAGACCATTGCCGACGCCGTCGCCGATGCCGATTTCATCCAGGAAAGCGTGCCGGAACGGCTCGATCTGAAGCACCTCGTGCTGGCCGAGATCGACCTTTATGCGCCTGCCAACGCCATCGTCGGCTCCTCGACCTCCGGCATCAAGCCGACCGACATGCAGGTGGCGATGAAGAAGCACCCGGAGCGGCTGGTCGTCGGCCATCCGTTCAACCCGGTCTATCTCTTGCCGCTGGTCGAGATCGTCGGCGGCGAGCAGACCTTTCCCGAGGCGATCGAAGTCGCCAAGGAGATGTACGCCTCGATCGGCATGAAGCCGGTGGTGATCCGCAAGGAGATCGAGGCGTTTGTCGGCGACCGCCTGCTGGAGGCGGCATGGCGCGAGGCGCTGTGGCTGATCAAGGACGGCATCTGCACAGTCGAGGAACTCGACGATATCATGCGCTATGGCTTCGGCCTGCGCTGGGCGCAGATGGGCATGTTCCAGGTCTACCGCGTCGCCGGCGGCGAGGCCGGCATGCGCCATTTCATGGCGCAGTTCGGGCCGTGCCTGAAATGGCCATGGACCAAGTTGATGGATGTGCCGGAGTTCAACGACGAGCTGGTCGACCTGATCGCCACGCAGTCGGACGACCAGGCGCATGGCCTGTCGATCCGTGAGCTGGAAAAGATCCGCGACGATAATCTGGTCGCGATCATGGAGGCGCTGTCGAAGCAGAACAAAGGCAAGGGCTGGGGCGCCGGCGCCTTGCACAAGGATTATACCAAGCAACTCGCCAAGCTTGCGGCAAAAAAGCCCACCGCCTCCAAGGCGGCCGAAAAGGCCAAGGCTGAAAAGGCCAAGGCTGAAAAGCCGAAGAAAAAGAAGAAAGGCTGAGACCATGGATTTTGGGCTCTCCGAAGAACAGAAACTGATCGTCGAGACGACGCGCGCCTTCGTCGAGAACGAGCTTTACCCGCATGAGCGCGAGGTCGAGCGCACCGGCGTGCTGCGCCGCGAGCTGATCGAGGAGATCAAGGCCAAGGCGATCGCAGCCGGGCTTTATGCCGCGAACATGCCTACGGAAGTCGGTGGCGCCGGGCTCGATACGGTGACCTGGCTGCTTTACGAAAAGGAGCTCGGCCGCGCCAATTACGCGCTGCATTGGACCTGCGTGGCGCGGCCTTCCAACATCCTTCTGGCCGGCACGCCGGAGCAGCACGAGAAATACCTCTATCCCTGCATTCGCGGCGAGAAATGGGATTGCCTGGCGATGACCGAGCCGGGCGCCGGTTCCGATCTGCGCGGCATGAAGGCGACCGCGGTGCAGGATGGCGACGACTGGGTGCTGAACGGCACCAAGCATTTCATCAGCCATGCCGATCTTGCCGATTTCGCCATCGTCTTTATGGCCTCGGGTGAAGAGGAGACGCCTCGTGGCAAGCGCAAGAAGATCACCGCTTTCTTCGTCGACAAGGGCACCAAGGGTTTCACGGTGCGCGACGGCTACCGCAACGTCTCGCACCGCGGCTACACCAACGCCATCCTCGAATTCGACGATTGCCGGCTGCCCGGAGCCCAAGTGCTCGGCGAGGTCCACAAGGGTTTCAACGTCGCCAATTCGTGGCTTGGCGCAACCCGCCTGCAGGTCGGCGCCACCTGCCTCGGCCGGGCCGAGCGGGCGCTTGGTCACGCAGTCGAGTATGCGGCGCAGCGCCAGCAATTCGGCCAGCAGATCGGCAAGTTCCAGGGCGTGTCGTTCAAGCTCGCCGACATGGCGACCGAACTGAAGGCGGCCGATCTGATGGTGTTCGAAGCCGGCTGGAAGTACGATCAGGGCACCGTCACCGATCAGGACATGGCCATGGCCAAGCTGAAGGCCACCGAAATGCTCGCCTTCGTCGCCGATGAAGCAATCCAGATCCATGGCGGCATGGGCCTGATGGACGACCTGCCGCTGGAGCGCATCTGGCGCGACGCCCGCGTCGAGCGCATCTGGGAAGGCACCTCGGAAATCCAGCGCCACATTATCTCGCGGGCGCTGCTGCGCCCGTTCGGGGGCTGATCGATGCACAAACTTGAGCGCCTTTTGCGCCCGCGAACGGTCGCTGTCTTCGGCGGCGCGCAAGCCGCTGCCGTCGTCGCGCAGTCGATCAAGATGGGCTTTGCCGGCGAGATCTGGCCGGTGCACCCGATCAAGGAGGAGGTCGCTGGGCGGAAAGCCTATCGCTCGGTGGCTGACCTGCCCGGCGCGCCGGACGCTGCCTTTGTCGGCGTCAACCGGCATCTAACCATCGAGGTGGTCAAGGCGCTGGCCGGACGCGGCGCCGGCGGCGCCGTCTGCTTTGCCGCCGGCTTCCTCGAAACGGAGGCTTATGACGAGCACGGCGAGCGGCTGCAGGCCGAGCTTGTCGCAGCGGCGGGCCAGATGCCGATCATCGGGCCGAACTGTTACGGCCTGATCAATTATGCCGACGGCGCGCTTTTATGGCCCGACCAGCATGGCGGCATCAGGCTGGCCGAGGGCGGCCGTGGCGTCGCCATCATCACCCAATCGTCGAACATCGCCATCAACATGACGATGCAGAAGCGCGGCCTGCCGATCGCCTTTCTGATGACCGCCGGCAACCAGGCGCAGACCGGCCTTTCCGAAATGGCGCTCGGCCTGATCGAGGACGACCGTGTCACCGCGCTCGGCCTGCACATCGAGGCCTTCGACTCGGTGGCCGGCTTCGAAAGACTGGCCGCGCGGGCACGGGAGCTTAAAAAGCCGATCATCGCCATGAAGGTCGGCCGCTCCGAGCAGGCGCGGCAAGCGACCGTCTCGCACACCGCATCGCTGGCCGGCTCCGATGCTGCCTCCGGCGCCTTCCTGAAGCGGCTCGGCATCGCCCGCGTCGATTCCATCCCGGCCTTCATCGAAGCGCTCAAGCTCCTGCACGTCACCGGCCCCCTGCCCGGCTATCGGCTGTCGTCGATGAGCTGTTCGGGCGGCGAGGCGTCTGTCATGGCCGACAGCGCCGAAGGCCGCTGGGTGAATTTCCCGGCGCTGACCGACACGCACCGCGCCCACGTCAAATCGACGCTCGGGCCGCTGGTTGCGGTGGCCAACCCACTCGACTACCACACCTTCATCTGGAACAACGAGCCGGCGATGACCGCCACCTTCACCGCCATGGTGTCGGGCGGTTTCGACCTCAACATGCTGGTGCTCGATTTCCCGCGTCCCGACCGCTGCTCGGACACCGACTGGTGGACGACCCTGCGCGCCTTCGAATCGGCGCTGAAGACCAACAAGGCGCAGGGCGCGATCGTGTCCTCGCTGCCAGAGAACCTGCCCGAGGAATACACCGCTGGGCTGATGGCACGCGGCATGGTGCCTCTGTTCGGCATTTCCGAAGCCATGGACGCCGCCCAGGCGGCAGCCTTCATCGGCTGGGCCTGGCGCGAGCCGCAGGCGCAGCCGATCGACACCTCCGCTTCCGGGGCGCCTGCCGGCGACCATGTCACGCCTGATGAGGCCGAGGCGAAAGCGCGGCTGATCGAGGCCGGGCTCCCCGTGCCCAGAGGCGAACGCGCCGGCAATGCGGTCGAGGCGGTCATCTCCTCGATGGCGCTTGGTTTTCCGGTTGCGCTGAAGGCTTTGGGCGTCACCCACAAATCCGAGCTTGGCGCGGTGCGGCTCAACCTCAGGGATGCCGAATCCGTCAGCACCGCGGCCCATGATCTCGATGCGCTCGGCACCGGCCTCTATGTCGAGCGCATGGTGCGCGACGGCGTCGCCGAGCTGCTCGTCGGCTTCACCCGCGACCCGATGTTCGGCGCGGTGATGACGCTCGGCACCGGTGGCGTGCTGGTCGAACTGCTGCGCGACAGCGTCACGCTGATGCTGCCTGCGACGCGCGACGACATCGAGGCGACGTTGCGCGGGCTCAAATTGTTCCCGCTGCTCGAAGGCTATCGCGGCCGGCCCAAGGCCGATGTCGCGGCGGCCATCGAGGCCATCGCGGGAATTGCCGCCTTCGTGCAGCAGAATGCCGGCGAGATCGAAGAACTCGATATCAACCCACTGATCGTTTGCGCGCAAGGCAAAGGCGCCTGGATCGCCGACGCGCTGCTGGTGCTTGGGGAGAAAAAGAATGTCTGACGTCATCACCACCCGCCGCGAGGGCACGATCCTCGAAGTCACGCTCGATCGGCCCAAGGCCAATGCCATCGACCTGAAAACCTCGCGGCTGATGGGCGAAGCGTTCAAGGCGTTCCGCGACGATCCGGATCTGCGGGTCGCCATCGTCAAGACTGCCGGCGACAAGTTCTTCTGCGCCGGCTGGGACCTCAAGGCCGCGGCCGGCGGCGATGCGGTCGACGGCGACTATGGCGTCGGCGGCTTCGGCGGACTGCAGGAATTGCGCGATCTCAACAAGCCGGTCATCGCCTGCGTCAACGGCATGGCAGTCGGCGGCGGCTTCGAGCTGGCGCTGTCCTGCGACCTCATCTACGCGTCGGATCATTCTTCCTTCGCGCTGCCCGAAATCCGTGCCGGCACGCTGGCTGACGCGGCAACGATCAAACTGCCGAAGCGCATCCCCTATCACGTCGCCATGGACCTTTTGCTCACCGGCCGCTGGATGGATGTCGCCGAGGCGCACCGCTGGGGCCTGGTCAACGAGGTGCTGCCGAAGGAGAAGCTCGAGGACCGCGTCTGGGAGATCGCACGGCTGCTGGCCGGCGGCCCGCCGCTGGTCTTTGCCGCGATCAAGGAAACGGCACGGGTCGCCGAATCGCTCACCTTCCAGGATGCGATGAACCGCGTGACGCGCCGCCAATTGCCGACGGTTGACGCACTGTACGGCTCGGAGGACAATCTCGAGGGTTTTCGCGCCTTTGCCGAGAAGTGCGAGCCTGTGTGGAAGGGGAAGTGAAGGTATTGCGGATATGGTGGCGATCCTTCCCACCCCCCTCTGCCCTGCCGGGCATCTCCCCCGCAAGGGGGGAGATCGGCAGCTTCAGGCCCCGCGCCTTTCCAGCGACGTAGAAGATTGGCGAAAGCCTTCGCGACATCCGATCTCCCCCCTTGCGGGGGAGATGGCCGGCAGGCCAGAGGGGGGTGCTCAGGCGCTGTCATCAAAATCCGGTCAGCACTCATGACCGACTACAAAAAACTGATCGACGCCGAAACCTGGGCCTTTATCGAGCGGACTAACTCTTACTATCCGCCGGACGCTATCGACTATACGATCGACCAGCAGCGTGAAATCTACGACCGCATGTGCCGGGAGTTCTCTGCCAGCTATCCCCAAGGCGTTACGGCGGAAACCACCGCCATTGCCACGCCCTCTCATCCCATCCCGATCCGCATCTATCGCACGCCGGCGCCGGAAGCAGCGGCGATGGTGCTTTATTTCCATGGCGGCGGCTTTATCCTCGGCGGGTTCGACAGCCATGACGACCTCTGCGCCGAGCTTTGCAGCCGCACCGGCTATGAGGTGATTTCGGTCGACTACCGGCTGGCGCCGGAACATCTTCATCCGGCCGCCTTCGACGATGCCATCAGCGCCTTCGAATGGGCGGCGGCGACTTATAAGCGCCCAATCCTGCTTTGCGGCGACAGCGCCGGCGGCAATATTGCCGCCGCGGTCAGCCATGCGACGCGCGGCCATGCGCGAAGGCCGATCGGCCAGGTTCTGATCTATCCCGGCCTTGGCGGCGACCGCTCGCAAGGCTCTTATGTGACTCATGCCGAGGCGCCGATGCTGACCGTGCGCGACCTCGACTTCTACACGAATATCAGGACAGGCGGCGAGGATCGCACCGGCGATCTCACGCTGTCGCCGCTGGCCGACGCCGATTTTGCCAATCTGCCGCCGACCGTGCTGATCACCGCCCAATGCGACCCGCTGTCGTCAGACGGCGAGGCCTATCGCGACCGCGTCGTCGCCGCGGAGGGATACGCCTTCTGGTTCGAGGAGCCGGGGCTGGTGCATGGCTATCTCAGAGCCCGGCACACGGTCGGCCGCGCCCGCTCGAGCTTTACCCGGATCGTCGACGCGGTGTCGGTTTTGGGAAGGCGCGAGTGGATCTGGTGAGGGGTCTACCGCACCGTGACGCCGCGCGGCCGGCGCTGCGGCCCGGAAAAGATGCAGCCGCCGAGAAACGTGCCTTCCAGCGCCGCGTACCATGATCGAATCGACGAGGAAGATGCCGTCGAGCGACTGGCCCGGCTCCTGGTCGATGACGATCTTCTTGCCGGCCTCGGCCAGTTCCGCCGCGGCGACGAGACCGGCAAGGCCGGCGCCGACAATCACATCGGCATCGTCAGCCATTTTGTTTGACTAGGGTCTTTTTTCAAAACCGGTTCCGCACCTTTCGCTGACGCGGGTTTGGGGTCATGGTCAGCCTAAACCGTCTCCCAGCCTTCCTTTTCGCCGGCGCGGAAGATGGCGTCGATGGCCTTCTGGTTGAGCACGGATTCTTCCAGCGTGAAGACGCGGTTCTTGCCGCCCTGCGCCGCCCGCGCGAACGCCTCGACCTCCAGCCGGTATTGCTGCATGCCGGGGAAGCGGAACACTTGCGCCTCGCTGTGGTTCTGGTTGTGCAGCTCGATGCGATGATGGTCGTAGATGCCGGCGTTGAACGGCGAAAGCACCTCGATGAAGCCCTTCTCGCCATGGAACACCATCACCTGCCGCGCCGCCATCTGCGTCGACAGATAGAACGACAGTTCGAAGTCGCCGAAATCGGCGCGGATCGAGGAGTAGATATCGGTGCCGAATGTCTTGTCGCGCTCGATCGTCGCCTGGACGCGCAGCGGCTCCTTGCCCGTCGAAAAGCGCGTCGACACCGTCGGGTAAACGCCGATGTCGAGCAGCGCGCCGCCGCCGAGGTCGAGCTGGTTGCGCATGTTCTTGGGATCGACATTGTAATAGGAGAACGCGCCCTGGACATGGCGCAGCCGGCCGATGGCGCCGTTGGCGATCAGTTCGCGCACCTTGATCCATTGCGGGTGGTAGACGACCATGAAGGCTTCGCAGACCAGCACGTTTTCGGCGTCGCGCAGCTTGATCAGCGGCGGAATGTCCCTGGCATCGAGCGCCAGCGGCTTTTCGACCAGAACATGCTTGCCGGCCTCGATCGCCTTGGCGGTCCATTCGACATGCTGCGCGGTCGGCAACGGGATGTAGACGCCGTCGACGTCCTTGGATGCGAGCAGCTCGTCATAGGAACCAAAGGCATGGGGCGCGCCGAAACGGTCGGCCAAGGCACGTGCTTTCGACAGGTCGCGGCTGGCGATCGCCGACAGCACGCCGTTCTCCGCCTCGACCATTGCAGGCAAAAGATGCTCGCGGCCGATCTTGGCCGTCGACAAAACACCCCATCGGAACATCATGCTTCTCCCTCTTTAGATTGCAGGCGTCGAGGTTTGCCCCAAATCCAGGGAAAAGCCAATGACCAGGCGCTAACCCTGATATTCAGCGGCGCCTGCCCGTCCGCGTCATGTCGAAGTCGACGACATTCGAATAGATCGGCGTGCCGACATCCATGCCGTAGCGCGACCGCAGCACCTTGCCGGTGACATGGAATTTTATGGTGCCGGCCCTGAGGCCAGCGAGCTCGGCGGTGAACTTTTCCGGAAAAGTCTTGCCGCGCGCCGTCAGCCGGCCGGTGACGAGAGCTGACGTGTCGCCGGTGCGTTTCACGCTGGTCGAGCGGAACTGGATTTCCGGGTTGTTGGCGGCGTCGAACACCGCGTCGGAGCGAAGGAAGGCGTCGACGCGGCTCTGGCCGGTGCCGACGCTTTCGGGAAAGATGGTGATATTGACCTGGGAGCGCCCGATATTGCTGTTGTCGATGCGGATGCTGCCCTTGAAGCGGGCGAAGGCGCCGGCGAGCCCGCCGCCGCCGGCCGTGCCGACGGAGAAACGGATGCTGGAACCGGCTGGGCTGATCGTGTAGCTGCCGGCAGCGTCGCTGAGCGCCACCGCCGCGAAAACGGGCATGGCAAGGCAGGTGGCGACCGCTGCAAATCCGAAGATGCGGGCGTGCATGGGGTGACCCTTTCTTTGGAGGCAACGCTTTTCTAGCGCCCTCGCCCCATCAACGAATGAGCCGTCCACCCTATTCCGCGTTGTGATCCGACGAAGGCGTGATCATGCGCGTCAGCACCGCGTCCTTCAGCCAGAAATGATGGCGCAGCGCCGCAGCCATGTGCAAGGCGACAAGCCCGATACCGGCATAAGCGAGATACCAGTGCGCTGAGCTCCAGAAGCTTTCCGCCGGGTCCGATTCCGCGAGTGGCAGGTCCGGCATGACGAACAGGTTGAACGGCACGCTCGGGATCTCCAGCATCGACACTGACACCAGCGCCCAGCCCGACAGCGGCAGCGCGAGCTGAAACGCATAGAGCGCGAAATGGACGAGCGGCGCCACGCGGCGCTCGAAAGGCCCGACCGAGCGGGGCAGCGCCGGCACCGCATTGCCGAGGCGCCAGGCGATGCGCAGGATCACTAGGCCGAGCAGCAGAAAGCCCAGGGATTTGTGCAGCTGAATCAGCTCGAATGCGGTGCGCTGGCTGGATACCCGCACCATGACGACGCCGAGCACGAACTGGCCGGCCAGTGCAGGACGATCGCCGCCCAGCCATAGCGGGCGGTGTCGTTTGTGATCGACGCAGGCATTGTCGATGAACGCTGGCGAGTCCTGCTTTCATCCAGTCACCTTGAAAAAATCGACGAACGCTCGCAGCGCCGGCCGCATCTGGCGGCGGCTCGGATAGTAGACGAAGAAGCCGTCGAAGGGCGGGCACCAGTCCTCCAGCACGCGAATGAGTTTGCCGGCGGCGATGGCATCGCGAACATAATCCTCGAACACGAAGGCAAGGCCGGCGCCGTCGGCCGCCGCATAGGCGATCAGATGGTCCTCGTCGAGGATCAGCGGCCCTTGCACCGCCATCTCGATCTCCTCGCCGTCCTTCTCGAATTCCCAGCGGTAGAGAATGCCGCTGGAGAAGCGGAAGCGGAGACAACGGTGACCGGCGAGATCGTGGGGGTGGCGCGGTCTGGGCATGGTTGCGAAATAGGATGGCGCGCCGACGACGGCGCCGCGAAGGTCTGGCCCGATGCGCACCGCGATCATGTCGCGCTGCAGGCTCTCGCCCAGCCGCATGCCGGCGTCGAAGCCGCCTTCGACCACGTCGGTGAAGCGGTCTTCGATGACGATCTCCAGCACGATGTCCGGATAGGCCGAGGCAAAGGCGCCGAGCCGCGGCGTCAGCGCCAGGTGGGCTGCGGTGCGCGGCACGGTCAGCCTGAGGTTGCCGGCCGGCCGGTCGCGCGCCTCGACCGCCGATTCCAGCGCGAGATCGATTTCCGACAGCGCCGGCCTCAGCCGCTCGAGCAGCTGCGCGCCTGCCTCGGTCGGGACGACGCTGCGCGTGCTGCGCGCCAGCAGCCGCACGCCAAGACGCGCTTCCAGGCTGGAAACCGCGTGGCTGACGGCCGATGGCGCGATGGCCAGTTCCTTGGCCGCGCCGCGAAAGCTGCCGCACTGGGCGACGGTTGCCAGCACCGCAAGTTGAGAGAGATGTGTTCGCTTCATTGATCTATTTTTTAGAACAGCCCGTGCAAGTAAGAGCCGATTATCGATCGCAGTGCAAGGCGCTATCTCTGCCGCATCACAACAAGGAGACGCGTGATGCAAACCCGCAAGCTTGGAAATGAACTTGACGTCTATCCGGTCGGCCTCGGCTGCATGGGGATGAGCTTCGTCTACGGCGGCCAGCCGGAGGCGGACGCGATTGCCACGCTACGCCGGGCCGTCGACATCGGCGTCAATTTCTTCGACACGGCCGAGGTGTATGGGCCTTACGAGAACGAGATCCTGCTCGGCAAGGCACTGAAGCCAGTGCGCGATCAGGTGACGATCGCGACAAAATTCGGCTTCAAGATTCTTGAGGAAGGCAACGGCGTCGAGCGCATGGCCGGCGTCGACAGCCGTCCCGAACACGTCAAGGCGGTGGCCGAGGCGTCACTCAAGCGGTTGGGCACCGAGGTGATCGACCTCTACTACCAGCACCGTGTCGACCCCAACGTGCCGATCGAGGACACGGTCGGCGCCATGGCCGAGCTGGTGCAAGAGGGCAAGGTGCGGGCGCTCGGTCTGTCGGAGGCAAGTGCGGCGACCATCCGCCGGGCGCATGCCGTGCATCCGATATCAGCCGTGCAGAGCGAATATTCGCTGTGGAGCCGCGATCCGGAAGAAGAGGTGTTTGCCGTCTGCCGCGAACTCGGCATCGGCTTTGTCCCCTACAGCCCGCTCGGCCGCGGCCTGCTGACCGGCACCATCAGCAAACCAGAGGTTCTCGGCGCCGACGACTGGCGCCGTGGTTTGCCGCGCTTCCAGGCCGACGCCATGGCGGCCAATGCGGCGGTCATTGCCACGCTGGAGACAATGGCGGCGGAGAAGGGCGTGACGTCGGCGCAATTGGCGCTGGCCTGGGTGCTGCACCAGGGCGATTTCATCGTGCCGATCCCCGGCGCCCGCAAGATCCGCCATCTCGAGCAGAACGCGGCAGCGGCACAGATCGCGCTGAGCGAGGACGAGGTGGCCGCCATCGGCGACGCGCTGTCGCCGGAGAAGGTCACCGGCAAGCGCTACACCGAAGAGATGCTGGCGCTGGTCAACGGGTGAACGGTGATCGACGGAGTAATCGAAACGGGGCGTTTCGGCGCCCCTTCGAGCGCCGCGCAATGCAAAAATAATTGCGAGACGTGGGCGCGAGGCACCCCCCTCTGTCCTGCCGGACATCTCCCCCTCAAGGGACCCTCAAGGGGGGGATTTGATCTCTCCCACTTTCGCCAACTGGCAACGCCGTAAGATGGCTTGACGGCGAAACAGCCATTCTCCCCCCTTGCGGGGGGAGGTGTCCGGCAGGACAGAGGGGGCGCTGTCCGCCAACGCCTGCGGAGATAGGCTCACCACGGCACAACAGTGATCGCCATGTGCCCGCACCCTCAGCCGCGCAGCACGCCGCCGGTTTGCTTGTGCACATTCTCGACGATACGCTTTGCCAGCGCTTCGAAATCCTCGTCGGTCAGCGTTTTTTCGACGGGCTGGATCGACACCTCGATGGCGATCGATTTCTTGGCCGCGCCGAGTGACGCCCCTTCGAACACGTCGAAGACCGAGACGTTGGTGATCAGCTTCCTGTCGGCGGCAAGGGCGGCGCGGGTCAGCGTGCCGGCTTCGACTGCCTTGTCGACGACGAAGGCGAAGTCGCGCTTGACCGCCTGGAAGGCGGACAGTTCCAGCTTCGGTTTTGTCCGCGTCGGCTTGGCCTTCGGCTCGGGCACGGCGTCGATGAACACTTCGAAGCCGCAGAGCGGCCCGGAGACGTCCAATTCCTCCAGCGTCTTCGGATGGAATTCGCCGAACGTTCCCAAAATGACTTTAGGTCCAAGCTTGATGGTGCCGGAGCGGCCGGGATGATACCAGGCCGGGCCGCCGGCCTCGACCTGCAGCCGCTCAACCGGCGCGCCGCAGGCTTCAAGTGCTGCGATCGCATCGGCCTTGGCGTCGAACACGCCGACCGGACCGGCATTGCCTCCCCAATTGCGGCCGGAGCCGTCGAGCTTGGCCGTACCGCGCCGCACGCCGGCGGCGACGGGCCGCTGCTGGTCGGCGCCGTCGCCCTCATAGGTGCCCGACACTTCGAACAACGCGACGTCGCCGATGCCTCTGTCGGCATTGCGCTGGGAGGCGGCGATCAGGCCGGGCAGCAGCGACGGCCGCATGTCGGACATGTCGGCGGCGATCGGATTGGCGAGCTTGAGCGCTGTCTGGCCGCCGCCGAACAGTTCGGCATGTTTTGCCGGAATGAAGGACCAGGTGACGGCCTCCATCATGCCGCGCACCGCCAGCGCCCGCTTGGCGGCGCGGGTGCGGACCTGCAAGACAGTCAGGATCTTGGCATTGACGGCACCATGCGCGCCGAGCGGCTGCGGTGCGATATTGTCGACGCCATGGATGCGCATGACTTCCTCGACCAGATCGGCCTTGCCGTCGACGTCCGGCCGCCAGGACGGCACCGCTACATTGACGACATCACCCGCGCCTTCCGGCTTGAAGCCGAGGCGGACAAGAATGTCGAGGCTTGTCGAGCGCAGCACCTCGATGCCGGTCAGCCGCTTCACTTCCGACAGCGGGAAGGAAACGATCTTCTCGACATAGCCGGCATAGCCGGCCACCTCGATTTCCGTCGGTGTGCCGCCGCACAAGTCCAGCACCAGCTTGGTCGCCAGCTCCACCCCGGGAACCATGAATTCAGGGTCGACGCCGCGCTCGAACCGGTAACGCGCATCGCTGATAATGCCGAGCGTCCGGCCGGTGCGGGCCGTGGTGATCGGATCCCAAAGGGCCGATTCGATCAGCACGTCGGTGGTGTTCTCGTCGCAGCCCGAATGCTCGCCGCCCATGATGCCGGCAATCGATTCGACGCCGTCCTCGTCTGCGATCACGCACATGTCAGGCGTCAGCATGTATTCGCGGCCGTCAAGCGCCAGCACCTTTTCACCGTCACGCGCCCGCCGCACGGTGAGATTGCCAGCGACCTTGTTCGCGTCGAACACATGCAAGGGCCGGCCGCGGTCGAAGGTGACGTAGTTGGTGATGTCGACCAGCGCGCTGATCGGCCGAAGCCCGATGGCGATCAGCCGCTGCTGCAGCCATTTCGGCGACGGACCGTTCTTCACGCCTTTCACCAATCTCAGCGCGAAGCCGGGGCAAAGCTCAGGGGTTTCGATCGTCACCTTCACCGGGCACATGCCGCTGCCGGCATGCGGCATGACCGCGCCGCCGACGAGGCGGCCGAGTCCGCTCGCCGCCAGATCGCGGGCGATGCCATAGACGCTGGTCGCGTCCGGCCGGTTCGGCGTCAAATTGATCTCTATGACCGGATCGTCGAGATGCGCATAGGCGGCGTAGCTGGTGCCGACCGGCGCATCGGCCGGCAGATCGATGATGCCGTCATGCTCTTCGGAAAGCTCGAGCTCGCGCTCGGAGCACATCATGCCATGGCTTTCGACGCCCCTGATCTTGCCGACCGTCAGCGTCACGTCGATGCCCGGAATATAGGTGCCGGGTGCTGCAAAGGCGCCGATCAGGCCCGCGCGGGCGTTCGGCGCTCCACACACGACCTGCACGGGGGCCTTGCCGTCGCCGGTATCGATCGTCAGGAGGCGCAGCCGGTCGGCGTCGGGATGCTGCACGGCCGTCAGCACCTTGGCGATGACGAAAGGCTTCAGGCTCGCCCTGTCGTCGACATGCTCGACTTCGAGGCCGATCGAGGTCAGCCGCTCGACGATCTCGGCCAGCGAGGCGTCGGTCTCGAGGTGGTCCTTGAGCCAGGAGAGGGTGAGTTTCATGACTGTGTTCCGTCTGATGGTCTGGGCACGCTGGTCTTCAAATGGCGCGGCAAGTCGTCCGGCATGTGCAGGAAGGGCAGTTGCTCACGCACATGGGCGTGGTGCGTCGGCTTGAAATAGGCCGGCATGTCCATGGAGCCGAGCACGAAATAGATATGGTCGGCCAGCCGCTCGTCGACATAGGCGATCGGCGAGCCGCAGACGCCGCAAAAGGAGCGCGTCACCGACCCGTTCTCGAACATCTTCAGCGCCTTGCCCGTGAAGGCGACCTGCTCGGTCATGAAGCCGACGAAAGCCGACACCGGCGCGCCGCTGGCCCGCCGGCAATCGCCGCAATGGCAATAGCTGACATGGTGCGGTTCGGCCGAAGCCTCGAACCGCACGGCGCCGCAACGACAGCCGCCGGTGTGGGCCGCTGTCATGCGCTTAAGCCTGCGAATAGCGTCGGCATGTCGAGCGGCCGGAAGCCGTAATGCGACAGCCAGCGCACATCGGCGTCGAAGAAGGCGCGCAGGTCCGGCATGCCGTATTTCAGCATGGCTATGCGATCGATGCCCATGCCCCAGGCAAAACCCTGATACTCGTCGGGATCGAGCCCGCCGTATCTCAGCACATTGGGGTGGACCATGCCGCAGCCGAGGATCTCCATCCAGTCGGAGCCTTCGCCGAAGCGCACCTCGCCCGGCCGCGAACGGTCGCACTGGATGTCGACCTCCATGCTGGGTTCGGTGAACGGGAAGAAGGACGGCCGGAAGCGCATCTTGACCTGCGGCACCTCGAAGAAGGCCTTGCAGAACTCCTCCAGCACCCATTTCATGTTGGCGACATTGGCTGATCTGTCGATCACCAACCCCTCGACCTGATGGAACATCGGCGAGTGGGTGGCATCTGAATCCTGCCGGTAGGTTTTTCCGGGAATGACGATGCGGATCGGCGGCTTCTGCATCTCCATGGTGCGGATCTGCACCGGCGAGGTATGGGTGCGCAAAAGCTTGCGCTCGCCCTTCTCATCCGGCTGGAAGAAGAAGGTGTCGTGCATCTCGCGCGCCGGATGGCCTTCCGGGAAATTCAGCGCGGTGAAATTGTAATAGTCGGTCTCGATATCGGGGCCTTCGGCAATGGCAAAGCCGAGGTCGCCGAAGATAGCGGCAATCTCGTCGCTGACCTGGCTGATCGGATGGATGCGGCCGCGCTCGGCCGGCGATTGCCGCACCGGCAGCGTGACGTCGACCTTTTCCGCCGCGAGCCGTGCGGCGATCGCCACGTCCTTCAGTTCGGCGCGGCGCGCGGTAAGCGCCTCGGTGATGCGGTTCTTGAGGCCGTTGATCGCCGGGCCCTTTATCTGGCGCTCTTCCGCGCTCATCGAGCCGAGCGTCTTCAGCATTTCGGAGACCGAGCCCTTCTTGCCGAGCGCTGAAACACGCACGGCTTCGATCGCCTGCTCGTCGGCGGCCGACGCAATGTCGCTCATCAGGGAATTTTCGAGAGTTTCCATGTCACTCATGTTTCAGACTCGATTGGAGGCAAAGAAAAACCCGCGCCAGCCCTGCCAGCGCGGGTTTCCCAAATCAAGTGTCGAAGTGCTTGGGAAGGCGCTGGTTAGGCTACAGCGCTTTCAAAAGCGTTCGGCGTGGTGTTCTTGAGGTATTCGAGCGCGACCTTGGCCTTGGCCACAAGTGCGGCAAATGCCTGCGGCTCGTGGATGGCCATGTCCGACAGGATCTTGCGATCGATCTCGATGCCGGCCTTGTTGAGACCGTCGATGAAGCGGCCATAGGTCAGGCCATGCTCGTGGGTCGCGGCATTGATGCGCTGGATCCACAGAGCGCGGAACGAGCGCTTGCGGTTCTTGCGGTCGCGGTAGGCATACTGCAGCGACTTTTCCACCGCCTGCTTGGCGATGCGAATGGTGTTCTTGCGGCGGCCATAAAAACCCTTGGCGGCTTTCAGGACCTTCTTGTGCTTGGCGTGCGAGGTGACGCCTCTTTTTACGCGTGCCATGTCATGATCTCCTTAAAACGTTGTCCAGACCGAATGCCTTAGAGGCCGTTCGGCAGAAAATTCTTGATGACCTTCTTGCCATCCGGTTCAGCCAGAACCATCGTGCCGCGGGCATTTCGAATGAACTTGTTGGAACGCTTGATCATGCCGTGACGCTTGCCGGCCGCAGCCGACAGGACTTTACCCGTACCTGTGATCTTGAACCGCTTCTTAGCGGCTGACTTGGTCTTCATCTTGGGCATTTTGCTACTCCGTTTATGTGCGCATCATCGCGCTTTTTGTTCGCTTCAGGCCGACCAAAGCCCGAAAAGCAAATGAAACCGCCACGGCATGCCCTGCCGGGCGGTTTTTGGGAACGGCGGTGCTATACGTCAAAGCGGGCCGGCGCGCAACACCCTGTGCCTATGGGAAACGGAACAGCACCGGCAGTATGCCCGATTGCTGGGCGCCGTCGATCGATTCGAAAAACGGCATGGCAACGAGGAACACCAGTCCGTCCAGCAGCGTCGTCCGCAGCAGGCGCGGCTTGAAGCTGCCGGTGTCGCCTTCCTGATACAGCGAAAGCTTCGGGAAGAATCGCGGCACCAGCGCCATATAGGCCTGGAATGGAGTTCCGAAGGCCTCCTTCAGGAACTTCTCTTCGCGCAGGATGACGACATGAAAGGCGGCGGCGCAAATCACCGCGAAGCCGATCGCCGCAGTGATCGAGCCCATCTGCGCGCCGACGCCGGCGGCAGCTATCGAGGAGAAGACATAGAGCGGATTGCGGGTGATCGAATAGGGTCCGCCGGTAACCACCTCTGAGGATTTGCGTCCGCCGATATAGAGCGTCGACCACAAGCGCCCGACAATGCCGAGAAAGATCAGCAGGACGCCGACCATTTCGATCGTTTCATGCGGCACGCTTTCGGGAGGAAAAGCAGATTGGCCAAACAACAGCGCCGCGAACATGACGACCACGAGGGCGGTAAGCACCATCCTGCGCGCGTGCTGATATCTGCCCAGCGCACGCTTGGCCTGCGCTTGTTCGGCCCGCGCCGATTTAACTTCATTAAGCATGTCGGAAATCCGATCGTCGAGGAATTTCGCCAGCGATCGCAGCGTCTGGCCAAGAAAACAGGCGCCCCCGCCGATCGCCGGGACGCCTTTGCAGGATGACTCAGGCGTATTTAATGCTGTCGCCTCCTTTGCCTGCCCATCCCGCTCAATACAGCCAGAAGAGGACGGGAATTACACCGCTTTCCTGTCCGGACTCGATGAGTTCGAAAAACGGTATGGAGGCCAGGAACATCAAGCCGTCGCGCAGCGTGTGATTGAAGATGCGCGGTGTGAAGGTGACCTGGGCCTGATCGCGATAAAGCCGGGGATTGGGAAAAAACCGCGGCACCCGTGCGATGTAGTCCTTGTACGGTGCCCCGAGCACAGTCGTCAAATGCCGTTCCTCGCGTAGCGTGACGATGTAGAACGCGGCCGCGCACAAAACCGCCGACGCCACCGAGACGATCACGCTGCCGGTCTGGGCGCCGATGCCGGCGGCCGCTACGGTGGAGAAAAAATACAGCGGGTTGCGCATCACCGAATATGGGCCGGTAGCAACCACTTCGGCCGACTTGCGGCCGCCGATATAGAGGATCGACCAGAGCCGGCCGCCGATCCCGATCAGTATCAGGGCGATCCCGTACTGCCCCTCTATGCGTTCGTGGCCTAGTTCATCGTGCGTGGAGCCGCCGAAGATCAGCAAAGCGCAAAAAGCACCGATCAGCAGCGCCAGCAGGACGCGCCGGCGCCGCTGATAGCGGCCCATTTCGTCGAACGACTTTTCAATCGGAGAACGTGCCGCAGCGGCCATGGGACAATCCTTTCGCCGCGAGGACCGGCAACCAGAATCCTTGTCGATGCAACTTGCGGAGAAATCATGGCGAGGACAAAGACAAAAACAAAAGGCCGCCGAAGCGGCCTTTGCTTTTGACGGGATCGCTTTAGCGGGGCGCCAGCACCATCATCATCTGGCGGCCTTCGAGCTTCGGTTCGGCTTCGACCTTGGCGATCGGCGCCACTTCCTCGCGAACTTTGTTCAAAAGCTGCATGCCGAGCTCCATATGCGCCATCTCGCGGCCGCGAAAGCGCAATGTCAGCTTGACCTTGTCACCTTCCTCGAAAAACCGCCGGACCGCTTTCATCTTGGTCTCGTAGTCATGGCTGTCGATGTTCGGGCGCATCTTGATCTCCTTGATCTCGATGACCTTCTGGTTCTTGCGCGCCTCAGCCGCCTTCTTTTGGTTGGCGTATTTCAGCTTGCCGAGATCGAGAATTTTTACGACGGGCGGCACTGCGTTGGGCGATATCTCGACCAGATCGAGCCCAGCCTCTTCGGCGAGCAGCAATGCGTCGTTGATGGAGACATCGCCATGGTTGTGGCCTTCGGCGTCGATAAGTTGGACCCGGGGAACCCGGATGTCACGGTTGGAGCGCGGGCCCTCTTTGGTGGGCGCCGTTGCTTTGAAAGGTCTGCGAATGGTCGTGGTCTCCTTGAGCCGTTTCGTTCAGGATTTTCAATTCGGATTGCGAACGCGCCAATGTGGTGAGCGCGCGGCCGGAGTCAATAGCACAGCGTTCACAGGAAATCACCTGTTCCCTGACTTCTGCCTGTACCAAACGAAGAAAGTTGCCGAGCACTTTTCGTTGAACCGCCAGCTGTGTCAAAAGACCTGCGTGAGGAGTGAGCCATGACCGCACCGGTTTTTCTCGACGTCGACGGAACCAGCATCGCTGTCAGGCGCGCTGCGGGTGCCGCGCCAGGCATCGTCTGGCTCGGCGGCTACAAGTCGGACATGCTGGGCACCAAAGCCGAGAAGCTGGCGGAATGGGCGCGCGGGCAAGGCCGGGCTTTCCTGCGCCACGACTATTCCGGTCATGGCGAATCGGGCGGCGCCTTTGCCGACGGCACCATCTCTAACTGGCTTTCGCAAAGCCTCGCTGTCTTCCGCCATTTCACGCAAGGCAGGCAAATCCTGGTCGGCTCGTCGATGGGCGCATGGATCGCGCTGCGCATGGTCCAAGAACTGCGCCAAGACAAATCAGGCGAAAACCGCATCGCCGGCCTGGTGCTTCTGGCGCCGGCGCCGGATTTCACCGCAGAGCTGGTCGAGCCGGCGCTGACCAAAGCGCAGAAGCGCGATCTTGCCAAAAAGGGTTTTTTCGAAGAACCGTCGGGCTATTCGGCCGAGCCTTACATCTACACCCGTGCGCTGATCGAGGACGGCCGCAGCAACCTGACAATGACCGGGCCGATCGACACCCATTGCCCTGTTCACATTTTGCAAGGGCTGGCCGATGCCGACGTGCCGCCGAGCCATGCGCTGAAACTGGTCGGCCTGCTGCCGGCCGACGACGTCACGCTGTCGCTGATCCCCGACGGCGACCACCGCCTGTCGCGGCCTCAGGATCTCGACATGCTGGTGCGGGCGGTCGACGCCATGGTGCGGCAGGCAGGCTAGGGACATGCGCATTTCCATTCCGGTATCCGCCTTCGTCGCGGCGATTGTCGGCTTCGGCGGCACGCTGGCCATCGTCATCGCTGCCGCCAAGGCGGTCGGCGCGACGCAGGTCGAAACCGCGAGCTGGGTGACGGCGATCTGCCTCGCCATGGCGATTGAGAGCCTGTGGCTGTCATGGCGCACCAGGATGCCGGTCATCGCCGCATGGTCGACGCCGGGGGTGGCGCTGATCGCGGCATCGAGCGGCTTTTCGATCGGCGAGGCCGTCGGCGCCTTCATCGTCACCGGGATTTTGCTGATTGCCACCGGCCTGTTCAGGCCTTTGACCAAGCTGATCGCCAGGATACCGGCCTCGGTCGCGTCGGGGATGCTCGCGGGCATCGTCGTCACCTTCGCCATCAATGCGGTAAAGGCCATTCCCGTCGACCCGTGGCTGATCCTGCCGCTGATCGCCGCCTTCTTTGTCATCCGCTTGTTCAATCCGGCGCTCTCGGTGCTGGCGGTGGTGGTCGGCGGCGGCGCTGCCGCCTTCCTCACCGGCCGGGTCGGTGGTCTGCCGACCCCGGAACTTTCGACATTGACGCTGATTGCGCCGCAGTTCACCGTCACGGCGATCATCGGCCTGGCGCTGCCGCTCTATCTCGTCACCATGGCCTCGCAGAACCTGTCCGGCCTCGCTGTGCTGAGGGCCGCGGGCTATCACCCGGAACCTGGCCCGCTGATCGGCGTCACCGGCCTGCTTTCGCTGCTGTCGGCGCCGTTCGGGGCCTCGACCACCAATCTGGCGGCGATCTCGGCGGCGATCTGCACCGGCCCCGACGTGCATCCCGATCCGGGCGAGCGCTGGAAGACCGGTCCTTTCTACGCGCTTGCCTATCTCGTCTTCGCCATTTTCGGCGCCTCGCTGGTGGCGATCTTCGCGGTGCTGCCGCAGAGCCTGATCGTGCTGGTGGCCGGACTGGCGCTGATGTCGCCGCTCGCCAACGCGCTGTCGATCGCCTTGAAGGAAGACGGCGAACGCATGGCCGCCACCGTCACCTTTGCCGTCACCGCCTCCGGGCTGACGCTGTTCGGCGTTGGCGCGGCGTTCTGGGGGCTGATTGCGGGCCTGGTTGTTCTTTTCCTTGAAACGTTCAAAAAGCGATAAGGATTTCAAATGCTTGTCCGGTTTTGGCCGACACTGTCTTGAATCGCCGTTTTTCCCATCCCATTTCGATTCCACGCAGCCGAGATTGGCTGTCTCCAACTGAAGGATTGGGAGAAAATGAACACATCTGCATTGATCCGTCCGGCCTGGACGCCGGCGACCATCGCTCTGATGGTGATCGGCTTCATGGTGTTCTGGCCGCTCGGCCTCGCTATGCTCGCCTACATCATCTGGGGCGATCGGCTTGAGGGCTTCAAGCGCGACGTCAACCGCGCGACCGACGGCATCTTTGCCGGTTGCCGCCGCGGTTCCGACAGAGCGGCGCGCTGGGGCCACGGCTCCGCCCGCACCGGCAACGTCGCTTTCGACGACTGGCGCGAAAAGGAACTCGAGCGGCTCAATGAAGAGCGCCGCAAGCTCGACGAGATGCTGAGCGAGTTCGATGAATATGCCAGGGAATTGCGTCGCGCCAAGGACCAGGAAGAGTTCGATCGCTTCATGGCGAACCGCAACAAGCCGACATCTCCTACAACTGGTGGATCGACCGGCTCGACGGGAACTGGCAACGGTGGCAAATCCACGCCAGGCCTACTGGACGAGTAACGCACTTGGCCCGATATAAATAATCAAACACGGCGTCGCGTCAGCGGCGCCGTTTCTTTTTTGTTCTATTCGTTTTCCTCGAATCACGTATCGTCCTGCCATGTCATTCGGCTTCTTCCGCAACCTGACCAAACCCAGGCCCGCCCCCGTCGTGGAGCGGGAGCATTGTGTTGCCGGCCGCACGCTGCCGCTCAAGATCGTCGAGAGCGACCGGGCACGGCGGCTGACGCTGCGCATCGATTCCGGCGGCCGTGGTCTGCGCATCACCGTGCCGCCGGGCCTGCGGCGGGGCGAGGTCGAAAAATTCCTCGATCGCCATCAGGACTGGCTGGAGCAGCGGCTGGCCAAGGTGCCCAACCGGCCGCAGGTGCGGCCGGGCATCAAGATACCGGTGCGCGGCGTGCCGCATCGCATCGTTCATGAGCCTTCGAAACGCGGGACCGTCACGCTGTCGCGCGACGAACGCGGTCCGCTGATGATCGTGCATGGCGATCGCGTGCACCTGCCGCGCCGCATCGCCGATTTTCTCAAGCGCGAAGCCAAGCGCGAGATCGAGGCGCTGGTGGTCAAGCATACCGGGGCGGTCGGCAAGCGCGCCAAGGCAATCCGCTTCAAGGACACGTCGAGCCGCTGGGGATCGTGCACGTCGGACGGCAATCTATCCTTCTCCTGGCGCATCATGATGGCGCCGCGACCGGTCATAAACTACCTCGTCGCGCATGAGGTGGCGCATCTCAAGGAGATGAACCACGGCCCGAAATTCTGGAAATTGTGCGAGCAGCTCTGCCCCGACACCGAGCGCTGCAAGGATTGGCTCAAGCGCAATGGCGGCTCGCTGCAAGCGATCATGTTCGAGTAGATCGCCGGATCAATCGTCGTTGGCAGCGTTGAGCTCTTCAGGACGCAAGCCTTCGTCGGTATGGCGCGGCCATGGCAAGAAGTCCTTCTTGAAGGCGTTGCTGCCGAAATAGTCGAGCGCGCGGTGCGCCTCGGCGCCGTTGAAGGCGGCCTTGTCCATCAGATGAGCGATGACTTCGCGGGCCTGCGCGATCTTTTGCCTGAGTTGGGCGACGGTTTCGTCTGCCATGCTTGTTTGCTCCCGCCTGTACTATCTGAAGTAAGCTAGCGCGTTCCGCTCTCTTGTCTTAGGAAGGTAGCGCGTTCCGCGCTGGCGGCAAACAGAACGCTTTTTCTCGACTCTTTTGCCGTTTCGTGCCAATCCCGCGCCATGGCGCTCGACATCAAGATATGCGGATTGAAGACCGACAAGGCGTTGGCCGCGGCATTGGCCGGCGGCGCCAGCCATGTCGGCTTTATTTTCTTTGCCAAAAGCCCGCGCTGTCTCGAACCGGCGGGAGCCGGCCGCTTGCGCGAAGCGGCAATCGGCAAGGCCAAGGCGGTTGCCGTGACGGTCGACGCCGGCGATGCGTTTCTGGATGAAATCGTCGAAAAAATGCGCCCGGATATGCTGCAGCTGCATGGTTCGGAAACGCCCGAGCGGGTGGCCGAGATCAAGGCCCGCTATGGCCTGCCGGTGATGAAGGCGCTGTCGGTCAGCGAGGCTGCCGATCTGGAGCGGATAAGACCCTTCGTCGGCATAGCCGACCGTTTCCTGTTCGACGCCAAGCCGCCGAAAGGTTCGGAACTGCCCGGCGGCAACGGCATTGCCTTCGACTGGCGCGTTCTGGCCGGCCTTGACGCAGGCGTCGATTACATGCTTTCCGGTGGGCTCAACGCCGCCAATATCGGCGATGCCCTTCGGCTTGCCAACCCGTCCGGATTAGACATTTCCTCGGGTGTGGAAAGCGCGCCGGGCGTCAAGGATCCCGCGCTGATCGAACAGTTTTTCCGGGCCGTCAGGGCAGCACGCGACAACCGCGCCGCCTGACCGTGCTTCAAACCACAAGCTAGGAGATCGGCGATGAACAAGCCGGCGATACCCAATTCCTTCCGCACCGGACCCGACGAGCAGGGCATGTTCGGCATCTTCGGCGGTCGTTTCGTTGCCGAAACGTTGATGCCGCTGATCCTCGACCTCGAGCGGCACTGGAATGAAGTCAAGGACGATCCGGATTTCAAGGCCGAACTGACTGATCTTTCAACCCACTATGCCGGGCGGCCGTCGAAGCTTTATTTCGCCGAAGGCCTAACCCGGCATCTTCGCGAGGTTTCCTCGGCGCAGGGTCTTGGGGGCGGCGCAAAGGTCTATTTCAAGCGCGAGGATCTGAACCACACCGGCTCGCACAAGATCAACAATTGCCTCGGCCAGATCCTGCTGGCTAAGCGCATGGGCAAGAAGCGCATCATCGCCGAGACCGGCGCCGGCCAGCACGGCGTGGCGTCGGCCACGGTGGCGGCGCGTTTCGGCTTTCCGTGTGTCGTCTATATGGGCGCCACCGATGTCGCCCGGCAAAGCCCGAACGTCTTCCGGATGAAGCTGCTCGGTGCCGAGGTGCGGCCAGTGATCGCCGGCCACGGTACGCTGAAGGACGCCATGAACGAAGCTCTTCGGGATTGGGTGACCAATGTCGAGGACACCTATTACCTGATCGGCACCGCCGCCGGCCCGCACCCCTATCCGGAGCTGGTGCGCGACTTCCAGTCGGTGATCGGGATTGAGGCGCGCGCCCAGATCCTCGAGCAGGAAGGCCGGCTGCCGGACACGATCATCGCCGCCGTCGGCGGCGGCTCGAATGCCATCGGCCTGTTCCATCCCTTCCTCGACGACAAAGAGGTCCGCATCATCGGCATCGAGGCCGGCGGCCGCGGCCTGGACGGCATCGAGCATTGCGCCTCGATGAGTGCCGGCGCGCCCGGCGTGCTGCACGGCAACCGCACCTATCTCCTGCAGAACGCCGACGGGCAGATCATGGACGGGCATTCGATCTCGGCCGGCCTCGACTATCCGGGCGTCGGGCCGGAGCATTCCTGGCTGCGCGACTCGGGCCGCGTCGACTATGTGCCAATTCTCGACGACGAGGCGCTGGAGGCATTCCAGCTGACGACACGCGTCGAAGGCATCATCCCGGCGCTCGAATCCGCCCACGCCATCGCGCATGCGGTGAAGATCGTACCCGCCATGGACAAGGACCAGATCGTCATCGTGAATTTGTCCGGCCGCGGCGACAAGGACGTGCACACGGTGGCCAATATGCTGGGCATGGAGATCTGATCATGACCACCCGCATCGACCGCCGCATGGCTAAGCTGAAGGCCGAGGGCCGCCCGGCGCTCGTCACCTATTTCATGAGCGGCGACCCGGACTACGACACCGCTTTGGCGATCATGAAGGCGCTGCCCAAGGCAGGCGCCGACATCATCGAAATGGGCATGCCGTTTTCCGATCCGATGGCCGACGGCCCGGCGATCCAGGCGGCCGGGCTGCGCGCGCTGAAAGGCGGCCAGACGCTGGTCAAGACGCTGAAAATGGCGTCGGAATTCCGTGCCGCCGATAATGAAACGCCGATCGTACTGATGGGCTACTACAATCCGATCTACATCCACGGCGTCGACCGCTTCCTGAGCGACGCGTTGGCCAGCGGCATCGACGGGCTGATCGTCGTCGATCTGCCGCCGGAAATGGATGAGGAATTGTGCATTCCGGCGCTGAAGGCCGGCATCAATTTCATCCGGCTGGCGACGCCGACCACCGACGACAAGCGCCTGCCCAAAGTGCTGCAGAACACCTCCGGCTTCGTCTATTACGTATCGATGACCGGCATCACCGGCTCAGCGCTTGCCGACACCGGCAAGGTGGCCGCGGCAGTCACGCGCATCAAGGGCCATACCGACCTGCCGGTCTGCGTCGGCTTCGGCGTCAAGACCGCTGAGCAGGCACGCATCATCGGGGCGTCGGCCGACGGCGTCGTCGTCGGCACCGCGATTGTCAATGCGGTCGCCAATGTTCTGGGGCCGAAGGGCGAAAAGACCGCCGACCCGGCCGAGGCGGTTGCCACGCTGGTTAGCGGGCTTTCGCAAGGCGTGCGTGCGGCTCGCCTTGCTGCCGCCGAATAGTCTTGATCTTCTGGTTGACCATGATCTCCAGCGAAACCGGTTTTCACTTTTCGGGATCATGGTCTAACTCTTCGTCAGGACAGGAGCCGAAGCGATGAACTGGATCACCAACTACGTTCGCCCGAAGATCAATTCGATGCTCGGCCGGCGCACCGACATGCCCGAGAACCTCTGGATCAAGGATCCGGAGACCGGCGAGATGGTCTTCCACAAGGACCTGGAGCAGAACCAGTTCGTCATCCCGTCCTCCGGCCATCACATGAAGATCTCGGCCAAGGAGCGGCTGAGATTCTTCATGGACGACGGCAAGTACGAGACGCTCGAAAATCCCAAGGTGGTCCAGGACCCGCTGAAATTTCGTGACGAGAAGCGCTACACCGACCGGCTGAAAGACGCCAAGGCCAAGACCGGGCTGGAGGACGCCATCATCAATGCGGTGGGCACTGTCGAAGGCCTGCCGGTGGTGGTGACCGTGCAGGACTTCGCCTTCATGGGCGGCTCGCTCGGCATGGCCGCCGGCGATGCCATCGTTCGTGGCTTCGAGGTCGCAGTGCAACGCAAGCGGCCGCTGATCCTGTTCGCAGCCTCCGGCGGCGCGCGCATGCAGGAAGGCATCCTGTCGCTCATGCAATTGCCGAGAACCACGGTCGGCGTCGATCGGCTGAAGGAAGCCGGTCTTCCCTATATCGTTGTGCTGACCAACCCGACCACCGGCGGCGTCACCGCCTCCTACGCCATGCTGGGCGACGTGCACATCGCCGAGCCCGGCGCGCTGATCGGCTTTGCCGGGCCGCGCGTCATCGAGCAGACCATCAGGGAAAAGCTGCCCGACGGCTTCCAGCGCTCCGAGTATCTGATGGAGCACGGCATGGTCGACATGGTGGTGTCGCGGCTCGATATGCGCCAGACGATCGCTCGGCTGCTGAAAATGCTGCTCAAGCTGCCGGAAGAAGAAAAGCCGCTGGAACCGGAAATCCTGCCGCCGGTGGCGCTCCCGGCGGAAGCACGCCCGCAAGCCTGACGCGACATCCTTCGTCGCGAACCCCGATTGCGCGCCATCTGTGGCGCTGTAGCATCTTGATTTCGCGCATGATCCTTTCCGAAGATCGATTTCGATTTTCGGGGTCATGCACTAGGATTCTCCCATGACCACGCTTGCCGCCGACCGCGAAATCGAAAGCCTGATGTCGCTTCATCCGAAGGGCTTCGATCTTTCGCTCGACCGTATTTCGCGGCTGCTGGAGCGGCTGGGCAATCCGCAGGAGCATCTGCCGCCGGTCATCCACATCGCCGGCACCAACGGCAAGGGCTCCTGCGCCGCCTTTTCGCGGGCGCTGCTCGAAGCGGCCGGCCACCGCGTCCATGTCCACACATCGCCACATCTGGTGCACTGGCATGAGCGCTACCGGCTGGCCGCCGACGGCGGCGGCAGGCTGGTCGAGGACAAGGTCTTCGCCGACGCCATCGCCCGCGCCGCCAAGGCCAATGAGGGCCAGAAGATCACCGTCTTCGAAATCCTCACCGCCGTCACCTTCCTGCTGTTTTCCGAACATCCGGCAGATGCCGTCATCATCGAGGTCGGTCTCGGCGGCCGCTTCGACGCCACCAATGTCATCACCGAGCCGGCGGTGTCGGTGATCATGCCGGTCTCGCTCGACCACGAATCCTTTCTCGGCGACCGTGTCGAACTGATCGCCGCCGAAAAGGCCGGCATCATCAAAAGCGGTTGTCCGGTGATCATCGGCGCGCAGGAAAGCGAGACGGCGCTGCAGGTGCTTATCGAAACCGCCGAGCGGCTCGACTGTCCCGCCTTCGTCTACGGCCAGGATTTCCTCGCCTTCGAGGAAAACGGCCGGATGGTCTATCAGGACGAAGACGGGCTGATGGACCTGTCGCCACCGCGCCTGCCCGGGCGCCACCAGTTCGCCAATGCGGCGGCGGCGATTGCGGCAGTCAAGGCGGCGGGCTTCGAGATCAGCCATCGCGTCGCCGACAAGGCGATGGCCAAGGTCACCTGGCCGGGGCGGATGCAGAAGTTGCCGCAAGGCAGGCTGACGGAACTGGCGCCGAAGGGCGCCGACATCTGGCTCGACGGCGGCCACAATCCGGGCGCCGGCGTGGTCGTCGCCGAAGCACTTGCCGAGCAGGAAGAAAAGAACCCGCGGCCGCTGTTCCTGATTTCCGGCATGATCAACACCAAGGACCAGAGCGGTTATTTCCGCGCCTTCAAGGGTTTGGTGCGGCATGTCTACACGGTGCCGGTGAGCCTCAGCGAGGCCAGCGTGCCGAATGACGAACTGGCGATCCGCGCCGTCGAGGCCGGCCTGTCGGCCGAACCGGTCAGCTCCGTCGCCAACGCGCTGATGCTGCTACGCGACACATGGGACGGACCACCGCCGCGCATCCTGATCAGCGGCTCGCTCTATCTGGCCGGCGCGGTGCTGGCCGAAAACGGCACGCCGCCGGTTTGATAGTCCCACGCCTGACGCGGTTCTGCCCCTCGACGGTGAAATTGCCCGGCGCTCGGCTCGAGAGCTTCAGAAATCCCACGGCGAGATCAGCTCAAGGCTGGTGTTGCCAAAGTCACTCAGATTGCGCGTTGCCAGCCGACCGCCGTTTACGCGCGCGATCGCAGCAATCATGCCGTCGGGAGCTGACATGCCACGGCCTTGGCCCACGGCAGTTCCCATGATCTCGCCATAGGTCAGGGCAGCTTCTTCCGTCAGCCCAAAAATCCGGTCGGCAAACCGACGGCGCCACTGAGAGAAATCCCCGCTCCAAGCGATCGGCGCGTTCGTCAGGGCGTACTTTTTGAATGCCAAAGGCAATTTCAGCGATCGTCACGGTAGGAAGTGCCGACTCAGCATCATACCAGACAAGCCAGGCTACGACGGCCCGGTCCGGTGCCTTCTTCAGAGTCTCTGAAATCACGTTAGTATCGATGAAAATCAAAGATCGGGTCCCGTATGGGCTTGGCGGTCTTCGCGGATGATTTTCTCCAGATCAATGTCAGCACCACTGCTTGCCGTCAGGCGAGCATAGAAAGAGTGAGCCGGCTCGCGGCCCGCTTCACGAATTTCATAGGATTCAAGCGCACGTTCGACCACGTCGGCAATCGAACGATTTTCTCGACGAGCAAGCCTATGGGCCAGATCGCGTGCTTTTGCGCTACGCACAGAGAGCTGTGGCTCGGCCATTTTCAACCTTCCTGCTTGCAAGATATACATCTGCGCAGCTTTGCCATCAAGATGGCAACTGGCAGCTTGCCGTCTCGCACAAGTCGGACCGTTTGCTCCATCTCACGGCATCTACTTCAGCTCGATCTCGATGAAGGCATACTCGCCCTCATTGGCATTGATGACGTCATGCTCCACGCCCTCCTTGCGGAAGTAGGGCGCCCCCTTCTTCATTTCGGCAAAGGATTCGCCGTCCTTGGCCAGGAGCTTGAGCTTGCCGTCCATCAGCGGCACGATGACGTAATCGTGGCCATGACGGTGCCAGCCGGTGTTGTCGCCTGGGGCGAAGCGGTATTCGGTGACGATGACGCGGTCATTGTCGATGAAGACGGTGGCCTTGGCGGATCCGGTCATGTCGTTCTCCTGCTTTAAGCCAGACAAGAACATGAGGCGGCAAGTGGCGAGTGCCAGATCGGCAGATCGGTGACACCAACAAAAAGCCCGGCGCGAGGGCCGGGCTTGTCTGCGAAATTCTCAGTCGGATCAGGCGAGATTGCCGTTGATCCAGTGCGACAGCGCCGTCTTCGGCGCGGCGCCGACCTTCATGTCGGCCATTTCGCCGCCCTTGAAAATCATCAGCGTCGGGATCGAGCGCACGCCGAACTGCGCCGCAAGCTCGGGATTCTCGTCAATGTTAAGCTTGGCGATCTTCACCTTGCTGCCGAGTTCAATGGCGATGTCTTCCAGCGCCGGCGCGATCATCTTGCAGGGGCCGCACCATTCCGCCCAGAAATCGACGACGACCGGCTCCTTGGCGTCAAGTACATCGGTCTGGAAATTGCTCTTGTCGACCTTGACGGTGGCCATGCGAAAATCCTTTCGAGAGTTATTGTCGCACCAAATGTGGTGGTGATCGCGCCCTTCTTCAAGCAACTGTTGTGTCACGCTCCCGTGAGTCGGGCAAGAGCGTCGTCCATGACTGCCGGCGGCAGCTCGATCAATCGTGGCGCTTCAGTGAACAGCAGCGCCGCCGAGACCTCGTGCTCGGGATAAAGCGGCTGGAGCAGCGCGCGATAGAGCGCGAGCTGCAGGACATAGGCCTGTGGAACGTCCGACAGGGTTGCTGGCGCCGGCCGGTTGGTCTTGTAGTCGACGATCGACACCTTGCCTGATGTGACCGCCAGCCGGTCGATCTTGCCGGAGATCGAGCGCAACTTGCCCTTCACGTTCAGGCTGCCCATGACCGCGACTTCAGCGCGCGACGATGATGCAAACAATGGCGCGAAACGGCTGTCGGCAAGGATCGCTGCCACCGAGGCCAAGGCCTTGTCGCGCTCGGTTTCAGGCCATTGCGCGCCGGCGCGCCTGAGATAGCGTTCCGCGGCATCGCGGCGTTCGGCCTCCGCAATGCCGGGCAGCATCTGCAGCAATTTGTGCAGCGCCAGCCCCCGCATCACCGCAAAGCCTGACTCCTTCTCAGCGTCCAGCACCGGCGAGCCGGTGTCGATCACCGCTTGCTTGGCCTCGTCGATCAGCGCCGAGGCGCCGGACGGCGACAGCGGGCGCGGCAGGTCCTCGAAGGGCGGCAAGGGCTGGAACAGGGTCTTCGGCAACGGCTCGAACTGGTGCGCCTGCCGCGCCTCTTCGGCCGCCGCCTGTGCGACCGGCGGCAATTTTGTCACATGAAAGCGATGCACGGTCTCGCCGGTGGCGGGGTGCTGCCGCTCGATGCTTTCGGGGGCGCCGACCAGCGCGCGGCTGACGATGGAATGCCAGGTGCCGGCGTTCGGTGCCCGCTTGCCGTGATAGCCGCAGACGATCAGCCGGTCCTCGGCGCGGGTCATGCCGACATAGAGCAGCCGGCGGTATTCGTCGTCGGCCAGCTCGCGCGCGCGGACCGAAGCGGCCCGTGAAAATCCATTGGCGACATCGCTGGCCGAACGCCAGAGATAGCCCTTGCCGTCCCAGTGTTCGCCCGAGCCATCGAACGGCATCAGCCGCGGCAAATGGCGATCGCTGAACGGCGCCGAGCCACCATCGACCAGGAACACGACAGGCGCCTCCAGGCCCTTGGCGGCATGCACGGTCATGACACGAACCTCGTCGCGGGTCTGGTCCATTTCGCGCTTGATCTCGGGACCGGCATTTTCCAGCGTCGCCAGGAAGGATTCCAGCCCCGGCAGGCCGGTCCGCTCCTCGGCCAGGCAGAAGCTCAGAAACTCGTCGAGGATGTCGCCGGCCTCCGGCCCGAGCCGCCCGATCATCTTCTTGCGCAGGCCGTCGCGGGCGAGAGCCCCGGCATAGAATTCGAACACCGGCTTGAATGCGGCTTCATCGGACCATGTGTCGAGCTGGGCAGCGACTGCGGCCAAGGCAGCGCTTTCGCCGGCTTGCTGCCTGAGCGATGCTATCAAGGAGAGGCCGGACGGCCGCGCGCCGGCGAGCGCGAAAAGCATCTCTTCCGAAACATCGAAAATCGGGCTGCGCAGCACGGCGGCAAGCGACAGATCGTCCTCAGGCTGGACAAGAAAGTGGCCGAGCGCAATCAGGTCCTTCACCGCGATATGGCCGGGCAGGCTGAGCCGGTCGGCGCCGGCGACCGGGATGTTGCGGCGCTTCAGCGCGCGCGTTAGCGCATGGACGAAACGATCGCGCTTACGCACCAGCACCAGCACGTCGCCGGGCCGAAGCTTCTTGCCGCGGCCTTCGATGATCTCGCCGACGCCGATCCAGCCGGCAATGGTTGCCGCCACATTTTCGGCAACGCGCACCGCCGGCGCGTGGGCGTGGTCGACGGCTTGCGTCCAGTCGTCGGGTTCGTCGACGACGTCGGCGCCGATCGACGGCCAGACCTCGACATAGCCCGGCGCATCCGTGCGGATCGCCTTGTGGTTCAGCGGGTCGGGATCGTGGCTGATGCCGCGCCGCACGGCTGGGTCGGCAAAGACACGGTCCACCGCCGCAAGCACGTCGTCGGTCGAGCGGAAGGACCAGGTCAGCTTGAGATCGGCGAAGTCGGCGTTGGCGTCGCGCACCTTTCCGGCAAACAGCAGCCTTGAGTCGGCGAAGGAGTCGGGCGCCGCTCCTTGAAAGGAATAGATCGACTGTTTTTCGTCGCCGACGGCAAAGACCGTGCGGTGGACCGTGTCGCGCGCGCCGAGCCCGGCAAAGAATTCCTCGGCCAGCCGCTTCACCACCTCCCACTGGTCGGGACTGGTGTCCTGCGCCTCGTCGAGCAGGATATGGTCGATGCCCTGGTCGAGCTTGTATTGCACCCAAGGGCCGGCGTCGGGCCGCGCCAGGAGATTGACCGTTCGGGTGATGAGATCGTTGAAGTCGAGAAAGCCGCGGGCGCGCTTCAAGTGCTCGTAGCGGGCGATCAGCCAGTCGGCGATGGTCAGCGCGGCACGTGTGCCCTCCAGCATCCTGAACAAGGCCAGCCGGTCGGAGATTTCGAGGATGGCTTCGGCCGCTAAGAGATAGCGCTCGGCAAGATCCGGCAGCCGGTCGAGCAACGCCTTCTTGAACGTCTTTGCCGGCTCATAAGGCTCGCCATCGGCTCGCAGGAAGGCTTTTGCCAGCAATTGCAACCGGCGAACCGGCTCATCCTCGGCGAAGGCAAGATGGGCGTAGGGCAGCAAATTGTTCAGCACGATGCGTGCATCGGCGGCCTCAGCGGCACTGGCAAAGGTGACGAAATAGTCCGGCAGGAAGCCCGGCAGCGGCCAAACGGACGCCGCCAGGCCTTCGGCGGTCTGGCCGGCGCGAAACCTAAACTCGCCGAACAGCGCCCGGAAGCCATCGCCGCCGGCCGCGCTGATGAAGGCGCGCAGACCGTCGCGCTTGCGCACGATCTCGGTCAGCAAGGCGTCGAGCCCGTGTTCGCCGCCGCGTTCCAGAATGGTGGCGAAAGCCTCGGCCAGCCCCGCATCGCCGGCGGCTGTGCCCGAGATCATGTCGCGGCGGGCGGCGGCGAAGAGCGACGCCTCCATCTGCGGATCGAGCATTTCGAAATGAGCCGGTATGTTGGCTTCCAGCGGGAACTGGTGCAGCACCGATTCGCAGAAGGCGTGGATGGTCTGGATCTTCAGCCCGCCCGGCGTTTCCAGCGCCTCGGCGAACAGCCGGCGGGCGCGGCGCATGGTTTCGCGATCGGGCTGGCGACCGTCCAGCCCCTCTATCCTTGCCGCCAGTTCGACGTCGCCAAGCGCCGTCCACTCCGACAGCGTCGAAAACACCCGGTTCGACATGTTGGCGGCGGCAGCACGGGTATAGGTCAGGCACAGGATCTTCGACGGATCTGTGCCGCGCAGCAAGAGCCGGATGACGCGCTGGGCCAGCACATGGGTCTTGCCCGATCCGGCATTGGCCGACACCCAGGCGGAATTTTGCGGGTCGGAGGCGCTGGCCTGGCTGGCGGCGGTATCCGTCGGGATGGGATAGGCCTTCTTCATGCCTCCCCTCCCTCGTCGTCGGCGTCGCCGCCGGCTGACCATTCGAGCACGCGGGCGAGATGGTCGTAATCGCCATCGGTCTCGCCCTCGCGGAACGGCAGCGCGCGCGACAGATAGAAGGTCGCCGGGTCGGCATAGTGGATCAGCAGTTTTTCGAGCCGCGCCCAGGCCTCCTCGGCGAGATCGGCGGCGGTTCGCGGCTTGCGGTTGTATTCGAGAATCGATTCCTCGAACACCTCGCCATTCGGCTTCAGCCTGATGAAGGCCAGCTGCGACGGCTCGCGCGCGCCAAGCCCCTTGAAAGCGCCGCGCCTGAGCAGCGCGCCCTCAAGCGCCAGTTGCGGCGAAAGCAGCGTATGGGCCTGTGCCTTGGACGGCGAGGAGCCGGTCTTGTAGTCCAGGATGTCGGCCATGCCGCCGGCCAGGAGGTCGACCCGATCGGCATAGCCGGACAGCGTCACGCCGGACTGGCCCACGCCGGTTTTTTCGGCGCGTTCCTCCGCATGCCGCATGGACACGGCGAAGGCGCGGCCGCGCTCCCATTCGATGATGCCGGCGGCGAGCTTTTCGAAGCGCGGCCACCACACCGCCTCGACATCGGGAGGAAGAGCGGCCTCGGCAAAGCATGCGCGGCCGGCAGCGATGAGGCCGCCCAGCGCCTCCGGCACGAGCGGATCGGCCACTGTCCGCGAAAAAAGATGCAGGATGGCGTGAAACAGCGTGCCGCGCTCGGCAGCGCCCGGGTCGCGGATGACCGGATCGAGCGGCATCAGGCCGAGGATCCTCCTGGCATAGACCGCGTAGGGGTCGCGGCGCAGCGTCTCGATCTCGGTGACGGAGAAATGCTGCGGCCGCACAGCCAGCGGTGGCTTCGGCTGCGGTCGCGGCGCGAAGTCTCTTCTTTCGCCGGCATCGAGCGCACGGGCCCAGGACAGGAATTCATCCCCACGCCGGCGAAGCACCGCCGCATGGTCCTTGCCGATGAAGGTCAGGAGACGCTGCAGCCAGCGCGACGGCACCGCCGGCGCGTCACCCGAGCGGGCGGAGCGCGCAAGCACCACTTTCTTCGCCCCCATCGCCATCTGGAAATCATGGGCGGCCAAGCCGATGCGTCGTTCGGGCGGTTCGAGATCGATGCCGGTCTTCATCAGCCGAGACATGAAGCGATCGCTTTCCGGCTTGCGCGGCCACACGCCTTCGTTGAGCCCGCCAATGACCAGCATGTCGAGGTTCTGCAACCGGGCTTCCAGCGCACCCCAGATGGCGATATTCCTGTCGGTCCCTTGTGCCGGCTTGACGGTTTCGGGCGCGATCAGCGCTTCCATCACATCGGGCCATTCGTCCGCCGCGAAAGAGAACGACGCTGAGGCAGCGACCAGCCCGCGCAAGAGCTCGGCGACCTTTTCGCCGGCATCGCCGGCATAGAGTTCGCTCAGGCTGCCATCCGCGGTGCGGCCCAGACTTTCGAGCGCGACGACGCTGGCCCGGGTCAATTCGGCAAGATCGGCTTCGGCTTGACTGCGAAAGGCGGTCAGCGGCGCCAGCGCAGCGGCAAGGCGGACGAGCAATTCGCGGGCGCGCTCGATATTTCGGACAGTCAGGCGGGAAAACCAGAACGGCGGGCGGGTGCCGCCCAGGCCGGTGAGGCGGGCCTCGAAGAGCTCGGGCAGCGATGCGATGTCGGGGCGGCCGGTGCCGCCGCGCAGCGCCACCAGTTCGACGATCTCCGCCGCATGACGGACGCTTGTGCGTTCCAGGCCGAGGCGAAGCAACGGGTGCTTGAGCAGCGACAGCAGAGCGACCGGATCGCCGGGGCGGAAAGCGGCCTGGAGCGCCAGCCTGAGCAGGCCGGCAGCTGGCGTGTTGATGAGCGGGGTGCCGCCCGAATCGTCGGCGACGACCCCGAACCGCAAGAGCTCGACTGAGACGCGCCGCGCCAGGGCGCGATCGCCGGTGACGAGTGCGGCGCGCTGGCCGGGCTGCTCGACGGCCTGTTTGAGTGCAACGGCGATCGCCACCGCTTCGTCGCGTTCGCTGGCGGCTTCGAGAAGCGTCACGTCGGCGAAGGCTTCGGTGACATCGCCGGCCGTAAAGCGCGCGCGCGTCTCGGCCCACAGCTCGGTGGTCTCAGCCGGCCGCAGCGCCTCGCCGACAAGTGCGGCACGCAGCGCGAGCGGCCTTTCGGCAACGGCGATCTCCCCGACATCGCCGCGCAGCACGCCGATCTTGCCGATCAGTTTTGCCAGGCCGTATTGCGGGTGGCCAAGCAAGGCCGGCCGGGCGCCAGGTGCGGCGATCGCCGCGAAAGACGGCTCATCCAGCATCAGGTCGAGGCCGGGCAGCACGACCGCGCCGCTGGGCAGGCCCGCGATCACCGCAAGCAGCTCGGCGGTGGCGGGAATGGACCCGGTGGAGCCGGCGGCGATCACCGGTCCGGCCGGAGGATTGCGCTTCAGCCGCGCCGCTTCCAGCCTTATCAGCGCATTGCGATGCGCGGCAGGGTTGGAGCGATTGCGTTCCTCGAGAAGATTCGGCCAGTTTTCGGTGACGATACTCAGGAAGTCGAGCGTCACTTGCCACCAGCCGGCAAGATTGCCGGTCACCAGATCGGCGAGCCTGGTCCAGTCCGTACCTTCCGTCTCGATCTCGTCCATCAGCCGGGCCAGGTCGCGCGCCAGCCAGATGGCGTCGGCGGCCGACGCCGGCACGACGATCTCTTCGTCGAAAAGTGCCGCGACATGCGCTGGCAGGCGGCGTTTCCAGGCGCTGACCAGCGGCGCCAGCAGCAGCAGGCGCTCGATCGCGGCGATCGGCGGTGCGAGGTCAATCGCGGCGGATGCGTCGGCCGCAAATGCAGCTTCGTCCTCGTCGAACTCGCCGAGCGGCCGGATGACCGGCAGGATCGCCGAGCGGCCCCCCAGACGGTCGACGAAGACGCCGCGCAGCGCTCGTGCCGCGCGGCGCGTCGGCACGTAGATGGTGGCGTCGGCCAGCGCCAGCGGGTCGCCGTCGAAGCGGAAATCGGAAACGAGGCGTCCTGACAGCAGGGCCTCGGCCAGCGTCGGCAGAAACGGCGCTCCGGGCGGGATCGAGAAAACGCGGCGGGAGCCGCTCATTTCAACTCGGTGAGAGCGCTGGTCAACTCGGTAAGAGTGCCGGGCGACTCAGCAAGAGCGGTGGCAACGGCCGCTTCCGCAAGCGGAATGGCGTCGGGCGTGCCGACGGTGATCCAATGGCCGTGCATTACCATGCCGTACAGGCGGCCGGCTGCGATAGCCGCATCGAAATAGGCGTTGAGCGAGTGTGGGCCGGCTGGCGCATCCTTGAAAAGCCTGGGATGGACGATCGCCGCGCCGGCATAGATCAGGCCTGTCGGGTCGCCTTTCGAACGCCGCAAGGCGCCGGCCGGCGACATCATGAAATCCGTGCCGCCGCTGTGCCCGGTTGCTGACTGGGGTTCCGCGAGCATCAGCAGAATATCCATTTTCGCCGCGTCCCATGCAAGGGCGAGGCGGGCAAGGTTGGGCACGCCGCTGTCGATCCAGAAGGTGTCGGCGTTGACAATGTAAAAGGGACCCCCTCCCAGTTCCGGCAAAGCATGGACGATACCGCCGGCGGAATCGAGCAGTCTTTCGCTTTCGTCGGAAATGACGACCCGCGGGGCGCGGCGCGCGGCGACATGGGCGACGATCTGCTCGGGAAAATAATGGACGTTGACCATCGCCTTGTCGACGCTGGCCTGGGCCAGGCTGTCCAGGCTCCAGTCGAGCAATGTCTTGCCTGATATCTTGACCAGCGGCTTCGGCATCGTGTCGGTGATTGGCCGCATGCGCTTTCCGAGCCCAGCGGCAAGCACCATTGCGATCTTGGGGCGCGTCGTCACAGCGATCGTTCCTCCAACAGGCCGTGGGCGGTATAGAAATCCCGCAGGCTGGCCAGCCCGGGATGCGCCAGCGCTCGCCGGAGATAATCGCGAATGCGCGGCAGGTGTTTTAGATAATAGGGTTTGCCGTCGCGCTTTTCGAGCCGAACAAAAATGCCGAGAATCTTCGAATTGCGCTGCGCCGCCATGATCGCATAGGTTTCGACGAATTCGTCTTCGTTAAAAGCGCCAGCCTTATGGCGCGCGGCGATATAGGCATCGAGCGTCCGCCGCTCGATCTCAGGCGAAATCGTAACGCGGGCATCCATGGCGAGCGAGGCGAGATCGTAGGCGGAAGGGCCGATCAGCGCGTCCTGGACATCGACGATGCCGAGGCGATCGTGTCCGGTACGCTCGCCGCGCCAGATGATGTTGGGCGAATGAAAATCGCGCAGCATGAGCGTGTATTCGCGCCCCTCCAACCGGTCGAGAACCGCATTCCATTCTTTTGTATAACCGGCGCGCAAGGCATCGTTTGCCGGGTGGCCTGATATAGCCGGCACATACCAGTCGAGCAGCAATTCGGCTTCGATCATCATGGCGTCGCGGTCGAAAGGCGGCACGTTATGAACGACGCCGGGCGCAGCCTCGATGCGATCGGGCCACGTCTTGCCGTGCATCATGGCAAGCAGTTCGGCCGCCGACGCGTAGCGCTCCGCCACAGGCCGACCGTGCTGGCCGAGAAAACCCTCCGAGCCGAGATGCTCGAGCAGAAGAAATCCCTGGTCCAAGTCCTGCGCGTGGATCTCCGGGGCGCTGACGCCGCCGGCCCGCAACGCCCGGTCGATGGCGACGAAGGCCGCGACGGATTGCGCGGTGTGGGCAATCACCGCATAGGGCTTGCCGTCGCGGACCGGCGGCCCGAGCACCAGCCGCGGCGAGTTCATCAACACGCGCCGCGGCAGGCCGGCCAGCGAGACGATCTCATAGGAGCGGGCCGAGGCGTCGCCGATAAAATAGCGTCTCTGCGCTTCGCCCCAGCCAGCTCTTTCCAGAAAATCGCGCATTGCCAGCGATCGCGCCGTGCGCTCGACCGCTGCGCCTTGTCCCGACAATCTCGCCAGGCGGCCGTCGTCCTGATGGACCAGTTCGATCAGCACCGAAGTCTTTGGCAAATAGGCCTCTGCCCGTTCCGGCCATTCGACCAGGGCAGCGCCTTGCGCCAGCGCCTCATCGAAACCCAGCTCGTCCAGTTCGGACGCCGAGGACAGGCGATAGAGGTCGAAATGATGGACGGGAACGCGCGCTTCATAGCTCTGGACGAGCGTGAAGGTCGGGCTCGGCACGTCGAGACCGGCATCGTCGGTCATGGCCCTGATCAGTGCCCGTGCCAAACTCGACTTGCCGGCGCCGAGATCGCCTTTGAGAGCCAGCACGTCGCCAGGGCGCAGCGACATGGCCAGATCCTCGCCCAGCCTTGCGGTCGCAGCCTCGTCGGCGAGAAAACGCTCCAGCACCATGCCTGCCATCGAACGCGCTACTCGGCCGCCGCGCGGATGCCGGACGGCGTGTCGGGAAAGGCACAAATGACGGTGGTGCCCATGTCCTTGCCGGTCTCGATGCGGACGCTGCCGCCATGCAACTCGACAAAGCTCTTGACGATCGACAGGCCGAGGCCGGCGCCGCGCCGGCGGCCGCCATTGGTGCGCGGTTCGAAACGGCGGAACACCGAATCGAGCAGGTCAGGCGGCATGCCGGGACCATCGTCGTGAACGGAGAATTCCACGCCTTCGGCAAGCGAGCGGCAGGTGAGCGTGATGGTGCTCGCCTCCGGAGCGTAGTTCGCGGCATTGCTCAGCAGATTGTAGAGGATCTGGCGGATGCGGGTTTCGTCGCCGTGAAACGTCTTTGGCGCGGTAGCCGCATCGACCTTGAGCCTGATTGCATGCTCCTCCAGCCGGTCGGCAACAAGCTCGGCAGCGGCAGCGATGGTCCGGTCGACGTGAACTTCGGAGATATCGAGCTCCATGATGCCGGCATCCACGGTCGCCAGGTCGAGGATGTCGTTGACGATGGTGAGCAGGACCGAGGAAGACGAGCTGACATGCTCGACATATTCGCGCTGCTTCTGGCTCAATGGCCCGGTCGAGGGCAGTGAAAGAAGCTCGGTGAAGCCGATGATGTTGGTCAGCGGCGAGCGCAATTCGTAGGAGACGTGCTGCACAAACTCGTTCTTGAGCTGGTCGGATTTTTCCAATGCCTCGTTCTTGTCCTTCAGCGCCCGCTCGACATTGACGCTGTCGGTGACGTCGACGAAGGTCATCATCACCTGCCCGTTGGGCAGCGGGATCATCGCGTAGCGCAGCACGTTGCCGTTGTTCAGCTCGGTCTGGCCGTGGCGGTCGCGGCGCTCATCGTCGAAACCGGTGATGGCGGCAACGAACCCGCGCCAGGGACTGTCAGCGGCGCGCCGGTCGCACAGATCGCGGATCGTGGAGACGTGAACGTTGGGCTTGGCGGCGTCGGCGTCCAGTCCCCAAAGTGCTGCGAATGCCGGGTTCGACAATCTGAGCCTGCCGTCGGGGCCGAACACGGCCACGCCTTCGGCAAGATTGTCGAGCGTTTCGCCCTGGACCCGCACCGCGGTCTGGTAGCGGCTTTCGAGGTCCATCTTCTCGGTCAGGTTCTCGAACACCCAGGTCACGCCGCCCTTGGGCTGCGGATTGGCGACGACGCGGATGGTCTTGCCGTCCGGCAGATGCCACCAATGTTCCTGCGACTCGACCGCGCGATAGGCGCCAAGCAGGCTTTCCTTCCAGCGCCGCCATTCGGGCTGCTCGGCGATCTTGCCTTCGCTGCGCAGTCGGTCGAGCAACAAGGCATTGTCGGGAGCGCTGTGCAGGAAGCCGCTGTCGAGACCCCATAGTTTCTGGAACGCCTGGTTGAAAAACCGCAGCTTTTCGTCGGTATCGAAAATCGCCACGGCGGTGTTGAGCTGATCGAGCGTGTCGGCGTGGCTGCGCACGGTCCGCTCATATTCGTTACGGATAGTTTCGATGGCGCTGGTGTCGCAGGCAAGACCCGCCGAGCCGTCGGCACCGGCGAAGTCGGTCACGGCGAACATGCGGCGGTCGCCTTCGATCACGGTGGAAAGCGCCTGCTCGAAGACGGGATGCGACTTGTGCTGTGCAGCGATCGCATCGCGCGCCTGGCCACCCAAGAATTCCTTCGCGTCGCGAACCGCCGCTTCGGCGTTTTCCGCCTCGACCGCCTTGGCATAGGCGCGGTTGACCCACTTCAGCCGCCCGTTCGCCGTGCGCAGCCATGCTGGCATGCTGAGTGCGTTGAGAAGGCCGAGCATGGTGTCATAGTCGGCGGCGAGACGCTGGTTCTCGATTTTCAGCCTGGCCTCGCTTCGCTGCGTTTCTGAAAGCGAGACGAAACGGACGACCACGTGTGCTGCGCTCTTGCGCCCGTGCACTTCGAGCGGCGCTCCAGCCTGCGATTCGATAACGAGGTCGAACGGCTTCGCCTTTTCCCGCAGTCTCGCCACGGCATTTTCGAGCGCCGCCGCCGAGCGCGGCATCAGCCAACGGCCAAAGGCGAGGAAGGCGGCACGGTCTTCCGGAGCGCCGCTCTCAACCGGCAATGTCCCGACGAGCTCGGGTTTCTTGTTTTCCGAGGCCCATACGACGACACGCTGGCCGCGCAGGTTGAGCAGCGCCTCGGAGCGCTGCAGCGCTGCGTTGACGTCGGCCAGGCGGGCTCTGAGTTCGACATTCTGCGCCGAGGTGCGCGCCCGTTCGCGGATCAGGAAAATGGCCGAGACAAGTGCGGCGCCCATGACGCCGACAAACATCGCGAGTTGCATGACCTCGACGGTGCTGACCGACAGCCCGGCTTTGGACGCAGCAGCGGGTCCAGCATGTGCCGAACGGCCAAGCAGCGGACCGACGAGCGCGGACGAAGCAAGCAATTTTCCGACGCGGCTACCAGCGCGCCATAAGAGGCTTCCGCCTCTGGCAGCGGAAACCTTCGTTGCCGAATCGTTGTGGCCGCCGGAAACGGCCTGTCCCGCGCAAGGCGGGTAATCCCCCGGCATGTCCTGGTCCTCTTCGCCGCCTGAATGCAAGACCGCCCTGATGCGGGTGTCGGCCCTCGTCCCCCGGACCCGCGAATCAGCACCATAGCGCTTGCGCGAATCGGCGTGAAGAATCAATCAGCGCAAAAATAATGCCGGGCGAAAAGTCAATCGCCCGGCATCAATATCTAGTGGTAACTTCAGCTGTGGTTAATAGCGGTAGTGTTCCGGCTTGAACGGCCCCTGCGGAGTCACGCCGATATAGGCTGCCTGTTCGCTGGACAGCTCGGTGAGCCGGGCGCCGAGCTTGTCGAGATGCAGGCGCGCGACCTTTTCATCGAGATGCTTCGGCAGGACATAGACCTGGTTCTGATACTGGCCGGGCTTGGTGTACAGCTCGATCTGGGCCAGCACCTGGTTGGTGAAGGACGCCGACATGACGAAGCTCGGGTGCCCGGTGGCGTTGCCGAGATTGAGCAGGCGGCCTTCCGACAACAGGATCATCCGCTTGCCGTTCGGGAAGGTGATCATGTCGACCTGCGGCTTGATGTTGGTCCACTTCAGGTTGCGCAGCGACGCCACCTGGATCTCGTTGTCGAAGTGGCCGATATTGCCGACGATCACCATGTCCTTCATCGCCCGCATATGGTCGATGGTGACGACATCCTTGTTGCCGGTGGTGGTGATGATGATGTCGGCGGTCGGGGCGGCATCTTCGAGCGTGACGACTTCGAAGCCGTCCATCGCCGCCTGCAATGCGCAGATCGGATCGACCTCGGTGACCTTGACGCGGGCGCCGGCGCCCTTGAGCGATGCCGAAGAGCCCTTGCCGACGTCGCCATAGCCGCAGACGACTGCAACCTTGCCGGCCATCATCGTGTCGGTGCCGCGGCGAATGCCGTCGACCAGCGATTCCTTGCAGCCGTATTTGTTGTCGAATTTCGACTTGGTCACGCTATCGTTGACGTTGATCGCCGGGAACGGCAGCAGGCCCTTCTTCTGCAACTGATAGAGGCGGTTGACGCCGGTGGTGGTCTCTTCGGTGACGCCGCGGATCGCTTCCTTCTGCTTGGTGAAGAAACCGGGCGATGCCGCCATACGCTTCTTGATCTTGGCAAACAGGATTTCTTCCTCCTCGCTGCCCGGATTGGAGAGCACATCCTCGCCGGCTTCGGCACGCGCGCCGATCAGGATGTACATGGTGGCGTCGCCGCCATCGTCGAGGATCATGTTGGAGGTGCCGCCATCGGCCCACTGGAAGATATTGTCGGTGTAGACCCAGTAGTCCTCGAGCGTCTCGCCCTTGACGGCGAAGACCGGAATGCCGGCCTCGGCGATGGCCGCGGCCGCATGGTCCTGGGTCGAGAAGATGTTGCAGGAGGCCCAGCGGATATCGGCGCCGAGCGCCTTCAGCGTTTCGATCAGCACCGCCGTCTGGATGGTCATGTGCAGCGAGCCGGTGATGCGCGCGCCCTTGAGCGGCTGCGCCTTGCCGAATTCTTCGCGGCAGGCCATCAGACCCGGCATTTCGGTTTCGGCGATCTCGATCTCCTTGCGGCCCCAGCCGGCAAGCGAGATGTCGGCGACCACATAGTCATTGCTACCCGTCATGGCAGTGCTCCGATCAAGAATTGTCTTCGGGATGCGCCCGCGCCGGAAGGCGTGTCGAAGGGCGCGAGTTGCCGGCCTGACTAGCAGATCGTCGGTCGGACGACAATGGGATATAAAGAAATCTTTATCCGTGCATGTCTTCGGGGGCGCCTCGGCGCGAAACCGGAATTGATTTTGGAAGCAGGATGTCCAACGGACGTGCGGCGCTCTGGGCGTCAGGACTCCTCGCCGAAGCGGGAGGCGACCAGTTGCTCCAGCGCGTCGATCACCTGCTCGGCCTGCGGGCCGCTGGCGGTGACGCGGATCGAATAGCCGGGGCTCGCCGCCAGCATCATGAGGCCCATGATCGAGGTGCCGCCAACCGTGACGCCGTCCTTCTCGACCTGGACGGAGGCGTCGAAGCCGCTGGCGACCTGAACGAACTTCGCCGAGGCGCGGGCATGCAGGCCACGCTGGTTGACGATCGGAAATTCCCGGACGATGTCACCTTTCTTGGCCGACACCGCGTTCATTTGCTGCTCAGCAGCTGGCTGGCGACATTGATGTATTTGCGGCCGGCCGCCTGCGCCTCGTCCAGCGCTGCGCTCATATTGTCGCCCTTGCGAATGCTGGACAGCTTGATCAGCATCGGCAGGTTCATGCCGGCAATGACTTCGGTACGACCGGATTCCATCACCGAAATGGCGAGATTGGAGGGCGTTCCGCCAAACATGTCGGTCAAAACGATGACCCCCGCCCCGGTGTCGACACGGGCAACGGCGTCGACGATGTCGCTGCGGCGCTGCTCCATATCGTCATCGGCGCCGATCGCCACGGTCTCGAAACTGTCTTGTGGCCCGACGACATGTTCCACGGCATGGCGGAATTCGGCGGCCAGTTGACCGTGCGTTACAAGCACGAGTCCGATCATTCTTTGGTGGCTCCCGTCATCGCCGCTTCATAGGCGTTTCATGCTCGCCGGCCATTTCAGGCGGCGGGAGCGCTATCTTGTCGACGCGAGACGCGTTGACAAGCCCAAAATTGCACCGGCCCAGGCCATTTTGACGCATTGCAGCAAAAAACCGGGAACCGGGTCATACGAAAGGCGCAATTGGCAGCCGCGCCATCATGGCCAGCAAGGCGGGGGAGACGTTGCGTTCGGCAAAATCGATTCGCGGCACCAGAACGCCCGCGATCGGCTCGCCGAGATCTTCCTGGAAACGGGCCATCTCGTTTGCTGGCACCAGCCGGACATGAAGGTCGATCACGCCGCCGGGCTCGAACGACAATGGCCGCGGACCGAATCCGGGCACCTCGGCGAGGCCGGCGATGGGGGTGGGCACCCGGCAAACCAGCCGCCCCGCATGATTGGCAGCGAGGAGCCTGTCGTCACCGATCAGCCGCGAAAACAATCCATGCTGGCGGCAATGATCGATGAGGGCGAGCGCCAGCGTGGTCTTGCCCGAGCCGGACGGTCCCGTGATGAGGACACCACGCTCGCCGATCAGGATCGCCGTGCCGTGAATGTTCTCGGCCTGCACAGTCGAATCAGGCATGATCTTGTCCGAAACCCGGTTCCCACTTTTCGCTGCCGCGGACCCACTTTTCGGAGCCATGTTTTTTGGTTTGCGCATGATCTTATCCGAAAACCGGTGCCCACTTTTTGGGATCATGCGTCAGCCTTCGGCCGGCAGTGTCACGACGAAGCGCGCGCCCTTGATCTCGCCGGGTTTGGTGCCCGGGATGTTCTCGGCGGTCAGCGTACCGCCATGGGCTTCGACGATCTGCCTGCTGATCGACAGGCCGAGGCCTGAGTTCTGGCCGAACGCCTCGCCGGCCGGCCGGTCGGTGTAGAAGCGTTCGAAGATGCGGTCGATGTTGTCGGCCCTGATACCGGGACCATTGTCGTCGACGGTGATGATGTTGACCTTGCCGGCGCGCGCCAGAGATATGGCGATGTGGCCGCGCTCTTCAGGAACGAAGGAGCGGGCATTCTCAATCAGATTGGTGATGACCTGGCCGATCCTCAGATCATGGCCGGCGACGAAATAGCCTTTGACGCCCTGCGGCAGTTTGGCGACCTTGAACTCGATGTCGACCGTCTTCTTGTTGCGCGTGGCCGTGCGCGAAACGTCGACCAGATCCGTGATGAATTTCTTGAGATCCACGGTTCCTGCGTCTTCCCGCGCGAGCTCGGCGTCAAGACGGGAGGCGTCAGAAATGTCGGTGATGAGACGGTCCAGCCGCCTGACGTCGTGCTGGATGATCTCCATCAGCCGGCCGCGCGACGTGTCGTTCTTGGCCAGCGGCAGGGTCTCTACCGCGCTGCGCAGCGAGGTAAGCGGGTTCTTCAATTCGTGCGAGACGTCGGCCGCGAAACTTTCGATCGCCTCGATGCGGGCGTAGAGCGCATTGGTCATGTCGCGCACGGCGATCGACAGATTGCCGATCTCGTCCTGCCGGTCGGAGAAGTCCGGGATTTCCTCGCGATTCTTGACGCCGCGCCGCACCCTGACCGCCGCCGCAGACAGCCGGCGCAGCGGGTTGGCGATGGTCGAGGCGAGCAGCATCGACAGGATGGCGGTGACAAGGGCGGCGATGCCGAAAACGCGCAGGATCGCCTTGCGCTCGGCCGCGACGATCTTGTCGATGTCGCCGCCTTCCGTCGACAGCATCAGCACGCCGAGGACGGCGCGGAAGCGCTGGATCGGCACAGCGACCGAAACAATCTGCTCGCCCTGTTCGGAGATCCGCACGATGGTCGACGGGCTGCCGGTAAGCGCCTTGACCACCTCCGGAAATGCAGCGCCATTGCCGCCCGGCTGTTCGTGGTAGACCGGCAGCGCGGTGTTGCGGAAGAAGTCGAAGACGAATTTCTGGATACGCTCCAGAAGGTCGGGTTCTTCCGCGGCGACCGGCGGCAGATCGTAGCGAAGGATCTGGCCGCGCGAATAGAGATGGCGGGAATCGAGCAGCAGATTGGCGTCGCGGTCATAGATGCGGGCGCGCGTCCGTGTCGGCGAAATCAAGCGCCTGAGCACCGGCGCGACGCGCTCCGGATTGATCGGAAAATCCAGATTGTCGAGCTGATCGGAGCCGGGACCCAGGCTTTCGCCAGCCTGCAGTTCAAGCAGCTTTTCCGGATCGATGCTGATCGAATCGGTCTCGACCGTCGCTGACGCCGCGATCGCGCCGGCGATGATCTCGCCCTGGGTCATCAGGCTCTCGACGCGGGCATCGATCAGCCCGTCGCGAAACGTGTTGAGGTAAAGTATGCCGGTGACCAGGACGGCCAGGCCGGCGAGATTGAGGAAGAGAATGCGCCGCGTCAGGCTGGAAAAGATATGGTGGCCGAGGAAGCGGCGCATCGGCACCGTGATTCTCGACAGGAATGCGGGCAGAATCCGCGACGGACGCCGGGCGCCCGTTCGTCTCACTCGCTCTACGTCCACTGCCATCGAATAGCAGCCCCCGCTGAATTCATGCTTCGCGGAACCGATATCCGACTCCGTAAAGGGTTTCGATCATCTCGAAGTCATCATCGACGGCCTTGAACTTCTTGCGCAGCCGCTTGATGTGACTGTCGATGGTGCGGTCATCGACATAGACCTGCTCATCATAGGCCGAATCCATCAGCGCATCACGGCTTTTTACCACACCGGGGCGCTGGGCCAGAGAATGCAGGATCAGGAATTCGGTGACGGTAAGCGTCACCGGCTCGCCTTTCCAGGTACAGGTGTGACGCTCCTGATCCATGACAAGCTGGCCGCGCTCGAGCGAACGGGCCTGCTGGTTGGGCGTCTTGGCCGATGCCTCGCGGGCGCTGGCACGGCGCAGCACGGCGCGAACCCGCTCGACCAGAAGACGCTGCGAGAAGGGTTTGCGGATGAAGTCGTCGGCGCCCATCTTGAGGCCGAAAAGCTCATCGATCTCGTCGTCCTTGGACGTCAGGAAGATCACCGGGAGGTCGGATTTCTGGCGCATCCGGCGCAGAAGCTCCATGCCGTCCATGCGCGGCATCTTGATGTCGAGGATGGCGAGATTCGGCGGTCGCGCCGCCAGACCTTCCAGCGCCGACGCCCCATCCGTGTAGGTCTCGACGCGATACCCCTCCGATTCGAGGGCTATCGACACCGACGTCAGAATGTTGCGATCGTCGTCGACAAGCGCGATTGTTGCCATTTCAAGTGGCTCCCTCATGAGCTGTCCCTTCTTTGGTCGAGAAGGGGCTTTTGCAGGACAAATTAGGTACAAAATGTGGCACAGGCTTCGTCCGCTGTCACGAGCGGCATGCCGGCGGCCACTATCTCACCTCAGCATGGATTGGACCGATAAAGACCGCCAATCCTTTGGGTAACCGCCTGACTTTTTGCATATATAAACGATTTAAACAACTTTCAAAATATTTAAATCGATTAATTATTTGATATCATTTGGCTTTTCTGGTTCTCACCGTTACAGTCTCCTTCGTGGGGGGCTCCGGAATTCGCCGGCCAGGATGCTGCAATCGAAGAAGGAACCCCGCATGTCGGAAGCCGGCAAACGCAATCCCGCATGGGCGATCGACCGGATCGGCCTGAAAACCACCGGCGCGGTGCGCTATAATTTCGGCGAGGCCGTCCTTTACGAGGAAGCGATCCGACGCGGCGAAGCCCGGCTCACCGCGCATGGCGCGCTGGTCGCCGAGACCGGGCAGCACACCGGCCGCTCGCCCAAGGACAAATTCGTCGTGCGCGACGAGACCACCGGGCCGCATGTATGGTGGGACAACAACAAGGCGATTTCGCCCGCACAGTTCGACACACTGCTCGCCGATTTTCGCGCCCATGCGGCAGACATGGATCTTTATGTGCAGGACCTGGTCGGCGGCGCCGACCAGAACTTGAAGCTGACGACCAGGGTCGTCACGGAGCTTGCCTGGCACTCCTTGTTCATCCGCAATCTGCTCATTCGTCCGGAAGCCGCCGAGCTCGAGCATTTCGTGCCTGACATGACGATCATCGACCTGCCGTCGTTCCGCGCCGATCCCGTCCGCCACGGCACCCGCACCGGAACGGTGATCGCCGTCGATCTCTCTCGCATGATCGTGCTGATCGGTGGCACCTCCTATGCCGGCGAGATGAAAAAGTCGGTGTTCACCGTGCTCAACTATCTGTTGCCGGCCAAAGGCGTGATGCCGATGCATTGCTCGGCCAATGAAGGCGTCGGCGGAGACGCGGCCATCTTCTTCGGCCTCTCGGGAACCGGGAAGACGACGCTGTCGGCCGATCCGTCACGCACGCTGGTCGGCGACGACGAGCACGGCTGGGGTCCGCATGGTATCTTCAACTTCGAAGGCGGCTGCTATGCCAAGACGATAAAGCTCTCGGCCGAAGCCGAGCCGGAGATCTTCGCCACCACCCAACGCTTCGGCACGGTGCTGGAGAATGTGGTGCTCGACGCCGGCCGCGTGCCGGATTTCGACGACGGCAGCCTCACTGAAAACACGCGATGCGCCTATCCGCTCCACTTCATCCCCAACGCCAGCAAAACGGGCCGCGCCGGTCACCCGAAAAACATCATCATGCTGACCGCCGACGCATTCGGCGTGATGCCGCCGATCGCCCGGCTGACCCCGGCGCAGGCGATGTATCATTTCCTCTCCGGCTACACCGCCAAGGTGGCTGGGACCGAAAAGGGCGTCACCGAACCCGAAGCGACGTTTTCGACCTGTTTCGGCGCACCGTTCATGCCGCGCCATCCGTCGGAATACGGCAATCTGCTGCGCGAGCTGATCGCTCATCACGGTGTCGATTGCTGGCTGGTCAACACCGGCTGGACCGGCGGCGCCTATGGCACCGGCAAGCGGATGCCGATCAAGGCGACGCGGGCGCTGCTTGCCGCGGCACTCGACGGCTCGCTGAACGGGGCCGATTTCCGCACCGACGCCAATTTTGGTTTCGATGTGCCGGTGGCGGTTGCAGGCGTCGACCGCGCCATTCTCGATCCGAGGTCGACATGGGCCGATACATCAGCCTATGACCTGCAGGCGGCGCGGCTGGTCGGCATGTTCGCCATCAATTTCGAAAAATTCGAACCTCATGTCGACGCCATCGTGCTCGGCGCCGCGCCGCGCATGAGCGAAGCCGCGGAATAATCGCCGGCTGGGTACCCTGCGCCTCAAGGCCGGACCGGGATCGGGAACGCCCGACCCGGGGGATCGGGCCTTTTCTTTTTTCGTCCGCCGCGCCATGACTGCGGCATGAACGCCGACGACAAGATCATCATTGCCGACGATGCGGTGATCCATCCGGATGACCTGCACGAGGACTTCATCCGCTCGTCCGGCCCTGGCGGCCAGAACGTCAACAAGGTGGCGACGGCGGTGCAATTGCGCTTCGATGCGGCGAATGCGCCGGGCCTGTCGGAGCGCGTCCGCGAGCGAACCATAAAGCTGGCCGGCCAGCGCGCCACCAAGGACGGCGTCATCGTCATCGAGGCCGGACGCTTCCGCACGCAAGAGCAGAACCGGGCGGACGCCCGGGCGCGGCTTGCCGAACTGGTCGCCAAGGCCGCCGAACCGCCGCCGCCGCGGCGCAAGAAGACGAGGCCGTCGAAAGGCGCTGTCGAAAGGCGGCTGAAGAGCAAGGCTGGGCGCGGCACAATCAAGAAACTGCGCGGCCGGGTGGACGACGATTAGAGCGACGCGCCTCCACGATGCGGTAGGCGCGACATCGATCCCGCGGTCGAGACGGCTTCCAATTCAAGGTTGCAGATGGCAAGTTCGGTATTCGCCACAGCAAGGGAGACCGCAGATGGGCATGTTTGATTTCGTCAAGGGCGTCGGCAAGAAGCTCGGCTTCGGCGACGATGAGCCGGAGCCGACCGCCGATACACTCAAGAAGGAGCTCGATTCGCACGCGCTCGGCACCGACAATGTGGAGGTCGTCGTCAAAGGCGATACGGCCGTCCTGAAAGGCGTGGTCAAGGATCAATCGATCTTCGAAAAGGCTGTCATCGCCGTCGGCAACACGCTCGGCGTCTCCAAGGTGCAGGCGGACGAATTGCAGGTCGCCGCACCCGAGTCCGGCACACCCGCTACCGCGGCCAAGGAACCGACCTTCTACACGGTCAAGAAAGGCGACAACCTCTGGAAAATCGCCGAAAAGAGCTACGGCAAGGGCAAGGGTGCGAAGAACCCGATCATTTTCGAGGCCAACAAGCCGATGCTGACCCACCCAGACAAGATCTATCCGGGGCAAGTCCTGCGCATACCGGATCTCGACTAAGGTATGTTGATATTCAGGTGATGCCGGCCTGCAAACGGCGGTTTCCTGCGCTTCCGGTGCTCACGTACTTAAGTACGCTCCGCTCCGGTTCTCGGAAATCACCTGTTTGGTCGCTTCGCGCCCGTCTTCGACTCCGGCTCGGCCTGACCCGAATCTCGCCACACCTTAAGCTGGCGATTGCCATCCAAGGACAAGAACGGCGGCTTTCGGGTCGCCGTTCTTGTTTGTTGGTGGCATTGTCCGCCAGATGAACCCGATTAAGCGACCAAGCTGATGCTCGTTTTGCCCAAAGGCGTCCGCCACATGCCCGGCTATCTGTCCCGTGCGGTGCAGGTAGCGCTGGTCGAGGATGTGAGACGGGTCGTGCAGGAGGCCCCCCTGTTCGTGCCGGCCATGCCGCGCACCGGCAAGGAGATGAGCGTGCGCATGACCAATTGCGGTTCGCTCGGCTGGGTGACCGATAAGGAGCACGGCTATCGCTACCAGCCGACGCACCCGGTGACCGGAACGCCCTGGCCGCCGATCCCCGACGTGCTGCTGGAGCTGTGGCGGGACGTGTCTGCCTATCCGCATCCGCCGGAGGCATGCCTGGTCAATTTCTATTCGCCCGACGCGAAGATGGGCCTTCATCAAGACCGCGACGAGATCGATTTCTCCGCGCCGGTCGTTTCCGTTTCGCTGGGCGACGATTGCCTGTTCAGGGTCGGCCAGAGCACGCGCGAGGGCGGCACCAAATCGTTCAGGCTGAAAAGCGGCGATGTCGTCGTGCTTGGCGGCGAAGGCCGTCTCTGTTTTCACGGCGTCGACCGCATCTATCGCTCGACCTCGGCACTGCTGAAGAACGGCGGGCGGATCAATCTGACGCTGCGGCGGGTGACCTATCCTGGCTAGGGCGGCAGGTTTTCAAGTCGGCTCGAATCGCCGCTCTATTTCTTCAAGCATCGGATTTTTCCAAGACCGGCACCCGCTTCGGGTCACGGTCCAGGCCCGCCGCTGAACGGCCGGAAAATATCCAGCGTTCGAGAACGACAATGTTGACCGCCGGAATAAGAATGCAGGTGAGCAGTATCGGAATCGCGACCGGCAGGCCGAACTGCCCGACGAGGAGCAGCGGAACGAGATAGGCGATGGCAAGACCGAAACCGGTCAGCACGGCGAAACGCGGCGCTTCGAATTGATGCGAGCCGGCCGACATGAAGGTGAAGAACTTGTGGCCGAGATAGGAGAATACTGCCGCGACCGCATAGGCGGCGACGGAGGCTGTGGCCGGCGGCAGGTATGTTGAACCGGCACTGGCGAAGAGGCTGGCACAAAGCGCGTAGAGCACTGTGGCCGCAAGCCCCACCGAGGCGAATTTGAGAAGCCGGCGCGGAGCAAGTGTTCCGCGCCAGGCGGAAATGTCAGGCCGGCGCAATGCAGGCATTTTGATCACCGGCTGCTCCCGACAAATGCTCTGGAATGGCAATCGAACGATAGCGGGCACTGCCTAAAGTGCCGTTAACCGCTTCGTTACAGCTTCCTGAGCGCCACTTCCTCGACCAGATGATTGGCGCCCTTGCGCAGGATGAGATCGGCGCGGGCTCGCGTCGGCAGGATGTTCTCGCGCAAATTCTTCAGATTGATGTTGGCCCACAGGCCTTCCGCGATGGCGCGGGCCGCCGCTTGCGAAAGTTGCGAATAGCGATGGAAGAAGGAGTCCGGATTGCGGAAGGCGGTCTCACGCAACCGCATGAAGCGGGCGATGTACCATTGATGGATCAGCTCCTCTTCGGCATCGATATAGATGGCGAAGTCGAAGAAATCCGACAGGAAAGGCACGATCTTGCCGTCCTTCGGCAGCTTGCCCGGCTGAAGCACGTTGATGCCTTCGAAGATCAATATGTCCGGCCGGTCGATGGTCTGGAACTCGCCGGGAACGACGTCGTAGGTCAGGTGCGAATAGACTGGCGCGCGGACATTGCGCTGCGCCGATTTGATGCCCGACAGGAAACGCAGCAATGCGCCGACATCGTAGCTGTCGGGAAAGCCCTTGCGCTCCATCAGATTGTTGCGGCGCAGGATTTCGTTGGGAAGCAGGAAGCCGTCGGTAGTGATTAGATCGACCTTGGGGCTCGACGGCCAGCGCGCCAGCAATTCCTTGAGCACGCGCGCCGTGGTCGATTTGCCGACCGCCACAGAGCCGGCAATGCCGATGATGAAGGGCGTTTTGACGACATCCACCGCGTTGAAGAAGGCCTGGCGCTGCCTGAACAGCAGTTGGCTCGCCTCGACATGCGCCGACAACAGCCGCGACAGCGAAAGATAGATGCGTTTGACCTCTTCGAGGTCGACCGGATCGTTGAGCGAACGCAGGCGACGGATCTCGTCCTCGCCGAGCGTCATCGGCGTGTCGGCGCGGAACTGCGACCATTGCTCCGCCGAGAAAAAACGGAAGGGCGAATATTTCTCGGTGGGGGCGAGCTGGTCCATCGAGTTTCCTAACCTCCAGCGATCAGCCCCGGTCCTGCCGAGACGCCTTTTCGGCGATGCCCGAACGACCGGTGCGGCGTTCGAGTTCGGTCAGGACATCGGCAAGCGGAACGCCGGCAACGCCCAGAACGACGAGCCAATGATAGATGAGATCGGCGCTTTCCGAAACGAGGGCTTGTCTGTCACCCCCAACGGCGGCGATCACTGTTTCGATCGCCTCTTCGCCGAACTTCTGCGCCGCCTTGTCCATGCCGCGCGCGAACAGCTTTGCCGTCCACGAATCCGGATCGTCGGAATGCGCGCGTTCCCTGATGATTGTCTCCAGATCGGAGAGCGAAAACTCAGCCATGGCGCTATCTATCTGCTTGTTTAAGCATGATCTTTTCCGAAAACCGGTTCCCACTTTTCGCTGGGATCATGCTTAGAGCCGATCCCCTGGGGAGTCCAGTCGCATCGGCAGGCCGGCACGGGCCATGTGCGCCTTGGCTTCGGCAATGCTGTAAGTGCCGAAATGGAAGATCGATGCCGCGAGCACCGCGCCGGCATGGCCGTCGCGAATCCCCTCGACCATGTGATCGAGCGTGCCGACGCCGCCGGAGGCAATGACCGGCGCACGCACGGCGTCGGCCACCGCACGGGTGAGCGCGATGTCGTAGCCAGCCTTGGTGCCGTCGCGGTCCATCGACGTCAGCAGGATCTCGCCGGCGCCGCGATCGACCATCTGTTGGGCGAATTCGACCGCGTCGATGCCGGTCTTCTCGCGGCCGCCATGGGTGAAAATCTCCCAGCGGTCGGCCTCGCCTTCGCTCGACACTTTCTTGGCGTCGATTGCGACGACGATGCACTGGTTGCCGAACTTGTCGGCCGCTTCGGCGACGAAATCGGGATTCTTCACCGCCGCCGTGTTGATCGACACCTTGTCGGCGCCGGCCAAAAGCAGCTTTCTTATGTCGGCCACCTGGCGCACGCCGCCGCCGACGGTCAGCGGCATGAAGCATTGTTCGGCGGTGCGGGCGACGATGTCGAAGATGGTCTCGCGATTTTCGGACGAGGCAGTGATGTCGAGGAAACAGAGCTCGTCGGCGCCGGCGGCATCATAGGCCCTTGCCGCCTCGACTGGATCGCCGGCATCGACCAGGTCGACGAAGTTGACGCCCTTGACGACGCGGCCATTCTTGACGTCGAGACAGGGGATGACGCGGGCTTTCAGCATCAGATCCTCTCAAGCGCGGCAAGAAAATCGCCAAGCAATTGCCCGACGACAGGCGGAACTTCGCCCTTGGCGTCAAAGGCAGGATCGTAGGCGGACAAGGTGATGCCGACGATCGGGATCGACTTGGCCAGCCCGCAAACCAGTTGCCGCAGCTGCTCCGGATTTGGACCTCCCGGCCGTGCATAGCGGTTCACTTGCAGCACATCCGGATCGTGAACGTCCAGATCAAGATGTAAATGTACTTGGGCCGCGCCGGCCGCCTTCAGCTTTCCGACATTGTCGAGTGCGTTGGTCCATTGGGTGCGAATAATCGGCAACGTCTCTAGAAGCCGCCTTTCATCGGGATCGAGGTCGCGCGCATCGACCAGCATGCACCGCGACGGGTCGATCGCCAGGAAGCCGGGAATCGCTGAGGTCATTGGGCGCCAGCAGAGCCCCAGCGTCGTCGCCAGCGCCATGCCGTCGAGAAATCCGTAGGCGGACGTCTCTGGCGTGTTGAGATCGCCATGCTGGTCGATCCAGATGATCGAATCCGCTGCGTCGCCAGCCACCGCACCGGCAGCGGTCAGGCAATTTCCGGCGAGCACGATGGGGAAACGCTCACTGTCTCGTGCCAGATCGACCTTGGTGGCGATTGCCCTGCAAACGGCGAAGCCCGTCGCGATTTCCCGTTTCTGGGCATCGCCGACCTCGCCGATGTCCTCGACGACGACATCGTGGCCGCGAAAGGCAAGTTCATCAACAAGGCCGCCGGCAATGATGGCGTCGGGGCCCTGACCAGAGCCGGCATGGTAAAGGCCGCTGTCATAGGGGGCGAGGATGATCGAGAGTTTCATCGCGCCCTCGCCTTCTCCGGGCCTGCCGACAGGATCGCCAGTGCCTCGGCCGGGTCGATACGCCCGTCGTAAAGTGCACGCCCGGAGATTGCACCTTCGAGTTTTTGCGCATCGGGCATGGTCATGCGCACGATGTCGGCGATCGAGGCGAGCCCCCCGGAGGCGATGACCGGGATAGACACGGCGTTGGCGAGATCGATGGTGGCGTCCCAGTTGATGCCGGTCAGCACACCGTCGCGGTCGATGTCGGTGTAGATGATGGCGGCGACGCCAGCGCCCTCGAACTTCTTCGCCAGTTCGATGACGCCGAGACTAGAGGCCTCGGCCCAGCCCTCGACCGCTACCTTGCCGCCCTTGGCGTCGATGCCGACGGCGATCTTGCCTGGGAATGCCTTGCAGGCCTGCCTGACGAGATCGGGATCGCGCACGGCCACCGTGCCGAGAATGACGCGGGCCAGCCCGCGGTCGAGCCAGTCCTCAATCTGCTCCAGGGTGCGGATGCCACCGCCGAGCTGCACCGGGTTGTTCGTCGCTTTGAGAATGGCGCCGACCGCCGCGCTGTTGACGCTCTGGCCCTTGAAGGCGCCGTTGAGGTCGACGACGTGCAGCCATTCGAAGCCCTGCTCTTCGAAGGCGCGCGCCTGAGCGGCGGGATCGTCATTGTAGATGGTGGCGGTCGCCATGTCGCCATGCCTGAGGCGTACGCACTTGCCGTCCTTGAGATCGATGGCCGGGAACAGGATCACCGCTCAGGCGCCTTCAACAATGACGAAGTGACCGGTCGAGGCGGCAAGCCTGTACTTCAATGCCTCCCGGTATTCAGGCGACTCGTAGCACTCTATCGCCTTGTCGTAGGACTCGAACTCCACCAGGACGTGGCGGTTGCCTGTCGGGCCTTCCGGGTTCGCGTAACGCCCGGCACGCACGGGAAACTTCGCGCCATATTTCGCAAAGGCCGCCGCGTTCGCCTCGATATATTGCTTGTAGCCCTCGGGATCGCGGACATCGATCATCGCCATCCAGTAGCCTTTCTTGCTCATTGTCCTAGGGTCTCCAGCGCAGGAAATTGGTGATCAGCGCCAGGCCAAGCGCCTGGCTCTTTTCGGGATGAAACTGCGTGCCGGCAAGATTGTCGCTGACAACAGTGGCCGTCACCGGACCACCATAATCGGCAATCGCCAGCACGTCCTGCGGCTTCTGCGCGTCGAGATGATAGGAATGGACGAAATAGGCGTGCAACCCCTTGGCGCCGGTTGGAATGCCGGAAAACAGCGGATGCTTGCGCGTGAGCTCGATCGTGTTCCAACCGATCTGCGGGATCTTCAGCGCAGGATCGGCCGGGGTGATCTCCTTGACGTCGCCGGCGATCCAGCCAAAACCCTTTGTAACGGTCTTTTCCAGGCCCCGCTCCGACATCAGCTGCATGCCGACGCAGATGCCGAGGAACGGCCGCCCCTTGACGGTCGCCACCTCCTCAACCGCCTCCCACATGCCGGCCACAGCGCGCAGCCCGGCCGCGCAATCGGCATAGGCGCCGACGCCGGGCAGGACGATGCGGTCGGCGGTTCTGACACGCTCGGCATCGGCGGTCAGGTCGATCGCGGCGGCGATACCGGCTTCATGCGCGGCGCGCTCGAAGGCCTTGGTGGCCGAGCGCAGATTGCCCGAGCCGTAGTCGATGATCGCGACCCGCATGTCAGGGTCTTCCCGGAGTGTGGTTCAACCCTAGCGCGATGCCCATATGCGCTGGCCGGGCATGGGCAGCATCCGGGACGATGCGTTGCGCGGGCGCTTGCTCATCCGAATGCGCTTCGGCTTCCAGCACATAGCGCGTATCGGCATCGTCGATCCTGCCGGCCGCGACGACGCCCCATTCATGCCAGCCACGACGGCGCAACGCGGCAATCCGCAAGGCCTGACCTTCCAGACCGACATAGAGCGATACAAGCAGCGACAGCAGCGGGCCGGCGAGCCCAAGGTTCAATGCTTCGGCAAGCATCGAAAGGAGAGCCATGGCGACAAAGGCCAGGGCTGCCTCGATCCACAACCGGTGCCAGAGCAGCCACAGCGGCGGCACGAGAAAGCCGATCAGGGAAAACCCATCACGGACAAAGGCCGTTGTGTCAGGCTTTTCGCCGCGGCCCGGCGGTTCCATCACGACATAGATCGCCATCGCCTATCCCTTCAGAGATCCCTTGGTGGAAGGAACCGCGTCCGGCTGGCGCGGGTCGCTTTCAAGCGCGATGCGCAGCGCACGCGCCACCGCTTTGAAGCAGGTCTCGGCGATATGGTGATTGTTGGCGCCGTAGTGGTTGGTGACATGCAGCGTGATGCCGGCATTCTGCGCCAGGGCCTGGAAGAATTCGCGCACCAGTTCGGTGTCGAACGTGCCGATCTTCGGCGACGAGAACGCAACGTTCCAGACAAGGAAAGGGCGGCCGGAGACATCGATCGCCGCGCGCGTCAGCGTCTCGTCCATGGCGAGATCGATCGAGGCATAGCGCATGATGCCGCGCCGCTCGCCCAGTGCCTTGGCCAGCGCCTGGCCGAGCGCGATGCCGGTGTCCTCGACCGTGTGGTGGTCGTCTATGTGCAGATCGCCATTGGCCTTGACCGTCATGTCGATCAGCGAATGGCGCGACAGCTGGTCCAGCATGTGATCGAAGAAGCCGACGCCCGTCGAAATATCGGATTTTCCCGAGCCGTCGACCTGGACCGATACGGAGATGTCGGTCTCCTTGGTCTTGCGGCTTGCGTTGGCGGAACGGGGCGGCATGACCTCATCCTTGTCCAGAGTTCAGGCGTTCCAAGCGTCCACATGCTTGAAAACGAGAGCCTTCTAGCAGCATGATCCGGCGATTGCCAGTTGCCATGCCAGGGGATATCGAGCCTGGCGGATGACCGGTTTGCAATCATCGGACCTATGCATACATATGGCCGATCAAGTCACTCGTAACGCGCCAGTTGCCTTCGGGATCGGTGCTGATCGGAGCAGAAGATGTCGAATGAACTGACCATGCACGCCACGACGATCGTGACGGTGCGCAAGGGCGGCAAGGTGGTGATCGCCGGTGATGGCCAGGTCAGCCTCGGCCAGACCATCATGAAGGGCAATGCCAAGAAGGTGCGCCGTATCGGCAAAAGCGGCAATGTCATTGCCGGTTTCGCCGGCGCCACCGCTGACGCCTTCACCCTTCTGGAGCGGCTCGAGGCCAAGCTCGAACAATATCCGGAGCAACTGACGCGGGCCTGCGTCGAGCTTGCCAAGGACTGGCGCACCGACCGCTATCTGCGCCGACTGGAAGCGATGATGCTGGTTGCCGACAAGTCGGTCTCGCTGGCGCTGACCGGCACCGGCGACGTGCTCGAACCCGAACATGGCGTCATGGCGATCGGTTCGGGAGGCAATTACGCGTTGGCCGCGGCGCGCGCGCTGATGGACACCGACAAGGATGCCGAAGAGATCGCCCGCAAAGCAATGCAGATCGCATCCGACATTTGCGTCTACACCAACAACAACTTCGTCATCGAAACTCTTGATGCCGGCTGAGCTGGCCGCTGGCCATGATCCCGAAAAGTGGAAACCGGTTTTTGCTTCGCTGACCTCCGGTTCGGGAGGAGATCATGGCCAAACAAGAAAATAGATACGATTTTCGGCCGGTGACGGAGGCGGACCTGCCGATGATCGCGGCATGGCTGGCCGAGCCGCATGTCGCCGAGTGGTGGGACGATCCCGAGACGGAGATCGCGCAGATCCGCGAGCATATCGACAGCATTTCCGTAGAACCGTTGATCATCGAGCTCGACGGCGAGCCGATCGGCTACATGCAGAGCTACGACCCGCATCTGGAGGACGGCCACCCCTACAGCGACCAGCCCTTCGGTACGCTCGGCATCGATCTGTCGATCGGCAGGCCTGAGCTTATCGGACGCGGCCACGGCTCGGCAATTGTCCGGCAGTTCGTGGAACAGCTGTTCGAGGAAGGGGCGCCGCGTGTCATCATCGACCCGGATCCATCCAACGGACGAGCGATCCGGGCCTATGAAAAGGCCGGTTTCAGAGTTATCGATCGAAGGCAATCGGAATATGGCGACGCCGTGCTGATGGCAATCGACGCACAAGAGGGCGGCGCCGAATAAGGCGACGCCGAAGAGGGGCAGTAACAGCATGAGCACGACCGGCGCCGACAAACCCGTCTCGGCCTATGAAGACAGCTGGCGTATGGGACTTCTGCTCGTCCTCGGTCTGATCATATTCCAGGCCGGAGTCCTTTACGGCATGGGCCGAACGCCGATCTGCACATGCGGCTATGTCAAGCTGTGGCACGGCATCGTGCAGAGTTCGGAGAATTCCCAGCATATTTCCGACTGGTACACATTCTCGCACATCATCCACGGCTTCCTGTTCTATGCGCTGGCATGGTTTCTGTTCCCGCGCTCGCCGATCGGGCTCAGGCTGGCGTTTGCGGTCGTCATAGAGGGCGGCTGGGAACTTCTCGAGAACAGCCCGTTGATCATCGAGCGCTATCGCGCCGGCACGATCTCCCTCGACTACTATGGCGACAGCATCATCAATTCGGTGGCGGACACGCTGGCGATGGTGCTGGGATTTGTGATGGCGCGCAGGCTTCCTATATGGGTGATCGTGACCCTGGCCGTCATCTTCGAATTCGGTGTCGGCTACATCATCCGGGACAATCTGACACTCAACGTGATCATGCTGCTGCATCCGTTCGAGTCCATCCGGCAATGGCAAAGTGGAATTTAGGATATGAGCACATTCTCGCCGCGCGAAATCGTTTCGGAACTCGATCGCTTCATCATCGGCCAGAAGGACGCCAAGCGCGCCGTGGCCATCGCCCTGCGCAACCGCTGGCGGCGCCAGCAGCTCGAAGGCCAGATGCGTGAAGAGGTGATGCCGAAGAACATCCTGATGATCGGCCCGACCGGCGTCGGCAAGACCGAGATCTCGCGCCGCCTGGCACGCCTTGCCGGTGCGCCCTTCGTCAAGGTCGAGGCGACCAAGTTCACCGAGGTCGGCTATGTCGGCCGCGACGTCGAGCAGATCATCCGCGACCTGGTCGAGATCGCCATCGGGCTGGTGCGCGAGAAGATGCGCGAGGATGTCAAAGCGCGTGCCCATATCAATGCCGAGGAACGTGTGCTGGAAGCGCTCGTCGGCAAGACGGCGAGCCCGGCCACCCGCGACAGTTTCCGCAAGAAGCTGCGCGACGGCGAGCTCGACAACAAGGAGATCGAGATCGAAGTGAGCGATACCGGCACTGGCGGCATGCCCGGCTTCGAGATCCCCGGCATGCCGGGCGCCAATATCGGCGTGTTGAACATCAACGACATGCTGTCGAAAGCGATGGGCGGCCAGAAGACCAAAACGCGCAAGACGACGGTGAAGGAGTCGTACGCGGTGCTGGTCGGCGACGAGTCCGACAAGCTGCTCGACCAGGACGAGGTAGTGCGCAGGGCGCTCGAATCGACCGAAAACGACGGCATCGTCTTCCTCGACGAGATCGACAAGATCGCCTCGCGCGAAGGCGGCATGGGCGCCGGTGTTTCCCGCGAAGGCGTGCAGCGCGACCTGCTGCCGCTTGTCGAAGGCACCACGGTCGCGACCAAATATGGACCGGTGAAGACGGACCACATCCTGTTCATCGCATCGGGTGCGTTCCACGTTGCCAAGCCGTCCGACCTGCTGCCCGAACTGCAGGGCCGTCTGCCGATCCGCGTCGAGCTGCGTGCGCTGGAGAAGGACGATTTCGTCCGCATCCTGACCGAGACCGAGGCCAGCCTGATCAAGCAGTATATCGCGCTGATGAAGACCGAGGGCGTCGATCTCGTCTTCACCGACGACGCCATCGATTCGCTGGCCGGCATCGCCGTCGATCTCAACGCCAGCGTCGAGAACATCGGCGCCAGGCGGCTGCAAACGGTGATGGAGCGGGTGCTGGACGAGATCTCCTATGACGCGCCGGACCGCCATGGCACGGCGGTGACCATCGACGCCGCCTATGTGCAAAAGCATGTCGGCGATCTGTCCAGAAACACGGATTTGTCGCGATTCATCCTGTAGCAGGCGATCCATCCTACAAGAGATGGGCTGGGCGAGCCGGCAAGCTCTGAAACGTGTGGCCAAATGGAAGCATCTGGCCAGCTTTTGTCTTGCCGGGCGAAGGGGCTCTCGACTCCCCTTCCAGCTTTACCTAGTTTGCCCGGCAACTACAGCGCGCGCGTCCTTGGACGCGCAAGGGACGCTGTAGCACTTGATTTGGCGCATGACCCCCGAAAATCGAATCCGGGGGTCATGCGCTGTTACAGGCGGCGGCGCATGAAAAAACTGATCCTCGTCCTTCTCGGGCTGACGCTGACGACAGCGATGTTTGCCGCCGAAGCGGCGACGATGGTGCCGCCGGGCAACAGTCATGCCGAGCAGCCCAACATACCGGGCGCCTCGAGCCGCCGCACCCAGGCCACCAACACCACCTTCCAGGCGAAATACAGCAAGGTCTATGCGCTGCTGCAGCACGACGCCGGTCTTCGCGGCAAGATCGAGCAGGCCGCAGCGACCTATGGCATCGATCCGATGCATATCGTCGGCGCCATCGTCGGCGAGCACACCTACAATGTCGACGCCTACGACCGGCTGCAGACATACTACGTCAAGGCGATCTCCTATCTGTCGAGCAAGCTGTCCTTCGCCTATGAAGGCGAGGACATCACCGATTTCGTGCAGCGGCCGCAATTCCAGGAATGCGCCGGCAAATCGGACAGTTACGCGCTCTGGGAATGCCGCGAGCAGGTGTGGAACCAGTCCTTTCGCGGCAAGACTGTCGGCGGTGAGAGCTTCCCCGACGACCGCTTCGGCGCCACCTTTTTCCAGCCCTACTATGCCGGCCAGACTTTCGGCCTCGGTCAGCTCAACCCGCTGACGGCGTTGCAGATGAGCGATCTCGTGCACCAGGTTTCCGGCCTGCCGAAGCTCGACGTCGGCGATCCGAACGCGGTCTACAAGACCATCATGGATCCGGACCTGACATTGGATTATGTCGCGGCGACGATCCGGAAATCGATCGATGCCTACCAGAGCATTGCCGGCTTCGACATATCGGGCAATCCCGGCATCACATCGACGCTCTACAATGTCGGCAATCCGGAACAGCGCGCCCATGCGCTGAAGGCCGAGAACGACAGGCGCCGCGCCGCGGGCGAACCGGAGAAGCTGCCCGAGGAAAATTACTATGGCTGGCTGGTCAACGACAAATTGCCGGAGCTGAAGGCGCTGTTTTAGAACGTGTTGAGATTCGGATTTTGAGCCGGATTGGAGTCGTCCCTTTCGGGCGTTTGCGCTGCCCCTCATTGCCCTGCCGGGCATTTCTCCCCGTAAAGTGACGGGGAGAAAGACAAGCTGGCATCGGCTGCAACGCCCGTTCTGCGGCGCTGGCGATTGGCGAAATCCTAAGCGACAGTGTCCTTCTCCCCGTCACTATACGGGGAGAGGGACGCTTGTCCGAACCGGATAGATAGGTAACAGAATGGACTGATTGCATGGGTGACAGTTTTCTTGTCCGCCGGGAGGACCGGCGATGGTTTGGCGAGAGACTGGCATCATGGATGAGCGGCTTCGGTTTGTTGTGGAGTGCCTGGCGGGTGATGAGACGATGAGCGAGCTTTGTGCGGCCTACGGCATATCGCGCAAGACCGGCTACAAATGGCTGGGTCGCTATCGCGCGCTCGGCCCGGAAGGTTTGCATGATCTGCCGCGAGCGCCGCTCAATCATGGCCGAGCGACGGCCCTGGATCTGGTGGAGCGGATCGTTGCGGCAAAGGAGACGCACCCGCTGTGGGGTCCGAAGAAGATCATGGCGCGGCTCAGGCGCACCGCTCCCGAGTTGGCTTGGCCGTCGGCCTCGACGGCCGGTGCGATCCTTGCGCGGCACGGGCTTGTCAGCGTCCGCAAGCGGGCGCGGCTGCGGGCCTGTGGCAACGGACCATGGCCGCAAGCCGAGGAGCCGAACGCGGTATGGACGGGCGATCACAAGGGCTGGTTCCGGACCCGTGACGGGTGGCGCTGCGAACCGTTGACGGTGATGGATGCGTCGAGCCGCTACCTTTTGGCGCTCGAAGCGACGGGCTCGACAGCGGACGATGAGGCCTGGCCGGTGTTCGAGCGGCTGTTTGAGGCGCATGGTCTGCCGGATCGGCTCAGAAGCGACAATGGCCCGCCTTTCGCGTCGGCCGGCGTCACCGGACTGACGCCGCTTTCGGTGCGCTTCATCAAGCTCGGCATCACGCTGGAGCGGATCGCGCCCGGCAAGCCGCAGCAGAACGGACGCCACGAGCGCTTCCACCTGACCATGCTGCCGCTGGCCAAGGCGCCGGAGGCCGACAGAATGGCCCAGGGCCAGGCCTTCGAGGCTTTCCGGCACGCCTACAATGAGGAGCGTCCGCATGAGGCGCTGGCCATGGACCCCGGCGCAGCATTACCGCTCCTCGCCGCGCGCTATGCCCGCGACACCGCCCGAGCCCGACTATCCGGCCGAGGCGGCGGTGCGCAGCGTGCGCCACAATGGCGAGATCAGGTGGAACGGCGGCTTCGTCTACGTTTCCAAGACGCTGGCCGGCGAAGCCGTCGCCGCCACCGAAACCGAGGATGGTCAATGGGCGCTCGGCTTCCATGCCCATCCGCTCGGTATCCTCGACACCAGGCGCATGAAGCTCGTCCGCCGCAGCGCCGCGCCAACCAAACCGCTTGGCGCTGCGGCGGACAGCACAGGGTGAAAACTGTAACCCATGTATCCGGTTCAAAGTGTTACCCATCTATCAACTGGACACCGGTAGGCAGATGAGGGGCGGCGCCGGCTTTCGGCAATCGGCGTCACGGCTTACGCCGCCAGCAACGACTTCAGCTTGACCGTTTGCGAACCGAGCGCCTCCGGGGCCGGCTTGGCCCTTTTTGCAATCAGCATCTCGGCCAGCCTTATGTCGCGGGCGACCGAATTGCCCGGACCGATGCCACTCGCGGCGACCAGCCTGCCGTCTTCGGCCAGATGGAACAGGATGAACGCGCCATCATCGAGGTTGCGGCGCACGACCTTGCTGCCCTCGTCCGACAGGCCTGATATCTGCAAGGTCAGGCCGTACTGATCCGACCAGAACCATGGCACCGCCGCGTGGCTTTCGCCGGCGCCAAGCATGTTCCTGGCTGCAAGCGCGCCCTGCTCCTGCGCGTTGCGCCAGGCCTCGAGCCGCACGCGCCTGCCGCCATAAACGGCAAGCGGAAACGAGCAGCAATCGCCGGCAGCGAAGATGTCCGGATCGCTGGTGCGAAGCTCGGCATCGACAGCGATGCCGTTGTCGACCACCAGGCCGGCTTCGGCAGCCAGTCCGGTCACCGGCATGGCGCCGATGCCTATCACCGCCAGATCGGCGACGATGTCCTGCCCGCCGGCAAGCGCGATGCGCACCTCGGCACCGTCATCGGCAATGGCGGCGATGCCCTCACCGCACAGGATTCTTACGCCTTCGGCTTCATGCGCCCGGTGGATGACCTGCGCGATCTCGGCCGGCACGCCGCGCATCAGGATGCGCGGCTGCGCCTCGAGGACGGTGACCGTTGCCCCCAGCCTGCGCGCCGCGGCGGCGAGCTCAAGGCCGATGAAGCCGCCGCCAATGATGGCGACGCGATTGCCGGCGCTGAGATGGGCACGAATGGCCAGCGCGTCGCTAAAAGTCCGGAGATAGACACAGCGCGCGCCGAGGCCCGGCATCGGCAGCTTGCGCGGCACCGATCCAGTTGCCAGCAACAGCTTGTCGTAAGGCAGGACCGAACCGTCCGACAGGTGCACGAGATGCGCCGCGCGGTCGATCGCCACCGCCTGAACCGAATGGATATGCCTGATCGATCTCTCGGCCAGGACCTCGTCGCTGGCGATCGCCTTGATCTCGGGCGCATCGCTGGCCATCGCGTCTTTCGACAGCGGCGGCCGCTCATAAGGCAGATGCGGCTCGTCGCCGACCAGCGTCACCGGCCCGTCATAGCCGAGATCGCGCAGCGCCAAGGCAGCCCGCCCGCCGCATTCGCCGGCGCCGATGATGACCATCCCTTTCGTCATCACAGTGACCCGATCTGAATGAGGATTTTGCCGGCGTCGAGCTTGACCGGATACGTCCTGAGATTGACGCAGACCGGCGCGCCCCTGGCAGCCCCGGTCTTGTAGTTGAAGCGGCCATTGTGCTTCGGGCACTCTATGATGTCGTCCATCACCAGCCCGTCGGCCAGATGCACCTTCTCATGCGTGCACAGACCGTCTGTCGCGAAATATTCGTCGTCGGGGCTGCGATAGATGGCGAAGGTGCGGCCGCCATGATCGAACCGCATCACGTCCTCTTCGTCGATGTCTTCGGCATCACAGGCCTCGACCCAGTCGCTCATTGGTCCTCCCGGCAGAATTTTGCTTGGTCAACTTGCCCGGCATGTTGCCTGGCATGGGCGCATATCATTCCGCTGCTGCCGCGACAGCATCGTTGTCGTTGTGGAATTCCTCGCGATAGGGCTTGGCGGTCGGCGGCAGCGCGCGCTTGAGGAAATAGTCCTCATTGCGCAGCTGGCGCAGGAAGGCAGGGATCATCTCGCGATAGCCCGCCAGGATCGACGGCGTCGGCGCCGGCAGATCGTGCTTGATCAGCTCATGCAGCCTCGGCAGCGCGTGATAAGGCACCATCGGGAACATGTGGTGCTCGACATGGTAGTTCATGTTCCAGTAGATGAAGCGGCTGATCGGGTTCATGTAGACCGTCCGGCTGTTGAGGCGATGGTCGATGACATTTTCGGCGAGGCCCCCATGCTGCAGCAGGCCGGTCATGACGTGATGCCAGGCGCCGTAAAGCCTGGGCAGCCCGACCAGCATCAAGGGCAGGAACGAGCCGCTATAAAGTGCCAGCGCGATGGTCGCTGCATAGATCGCGGTCCAGATGCGGGCAATGCGGATCGCCTTTGGCTGCTCCTGCTCGGGAATGAAGGTCTTTTCCGCCCGGCTAATGATACCGGCCGCATTGCGCACCATGTCGCTCATGGCATGCCAGGCATCGACAATGCCGAAGAAATTGAGCGCGACGCGCAACAGGTCCGGTGAGCGCATCACCGCGATCTCCGGATCGCGGCCGACGATGATCGTATCGGTATGGTGCCGCGTATGGCTCCAGCGCCAGGTCACCGGATTGCGCATGATCATGAAGCAGGCGATCTGATAGATCGCATCATTCATCCACTGCGTCCTGAATGCGGTGCCGTGACCGCATTCGTGCCAGCGTGAATCGGTGGAAGAGCCGTAGAGGACGCCATAGACGAAGAAGAACGGCACGCACCACCACGTGGCCCAGAACCAGGCACCGCCCGCTCCGCTCAGGATCAGGGCGCCGAGCCAGATGATGGTGTCGCGGATCGCCGGCCCATCGGAGCGCTGCATCAGCTCCTTCATCCGCTTGCGGGGCACGTCGGTATGATACCACTCGGCCGCCGCCAGACCGGTTTCGACGGCGAGCTTTGCGTCGCGGCCGAGCAGGCTGTAGTCACGCCGGGACGGCATTGCGGATAGTGTCGCTTCCATTAAGGCTGCCTCCGTCGGCATCCGTCAGAACGGCTGCCCCTGCCACAGGTGCTTATGTCGTAAAATAACGCCAAGCCATGATAGACTCAATATCATGAAGATAGTTTCTATCATTTCCCATCAGAATGATGTAGACTGCTTGGCAAGCGAAGAGACAGCCATGGCAAAACGGCCGACCATCACCGATCTGGCGCGCGCCTCCGGCGTCAGCGTCGCCACCGTCGACCGGGTGCTGAACAGTCGCCTGCCGGTGCGCGAGGAAACCGCACGCCGTGTCTATGAAGCCGCGACCGATATCGGCTATCACGCCGCCGGACTGATCAAGCAGCGAATGCGCCAGGAACTGCCGGAATACCGGCTCGGCTTTCTGCTGCTGAGGGGCAATGATGTTTTCTACAGCGATTTCGCGCGGGAGCTCGAACTGGCGGTGTCGCAATCGCAGCGCTTCCGCGGCGTCGCAACCATCGACTTCGCCAGTTCGCTGGCGCCCGACGAGATCGCTGCCCAGATGCGCAAGCTGGCGGCGAAATCCAGGGCCGTCGCCCTTGTCGGTCCGGACCATCCGACGCTGACGGCAGCCGTCGAGACCTTGAAGGCAAGGGGGCAACCCGTCTTCTCGCTGCTATCCGACTTTGCCGCCGGAATCCGCGAAGGCTATGTCGGCCTCGACAACCGCAAGGTCGGCCGCACCGCGGCGTGGATGATCGCCAAGGCGGCGAGGAAACCCGGCAAGGTCGCCCTTTTTGTCGGCAGCCATCGCTTCCATGGCCATGAGCTACGCGAGATCGGCTTCAGATCATTCTTCCGCGAGCATGCGCCGGAATTCACGGTGCTGGAGACGCTGGTCAATCTGGAGGCCAACCAGGTGACCCATGATGCGATGATCGATCTTCTGGCGCGGTACCCGGATCTTGTCGGCTGCTACGTCGCCGGCGGCGGCATGGAAGGCGCGGTTTCCGCGCTACGGGCGGCCAGGCCGGCAAACATGCCGGTGGTCGTCTGCAACGAGATCAACGCCGTATCGCGCGCGGCGCTCGCCGACAACATCCTGACCATGGTGATTTCGACGCCGCTGGCAGCACTATGTCGCGAGCTTGTCGGGCTGATGGCGCACGCCATCGAGGCAGGCGCTGCCAATGCGCCGGGCCAGACTTTCCTGCCCTTCGATATCTATCTACCGGAAAACATCTAGCTTCGGGCAAAACGTCTGGGCTCAGACAATTCATCCAGGTTCAGATCGGGGCACCACGATGCGTCGGCAATGATGTGAACCATCAGCCTGATGGATTCTCGCAGAAGATTTGCCGACCCTCAGCCACGTTATCCGAAAATCCGTCATCTGATTTCGGAATCTCCTTGACGCCCGCACGCGGAATGGAATAAATATTTCACCGGATAGGTATTTTGGTTCTTTCGTTCCGGAACATCTGTTTCAAGCAGAGAGCATGGCGTTCCAGTCGACGCGGACTCCATCGGGAACGGAGTCACAATCGGGAGAGATTCCCTGGGAGATCGGGGATTCCGGGTAGATCGGTGCAGCCGGACACCAATTCTGTGGAGGAGAGATAAAATGAAGAAACTGATTTTGGGCGCCGCATTCTTGGCGTTGATGAGCTCGTCCGCCCTCGCTGCCAAGATCGGCGTGTCGATGGCGCTGTTCGACGACAATTTTCTCACCGTGCTGCGCAACGGCATGATCGAGCAGGCCAAGGGTATGGAGGGCGTGGAGCTGCAGGTCGAGGACGCGCAGAACGACGTCGCCAAGCAGCTCGACCAGATCAAGAACTTCGTCGCCTCGGGCGTCGACGCGATCATCGTCAATCCGGTCGACACCTCGGCTACCCAGGCAATGTCGGACGCCGCGGCTGCGGCCAATGTTCCGCTGGTCTATGTCAACCGCGAGCCGGTCAATGTCAACACGCTGCCGGACAACCAGGCCTTCGTCGCTTCGAACGAGGTTGAGTCAGGCACTCTCGAGACCCAGGAAGTCTGCCGCCTGTTCAAGGAAGCCGGCAAGACCGAGGCCAATGTCTACGTGATCATGGGCGAGCTGTCGAACCAGGCCGCGGTGCAGCGCACCAAGGACATTGACGATGTGATCGCCACTCCGGAATGCAGCTTCATCAAGATCATCGACAAGCAGACGTCGAACTGGAAACGCGAGGAAGCGCAGAACCTGATGACCAACTGGCTGTCGACCGGCAAGCCGTTCGACGGCGTGATCGCCAACAATGACGAAAGCGCCATCGGTGCGATCCAGGCCATGAAGGCTGCCAACATCGACATGAAGTCGGTTGTCGTCGGCGGCGTGGACGCCACCCAGGACGCGCTTGCCGCGATGCAGGCGGGTGATCTCGACGTGACCGTGTTCCAGGATGCGGCCGGCCAGGGTGCCGGGGCGCTGGACGCGGCGCTCAAGCTTTCCAAGGGCGAGGCGGTTGAACAGAAGGTCTACATTCCCTTCCAGCTGGTCACGCCGGCAAACATCGACAAGTTCCTGCAGAAGAACTGAGGCAGAGTACCGTTTTTTCGATAGGGAGCGGCGCGTCGGAGCATCGGACCGCTTGAGAAGCCGGTGCTCGAAGAACAAAAAAGCGCCGCTCCTCTTCCCCTCATCGCCGTGGACAGACGGCGGGAGGGCGACTGCGATTAGAGCGACGTGCGTCCATTTGGACGCACAAAGTACGCTCTAAAACTTTGAGGCTACGCATCGTGCTTTCCGAAAATCGATTCCGATTTTCGGGCCGATGCGGTCGGAGGAAGCAGATTTGGCACAGACAACCCATGGCGTCGGCGGACTGAGCTATGATGCGAAGAAGCGCACATGGCCTGCCGAATTCAACGTTTTCCTGGCGCTCATCATTCTCGTCGGCGCCTTCGAGCTGATAGGCCGCGTCTTTCTTGGCGACAGCTTCCTGTTCAACACCCGCGCCAACGTCGATACGATCTTCAACGAGGCGCGCCTGCAGATCATCATCCTGCAGGTGTCGATCGTCGGCATCATCGCCATCGGCGTGACGCAGGTGATCATTTCCGGCGGCATCGACCTTTCCTCTGGTTCGGTCGTCGGCGCCACGGCGATGATCGCCATGAGCTTCGCCCAGGTGGCGACGGTCAACGGGAACCCCAATCCCAAAGCGATGTTCATCGAGCAGGGCTGGACCGACCTCCCGGTGATCGTGCCGGTGCTCGTCGCGATCGGCTGCGGCCTGCTGGCGGGCCTGATCAACGGCACGCTGGTCGCCTACACCCGCATTCCGCCGTTCATCGCCACGCTCGGCATGATGGTCACCGCGCGCGGCGTCGCCAAATGGTGGTCCAAGGGGCAGCCGATCTCGTTTCCCACCGAAAGTTTCGCCGCCATCGGCAAGGGGCTGATGCCGGTCATCATCTTCATATCGCTGGCGATTTTGTTCCAGCTGATCCTGTCATACACCAGGTATGGGAAGCACTGTTATGCCATCGGCTCCAACGAGGACGCCGCCCGCATGTCCGGCATAAATGTCCAGAACCACAAGATCCTCGTCTTCGTCATTGCCGGGATCCTCGCCTCGTTGGCCGCCGTGGTGCTGAGCTCCAAGAACCTCACCGCTCAGGCCGGCATGGGCGTGATGTACGAACTGGACGCGATCGCCATGGCGGTCATCGGCGGCGTCTCGCTGTCGGGCGGCCGCGGCTCGATCATCGGAACGGTGATCGGTGCGCTGATCTTCGGCGTCATCATCTCCGGCTTCACCTTCCTGCGCCTCGATGCCTACTACCAGGAGATGGTCAAGGGCGTGATCATCATCGGCGCAGTCGTTCTCGACCAGTGGCGCCAGCGCCTGCGGGCAATGAGGGCTTGATCATGTCAGACATCGTCCTGAAGACCGAAAACCTGACCAAATACTATGGCGGCGTGCATGCGCTGGAAAGCGCGAACTTCGAACTGCGCAAGGGCGAGCATGTCGCCATCATGGGTGACAACGGCGCCGGCAAGTCGACCTTCGTGCGCCAGATCACCGCCGTCGAGCAGCGCACCAGCGGCAAGGTCTGGTTTGACGGCAAGGAAGTGAACTTCGCCGGCCCGATCGCGGCGCGCGAGGCGGGCATCGAAACGGTGTTCCAGAACCTGGCGCTCGCCGACGATCTCGACGTGCCGTCGAACCTGTTTCTCGGCCGCGAAAAGGTGCTTTTCAACCTCGGGCCTTTCTCGATCCTCGATCGCAAGTTCATGCGTAAGGCGACCGAGGCAGCGTTGATCCGCACGGCGGTCAAGATTCCCAACCTTTCCAACACCATCCGCCACATGTCGGGCGGCCAGCGCCAGTGCGTGGCGATCGCCAGAACCGCTACCTTTGCGTCCAAGCTCATCATCATGGATGAGCCGACGGCAGCACTTGGTGTGCAGGAGACGATGCAGGTCGAAAACATCATCCGCACGCTGAAAGCCAATGGCGAGCCGCTGATCCTGATCAGTCACAACATGCGCCAGGTGTTCGATCTGTGCGACCGCATCGTCGTGTTCCGGCGCGGCCGCATCGTCGCCAATCTGCGCAAGCAGGACACCGACGGCAACGACGTCGTCTCATACATCACCGGCGCCAAGACCGGGGAGGCCGAACTTGCGGCCTAAGGCGGATGCCGGCGCGGGTCATCGACCCGTCGCCGATCTGCCGCGATAAGAAAATCTACTGCGCCTCGCGCTGAACGGTGCAGGAAAGACGCACTTCTATTTTCGAACAATCCTCAAAGGAAATTCCCATGCCTCTCCGCTTCGCTCTTCTCGGTGCCGGCCGCATCGGCAAGGTCCACGCCCGCGCCGTGGGGTCCAATCCGCAGGCCAAATTGGTCGCCGTGGCGGACGCCTTTGAGAAGGCGGCGACGGATCTGGCGTCGGCCTATGGTGCGGAAGTTCGCACCATCGAGGCCATCGAAAAAGCCGGGGATATCGATGCGGTCATCATCTGCACGCCGACCGACACCCATGCCGATCTGATTGAGCGGTTCGCCAAGGCCGGCAAGGCGATCTTCTGCGAGAAGCCTATCGACCTCGACGCCGGCAGAGTGGAAGAATGCCTGGCCGTGGTCGACAAGACCGGCGCCACATTGATGGTCGGCTTCAACCGCCGCTTCGATCCGCATTTCGCCGCCGTGCGCAAAGCGATCGACGACGGCGCCATCGGCACCGTCGAGATGGTGACCATCACGTCGCGCGATCCCGGCCCGCCGCCGCTCGACTATATCGGCCGCTCGGGCGGCATCTTCCGCGACATGACCATTCATGATTTCGACATGGCGCGCTTCCTGCTCGGCGAAGAGCCGGTGGCGGTCAGCGCGCATGCCTCGGTGCTGGTCGACAGACAAATCGGCGAGGCCGGCGATTTCGACAGCGTCAGCGTCATTCTCGAAACCGCCTCCGGCAAGCAGTGCATCATCTCCAATTCGCGGCGGGCCACTTACGGCTACGACCAGCGCATTGAGGTGCATGGCTCGAAAGGCATGGTTGCGGCCGAGAACCAGCGGCCGGTGTCGATCGAACTGGCCAATGAGAAGGGCTATACGCGCCCGCCGCTGCACGACTTCTTCATGACCCGCTACCTCGACGCCTATGCCAACGAGATCGCCGCCTTCATCGCGGCGGCGACGTCAGGAAAGAAGGCTGCGCCGAGCGGCAAGGACGGGCTCGTCGCGCTGAGGCTGGCGGACGCGGCGCTGAAGTCGGCCAGGGAAGGCAAGACCGTCCGCCTCGACCAGACAGTCTAATTATCAAGCACAGGAGCAAGGCGATGAACGGTTCCGCCGGTCGCAATTCCGAAACACGCGCCATCGTCACCGGCGGCGCGCAAGGCATCGGCTTCGCCGTCGCCGAGGCGCTGGCCGATGAGGGCTGCCGCGCCCTGGCGCTGGTCGGCCGTTCCAGGGAGAAAGGCGACAAGGCGGTCGCCGAACTTGGGAAAAACGGCGTCGACGTCATCTTCATCAGCGCCGACGTCTCAGTGGTGGCCGACTGCAAGCGGGTCGTCGAAACGGCGATCGCTCATTTCGGCACCCTCAACGCGCTGGTCAACGCCGCCGCCACCTCGGCCCGCGGTTCACTGGTCGAGACCTCCGAGGAAACATTCGACCAGATCTTCCAGACCAATGTGCGCGGCCCTTTCTTCCTGATGCAGGGTGTGGTGGCACACCTGCTCGACCGCAAAGCGCCTGGCTCGATCGTCAACGTTCTGTCGATGTCGGCGCATTGCGGCCAGTCGTTCCTGACGCCCTATTCGTCGAGCAAGGGCGCGCTGATGACGCTGACCAAGAATGTCGCCAATGCCTACCGCAGCAATCGCATCCGCTGCAACGCCGTGCTGCCCGGCTGGATGGATACCGAGGGCGAGGCGATCGTACAGAAGAAATGGCACGACGCGCCGGACGACTGGCTGGAAAAGGCCGAGGCCGCGCAACCGATGGGCCAATTGGTGAAGCCGGACCAGCTTGCCCGACTGATCAGCTATATGGTCAGCCCGCAATCAGGCGTCATGACCGGATCGCTGGTCGACTACGACCAGAACGTCGCCGGATCGTCGCCGGAGTAGGATCAGCCGAGTAGCCTCACGTCCGGAAGCAGCTCGGCCATGCGTCGGCCGAGATGTACCCTGGCTCTGAAAAAAACCCCTCTCCTTCCCTGTTGCCGCCGTATTGCCATTCCCAAATAGTCAAGATGGTCAGAATGGTCACGGAGGTCGAAATGCTGGCTGCGCCCAAAGGGGATACCAATTGGACGGTCGCTGGGGCAAAAGCCCGGCTCTCGGAGGTTATCGAGCGCGCGCAGTCTTCGCCGCAGACGATCACCAGAAACGGCAAACCAACCGCGGTTGTCGTCTCGGCCGAGGAATGGCAGCGGAAGACCGCGCGCAAGGGTACGCTTGCGGAGTTTCTGCTGGAGTCGCCGCTGTGCGGCGCCGATCTCAACCTTGAGCGTCAGCGCGACGAACCGCGTGATCCGCCGCTGTGAGGCTACTGCTCGACACGAATGTCCTGTCCGAGGTGACAAGGCCGGCGCCGGACGCACGCGTTCTGGACTGGCTGGACGAGCTTGATGAGGATCGCTCATTCATTAGCGTCGTGTCGATCGCCAAGATCCGACGCGGCGTCTCATGGATGAGGGCCGGAAACGCGAGGTACTGGCCGAATGGCTCGCTCAAGACCTGCCGCAGCGCTTCGAACAGAGGGTTCTTCCGGTGGACGAACTGGTTGCCTTGGCCTGGGGCGACCTGATGGGCCTAGCGAAGCGCCGCGGTCGCGGTCTGTCGTCGATGGACGGCCACTGCGATTGCGCAGGAGCTCACCTTGGCAACGCGTAATACGAACGATTTCGAAGGCTTTGGAATTGAACTCTTCAATCCCTGGACTGCATGAACCGCTCGGCGCAGCATGTTGGGCGTTGAAGGCGACCGATGTGCCCTCGTCATCACTTCGTCATCCACGGGCGGAGCAAGGAGCGTAGCGACGCAGCGCAGACCCGAGGATCCACGCCGTGACTTCAACGCGTTGCCGCGGTGCAGAACTCTGCTCCGCTGCTCTCCTTGGCCAAGGTAACGGGCGACGGAGCTTCGCTCCTGCTTCGCCCTAGGATGACGAAGTTCGGGGGCTTCAGCCAATCGCGAATGGGCTGGAGTAGACCTCCTCCCAATCAGGCACGTGACAATCGCCACGGCTTCGACTATATGAGCTCCATGATCAACCTGACCGCCACGTATTGGTACTTTAGCAGCTCGCTGGCGGCGGGAGGATTGCGCTCGATCTGAAGATTGCAGCAACAACATCCGAACAGCCGCCAGACCTGGCGGCTTTTTTTGTTTCAGCCGGCAGGTCTCCCAACCAGGAGCAGAAAGCCGTGTTGACCACCACAGATGATCTTCGGGTCAAGAAAATCCGAGAACTGAGTACGCCGGAACAGGTGATGCGGGAGATACCGCGCACGCTGACGGCGACGCGAACCGTTGCCGCGTCACGCAACGCCATCCACGCCGTGCTGACCGGCGCCGATGACCGGCTGGTCGTTGTCGTCGGCCCCTGTTCGATCCACGACCCGGCCGCCGCCGTAGACTACGCCAGCCGTCTGGCGGGGCTGCGCGAGAGCCTGTCGGACCGCCTGGAGATCGTGATGCGCGTATATTTCGAGAAGCCGCGCACGACGGTCGGCTGGAAGGGCCTGATCAACGATCCCGACCTAGACGGCAGCTTCAACATCGACAAAGGACTGAGGCTGGCCCGCAACGTGCTCTCCGCCGTCAACAATCTCGGCCTTCCGGCAGCGACCGAATTCCTCGACATGGCGACCCCGCAATACATTGCCGACCTCGTCGCCTGGGGCGCGATCGGCGCGCGCACGACAGAGAGCCAGATCCATCGCGAACTTGCATCCGGCCTGTCCTGCCCGGTCGGCTTCAAGAATGGCACCGACGGCAGCCTGCGGATCGCCGCCGAAGCGGTGAAATCCGCCGCCCAGCCGCATCATTTCATGGCGGTGACAAAGGGCGGGCGCAGCGCCATCGCCACGACCACCGGCAACGAGGACTGCCACGTCATCCTGCGCGGCGGCATTCAGCCCAACTACGACGCGACGAGCATCACCGCCGCCTGCGCGGAACTCGCCCGGGCCGGCGGCGCACCTCGCCTGATGATCGATGTCAGCCATGCCAACAGCAACAAGAAGCCGGAGAACCAACCGATGGTGGCGGCTGATGTGGCGGGCCAGGTCGCGGCGGGCGACGAGCGCATCATCGGCGTCATGATCGAGAGCAACCTCGTCGCCGGCCGGCAGGACGTCACGCCCGGCAAGCCGCTGGTCTATGGCCAGAGCATCACCGATGGCTGCATCGACTGGGCAACCACCGAGACGGTGCTGCACGGCCTTGCCGACGCCGTCAAGCGGCGCCGGTTGGCGCGACGCGCCATGGTCGCCAGCCGTCCGGGCGCCGCCTGAAGCTTTCCCCTTCTCCCCTTGTTGTGGGAGAAGGTGGATCGGCGCGTAGCGCCGAGCCGGATGAGGGTTGTTGGAAGGAGTGCTGCGTTAAAATATTGAATGATTTTAAGTGCTATAAACTCGAAGGTAGCGATCCGTCCAACACCCTCATCCGACCGAGCTTCGCTCGGCTCCCCTTCTCCCACAAGGGGAGAAGGGGAGCCAACGGCGGCGCTACCTAACATCCACCCAGCGCTGTTCCTCGAACGAACGCGCCATGGCGTGCACCGTGCGCTCGATCTCAAGTCCTTCGTCGAAATCGATGATCCGCGCCGGCTTACCGGCAAGCCGCGTCAAAAGCTCCCGGCATTCGATGATCTTGAGGTCGTTGAAGCCGAGGCCGTGGCCGGGCGCCGGCAGGAAGGCGTCGTAGGGCTTGTGGTGCGGCGCCACCAGGATGGTTCGGTAGCCCTGCTCGGTCGGGCGGTCGGCGGTAAGGTAGAGCTGGAACTCGTTCATTCGCTCCTGGTCGTACAGGATCGAGCCCTTCGAACCGAAGATCTGGATGGCGATGCGGCCCTTGCGGCCCCAGGCCGAACGGTTGACCAGCAAGGTGCCGGCAATGCCGTTTTCGAGGTGCATCAGCACGCTGGCGATGTCGTAGGTCTCGACCGCGCGGCGCCCGCCCGACGCGACGCGGCGATCGGCATAGGGTTTTGCCATATCGCACATGACGCAGGCGACGCGGCCGAACAGCACGGCGACCAGCGACAGCGGATGCACGGCGAAATCGTCGAGCGCGCCGTAACCGGACGCTGCCTCGTGCTTCCAGAAGAACAGCGCCTCCGGGTCGGCCATGAAGTCCTCATCCATCTCGATGCGCAGATGATTGACCTCGCCGATGATCTTCTCGTCAAGCAGCGCACGGATATGGCGGATCGCGGGATTCTGAATATAGTTGTAGCCCAGAGCCGCCACCTTGCCGGACTTTTGCGCCGCCGCCGCCATGGCTTGCGCCTCCGCAAAGCTCGGCGCCATCGGCTTTTCGCACCACAGATGCTTGCCGGCTTCGAGGATGGCGATGGCCATCTCCGGGTGGAACTGGTTGGGCGTGGTCAGCGAGACGACATCGACTTCCGGGTCGTTGACGACGGCGCGCCAGTCGCCGGAAGCCTTGGCGAAGCCGAATTCGGTCGCCCGGCGCTTGGCAAGCTCCTCGTCGACCTCGCCGAGATGGACCAGCCTTGGCTTGGCCACGTCGGGAAAGACGGTGCCGACCGCGTTCCAGGCGATGGCGTGACACTTGCCCATGAAGCCTGTGCCGATAAGACCGACTCCGACCATTTCCCTTGTCTCCGTCGCCAGAAAGTTTGTGTGGATGAATTAGTCCATTTTATCCAGAAATGGAACGCATGCCTCATTTTTTATAGCCTTCTTGCACAGGCTCGCTATGATGGGGCACACACGGCATCGACTGATGGGCCTAGGCGGAGCGACGATGGACGAACGGGTGCCCCGCGATTTCGAGACGCTGCGTACGACGATCCTGGAACGGCGCCATAGCCTGCCCAAGCGCATCGCGCAGATCGCTGCCTATGCGCTCGACAATCCCGACGACATTGCCTTCGGCACCGCCGCCAGCATTGCCGCCTCCGCCGGCGTCCAGCCTTCGACCTTGATCCGCTTCGCCCAGCAGCTCGGCTTCGACGGCTTCACCAGCCTGCAGCTGGTGTTCCGCGAGCGCCTGCGTGAGCGCAATTCGTCCTATGACGAAAGGCTGGCGGCATTGCGCGCCAAGGCCGAGGAAGGCGCCGGTCACCGGGCGATTTTCGACGGCTTCGTCGCCGCGGCCAGCACCTCGCTCAACGATATTTCAGGGAGGTTGAACGAAGACCATTTCGAAGATGCGATCGCCCTGCTGGCGAAGGCGGAGACGATCTATGTGCTGGCCAAGCGCCGTTCGTATCCGGTCGCCTCCTACATCGCCTATGCGCTGGGCAAGCTCAAGATCCGCAACCAGCTGATCGAATCGGCCGCCGGCCTCAACGCCGAGATGATCAGCTTTGCCTCGCCCAGGGATGCCGTCATCGCCATCAGTTTCTCACCCTATGCCCCGGCGGCCATCGAGGAGGCGCGCGTCATTTCCGAGCAAGGCGTTCCGATCGTGGCGATCACAGACAGTTCCTTTTCGCCGCTCGCCCAGTTCGCCAAGGTCTGGTTCGAGGTCGCCGAGGCCGATTTCGCCGGCTTCCGCTCGCTGTCGGCGACGATGGCGCTGGCCATGGCGCTGACCGTCGCGGTTGGCGAGAAGCGCCGCGATGCCGGCCGCAAGCGCAAGGCCTAGATAGGCCCGACGCACGGCACTTTTCGGCAAAGGAACGCTCGTTCCATATTGACTATGGATTGGAATTATTATTTCATATTGCTGGCGCCACGCTGCCGCTCGCGCGTGTTACCCAAGACAACAAGGATGATGGGAGGTTCGAATGGGCGAAGCCGTGGACGCGAAACATGCGCCGCTCGACGTCATCACCATTGGCCGCGCCTCCGTCGATCTCTATGGCCAGCAGATCGGCTCGCGCCTGGAGGACATCACCTCCTTTGCCAAGTCGGTCGGCGGCTGTCCGGCCAACATTTCGGTCGGCACAGCTAGACTCGGCCTGCGCTCGGCGCTGCTCACCCGCGTCGGCGACGAGCAGATGGGCCGTTTCATCCGCGAGCAGCTGACGCGCGAGGGCGTTTCCGTGACCGGCCTCAGGACCGACCCGGACCGGCTGACCGCGCTGGTGCTGCTGTCGGTCGAGGACGAAGGCGTCTCGCCGATGATCTTCTATCGCTCCGACTGCGCCGACATGGCGCTTTCGGAAGACGATATCGATGAAGCGTTCATCGCTTCGGCGCGCGCGATCGTCGTCACCGGAACGCATTTTTCGCGACCCAACAGCGATGCCGCGCAGCGCAAGGCGATCCGCACTATTAAGGCCAAGGGCGGCAAGGTGGTGTTCGACATCGACTACCGCCCCAATCTCTGGGGTCTCGCCGGCCATGCCGAAGGATTCGAGCGCTATGTGAAATCCGACCGGGTCTCGGCGCAGCTGAAATCGGTGCTGCCTGATTGCGACCTGATCGTCGGCACTGAAGAAGAGATCATGATCGCCTCCGGCACTGACGATTGCCTGAGCGCGTTGAAGACGATCCGCTCGCTGTCCAAGGCCACCATCGTCTTGAAGCGCGGCGCCATGGGCTGCATCGTCTATGACGGGCCGATCAGCGATGATCTCGAAGACGGCATCGTCGGCAAGGGCTTTCCGATCGAGGTCTACAATGTGCTCGGCGCCGGCGATGCCTTCATGTCGGGCTTCCTGCGCGGCTGGCTCGGCGAGGAAGGCCTTGAGACGGCGGCGACCTGGGCCAATGCCTGCGGCGCCTTCGCCGTGTCGCGGCTGCTCTGCGCGCCGGAATACCCGACCTTCGAGGAATTGCAGTTCTTCCTGAAACACGGCAGCAAGCATCTGGCCTTGCGCAAGGACGAGGCTATCAACCATATCCATTGGGCGACGACGCGCCGGCGCGATATTCCCTCGTTGATGGCGCTGGCCTGCGACCACCGTATCCAGCTCGACGATGTCGCCGCGAAAGCCGGCGCCGATCCGTCGCGCATCCATGATTTCAAGGTGCTGACGGTCAAGGCGGCGGCAAAGGTTGCTGCTGGTCGCGCCGGTTACGGCATGCTGCTCGACGAAAAATACGGCCGCGAGGCGATGTTCGAATTCGCCCGCCATTCCTTCGCCTGGCTTGGCCGGCCAGTCGAACTGCCCGGATCTCGCCCGCTTCGTTTCGAATTCTCGCAGGACATCGGCTCGCAATTGATCGAGTGGCCGGTCGACCATTGCATCAAATGCCTGTGCTTTTATCACCCCGACGACCGGGAGGCGCTGAAGACCGAGCAGCAGCAGAAGCTCAAAAGCCTGTTCGAGGCCGCGCGGAAAGTGGGGAGAGAACTTCTCATCGAGATCATCGCCGGCAAGCACGGCGAGCTCGACGACACGACGATCCCGCGCGCGCTCGAGGAGCTCTATGCGCTTGATATCAAGCCCGACTGGTGGAAGCTCGAACCGCAGGCTTCAGCCGGCGCCTGGGCAAAGATCGAGGCGGTGATCCTGAAGAACGATCCGTGGTGCCGCGGCATTGTGCTGCTCGGCCTGGAAGCGCCGCAGGACGAGCTGGAAGCGGCCTTCGCCGCCACCGCCAAGGCGCCCATCGTCAAGGGCTTCGCCGTCGGCCGCACCATCTTCATCAACGCAGCCGAACAATGGCTTGCGGGCAAGATGTCGGACGAGGAGGCGGTGGCCGACATGGCGTCGCGCTTCGAGAGGCTGACCGAGGCATGGCTTGCCGCGCGCGGCCGCAAGGCAGCATAAGAAGGCGCGGCATAAGGACTGCGGAGGAAAACACCATGACCAAGACAATCCGCCTGACGATGGCGCAGGCGCTGACCCGCTTTCTTGCCCGCCAGATGACCGAGATCGACGGCAGGAAACTGCCGATCTTCGGCGGCGTCTGGGCGATCTTCGGCCATGGCAACGTCGCCGGCGTCGGCGAGGCGCTCTATCAGGTCCGCGACGAAATGCCGACCTTCCGGGCCCACAATGAGCAGGCGATGGCGCATGCGGCGATCGCCTATGCCAAGGCCAATTTCCGTCGCCGCTTCATGGCGGCGACCAGTTCGATCGGCCCCGGCGCGCTCAACATGGTGACGGCGGCGGCACTTGCGCATGTAAACAGGTTGCCCGTCCTGTTTCTCCCCGGCGACGTCTTCGCCAATCGTATCCCCGACCCCGTGCTGCAGCAGGCCGAAGATTTCTCCGACGGCACGGCGACAGTCAATGACTGCTTCCGGCCGGTGTCGCGCTATTTCGACCGCATCACCCGGCCCGAGCAGATCGTCCCGGCGCTGAAGCGTGCCATGCAGGTGCTGACCGATCCGGCCGAATGCGGACCGGTGACGCTGGCGCTCTGCCAGGACGTGCAGGCCGAGGCCTATGATTACCCCGAGAGCTTCTTTGCCGAACGGGTCTGGCACCAACGCCGGCCGCGTCCGGACCGCCAGGAGCTGGCGGCCGCGGTGGCAGCACTGAAGGGCGCGAAGAAGCCATTGGTGATTGCCGGCGGCGGCGTGCTCTATTCGCAGGCTTCCGGTGAACTGGCGAAGCTGGTGCAAGGCGCCGGCATCCCGGTCTGTGAGACGCAGGGCGGCAAATCCTCGCTTCCGGACGATCATCCGCTCAACATGGCCGCGGTCGGCGTCACCGGCACTTCGGCTGCCAACCGGCTGGCTGAAGAAGCCGATGTCGTGCTTGCCGTCGGCACCAGATTGCAGGATTTCACCACCGGCTCGTGGGCGCTGTTTAAGAATTCCGGCAAGATCATTATCGGGCTGAACGTCCAGCCTTTCGATGCGGGAAAGCACCAGGCGCTGCCGCTGGTCACTGATGCGGCGGAAGGGCTCGCCGAGCTTGGCGCGGCGCTGAACGGCTGGAAGGCGCCGGCTGCCTGGACCGACAATGCGGCCAGGGGCAAGAGGGACTGGCAGGCCGATGCCGGCAAGGTGACGGCGTCGACCAATGCCGCCTATCCGTCCGACGCGCAGGTGATCGGCGCCGTGCAGCGCGCCATGGGCTCCGGCGTGATACTGCTTCATGCCGCCGGCGGCCTGCCCGGGGAATTGCACAAGCTTTGGCAAGCCGGCGCGCCCGGCTCCTACCACGCCGAATACGGCTTCTCGACCATGGGCTACGAGATCGCTGGCGGGCTCGGCGTCAAGATGGCCAAGCCCGACGAAGAGGTCGTCGTCATGATCGGCGACGGCTCCTATCTGATGCTCAATTCCGAGATCGCGACCTCGGTCATGCTCGGTCTCAAGCTGACCATCGTGCTGCTCGACAACCGAGGCTATGGCTGCATCAACCGGCTGCAGATGGCGACCGGCGGCGCCAACTTCAACAATCTGCTGAAGGACGCCCGCCACGAGATTATGCCCGACATCGACTTCGCCGCGCATGCGGCAAGCCTCGGCGCCATCGCCGAGAAGGTTTCGTCGATCGCCGGGCTGGAAACGGCGCTGGCAAAGGCGAAAGACAATAGCAAGACGACGGTACTGGTCATCGACACCGATCCTCTGGTTTCGACCGATGTCGGCGGCCATTGGTGGGATGTCGCCGTGCCGGAAGTCTCGGTGCGCCCGCAAGTGAATGCGGCGCGCCGGGCCTATGATGAAAAGCGGCAGATGCAGAAGATTGGAGATTGATGTCGGCGCTGCCCCTCACCCTTACCCTCTCCCCGTGAAGAACGGGGAGAGGGGGTCGCCAATGTAGGAGCTTGTCCCTTCTCCCCGTTTTGACGGGGAGAAGGTGCCGGCAGGCGGATGAGGGGCAACGCTGACATCCAAGTTTAAGAAAATTGGAGTGACGACTTGAAAGCCAAACTGGGCATGTCCCCCATTGCATGGTGGAACGACGATCTTGCGGAACTCAGCGATGACGTGTCGCTGGAGGAGTGCTTGGCGCAATCGCGCTCGGCGGGCTTCACCGGCATGGAAATGGGCCGCCGTTTTCCCAGTGATCCGGAGATCATGCTGCCGATCCTGAAAGAGGCCGACGTCACGCTTTGCGGCGGCTGGTTCTCCGGTACGCTGGTCGACGAAGACATGGCGGGGAATAAGGATCGCATCCAGCCGATGATCGATCTGTTCAAGGCGGTGAACGCGCCTTGTATCGTCTATGGCGAGGTCGGCCGCTCCATCCAGGGTGACCGCTCGAAGCCGCTCGCGACCAAGCCCAGGCTTTCGGATGACGAGATGAAAGCCTATGCGAGGCGCCTCACCCAGTTCGGCGAATGGTGCGCCGAGCAGGGCATGCCGCTGTCCTACCACCATCATATGGCGGCGGTGGTCGAGACGGAGCCGGAGCTCGACGCGTTCATGCGCTACTCGGGCGAAGGCATTCCCCTGCTGCTCGATGCCGGCCATCTGGCCTTTGCCGGCGGTGACGTGCTGCGCGCCATCGACAACCATCACCGGCGCATCAACCATGTCCATGTGAAGGATGTGCGCATGGGGGTGATCGAAAAACTGGATCGCAACAAGCAGTCCTTCCTCGATGCCGTGGCGCTTGGCGCCTTCACGGTGCCGGGAGACGGCTCGCTGGATTTTGGCGCCATTGTGGAAAGGCTAGCGAACTACGGCTATGAAGGCTGGTTCGTGGTCGAAGCCGAGCAGGACCCGAAGAAGAATCCCCCGCTCAAGATGGCGCAAGTCGGCTACAAGGAGTTGATGCGGGTGATGATTGCTGCCGGCTACACGGTTGAAACACAGGGCTTCCCCAATGCTTGAATGCAGTATCTCCGGCGACGGGCTGTTCCGATGCGAGGGCTGATCCGATGAAGGACTCCGAGCATCCGTTCTTCCGGCCTTTGTGGCGGCGCGTTGCCATCGTCGCGGTATGCCTGGGCTGGTCCGTGGTCGAGTTTGCCACCGGCGCGCCGTTCTGGGGCACGATCGCGCTCGGCTTCGCCGGCTATGCCGTCTGGCAGTTCTTCTATCTCTACAAGCCGGCCGAAGAGGCGAAGCCTCCGGTCGAGCCGAAGGAATAAAGCAGTCCATGGCGCTCAAGGCTTACGGGTCGGGCACTGCGCCCATGACGGATCGCCTGCGTTGAAGATTTAGCTGAAACGCCTCTCGCTTCGTCATCCTGGGGCGGAGCAAGGAGCGAAGCGACGCGGCGCAGACCCCAGGATCCATGCCGTGACATCAAAACGGCCGCTACGGTGCAGAATTCCGTTCCGCTGCGCTCTTGGACTGAGGTTACGGCATGGATCCTAGGGTCTTCGCGACGGAGCTTCGCTCCTGCTACGCCCTAGGATGACGAAGTTGGGACGCTTCGGCCAATCTCGAAGATTTGCGATAGGAGAGACATAATGTCGAAACTGCTGGTTAAAGCCGATAAGGGCCACGGCCGCGTCGCCCATGTGACGCCGCAAAATGCCGGCTGGACCTATATCGGTTTCGATCTGCATCGGCTGCGGGCAGGCGAAACAACCTCCGGACAAACCGCGAACCGTGAAGTCTGCCTGGTGTTCGTCACCGGCAAGGGCAAGGCGACGGCCGGCGGCAAGGATCTCGGCCTGCTCGGCGAACGCATGTCGCCCTTCGAGGGCAAGCCGTGGTCTGTCTATGTGCCACAGGGCTCTGACTGGTCGGTGACCGCCGACACCGATCTCGAACTCGCCGTCTGCTCGGCGCCGGGGCTTGGCGGCGGCCTGCCGGTCCGCGTCATCGGGCCGAAAGATCTCGGCCAGGAGGTTCGCGGCAAGGGCACCAACACGCGCTACGTCACCAACATCCTGCCGGAGGGCAAGCCGGCCGACTCATTGCTGGTGGTCGAGGTGATCACGCCGGGCGGTCACACCTCGAGCTATCCGCCGCATAAGCATGACCAGGACAATCTGCCTGATGAGTCCTATCTCGAGGAGACCTACTACCACCGCCTCAACCCGCCGCAGGGCTTTGCCTTCCAGCGCGTCTACACCGATGCCGACCAGAATGGCGCTCGTTCGCTCGACGAGGCGATGGCGATCGAGGACGGCGATGTCGTGCTGGTGCCAAAGGGCTACCATCCTTGCGCCGCCTGCCATGGCTATGACCTCTATTATCTCAATGTCATGGCCGGGCCGAAGCGGACGTGGAAATTCCACAACGCGCCCGAGCACGAATGGCTGATGAAGGCCTGATCATATTGCCCGTCCGAGTCGGGCAAACTGGCCCAAGGCGAAAAAATCGTCGGCTAATGACCCGCGTGAACAACTTTGTTATCAGGAGCGATCATCAGCTTCGTCATTTCGTCATGCAAATCGCCTATGGCAGCGGGAGTTGACGAGGACTTCCGATGCGCTACGCTATCTATTTCACCCCCCGGCAGGACGAACCGCTGGCGCGGATCGCCGCCAATTGGCTCGGCCGCGACCCGTTCGGCGCCGCCACGAGGCCGGTCGAGGCCGTGGGCGAGCTGTCGGCGGCGGAAGTCGCCTTCCACACCGCTTCGGCGCGCCGCTACGGCTTTCATGCGACGCTGAAGGCGCCCTTCCGGCTGACCTCGAACGAGACGGAAGCCGCGCTTCGCGCGGCGCTGGACAATTTTGCCGAGGCGACGCCGGTGGTGACGATCCCGCGCCTGGTCGTCAGCCAGATCGACGGCTTCTTCGCGCTGGTGCCGGAAGGACCGGTGCCAGCGCTCAACCGCTTCGCCGACGACGTCGTGCGCGACTTCGACCGTTTTCGCGCGCCGCTGAGCGAGGCTGAGATCGAACGACGCAGCCCCGATTCGCTGAAGCCGGATGAATTCCGCAATCTCTGCCAATGGGGCTACCCCTATGTCTTCGAGACCTTCCGGTTCCATATGACGCTGTCCGGCCGGGTCTCGTCACAGGAAAGCCCTCGTCTTCGCGCAGCAATCGACAGCCTGTTTGCGCAGGTCCTTCAACGGCCGGTGCCGGTGGACGCACTGACCCTGTTTGTCGAGACCGAACCTGGCGCCCCGTTCATGGTGCTTTCCCATCACGCGCTCGGGCGCCGCTCGGCCAGAAGAACTGCCTGAAATGACTATTTGTTTTAACCGCATTTGTGCGACGCCAATCACCCCAATCGGTGATTCCAATTGGCTACAAAATGCTCCAAGGACTGCCTGAAATGACCGTCGAGACCGTTCTCAACAATGCCCGCATCGTGCGTGCCGACGAGATCGTCGAAGGCTCGATCGTGCTGCGCGACGGCTTGATCGCCGGGATCGACGCCGGCGCCGGCCGGACCGGCGAGGACATGGGGGGCGATTTCATCATTCCCGGGCTGGTCGAGCTTCATACCGACCACCTCGAAGGCCACTACGCGCCGCGGCCGAAGGTGCGCTGGAACCCGATCGCCGCTGTGCTCGCTCACGACGCGCAAGTGGCGACGGCCGGCATCACCACCGTGCTCGATGCCTTGCGCGTCGGCATGGACGACGATGCCGACATGAATTCGGCCGACATGCGCAAGCTGGCCGATGCGATCGAGGACAGCGTCCAGCATGACCGGCTGCGGGCCGACCATTTCATCCATCTGCGCTGCGAGGTTTCAGCGCCGGATTGCCTCGCAGCCTTCGCCCATTTCGACGGCGATGACAGGATCAAGCTGGCGTCGCTGATGGACCATGCGCCGGGACAGCGCCAGTTCGTCGACTTGGAAACCTATGCCTACTACTACCAGCGCAAGCTGAAGCTGACGGATCGCGAATTCCAGCAATTCTGCGAGAAGCGGATAGCGGAGTCGGCGACGAATTCGGGGCCGAACCGCGCCTTCATCGCTGCCGCCTGCCACCAGCGCGGCATCGTGCTGGCCAGCCATGACGACGCCACGACAGGCCATGTCGATGAGGCGATCAAACAGGGTGTCCGCGTCGCCGAGTTCCCGACCACCAAGGAGGCCGCAAAAGCTTCGAAGGAGGCAGGGCTTGGCGTGCTGATGGGTGCACCGAACGTCATGCGCGGCGCTTCACATTCGGGCAATGTTTCGGCTCGGACACTCGCCGGCGAAGGCCTGCTCGACATATTGTCGTCCGACTACATTCCCTTCAGCCTGATCCAGTCGGCCTTTTTCCTCGGCGACGTGGTCGACGGCATTTCCTTGCCGCAGGCGGTGGCCATGGTTTCGAAGAACCCGGCCGAGGCGGTGGGCCTTACTGATCGCGGCATCATCGAGCAGGGCCGGCGCGCCGACCTGGTTCGCGTCCGTCTCGACGACCATGTCCCGGTGGTCCGCACGGTCTGGCGGCAGGGACGCCGGGTCGCATGATGGTGTCGGCGTCGATCGAGCGTGAATTGTCCGCCGCTGCGTTTCCGATCCGCGACGGCGTCTTCGTCGCCGTCGTCGGGCCGAGCGGCGCCGGCAAGGATACGGTGATCGGCTATGCGCGGGCACTGTTTGCCGACGAAAAGCGGCTGGAGTTCGTGCGCCGGGTCATCACCCGGCCGAGCGACACGGCAAGCGAGGATCACGACACGCTCGCCGACGCGGCCTTTGTCAAGGCCGAAGCGGATGGCGCCTTCGCCATCTCCTGGGAGGCACATGGCTTGCGCTACGGCATCCCGGCTGAAGTCGACTGGTCGGTCGCCAATGGCCGCGTCGCCATCGCCAATGTCTCCCGCGCCATCATCCCGGCGCTGCGTGATCGCTATGCCAATCTGGCTGTCGTCGAGATCACCGCTTCGCCGGAAATCCTGGCCGAGCGACTGGCGATGCGCGGCCGCGAGTCGCGCGGCGAAGTGCTGGCGCGGCTGGCGCGCAGCGCCAATGTGGCGTTGTCCGGGCCGAGCGTCACCTCGATCGACAACAGCGGCCCACGCGAGGCGGCCGGCGAGCGCTTTGCCGATGTGCTGCGCCAGGCCATGGCGCTCTCCGACATGTCGGGCCTGATCTAGGTACTTTTTGCCTTCTCCCCTTGTGGGAGAAGGTGGATCGGCGCGCAGCGCCGAGACGGTTGAGGGGTGCTGCACGGAGTGCTGTCCTGCCAAGCTGGAATACCCCTCATCCGGCCGAGCTTGGCTCGGCCACCTTCTCCCACAAGGGGAGAAGGGAGTGGCGGAGCCACTACTCCGCGGCCGCACCAGCCGCGCCCTTGCGGGTTGCCTCCAGCATCAGCCGCCGCTCCCGGTACACGCCCCATTGCTGATCGACCAGCACGCCGATGAGGATCACGCCGCCCATCACCGCGAAGTTGAGCGAGGACGGGATGCCGAGCAGGTTGACGAGGTTCTGCAGTTCCTGCAGCAGAACGGTTCCGAGGATGACGCCAATCAGCGAGCCTTCGCCGCCACGCAGCGAGAAGCCGCCGAGCACTGCCGCGGCAATGGCGTAGAGTTCGTAGAACTGGCCGTGGCTGGCGGGCGAGATCGAGCGCGTGTACATCGCGAAATAGATCGCCGACAGCGCCGTCAGCACGCCGCAAATGACATAGGCCGCCATGACGACGCGGCCGGTGCGGATGCCCGAATATTTCGCCGCTTCCTCGTTCTTGCCGATGGCGTACAGATAGCGGCCGAACACCGAACGGTGCAGCACCACCCACATCACGATGGCGATGACGATCAGCGCGATGAAGCTGTTCGGCACGCCATAGGATCGCCCGGCAGTCAGGAATTCGAGCTCCGGAAAATTCTGTCCGAAGGCAAAGCCTGCCGTGCCGTCGGCTGTGTAGAACCGCGCCACGCCGCGATAGATCAAGAGGCCGCAAAGCGTCACCACGAAGGGCTGCAATTTGAGCCGCGTGATCAGCCAGCCATGTGCCAGCCCAATCATGCCGCCGAGCAGGAGGATCAGCGGCAGCGCCACCGGCCATGCCATGCCGCGCGTGGCGATGAAATCGACGAACAGGACGCCGAGCAGCGCGACCACCGAGCCGACCGACAATTCGATGCCGCCGGTGATGATGACGAAGGCCTGGCCGATCGCCAGGATGCCGAACAGCCCGATCAGGTTCGATGTATTGGCGAGGTTGATCGGCAGCAGGAAGCGCGGATTGATGATCGCCACCACCGCTCCCACCACAAGGATCAGGATCAGCAGGCCGAGATCTTTCTTGCTCATCGTCTTCTCCCAATGCCCGCGAATTATTTCGGCTGCTTGCCCACGGCCAGCAGCAGTACGTTTTCCTGGCTGAACTGTTCCTTGTCGAGAATGCCTGAGATCTGGCCCTCATGCATGACGGCGATGCGGTCGGAGACGCCGATCACCTCCTCCATGTCGCTCGATATCATCAGCACCGCGACGCCGGCATCGGCCAGCGCGCGCATCAGCCCGTAGATTTCCGCCTTGGCGCCGATGTCGATGCCGCGCGTCGGCTCATCGAGGATCATCACCTTGGGGCTCATGGCAAGCCACTTGGCCAGCACCACCTTTTGCTGGTTGCCGCCTGACAGCGTGCCGGTGCGAGTCGCCACCGACGGCGCCTTGATGCCGAGATTGCGTTTCTGCTTCTCGGCGGTGACGGCTTCGGCGCTGGCAGAAACCAGGAACCGCCGGGCATGCGCCGGCAGATTGGGGAGCGAAATATTCTGGGCAATCGACAGATCGAGCAGGATGCCGGTCAGCTTGCGGTCTTCCGGGACGAGGAAGATCCCGTTGGCGACTGCGTCGGCGGCCGAACCGAGGACCAAATTGTTTCCATCAAGGTGGAGCGCACCGCCAAGGCTCGTCTCAATGCCGAAAAAGACGCGCGCCAGTTCGGTCCGGCCGGAGCCGACAAGACCCGCCAGGCCGAGGATTTCGCCATGCCTGACGCCGAGATCGACCGGTCGGTCTGGATAGGCGCTGGTGCGAACGGCCCTGGCGGACAGAGCGACGGTGCCGGGCGGGCGCGCCGATTCTGCCGCCTTCTCTCTCTCTTTCAGCATGCGGCCGATCATCAGCTTGACCATCTGGTCGTGATTGATGGCGCTCTTCGGCAGCGTGCCGGCAAGCATGCCGTCCCTCAGCACGACGACGCGATCGGCGACCCGCTCGACCTCGTGAAGACGGTGTGAGATGAAGATGACGCTGATCCCCTCAGCCTTCAGCGCCTTGATGACGTCGAGCAGCTTGTCGGTTTCGGCAAGGGGCAGGCTCGATGTCGGCTCGTCGAGGATGACCAGCCTTGCCTCGATCGAGAGCGCCTTGGCGATTTCGACCATCTGCTGCTGGGCAAGCGACAGCGTCGATACCGGCGTGTCGGCCGAAAAATTGGCGCCCACCCTCTTGAGCAGCGGCGCCGACAGCGCGCGCAGCCTGGCCCGGTCGACAAGCCTAAGCGGACCGGCGCGCAAAGGCTCGCGGCCGAAAAAGATGTTGGCGGCAACGTCGAGGTTTTCGAACAGGTTGAGTTCCTGATGGACGAAGGCGATGCCGGAACCGATGCTGGCCTCGACGGTCAGCCGGTCATGGGCGACGCCGTCGACGGTGATCGTGCCGGTGTCGGGGGTGGTCACGCCGCCAAGGATCTTCATCAGCGTCGACTTGCCGGCACCGTTTTCGCCGACGAGACCGATGACCTCGCCGGGCCTGACCTCCATCGAAAACCCGTCCAGCGCGACCACGCCGGGATAGGTCTTGCGCACGCCCTCGAGACTGAGGAACGGGGCAATCGTGGATGCGCCGATGGATGCGTCGGAATAATTCATCATGCCTGACAACAGCCGGTGGGCCACTGTTTGAGCATGATCTTTTCCGAAAACCGGTTCCCACTTTTCGGGATCATGCTCGTGGCCACATCTGCAGACTGACGACCCTCGCAGGGCTCGTCAATGCGAGCCGCCGGCCCGGGGCAGAACCCAAGCCGGCGCAACTGCCTTCGTCCTAATTGCCGGACATCGCCTTCAGATTGGCGGCATAGGCGTCGACGTCGTCCTTGCCGATGATCTTGGTCGGGATGATGATCAGGCCGTCCTCCGGAATGCCCGATTTGTCGCCCTCGAGATAGGCGGCCATCAGCTTCATGCCCTGGTAGGCCCATTCGAAGGGCTGCTGCACCACGGTGGCGGCAACGGTGCCTTCCTTGACGCCGCCCAGCGTGATCGGATCGTCGTCGAAGCCGACGACCGTGATCTGGCCGAGCTTGCCGGCGTCGCGCAGCGCTTCATATATGCGCGGCGTGTTGTAGGAATAGAAGCCGACCATGCAGGTGACGTCGGGGCTGGCGACCAGCGCGTCCTCGACGTTCTTCTTGGCGCGGGCCTGGTCGATGTCGTCGCCACGCACGTCGATCAACTCGATCTTGGTGCCGGCGAGCCCTTCCTTCATGCCTTCGATGCGCTCTTTGGCATTGTCGGCGCCGAGCAGGCCGACGAAGCCGAGGCATTTGCCGCCGTCGGGCATCGCCTTCTTGGCGATCTCCGCGGCCTGCTTGCCGGCATCGATATTGGACGAGCCGATATAGGCGATACGCTTGGTCTGCGGCGCGTCGCTGTCGGTGGTGAACAGCGCCGTCTCCGATGCGATCTTGTTGAGCCCGTCGGTCGAAGTCTTGGGGTCGACTGCCGAAACCATGATCGCCTTGACGCCGGCCGTCACCAGATCATCCATCAGCCGCTGCTGGATGGCGACCGACGACTGCTCCGGATATTTGAGCTCGAGATTGTAGTTGGGCAGTTCGGCCTGCGCCTTCTTGACGCCTGCTTCGGCCGCCTTCCAGAAATCGGAAGCGCCGTTGACGACGAAGGCCAGCGTCGGTTTATCCTGGGCACGGGCAATCGCCGTGATAGACAGACCGAGAGCCAAGGCCGCGGCGGCGACGGACGCATTTCGTATCGCAGATTTCATGTTCAACCTCCCGTTTGATTCAGTCATTTTTGCTGATCTGAACTTTGTCGAATGCGGCTTGGACGCCCTCCTCCTCAAGGGGTGCTGGCAACGAAAGAACGGCGCCATTCCAGCCGCGATTTTGGACTTTAGAGACTCATTGGCTGTTCGTATAGTCGGATTTGTCTGACATATCCGTAATTTCGTGGCGTTGCTTTGCCGGCCCAAGAGCCGCGGACGCCGCGCCACGCGCCTGCTTGCCGCCATGACCCGTTCGGTCCCGAGCCGGGCATGACAAATTAACATTAGAACGCTTACGCGTATTAGTAAATAGTATTAGTCTTTGGTTGGAAACCTGGTGCCGCCGGCGAATGGCTGCCTCCCATGTGGCGAGAAAGGAAGGCTTCCGTCATGACGAAGCGTCCAAAGGCCTTGAAATGGGTCGCTTCCGAGAAATCGATCTTTTCAGGACCGCATATTGCCCTCTCCGCGCTGCTAGCCATTGGGCTACCAGCATGGTAATAATGATTAATCGAGCGCTTGTTTTATAAACGCGAAGGGCCCCTGGACGTCTGCCGTCTTTAATGACGCCCAGGACGACCTCTGGTTAGACAGGTCGGGAATTTGGAACACAATGCCATGAACGAACCGACGGATCTGCGCAATCCTCCCCTTGAAGCCTCCCGGCGCCGAAAGCCATCGGCCAAGCATCCCAAGGATCGCGTTACCATGACCGATATCGCCAGGGCCGCCGGCTGCTCGCAGGCAACGGTTTCGTTCGTCCTCAACAACACGCCGGGCATAAGGCTCTCGCAGCAGACCCGGGAACGGGTGATCGAGGCCGCGCGGCGTCTCGGCTATGCGCCACCAGCCTTCTCTGCTCTTCGCAGCCCTATCGCCTCGTTCGAGGGGCTGGACGGGGTGATCGGCTTTGCGGTCGATCAACTGGCGACCAGTCCCGAAGCGGTCGTCGCCATCGAAGGGGCGCGCCAGGCCTCGTGGAATGCCGGCAATGTCGTGCTGGTCGCGCAGACTTTGGGTGATTCCGTGATGGAGCCGCGCGCGATTGCGGCACTGACCAAGCGGGGTATTTCGGCGCTGATCTACATGACCATCTTCACGCGCGAGATCACTGCGCCCGACTATCTCTACGACCTCGATATCCCGGTCATCCTGCTCAATTGCTACACCGCCGACTACGCCTTCCCCGCCGTGGTGCCGAGCGAAATCGCCGGCGGGCAGAGTTCCACCCGCCACCTGATCAGCCATGGCCACCGCCGCATCGCAACCATCACCGGCGAGCCATGGATGCAGGCGGCGCAGGATCGGCTGAAGGGCTACCGCCGGGCACTGGCGACGGCCGACATCCCGTTCGATGCGGAGCTGGTGGTCGAGGGCGACTGGTCGGCGAGCGCCGGCTACGCCGCGACCGTCAAGCTTCTGGCACTCAAGAACCGGCCGACCGCGATCTTCTGCCAGAACGACCGCACCGCGATCGGCTGCTACGAGGCGCTGAAGGAAGCCGGCCTCCACATCCCTGGGGATATTTCGGTTGTCGGCTATGACGACGAGGAAATCGCCCGCCATCTGTTCCCGCCTTTGACGACGTCGATCCTGCCGCATATGGCGATGGGGCAATGGGCGATCGAGCAATTGGAAGTTCCCGCACCGCCCGGCCGTGGCCGCTACCCCATCACCAAGCTTGAATGCCCGCTGGTCGAGCGGGAATCGGTCAGTGCTGTGGCGCCTGCGCGCTCACACGGTTCGACAGCCGGCTGAGGATCTCCAGACTTCCGGCGATGCAAACGCCGCACAGGTGAAGCCCCAGCGCCAGACAAGCGCCCCGCAAAGGGCGGTTGGCCCCGAAATTGTCGCCTGGCATGGTGGATCGGGATTCTCGTATCCAGATTTCTGCGGATTGACGAGCGGTTTGCTGCAGGCCGGTTGTGGCGAGATCCTGGATCCAAGGGTAAATCTGATCGGGCTCGCCGTTTCGCCCGGCTTCGAGCCCGATCTCCTCGCTGACCCGTACATGCGGATCAGCAACCCACCAGGAGTTGTACTGCCATGAAGCTCCAGCATCCCCACGGCCCGCCGCGCGATTTCGTCGGTTACGGGCGGCGGCCGCCGCAGATCATCTGGCCGGACGGACGTCTGGTCGCAGTCAATCTCGTGGTCTGCTACGAGGAAGGGTCGGAATATTCGCTGTTCGAGGGCGACGACCATAGCGATGGCTGGGGCGAATATCCATTGTCGGCGCCGGCCGGCATCCGCGACCTCGGCACCGAAACGCATTTCGAGTATGGCAGCCGCGTCGGCATCTGGCGCATCGCCAGGCTGCTCGATCGACACGGCGTCCACGCCACGATCTCGAGTTGTGCCGAGGCGCTGCGGCGCAACCCGGAGGTGACGGCATGGCTGCGCCAATCGGGTGACGATCTGCTCGGCCATGGCTTGCGCTGGACCGAACAATGGACCCTGAGCCGTGACGAGGAGCGCGATCATCTTCAGCGCGCCGTCGCGCTATTCATCGAGCTGCTCGGCGAGCGCCCGATCGGCTGGAACAGCCGTTCCTTTCCCAGCGTCAACACGCGCGACCTCCTGATCGAGGAAGGCGGCTTCCTGTATGATTCAGATCCGTCCAACGACGACCTGCCCTATTTCGTGCCGGCACAGAACGGGCGCCTTCTGATCATTCCCTATTCCAAGACCTTGAACGACAGCCGCTACCTGGTCAGCCCTGGCTATGTGACGCCCAAGGACTTCGTCGACAACGTCGAAGCCTATCTGGACTTCCTGATCAGGGAAGCCAGGGAAGAAGGTGGGCGCATGATGACGATAGCCGTCCATGCGCGATGGACCGGCCAGCCCAACCGGGCTGCGGCACTGGAAGGCATAATCGAGACGGTTCTGTCCAGGCCGGAGGCCGTCTTCATGCGCCGCAACGATATCGCGCGGTATTGGCTGTCGCTGTTTCCGGCCGAGGGCGAAGCGCCATGAGCCACCGTCCAACTCGCATGGCGAACGGCATCCTTAAGCATCGATACGGGAAGGGAATTGCTCACCCCAACGGCATAACGCCTCTGCTCCAGCATTGAGCGCCGCTCCGCTTTCTGTCAGCGAATAGACGACCTTGATCGGCGATCCCAGATAGACCTCTCGGTTCACAAGCCCGTCAGCCTCCAGTTCGCGTAATTGCTGCGTCAGCATCTTTTCACTGATCGCCGGAATCGACTGCCTCAACCGGCCGAACCTGCGAGACGCCGTTCCAAGCTCGCAAAGAATATCCACTTTCCACTTCCCTTCGATCGCCTTGATCGCGGTTGCGAAGCCGCAATTGCCCGTCGGCTCATTCATGATGTTCTCCTTACCGTTGGGTAACCACTTACCTCCAGGTGCGTATTGTGCGCCACTCACTCCAACATACCTCTGCCCGTGACGACAATTGGCGCCTATTGCTATGGAGTGTTGCAATGAAGCTTTCAATCAGCGTTGTGGGGACGGGTCGTATGGGATCGGCGCTCGCCCGCGCCCTGCTCCGGTCGGGATATCGGACGACGGTCTGGAACAGGACAAAACAAAAGGCCGAACCTCTGGCGGCGCTCGGCGCCACCGTTGCGGGGTCCGTCCTGGAAGCCGTCAATGCGGCTGAAATTATCATCGTGAACGTAAGCGACTACCAGGCAAGCGCAATTCTGCGCGACGATGCTGTTGCTTCAGCTATTCGCGGCAAGTTGATCGTGGAACTCACTTCGGGAACGCCGCATGGCGCACGCGAAGCCGCTGAATGGTTTGCCGCGCAAGGAGCCACCTATCTCGATGGCGCGATCATGGCCACGCCGGATTTCATCGGCACAGATGCCGGGACGATACTGATCTCGGGGCCAAGGCAGGCTTTCAACGCGAACGAGGAGATGTTTCGTGCGTTGGGCGGCAATGTCCAGCATGTCGGGGGAGAACCGGGACGTGCAAACGCACTTGATAGCGCGCTGCTTGCTCTCATGTGGGGCGCGCTGTTCGGAACGCTCCATGCGATCGCCGTGTGTCAGGCCGAAGAGATCGACCTCGGCGAGTTGGGACGGCAGTGGACCGCACTAGCGCCTGTTATTGATGGGCTTGTCGCCGACCTCATCAAGCGGACGAATGCTGGCCGTTTTGCCAGCGACGACGAGACGCTCTCGTCGATCTCCCCGCATTACGGCGCATTCCAGCATCTTTTGGAGCTGATGGAGGCGCGCAAGATCGACCGCTCCGTGGTCGACAGTTACGACGCAATCTTCCAACGGGCGATTGCAGCTGGCCACCTACATGATGATTTCGCGGCGTTATCGCAATTTCTGGGAAGTCCGGATAAGAGATCTCTCCGATCCGGACCGCGCGAAGGGTCCCTTCTGGCTGGCTGAGCGGATTTGGTCTCCGGCCTTATTGAGGCGGACCACGCTTTGCCGTTGGCCGACGGGTTCGGGTTTTGTTGTCCGAGCGTCGGCCGAGTCAGACCAGTGATCTACATTAGGGGAATAGAATGCCTTTGACGCTTCTCATCGATTCGTATTGTGCTGCTTGGTCCGATGAGAACGCCGAGCAGCGGCGGGCGTTGCTGTTGCCGATCTGGAGCGATGGCGCGACATACACGGATCCTACAGTCCATGCGACTGGCGCGGAAGAACTGCTCGCGCACATCGCAAGAGTTCTGGCCAAGCATCCCGGTGCCCGCATCCTACGGACAAGTGACGTGGAAGTTCATCACGGGATCGCACGCTTTGCGTGGAAGTTTGTGATGCCTGATGGATCGTCCTTCCCTGAGGGTTTGGACATAGCCTTCCTCGACTCTGGCCAGAAACGAATAACGCGTATCATCGGCTTTTTTGGGCCGTTGGTAAGGTCCTCGGTGTCATAAGCCTTCGCTATCAAGCCGATCGACCGGCGCGTGCCAGCCCGTGCGCCACCAGGGTGTCGGCCATGAGCGTCTCCAAAACGGTCTGGCAGGAATACCGGCAGTGGCACGTTAGGGCCGCGTCCCGGCGCGCAGCCTGAACGTTCCCCGAGAAAGCCAGGAAAGCTATGCCCCGTTCGAGGCATTCGTCTCGTTGGCTGTTCGTATACGAGTATACGCTATGCGTTCAAGCTACATCGAGAAGGGTGGCTACATCGAGAAGGGTGGTGCTCTGGAGCGGCCGCCTCCTTTGTGCTCCTCGTCGAAAAGGAAGCGCATCGGCCAACACTTGACCTTTGAGTCCGTGAAAGGTGCGCTTCAATTCGCAATGCAAGTGCTGTAGTAGACAAAGAGTGCGGCCTGCCGCTTACTGAGGCAACGAAGGCGAAAGCGTATCAATCGCAGTGTATGAGAGCCACACCGATGAGATGAGACGAAGCGGCCGAAGACGGGCTAGGCCCGGCCTTCTGCTCAGCGTTAGCGCTGGTCTGCGGCTGCTCGCGTCGCTGCTCTTTTTGGTCTGGACCATTCCTGCGGCAACGGCCGACCAAGTCGGACAGGATGTGGCTAAAGAGCAAATGAGGCTCGCTGCGTCCAAACCGGTCGCGACTATCCTTGTCCGCGACATTGCGCGCCGTGTTGAAGCTGAGACTTCCCGTTTCAAGACGGGAACGCCTGCCATTGCGGGAAACGACAAGCCCTTTTGCATTATCCCGGATTTGCGCCTGCCGCTCGAAACCGCGTCAGCCACGCCATTTGGCATAGGGTCTGAAGACCGGCCGAAACTGTCGCCGATCCGCGCCTTTGATGCGCGCGCGCCTCCGTTTCTCCCGGCATGATCCTGGCCGCGCGACCGCGGCCTCCCGACTCCCAAAACTTTCACATCGCGTTCCCGGGCTCTCGTCGAGCTGCTCGCCGATCGGAACGCCAAAGCTCTTGTCGGAGGCGGTTTACGCCCGATATGGGCTGAACGGACAAGAACATGCTGCATTTTTCGCGCTGGAAGACCATTCTCATCTGGCTGACGGTCCTGGCCGGTATCCTTTACGCAGCTCCCAATTTGGTTCCCGCCTCCACTCTGGCATCGCTGCCGAATTGGCTGCCAAAGCGGCAGCTGACGCTGGGGCTAGACCTGCAGGGCGGCTCGCACATCCTGCTCCAGATCGATCGGCAGGACCTCGCCAACGAACGTCTCGAATCGGCACGCGACGAGGTCCGCACATCGCTGCGCGATGCCCAGATCGGCTATACCGGGCTTACCGGCACCGCCAATTCCATCCAGGTCCGCATTCGCGACCAAGGCCAGATCGAAGCTGCGAAGACCGCGCTCGAAAGATTGACGCAGCCGATCTCGACCGGCCTTTTCATGAGCGGCTCGGTGACCGAGATGGAGATCGCCGAGCCCGAACCGGGCCTGCTGCGCTTTACGCTGACCGAAGCCGGGGTCGACTACCGGATCGCCGCGGCGCTGACACAATCGATTGAGGTGGTGGGCCGGCGCGTCAACGAGCTCGGCACAACCGAGCCTATCATCCAGCGCCAGGGATCGGAGCGCATCATGGTCCAGGTGCCGGGCCTGCAGGATCCGCAGCGGCTGAAGGATATCCTCGGACAGACGGCGAAGCTGACCTTCCAGATGGTCGACCAGTCGATTCCGGTCGAGGAGGCGATCTCCGGCCGCCCGCCGGCGGGTTCGACGGTGTTGTATTCGACGGACGAGCCGCGGGTTCCGCATCTGATCGAGAACCGGATCATCGTCTCCGGCGAAAACCTCGTCGATGCGCAGGCGACCTTCGACCAGCGTACCAACGAGCCGGTGGTTTCGTTTCGCTTCGACAGCCGCGGCGCCACCCGCTTTGGTCAGGCTACGCAGGCCAATGTCGGGCGCCTGTTCGCGATCATCCTCGACAACGAGGTGATCTCTGCGCCTCAGATCCGCGAACCAATCCTGGGCGGCACCGGACAGATATCCGGCAGTTTCACGGTGGAGAGCGCGAACGACCTTGCGGTCCTGCTGCGCGCCGGCGCACTGCCTGCCGACCTCACCATCGTCGAGGAACGCACCGTCGGTCCGAGCCTCGGCAGCGATTCGATCGAGGCGGGCCAGTTCGCGTCGATCATCGCCGGGATCCTCGTCATCGGCTTCATGCTGTTCGCCTATGGGCGACTGGGACTGATCGCGAACATCGCGCTCCTGGCCAACGTCGCCCTGATCATCGCCGTCCTGTCGGTGCTTGGGGCAACGCTGACGTTGCCCGGCATCGCCGGCATCGTGCTGACAATGGGCATGGCGGTCGATTCCAACGTCATCATCTTCGAGCGCGTCCGCGAAGAGAACCGCCAAGGGCGCTCGATCGTGCAGTCGATGGATTCCGGGTTCAAACAGGCGCTGGCGACCGTCGTCGATGCCAATGTGACGACGCTGATTGCCGCCGTCATCCTGTTCTTCCTCGGCTCAGGGCCGATCAAGGGGTTTGCCGTCACCCTCGCCATCGGCATCGTCACCACCGTGTTCACGGCCTTCACGCTGACGCGCTGGCTGGTCGCATTCTGGCTTCGCCGGCAGCGCCCGAAAACCATGCCCAGCGGCGTCATGCGACTGGTGCCCGACGACACGCGCGTGCCGTTCATGGCATTCAGAAAATACGCCTTCACGCTGTCCCTGCTGTTGTCGATTGCTTCGGCCGTGCTGTTCTTCACGGTCGGCATGAACTACGGCATCGACTTCCGCGGCGGTTCGAGCATCGAGGTGCAGGCAAAGGGCCAGCAGGCCGACATCGGCGACATCCGTGAGCGGCTGACGGGCCTCGAACTGGGTGAAGTGCAGGTGCAGGAGTTCGGGTCGACCCGGGACGTGCTGATCCGCATCGGCACCCAGGGGGGCGGCGACATTGCCGAACAGTCCGCCGTTGAGAAAGTGAGGAGCGCGCTCGAAACCGACTACGAGTTCCGCCGCATCGAGGTTGTCGGTCCGACAGTGTCCTCCGAACTCGCGTTCAACGGCACAATGGGCGTGCTCGCCTCGCTGCTGGCGATGCTCGTCTACATCTGGATCAGGTTCGAGTGGCAGTTCGGGCTCGGCGCCATCATTTCGACGTTCCACGACGTGATCCTGATGATCGGCTTCTATGTCGTCGCCGGCATAGAGTTCAATTTGACCTCGATAGCCGCGATCCTGACCATTGTCGGCTACTCCATCAACGATACGGTTGTTGTCTATGACCGGGTCCGCGAGAACCTGCGCCGCTATAAAAGGATGCCGATTGCCGAGCTGCTCGACCTGTCGATGAACCAGACGCTGGCGCGAACGGTCCTGACCGGCGTGACCACGCTGTTTGCGCTGGCGGCGCTTTCGATCTGGGGCGGCGAGGTCATCCAGTCCTTCACGATCGCGATGATCTTCGGCATTCTCGCTGGGACCTATTCCTCCATCTTCGTCGCCGGGCCGCTGCTGATTCTGTTCAAGCTCCGGCCGGGCGCCCTCAGTCCAGAGGAAGCCGCAGCGGCGAAAGAGCCGCCGGCGCAGCAAGCCTTGTAACGCAACGATGGATGCCATCTTTTTGGCTCGCTGCAGCACTTTGATCTGGCGCATGACCCTTTCCGAAATCGAATCCGATTTTCGGGGTCATGCGCCAGCTAGACCGTCTCTCGCATCACGGCCGCCACGACCAACCCGGAGAGAAACGTCAGCGCGGCGATCGATGCGATCGCCCATGACAGCCCGAAGCTGTCGGCGATGAGGCCGGCGGAGAGCGCACCGATCGCGTAGCCGAGATCCCGCCAGAACCGGTAGACGCTGAGTGAGCGGGCGCGCCAGGTGGGATGCGAGGCATCGGAGACTGCTGCGATCAAGCTGGGGTAGACCATCGCTGTGCCGAGGCCGAGCAGAAGGCTGCCGACGATCCACCACTCGAACCGGCGCGTCGCCGCGGTGAGAAACAGACCGGCGGCCTGAACCCACATGCCGGCGACGATCAGGCCTTTGCGCCCCCAGCGATCGCTCAACGGACCCGTGACGATCTGCAAGATACCCCATGTCGCGGGATAGATCGCCTTGAGGATGCCGATGCGCTCGACGCCGAGACCGAAGGAAGCGAAGAACAACGGGAAAATGCCCCAACTCATGCCGTCGTTGAGATTGTTGACGAGGCCGGCCTGCGAGGCGGCGAACAGGTTGCGATCCCCGAACGAGGTGAGCGCGAAGACCTGCCGAAAGCCGATCGGCGCGGGCTGCTGCGCGTGGGATGAAGCCTCCAGCCGAACGTGGTCGCGCGTGTCGCGCACGAGCAGGATCGACAGTGCGGCACCGAGGACCGCATAGCCGATGCCGAGATAGATCGGCACTGGCCGAAGCCCGTATTGCGAGGCGAGATAGCCGGTCAGGAACGCCGTCACCCCGACGGCGAGATAGCCGGCGAACTCGTTGAGGCCGACGGCAAGGCCGCGCGATTTCGGCCCGACGAGATCGACTTTCATGATCACCGTCATCGACCAGGCGAGCCCCTGGTTGATGCCGAGCAATGCGTTGGCCGCAATCACCCATTCCCAGGTCGGCGCCCAGATGATCATGAACGGCACCGGCAGGCCGACCAGCCATCCCAAAACGAGCACGCGCTTGCGGCCCCACGCATCGGCAAGCTGGCCCGAGACCAGATTGGCGAGCGCCTTGACGACGCCGAAGCTGACGATGAAGGAGACGATGAGCGTCGTCGAGGTGACGTGGAACTCCTCCGATCCGATCAGCGGCACCACCGTTCGTTCTATCCCGACCATGCCGCCGACAAAGGCGTTGATCACGACGAGCAGCGCGAATTGCGGCCAGTTCTCCCTGAGGCCGAGCCTGACGGGTGAACCCGCCTTGCCTGGAACCGATGCCGCTTCGTCCATGGCTCAGGCCGCTGCCGCAGCCAGGGCGGAATTGGCGGCCCGGAGCGCCGCGGCCTCGGGCGGAGCCGGCGGAATGTCGGCGAGCATGAAGCGGATGAACGCGGCTTCGTCCTCGATCCGGAGGGCCTCGCTGTGGCAGCCTAACAGGTACGAGACGCCGGCTGGATCGGTGTGAAGGAACTGGCGAAGGATCATGGTCTTGCGCTCCGCGCTACGAAGGGCTAGAAACATTCAATCATTCGGCTGAATGTTTCACTGAGGAGAAGCCGTGTCAAGCGCTGGACCGAAACAGGCAATCTACGCGAGCCTTGCCGAAGTGGCTCAGGCGCTCGGCCATCCGCATCGGCTCGAGCTTCTGGAGCATCTCGCGCAAGGGGTGCGCAGCGTCGAGGACCTCTCCGCGCGAGCTCATCTGAGTTTCGCCAACACGTCGCGCCACCTTCAGATCCTGCGGCGAGCGCGCCTCGTCGAGACGCAGCGCCGCGGCAAGAACGTGCTCTATAGTCTTGCCGGCGACGCTGAGGTGGTGGCGCTGATCAAGGCGCTCGGCCGCGTCGGCGAGCGAAACGTGGCCGAAATCGGCCGCGTCATGGCCGACTACTTCCGGGCTCGCGATGCGATGGAGCCCGTATCGCGAGACGACCTCGTCTCGAGGCTGCACGACGGCATGGTCACGGTTCTCGACGTGCGGCCAGAGGATGAGTTCGCGGTCGGACATCTTCCAGGCGCCCTCAACATCCCGCTGGCCGAGCTGGAGCGCCGCTTGGGCGAGCTACCGGCAGATCGGGAAGTGATCGCCTATTGCCGCGGCCCCTATTGCGTTCTGTCGTTCGAAGCGGTCGCCGCCTTGCGACCGCGGGGCTATCTCGTCCGTCGGCTCGAGGACGGATATCCCGAATGGAAAGCCGCCGGCCTGCCGGTCGAAACGGCCGCCTGAACGCCGGCTGCCATCAGGATCGAAGCCCTAGGCGCAGCGAGGGTGCGCGCCAGCCGAAGGAGAAGGCTTGAGCATACGCCGTCATCAAGCGGGAACTCTAACTCTCGGCTTAAGGCCCTTTTGCCGCCTGACACCGAGAATGAGACAGATTGCAATGGGGATGCCGAGCGGGAACCCGCTCACCTCGATGATCAGCGACGCGACAACAATCCAGGCCAGCAGCGACCAGCCCAGAAAAGCCGGGACGGGAAGCTGCCTCTTGTCCAGCCAGATCACCACGGCGCCTAGCATGATCAGCGGCAAGGCAAAACTGCCGATCGTCGACCAAAAGGCGGCATTGCTTGCCAGTAACTCCAGACGCTGAGCGCGGAGCGGTCGCCAATGCTCCGCCGTCCAAAGCTCAAGCCTCAGCCAACCCGGGATTTCCGCCAGGGCGTCAATGCCCAGCACGATCATGTGCAGAATGCTGATCGTGACCATCGCAATTCCGCTCCATCTGATCATTGGTTCCGATCCTTTGATGTTCGAGGGCCGTGTCCGCGACCTTCGTCGACTCGTCCATACGGTGCCGTATGTAGCTCGATGACTTTTCAAAGTCCATACGTCGGCGTATGGACAGACGAGATGTCGCAGCACGCGCTTACGGAGGGAGCATTTGAACAGAAAAGCGCAAGACTTGACCCGCGACGATTGGGTTCTCGCCAGCCTTGCAGCGCTCGCCGAAGGCGGCATAGACGCCGTCCGAGTGGAGCGTCTCGCCAAAGGACTGAATGTCAGCAAGGGATCCTTCTATTGGCATTTCTCGGATCGCTCAGACCTGCATTCCGCCCTGCTCGATCTTTGGGAGAAGGATTTTACGGCCCAACTGATCGCCAATATCGCGTCTCTGCCAACACCACGCGCACGTTTGCTCGCGCTCGCCGAAGAAGTACTCAACGCGAGCAATGACGGTGTCGACGTGGCGCACGCCGAGGGGGCGTTTAGTGCCTGGGCGGTGCTCGACCCTGTCGCTGCGGCTAAAGTGCGCGCCGTCGAAGCGAAGCGTATTGATTATTTGGTGAGCGAGCTTTCGCTTATGGGCGCCGATGCGACAGATGCCGAACTGCTCTCCAAGGGCGTCTACCTGGCGCTGATTGGAGTCTTTGCTGCCCGCCGCTACAATCCAGTCCTGGCCGAGGACGCGGTGTTCAGGCGCGTCGTCGATCTCGCGCTGGATGCTGCGGAAAGACGGAGATAGGCCATCGCCGCGCCGATGCGGACTGGAGCCGACTATGGGATCGAACTGCCCGTCAAAGTTATACAGATCGCACCCAGCCCTCCCCGCGATGTCCCATCAACCTGTCAACAGCGAAGCGGCCGCCGCCTTGCGAGAGCGGGGCTATCTCGTCCGTCGGCTTGAGGACGGCTATCCCGAATCGAGGCTGCCGGTCGAAACGGCCGCCTGAAACAGAACACGCGGAGGCGATCCCATGAGGTCAGAAGGCCCTCAGCACGCCCGAGTCCGTATCGTCGGCACCCGCACCCTCACTGCCGCCTCTGGCGTAGAGGGCGGCGGTGCTAGGCGTTCGTGGTTTTGAACCGAAATCGCCTCAGCCTGGACGTCGCTCGTGGGCGGAACCTAGACGGTTGCGTAACAGGTCAGTTCCTAGTCCGCGGGAGTTGGGACATGCTTTTCAAGCCAGGTTCGCCACCTTGGCTCCTCCCGTTTTGCGATGCTCGCTGCGTCGTCGCCAAAGAGGAAAAACCGCAAGGACAGGTATGTCATCCCGCCCATCGGCAAGGCGAAGAGGTGCGCGACGCCCGGCGCTGGCTGGTCCAGCCGGACCACCAGCTCGGGATGGTCTTGCGGCCCTGTTCGTTCGACGACGCCCTCGAATGCTTGCGCGTTCGAAGCCACGCGCCGTTGTTCAGTCACACTCGCCAGGCCCAAGGATTCAACCAGCCTTCGCCATGCATCGGCTAAAGGTTCAGAAGACGGGACCAAGAGCTGAAAAGCCGAGCCGTGCTGCCCGGGAAAATGCGTGAGGTAGAGGCGGAGCAGGCGGAAGAAGGAGATCCATCCGTAGCTGTGGCCTTCGAACTGATCATCCCAATCATCAGAAGTAGCGAACCAGCGATGGACAACGCGAACGGTGCACAACCCGCCGGACTTCGCCTCGACGGTCCATTCCGTCGCTACGGTTCCCGGCTCACCCGGTGCTTCTGCGACAAACCGCTTGGGCGGCTGCCAAGCTGTGATGGTGGCGACGGCATCCATGCTTCCATCGGCAGCGAAATGCGAAACGGCGGTTCCTCCGATGCGGCCTTCGAGTTCGCTCGGTACGAACCATTGAGATATTCCAGGTCCCGTTGCGATCGCGTTCCAGACGTCCTGCGGTGTACCGGGGACATCCACTTGCGCCTCGACCGAGCGATTGCCGGTAGCATCTTTTTTCACTGGCATTGTAAGTCCTTTCCTTGCGGATTGGCTGGTGAGGGATGCGCCGTCACGACAAGGCGATGGGACCGTCCCTGCGGCGCGGTTTCGTCGTGATAGCGTGCCGCGAGCGTGGTGATGGCCTCGGTCAATTCACGGGTGAACGAGGCGCGGTCGGCGGCGGAGCGGAAGCGGATTTCGGTGTCGATCGCCAAGGTCGCCAGGCGCTTGCCGGCATCCGTGGCGGCGCGCTGGAGAGCCCCGATCTCCCGCACCAGCCGAGCGCCGAGCGCGATGAGGTAGCTTGCCGACAGCCGATCCGGGATGCGGTCCGGGTCGGCGCCGACCGGACCCAGCGCGCTCGTCGAGACGACATAGCTTGTGGCGCTCGCCACCATGAGCCGCTCCGTCAGGCCACCCCACTTCCGCGTGTCTGCAACCTGGACAAGCCCGTGCTCCTCCAGAGCATGCAGGTGGTAATTGATCTTCTGCCGCTTGAGACCGAGCCGTGTGGCGAGGGTAGCGGCCGAGGCGGGCTCCCGCAGTTCCGAGAGGAGCTGACTCCGAACGGGCTCCAACGCGGCGGCGGCTGCGCTCGGCCGATCTATGACTTCGATATCGAGCATTTAGCCTCACATTGACACACTTTCCTGTCAATGCCCGTTGACGAGTATATTTGTCAAGAGCGAAAGGACCGCTTTGTGCCAATAAGGGGCGGTAAGGGGTTGGCGCGAGGCCCGCTACGGCAGGCGGCGTCCCCGCCGCAGCGGGGCAATTGCAATGACAGGGCCGTTCGTTGTAGCCATTCCGACCGCTTGATTTTGAAGGAGACGCAGCATGGACCGATTCACTGGCGGTTGCCTGTGCGGCAACGTTCGAATTGTGGCGTCGGGACTCCCATACCGGGTCGGACTTTGTCACTGTCTCGACTGCCGCAAGCATCATGGAGCCCTTTTTCACGCTTCCGCGGTGTTCCCTCAGGATGCGGTGACGATCGAGGGCGAGACGCGCGACTACGCCGGGCGGTTTTTCTGTCCCCGCTGCGGCTCGACAATTTTCGGACGCACCGCAGACGAAATCGAAGTGAACCTGGGATCCCTGGATGCGCCTGACCAACTGATGCCAACCTACGAAAGCTGGATCATCCGTCGCGAGTCCTGGTTACCGCCGTTTCCGCTCACCAGACGCTACGAGCGCGATCGTGACGCCACGAGTCGCTTTGAGTAGTCGCGCGAACGGTGCGGAGGCGTTTGGGAGGTAACGCCGGCGCGTCACTCCGGAAGACCGGCTTTGCGGAAGCCGTCAACGAAGTGCTCGAGCGTCGCAGCGTCGCGGAATGGCTCCGTCGTTGCCCAGTGGCGGGTTGTGAAATACGGATTGCCGACGAGGAACAGTTCGGCCTCTGCGCGCGCCTCATCGAGCCGGCCCAGTTGGGCAAGGCTTGCCGCCAGGAAACGGCGTGAGCTTGTACGATAAGTCTCGTCCCTGCGCAGTGTTTCGACAGCGGCTTCGTATTCGCCAGCCGCATATTGCGCCTGGCCGAGCGTCAGATAGTACCAACTTGCCGGAAACGGGTTGAGCCGGAATGCCTTGCGAATGTGCTCAAGGCCCTCCTCGACCCGTCCGGCCAGGACCGCGATGTCGGACAATGCCGCCCAGGCATCGGCCTCGTTCGGATCGAGCTCGATCGCCTTGGCGAATTCCGCATCTGCCTCGGCGAAGCTGCGCTCATAGGCAAGCAGGTAAGCCAAAACCCAGCGGCAGCCGGCATCGTTGGGGTCGATCGCCACGGCCTTGCGCGCCAGTTTCAAAGCAACGCTACGGGACGTTTCGGTTGGTCCGCCGGAATGCACCCATCCCATCCAGTGGTTCATGGCAAGCCAGCGATAGGCCTCGGCATAGTCCGGATCGAGCGAAACCGCGCGGGTGAGCATCAGATGCGCTTCGCGCGCCGTCTGCGGCGAATCATCCATGAGCTTGCGCGCCCGCACGCAGAGATCGTAAGCCTCGAGATTTTTGGGCCGATTGCGCGGCGGCGGTGCGCGCAGCCTGCCGAGCAACGCCTCCACGATCTTGCCGGTGACCTCGTCCTGAACGGCAAAGATATCTTCCAGGCTGCGGTCGAAGCGTTCCGCCCACAGATGGTCGCCACTCACCGCGTCGACCAGCTGGGCGTTGATGCGCACGCGCCCCGCGGCGCGTCGTGCGCTCCCCTCCAGCAGGTAGCGCACGCCAAGGTCCTCTGCGATTCCGCGCACGTCCATCGCCTTTCCTTTATAGGCAAAAGCCGAGTTGCGTGCGATGACGAACAGGCCGGAGATCCTTGAGAGGTCGGTGATCAGGTCTTCGGTCAACCCATCCGCGAAGGATTCCTGCTCGGGATCGTTGCTGAGATTGACGAAGGGCAGCACGGCTATCGATGGCTTGCCGGGCAGCGGCAAAGATTTCCGCTTCGCGCCACCGAGTTGTTCGACGGCCCCCGTGAAGCGGTAGCCGACGCGCGGAACCGTGGCGATCCATTCGCCGCCCCCATTACTGGCATCGGCGGCCGGACCAAGCAGCTTCCGCAGCAGCGCGATCTGGACCGTGAGGTTGCCTTCCTCGACGGCCGTGCCCGGCCACGCCGCGTCCATCAACTCGGCCTTGCCAAGGATTTCGCCGGGCCGTCCAACGAGTGCCGCAAGCAGCTTTAGCCCGCGGTAACCAACGGCAACGGGGACATCGTTGCGAAGCAGCGTTCCCGCACCGGAATCAAGCACGAACGGACCAAAGGCAAAGCGCGATCCCTGCATGCGGCGTATCTATAGCCCGTTTGGAAGTTTTGAGAACTATTTGGAAGAGCTTAATTACGGCGCTGTTCGTATCCGGCAGAATTCAGCCTCTTTCCGTCGAGGGTCCCCGGACCTTCAAACCTATGGAGGTTGCTATGAACGATACTCTTGCATCAGCCCCGCAGGCAGCGCGGCCGGGAACGCCCGTGGAGCCAGCGGAAATGTCGCGTCGGCACCTGACGACCCTGCGAAGCATTATCGCGGCCTGGGGCGAGCGGAAACGCTTTCGCTGGGAACTTGAGCAAATGTCGAAGGACAATCCTCATTTGATCGACGATCTCGGTCTGACGAGACGGCAGGTCGAGGCAGAGATCGCCAAGCCCTTCTGGCGGCGATGACCCTCGTCGCCGCAAGATCGCGAAGCCGATTCACCTCGTTCTTGGTGTGCCAAAAGCATCTCGGAACGGTACTCGCTCGCGCCGGTCGCCGCGCGGACACTGACAATCGCCCGACCAGGGGGAAGACCGGCCACAGACTCTTCGGCAACATCCGGAACTCGTGCCGCTCGTTTGAGTTGAACTCCAGACAGCAAAACGGAATGTTGACATGAGCCTGCCCGCCCAACACCGAATGCGTCTCTCCGGTGGAACCGAGCTTGCCTACGTCACTGCGGGCGATCCATCCAACCCCGCTTTGTTCCTCCTGCATGGGTTTCCCAGCTCGGCACGTGCATTCCGTGACGTGATTCCCGGACTGGCGGGCGCAGCCTATGTGATCGCGCCCGACCTCCCGGGCCATGGCCAGTCCGACGTTCCGCCGACACCCTCCTTCGCCGCGATCAGCGAGGCAATTTCCGAATTGCTGGCCCACCTCGTGATCGGGCCTCGCTTCATCTACGTGCATGACTGGGGCACCGCTGTGGGCCTGCAGATCGCCATGCAAGCGCCCGAGCTGGTTTCGGGCCTCATCATCCAGAACGCAAACGCACATCGTACCGGCTTCGGCCCCCTGTGGGACGCCGCATTGAAGTTCTGGTCAGAACCGACAAAAGAGAACGAAGCGGCCGCAACCCCCGACCTGACCTTTGAATTCACGCGCGAGCAATATACGGGCGGTCTGCCGGAGGAGGTCGTCGCCACGATCAAAGGCGAACCCTGGGTCGAGGACTGGAGGGTGATGAATCTTCCCGGCCGCATGGAGACCCACCGCGCGCTCATCGCCGATTATAAGAACCACGCCGCGCGTTTCGATGCGATCGCCGGCTATCTCAAGAAATGGCAGCCGCCGGCGCTCATGCTATGGGGCCGTCACGAGCCCTATTTCGACATTGCCGAAACGCTGTCGTGGATGCAGGATCTGCCGCGTATGGAAGCGCATATTTTCGACGGCGGGCATTTCCTGCTTGAGACGCATGCCGAACCAGCACTCTCCCTCATGCTGGAGTTCATCAAGCGAACACAGAAGAGACTTACGCAATTCCCGTCGCTCTAGGCCCAACCCGAAACCAGAGTTCGGTGGCGATTCCATCCGGCGAGTCGAGGTTAAGCAGGGACGTAGGTCAACCTGATCACGTCCTCGCCAATCCGATCAGCGGTCATAAGGCGGAGCGGCGGCCGGGGTCCGGCGAAATATGGCTTGCCGTGGCCTAGCACGACGGGGTGCAGGTAGATTCGATATTCATCGATCAGGCCAAGTTCGGTGAGGCTTCGCGCCAAGTCCGGGCCAGCAACTTCGATCTCCCCGTCGCGCTCGGCCTTCAGCTCGCGGATCGCGCCCTCGAGATCATGCCCAACAAGCCTGGCGTTGGGGCCAACCGACTTCAACGAGCGTGAGACGACCCATTTCGGCTGGCTCCGCCACGCCGCCGCGAAGGCGTGTTGCTCTGCATCCCATTCAGGATGATCGTCGTCCCAGTAACGCATGACCTCATACATTTGGCGCCCGTACAGACTGCCCGCCTGCCCCTGAGCCTCCTCGATGAAGTGGCGGAAGAGCGTAAGGTTTGGCGCAAACGCCATGTGGTCGACGTAGCCGTCGAGGGACTGGTTCATTCCGAACACGAGCTTAGCCATACCCACTTCCCTTCCTTACGCGGCACATCCACGCGGCTGTGATTGCGTTATTGATTATAAGCTGGATCGACCGATGGCCGATCGACAGAAGCGAGAAAACCTCCTTCTGCATTGCCGGATCGCTGCTTCTTTGGTCCAGTTAAGGTTCTTTCTTTCGCAAGTCCTTCACCACATCGAGAAAAGCTCGCAGTGCGGGCGGCACGGCTCGATGTCCGGGATAGTAGACCGCGACCCCTTCCGGAGCGGGCATCCATGCGGTCAGGACCTTACGCAGCCGGCCATCGGACATGGCCGCTTCGGCGGCCCAATCCGCCACATAGGCGATGCCCAGACCCTCTATTGCGGCTTCGACCATCAGTTCCTCGTCATCGAGGACGATGGAGCCGTTTGCGTCGACCACGAGTTCCTGGCCGGCGCGTTCGAACTCCCATCGATAGAATTTGCCGCTGGGCATACGATGGCCGATGCAATGGTGGCGTTGCAATTCCTCGGGCGTTCCCGGGTCGCCGAAGCGATCGAGATAGGCAGGCGAGGCGACACAGATGAACGTCAACGGGCGTGCAAACGGCACGGCGATCATGTCCTTGGGGACCGACCCGAGGAGGCGCACGCCGGCATCGAACCCGCTGGACACGATATCGATGAGCCGCCCCTCGACGACGATGTCCACGGTCACGTCCGGATGGCGCTTCGCTATCTGCGGAAGAACCCAGCGAACGAGAAGAGCGGCCACCAACCGCGGTGCGTTGATGCGGACCGTGCCCGCGACATTGCCCCGGAACCCCGCGACGCTGTCGAGCGCCTCGTCCAGTGAGGCGAGCGCCGGCTGAAGGCGATCGAGCAACCGGAACCCGGCTTCTGTCGGCGAGACGCTGCGTGTGGTGCGGTTCAGAAGGCGCACGCCCATGCGTTCCTCGAGCGCACGCATCGCATGGCTCAATGTGGAAGGTGCCATGCCGATCTCGTCCGCTGCGCGGCGGAAGCTGCGGTGTGTGGCAACGGCCACGAAGGCGGTGAGATCGTTGAGCGATGGGCGGGGCATTGATGGGGATTTTGCATCATCTCATGCCGATTTCAACGGCTAATGCGCGCAATGCGATTGCCCTATCTCCTGCCTGGATCAACTCGGAGATACCCCGGCTCCGGCCCGCTGCCGGTCCGCACCCGTCATCAAGACAGAAAGGAACACGAAATGCCTGCACGTGACGCCATCTATCCGGCCAACCGCCACGCGTTGTACGATATCCACCGCTATTCCGCAGCCATTCGCTCCGGCGATCTTCTCTTCGTGTCGGGTCAGGTCGGGAGCCGTGAGGACGGCTCGCCCGAGCCCGTATTCGAGGATCAGGTTCGACGGGCCTTCGCCAATCTGCGCGCGGTCTTGGCCGCCGCCGGGTGCAGCTTCGACGACGTCGTCGACGTCACCACGTTCCATACCAACCCGGACGAACAGATCGAGACAGTTCTGGCCGTCCGAGCGGAAGAGATCGGCGCACCTCCCTACCCGAACTGGACCGCAGTGGGCGTCAATTGGCTTGCGGGCTTCGATTTCGAGATCAAGGTCATCGCCCGCATCCCTTCGACAACGAGCAGCCAAGCAGCGGACAAGCGCTGATCGCTCGCCCTGCAGTTTCTGTATTGGCGATTGTACCCCGACGACGGAAACGGCGGTAGCACGGGCTCGCGATGTCCGGCCAACGATGAATATGCGAGCTTTGCCTTGGGCCAAAATACGTCATTCGGCCGCAAACGATTCAAACTTTTTCAGCACCGATCACCGCCGTTACTACGCTTCCTCGCCTCTTGGCTATTTCGCGCTCCTCGCGCGGACGTAGTCCCAGCGGCAATGGGCGGCAATTTTCGGTGTTGGCGTCGTGGAAATGGCAAAATTGGCCCGCCGGACGAGATGAAACTGGGCGCCACTATGTGATTGAAGTCGCTCTGTAAAAACTTTCAGCCGGCTTCAGGAGCCTTGGCCTGTGCGAGGTCCTGCAGGAACTCTTCCATCAGCGGCCTGTCGCCGAACCGGCGGTAGGCGCGCTCTGCTTCCAGCGAGAATGCCGGATGCGCCTCGACCAGCTTTGCCATCGTCTGCTGGGCTGCCTCGATCTCTCCGCCCCCGGCCTGCAAAGCGGCCTGAATCAGAAGGCAGTTTGTATCGCGCGGCGCCCGGATCAGGCATTCCTCTATGACGGTGGAAGCCTCATCGCGGCGGTCAGCCGCGTAGAGCGCCTGCCCGTGCACATAGGCATAGTACTCGGGCGCCATAGGATGAAGGCGGCGGGCCCGCTCTGCGTTGGCGACGGCATCATCATACTCCCCGAAACGAACCTGCGCCTTTGCAAGCGCCATCATGCTGTCGGGATCGTTAGGGTTGAGCTCCACAGCGCGCCGTGCGGCCTGCAAGCCGCCTGAATAGTCGCCCTGCAGGGCAAGCCCGAAGCTGATGACCTGATAGCCGAGGCCAAGATTGGGATCGAGACGGACCGCCTGCCGGGCTTCGCTAAGCCCAAGATGAAGTTCCGGCGCGTTTGCCCGGCCGTCACCGCTCTGCGCCACGCTGGCGATAAAGGTCAGCGCGAGGCCTGCGCGGGCGGCCGCATAGGACGGATCCATTTCAAGGGCGCGCTGGTAGAGGCCCCGCGCCTCCAGAATGTCCTGCGGGTCATCGGCGCCGTGCCGGTAGCGGTTGCGGGCCTGCAGCACGAGGTCATAGGCCTGCAGATTGTCGGTCGGGCGTTCCGCTGCTGCCGCCGCCTCGCTCCTGCCGATATAGGGCGCGATCTGCGCGACGATTTCAGTGGTCAGCTCGCTCTGGACGGTGAACACGTCGGCGACCTGCCGGTCAAAACTGCGCGACCACAGATGCGCGCCTGTCTTTACATCGATCAGCTGCGCCGACACGCGAAGCTGGTCCCCTTCACGGCGGGCGCTGCCTTCAACCACATAATCAACGCCGAGCTTGGCCCCGAGCTTGCGCACGTCCGTATCCTGCCCGTGCACGGCGTAGGTGGAATCGCGCGCGATCACCTGCAGCTCTGAATTGCGGGCAAGGGCTGTCGTCACATCCTCGGTCAGTCCGTCCGCGAAATACGATTGCTCGCCACTGCCGCTCATCGCGGCAAAAGGCATGACCGCCACTGACGGCCGGGGGTCGGCGCGGCTCTGATCCATCGACAAGACCGCCGGGATGCGGCTGACCATGGCTGCCAGGGGGAGCGGCTGGATTTGGGTGCCAATGAGGATGAGGGCTATGGCGGCCGCGCCATAAGACCAGCGGGCGGCGGTGCTGCGCAGCACCTGCGGCACCTGCCGCCATGGCGACCACGGAGAGCCCGCCCGCCCTACGCGGTAGACGTTGAGAAGTTCGGGAATGTTCTTGGCCCGCCTGCGGCCGATGCGGACGAACCTGTCCGCGCTGTTGCGGTCGGCCGCCATCACCACGGCGCCGCTGACGAATATCTGCCCCGAATCGCACATGGCCTCAAGACGGGCGGCCACATTGACGCCGTCGCCGTATACGTCGCCGTCATCTTCGATGACATCGCCAAGATTGATGCCGATGCGCAGCTCGAACGGGCTCTTGTCGAAGCCTTCCTGTATGGCCAGCGCTGCATCTACCGCTTCGTTGACGCTGGGAAACATCGCGAGAAAGCCGTCTCCCGTCGTCTTGACGATGCGCCCGCCATGGCGGGCAATGGTCGGGTCAATGAGCTCATCAAAAACAGCGCGCAGCTTCGCGTAGGTGGAAGCCTCGTTTTCAGCCATCAACAGGCTGTAGCCGACGATATCGGCGGCCATGATTGCCGCGAGCTTGCGTTCCATCAGCATTATTCCTGAGCGGCGGGCCATGCACGGACTATTACTGCTGACACTTAAGGCGACGCAGGGCCCAAGATTAGACCCATAATCCCGGATAGGCTAATCAACACAGCTTATAAATGCGTGATGATTGTGGCCTATACCGTTCTGACCTTCGTCAGCCATCATCTGCTTCGTCCGGAGCCGTCCGTCGCCGCACTGGCGGAGGGCGACGGCGATACATACAGACGAGAGCATCTGCTTTGATGGTAGGTTCCCGAGCCTCTTCTTGCGCAAGGGATCGTCACCCGCATGGGCCGAGACGCTGCGCGGCTCGAAGCTGCCGATCTAGCCTCAACCCGTTCAAACGGCGACATAAATCCGCTTCGCTTCATCCGCGGAGCGGAAATTTTATCTACATCCGGCGCTACCCTCGCGCGGCTCCTTCCGCCGCGGTTCGGGCAGCCCGCGCCGCTCCGGCCTTCGCCTTTTCTGCCCGCTCCTGGTGCTTTTCGCCCCATTCCCCCAGCGGGGCGAGCGCCAGGTCGAGCTCGGCGCCTTCCGGCGTGACCGAATATTCGACGCGCGGCGGCACTTGGTGAAACACCTCGCGGTGGATGATGCCGTCCGCCTCCATCTCGCGCAGGTGCTGGATCAGCATCTTCTCGCTGATCTCCGGCTGCAACCTCTTCAGTTCGCCGAAGCGGCAGGGCTGCGCCTGGTGGATCTGCCAGAGCAAAAGTGCCTTCCACTTACCGCCGATCACCGCGAGCGCGGGACCCAATCCGCAGCTGTCCGGCAGTTTTCTTTGTTTTTTTTCCAAGGAACTCTCCAATTCTGAGGTTTTGGTAGGTACCTTACTTTTTTGTCTGTACTTGTGCAATCGAAAGTGCCTGCCTAGCTTTGGGCAAGGACGCCGGAGCATGCAGGCAGAAGACCTGCGGCAGGCTTCCACTGGGACAGTTTTTCGCTCGCAAAAAAGCGGCCGCTCCCGACAGTTTCAAACCGACACACCGCGGCGCCCTTCGCGCCGGGATAAGGAAGAATCATGAGCAGATTTCAGGGCAAGAAGGCCGTTGTCATCGGCGGCACACATGGAATGGGACTGGCGGTGGCGCAGGCGTTGATCGACGGCGACGCCGACGTCCTGATCACGGGGCGCAACGAAAAGAACCTCGCGGACGCCCGTCAGGCGCTTGGCGGCAGCGTCCATGCGGTCCGGTCCGATATCGCCAGTATGGGCGACATCGCCGTGCTCAGCGCGGAAGTGGGGCAGAAACTCGGCGAGATCGATTTCCTGCACGTGAACGCCGGCGTGTCGGAGCTGGAACCGTTCGACCAGGTCACCGAAGCGTCCTTCGATCGCCAGTTCAACGTCAACACCAGGGGTGCCTTTTTCACCACCCAGCGCCTCATACCGCTGATCAAGGAGGGCGGTGCGATCGTCTTCACCTCGTCGATCGCCGAGGATTCCGGCACCGCCGGCATGGCGGTGTATTCCGCCAGCAAGGCGGCGCTGCGCGCCTTCGGCAAGGTGCTGGCATCGGAACTCCTGCCGCGAAAAATCCGCGTCAACGTCGTGAGCCCCGGCTTCATCGACACGCCGACCATGGGCGTCGCCGGCGCCTCGGCGGAAGAGCGCGCCGCCTTCATGAAAATCGGCGACGAGGTGACGCCGATGAAGCGCCACGGCACGCCGGAGGAGGTGGCGCGCGCCGTTTTGTTCCTCGCCTTCGACGCCACCTTCACCACCGGCGAGCGGATCAAGGTCGACGGTGGCCTCGGCCAGGACCTGTCGCCGGCCATGGGGTGAATAGGAAAGCCGCGCGCATAGCTCGCCGCGTAACTTCACGATCGAAGCGAAAAAGAAAGGAAACAAATGTCCGACGTATCCGTCATCGGCCTTGGCGCCATGGGCTCGGCCCTGGCCGGGGCGCTCCTGAAAAGCGGCCGCAGCGTCACAGTGTGGAACCGTTCGCCGGCCAAGGCTGAGGCACTCGTGGCCAAAGGCGCTGTCGCCGCCGCGAGCGTCAAGGATGCCGTCGAGGCGAGCAAACTGGTGGTCGCCTGCCTGCTGGTCTACGATACCGTGTATGAGGCGTTCGAGCCGGCAAAGGATGCGCTTGCCGGCCGCACGCTGGTCAACCTCACCAACGGCACGCCGGCGCAGGCGCGCGAGATGGCACAATGGGCAGCCACCCGGGGCGCCGACTACCTCGACGGCGGCATCATGGCTGTTCCGCCGGTGATCGGCCAAGCCGAGGCGCTGATCCTCTACAGCGGTGCGCACACGGCGTTCGAGGCGCACGGGAAAACGCTCGGCGCGCTGGGCGCGGCCAGATATCTCGGCGACGACGCCGGGCTGGCACCGTTGCACGACATTGCCCTGCTCACCGCCATGTACGGCCTGTTCTCGGGCGTCACGCATGCCTTCGCGCTGACCGGATCGGAAAAGGTGCCGGCGGAAAAATTCCTGCCGATGCTGACCAACTGGCTCGGGGCAGTCATGACATGGCTGCCTGACATGGCACGGCGCATCGACAGCGGCGACTACCGCAGCGACGTCGTCTCGAACCTCGAGATGCAGGCGGCGGCCTTCGACAACTTTATCGCGGCCGGCGAGGGCCAGGGTGTCAGCTCCGAACTGATCGCGCCGATGTTCCAGCTCTTAAAAAAAGCCGTCGCTTCGGGCTATGGCGATGCCGACCAGGCGAGCCTGGTCGAGATGATCAGGACTAGGCCGCAGGCCGAGAGGCAGCTTGCCACATGAGTCCCCGGTCGGCGCCAGAGCCGCCAACGGCGGACGATCGACAGCTTTTTGAGGTGAGCGTAACGAGATCCGTCAACGGGCCGATGCCGAAAAACGGCACCGACCCAAGAACAGTCGCTTCATCATTTTTTGAATCCTGCGCGGTAAGGTTCCGCGCATGTGGTTGAAGACTTACTTGATCATCACCGGCGTCGGCGCGTTCGTGGCGCTGACAATGCCATGGCTGGTCATCATCGGCAGTTTCCTGATCATCCCGGGGCTCGTCCTCGCGTCGATGCCAACGGCCTTCATGTATGGCGTCGCCTTCGCGCTGTTCCGCTTGCTGCTCGGAAGTTTCCTTTCAGGGGTTCCTCTGAACGTCATGTCGGGCGCCGCGGCGCTGGCACTGTTCTGGACCATCCCCCAGCCAGGCCTCACCTGGGCGAGCGGCATGCTGGCCAGCCTGGAGGAGCCGGACATTCAGTCGAGCGCACCGATCGCGCTCAAGGGCGACATTCTCCTCGCCCGCCCATTCGAGGGCCGTTGCGATGCATTGTGCGCGGCATTGCTCAAGACCCCGGGCGTCACTTCGGTCCGCGTCCAGACCCTTCGCGGTCATTCCAACACCTATCGCGTCGTGCCGGACTCGACGCCCCGCAAACGAAGCACCGTCACCGGGCATGGCCTGCTGGAAGAGCGGCGCTACGATGCCTCCGATCCGCTCGCCCCTCAGCGCGCGCTGGAAGCCGAATGGAACCTGATGATGTCAGAGGGCAAGGCGCTGCTGCAAGGCGACGACGCTCCCGAACCCGACTTCACCATCGCGATCGAGGACGGCCCCGCCGTGCCCGATGCCAAGCCCCGATCGGGAGACTGGTCGCTCGAACCCTCCGCACCCCACCGCAAGGCGCTCACCATCACCGACGCCGGCGAACAGGTGCTGCTGCGGCAGTCGATCCTGTCGATCTTTGCTCCGGCGGCGCCATTGCTGATCGGGACTTCGGGCGGGATCGAGAACTTCCGGTTCGGCTGGGCGCGTCGGCGGCTCGGTGACGGAAGGATGTACGCCGAGGTTCCGGTCAACCGGCTGCTACTCGACCACACCAGCGTTTCGCGCGGCGTGAATATGGAAGCGGCGAAAACGAGAACGCGCGAGGAACTTGCCAGAGCGCTCGACGATCCGCGTAAGCCGGTGAGCAATCCCGCGTTCGCGCTCGCCAATCAGTGGATGGACTCGTTCCGCGCGAACGACCAGCCGCTCGGCGAGAGCGACCGGCGTCTGCTGGTTCGTATCTTGGAGGACCCGCGGGTGCGATCCCCAGACGGGCTGTGGGCGATCATCAAACAGGTCGATGGGGACTCCGCCGATCTGCGGCGGCTCGCCGCCCGCCGCTACCTCGCGGCCACCGACAAGAAGGAGGCGCGCCACTGGATCAATGCCCTGGCCGGCCTCCCTGTAGGTGCATACGCCGATCCTCTGCCGGAAGAGCGCGCGATTCTCGCCGATCCGGCGGTCAGCCGCTTTGCCACCGGCCTGATCGAGCGCCAGGGCGACCGCGGCGTCGATGCCGTGCCCGACCTGTTGCGGCTGCTGCGCGAGTACTCCGTCTACGATCCGGGCAAGTATGGCTTCAGCGACCTGACCGCGGCTGCCGATGCCGTGCGAAGCGGCTTTCGCCGCATTGGCCCTGCGGCCTCTTTCGCGCGGCCTGAGATCGAGCAGCTCCTGGCTTCGCCGGGTCTGGAGTACCGCTACAAGACGCTCGGCCAGGAAGAATGGGACACGTTGCTGGTCGTCCTCGGGAAGCCTGTCGAAACGCTTACCAAGCCGGAAAACCGAAGTGGTAGCGACGCGAGATACCGCGAGCGCGTCGCTCAACGGGCCGCCAGGCCTTACGATCCACGCCGGGATTGACCGCCGAAACGGAAGAAGAATCTTCGGGGACAGGGCTACGTCCGGCGACAGGATGGATGATGGGCTGGCCCGTTCGGGGTGTCGCACGGCCTGAATGTCCGGATCGTTTTCAGTGTCGATCAATAGCTGCCATTCCGCTTTCCACCAAAGTCGGATCGAGGCTAGAGAACTGCTCCGGCTGGAAGCGGTCATTCACAGCGAATGCGTTCCATATTCCTGGCGCCGCAATCCAATCGCGCTGACCCATTCATCGACAAGGCGAGCATATCGTCTTGCGCTCATGTGGTTTGCCTGATCACCCCGGCTCGGGAGTTCAGCCCGTATCGCGACACGCGCGGCGTCGAATTCGAACTAAGACACTTCTACCCGGCACTGACACCACCCAAATTCGGAGCTGAAGCAAACGCGGCATTGCGCCGCGCCGGGAAGGCACGCATTTTACATCCCATGATCTTCCCGACGCCAAAGTTGGGAAGATATCAGCGAGACTTTTGCGGCTAAGTTGTTGCATTTCTTGGAGAAAATGGCGCGCCCGAAGAGATTCGAACTCCTGACCCCCAGATTCGTAGTCTGGTGCTCTATCCAGCTGAGCTACGGGCGCGCAACAGGCCATGCTTTGCATGGCCCGCGATCCGATCCTTGACGACCGGCCGCGATGTGACGTGTTCCCTAGCGACTGAATTTCCGAAAAGCAAGCCGATCCGGCAAAAGTTTTGTTGTTCTTGCCTTGACGAGGATCGGGCGGGGCAAGGATCAGGCTGGGCGGCGCAGGCCGTTGCGGGCCTGATCGAGCCGGACCGGCTGGTCGGGAATGGTGACCGCGAATGTGGTGCGGCCGCCTCTGCTTTCGACAAGCTCCACCGTGCCGCCATGGGAGCGGATCAGTTCATAGGCGATCGCCAGGCCAAGACCGGTGCCGCCGCTGCGGGCCGAGCCACGGAACGCCGCGAACAGGTTCTCGCGCGCCTTCGGCGGCAGGCCGGGGCCGGTGTCGGTGACGGTGATGCGGCTGACGCTGCCGACGCGCTCGGCCGACACCGCCAGCCGGCGCACCACCGCACTTTCCGCGTCCGCCGCCATCGCCTGCACGGCGTTGCGACAAAGATTGGTGAGCACGCGAAAAAGCTGATCGGAATCGGCATCCACCTCGAAAGCCAGATCGACGGCATTGACGAATTCGATGCCGCCTTCGGTGTCGAGCAGGCCGTGGACGTCGTCGACCAGCTGGCGCAGCCTGAGCCTGCGGCGCGAGGGCGGCGGCTCCTGGGTACGGCCATAGGCGAGGACACCTTCAGAATAGGACACGGCGCGATCGAGCGCGCGCAGCAGCTTCGGCGCGAAGGCCTGCACGGTCGGGTCCTTGACCTGGCGCAGACGGTCCGACATCAGCTGCGCCGACGCCAGGATATTGCGCATGTCGTGGTTGATCTTCGACACGGCGAGGCCAAGGTCGGCGAGATGCTTCTGCTCGGAGAGCATCTTTTGCAGCCGCTCCTGCATCTGCGAGAGCTCGCGCTCTGCAACGCCGATCTCATCGGCACGGGCGGCAGGGTGGATGATCCGCCCGGGATCGTCCGGCGCCTCGGAGAAGGCCAGCATCGAGCGCGTCATCGTCCGGATCGGGCCGATCATGATCAGGTCTATGGCGGCATAGACCAGCATGGCGGTGAACAGCGAGATCAGCAGCGAGACGAAGGCGACGTTGCGCGAATAGATGAGCATGGCATTGCGCAGGCTGTAGTCGGGCATGATCAGTTCGAATTCCTTGTCGCTGTCGCCGACCGGCCCGAAAACGCGCAGCATCCGCTCGCCGCCGAAAAACAGCGTGTCCAAGGCGCCGGTCATGCCCTCGAACAGGCCGATTTTGGCGATGTCGATATGTTCATCGACGTGCGGCGGCATCTCAGCCACGACCAGAAGCCGCGAGACACCGCCGTCGCGCACGGCGATCGCCTTGGCGCCGATTGCCATCAGCACATCGTTCTGGGCAGCGCGGGACAGCGAGGCGGGCTCTCCCTGCACCAGCACGATCGAGACGGCCGCGGCGGTGCTCAGCCTCTCCTTCAGCCAACTCAGCCGATAGCTGGCGATCCAAGGCAGGAAGATAAGGACCTCGGCCAGGAGCACGAAGACGATGGTGAGCAGCAGGAGCTTTGTCGACAATCCACGCGACAACGGCACCCTCCGGGCGGCCGCGGTCGCCCGATCGGTCCTTTCCTCCGCGGATGGGATTTCACTCATGCTGCTTTTTCTTCACGATCACTTGATCAGCCAAGATTAGGCCATTGCGGCTTTTTTGCCAATTTCATCCTTCGTCCCAATACGGGATAAGACCGCCAAGACTTCGGCCATCACTTCAGCCATCGGCCTGACGGTGCCGGACGTCGGCGCCGGATTGACTTCCAAAACCCTTCTTTCTATAAGCCCGCTCACGCTCGGGCCATTCGTCCCGGCGCGGTTTCGATCGCGCCAAAGCCGGCCGGGCAAAGCTCCTGTTACAGAGTGACAGAATCAAGAAGGGCCGCACCCCGCGGTATTAAAACAAATGAAGCGTACCTACCAACCGTCCAAACTCGTCCGCAAACGCCGGCACGGTTTCCGTGCCCGCATGGCCACCAAGGGTGGCCGTGGCGTCGTCGCAGCCCGCCGCAACCGCGGTCGCAAGCGGCTCAGCGCCTGAACGGAAGACGAGATCGTTGCCCGCAACCGGCAAGCCAGTGGGAGCACATCCCAAGCGGCTTCTGAAGCGCGCGGAATTCCTGGCCGTCCGGCGTGGCGAAAAGCGCCGCGGGCGGCTTTTTCTCGTCGAGGTTCTGGACCGCAGCGACGCAGAGGCGCCTCGCGTCGGCTACACGGTGACCAAGAAGGTCGGCAATGCAGTCGTCCGCAACCGCATCCGGCGGCGGCTGAGAGAAGCCGTGCGCACGCATGCCGCGGGTGACATGGAGCCCGGCAATGACTATGTCATCGTCGGGCGCGAAGATGTGCTTACCATTCCGTTCGGCCAGTTGAAGGCCGAACTCTCCCGCCGACTGCGCGGAACACGATAGGCCAAGGCTTTCGATGGAAAACAACCGGAACTTCTTCATCACCATCGCGCTGTCGGTGCTGATCCTGTCGCTTTGGCAGTATTTTTACGTGCTGCCGCACAGCGAGGCGCAACGCGAGGCGGCCCGTATCGAAGAGCAGCGGCTAGCGGAGCAGAAGAAGGCGGCCCGAGGCACCAGTCCGGGCGGCAGCGAAACGCCGGTGCCGCAGCAAGGCGCCATTCCTAATGCACCCAATGCACCGGGGGCCGACGGCGCGACGCCTGCCGGCCGCGAGCAGGCGCTGGCGTCGACGAAGCGCGTCAGGATCGACACGCCGAGCCTGGAGGGTTCGATCAACCTCACTGGCGCTCGTCTCGACGACCTCAAGCTCAAGCACTACACGCTGACGGTCGACAAGAACTCGCCCGAGATCGAACTGCTCAACCCGGCAGCGCTGCCCACGGGCTACTATGCCGAAATCGGCTTTGTCGGTAGCGACAAGACCGGCACGGTGCCGGGCCCGGAAACGGTGTGGACTGTCGACGGCAATGCAACGCTGACGCCGGCGACCCCGGTCACGCTGAGCTTCACCAACGACAAGGGCCTGACCTTCAAGCGCACCTTCTCCGTCGACAGCGACTACATGTTCACGGTCTCGGACACGGTGCAGAATTCGGGGTCGGCCGCCGTTACCCTGTCGAATTACGGCCGTGTCACCCGCTTCGACAAGCCTGCCGTTGCCAGCATCTATGTGCTGCATGAGGGGCTGATCGGCGTCACAGGCACGGAAGGCCTGCAGGAACACAAATATGCGGCCGTCGAGGAGGACAAGCAGTTTACGCCGGGCAAGTCGACCGATGGCTGGCTGGGCATCACCGACAAATACTGGGCGGTGACGCTGGTGCCGACCGAGAAGCAGCCGTTCCAGCCGCGTTACGCCTATTTCGAGGACGGCCGTCCGCGCTACCAGGCCGACTTCCTCACCGACCCGATCACCGTTGATGCCGGCCAGTCGGCGACGGTCGAGACCGAAATCTTCGCCGGCGCTAAGGAAGTCGCCAAGGTCAACGCCTATGCGGAAGATCGCCATATCAGGCTGTTCGACCGTTTGATCGACTGGGGATGGTTCATCTGGATCACCAAGCCGATGTTTTACCTGATCGACACGATGTACAAATTCTTCGGCAATTTCGGCTTGGCCATCCTGGCCACCACCGTCGTCGTCAAGGCCGTCTTCTATCCGCTCGCCAACAAGTCCTACGCATCGATGGCGAACATGAAGAACGTGCAGCCCAAGATGCTCGAGATCCGCGAGAAATACGCGGACGACAAAATGAACCAGCAACAGGCGATGATGGAGCTCTACAAGACCGAGAAGATCAATCCGCTCGCCGGCTGCTGGCCGGTGGCGCTGCAGATCCCGGTCTTCTTCGCGCTCTACAAGGTGCTCTACATCACCATCGAGATGCGGCACGCACCGTTCTTCGGCTGGATCCAGGATCTGGCGGCGCCCGACCCGACCTCGATCTTCAACCTGTTCGGCCTCATTCCGATCGCTCTGCCGGACATGTTGATGATCGGCGTTTGGCCGCTGATCATGGGCCTGACCATGTTCCTGCAGATGCGCATGAACCCGACGCCGCCCGACCCGACGCAGGCCATGATCTTCACCTGGATGCCGGTGGTCTTCACGTTCATGATGGCGGGCTTTCCGGCCGGCCTCGTCATCTACTGGGCCTGGAACAATCTGCTTTCGATCATCCAGCAAGGCGTGATCATGAAGCGGCAGGGCGCCAAGATCGAATTGTGGGACAATCTGGTCGCGCTGTTCCGGAAGAAACCGTCGCCGGCGGAATAGAAGGCGCTCGCTATTTGTGAATCCAGAAAAGCCCAGGAGCGGGGCTTTTTGGGACAGCCGAGCAGCCCGGCGAATGGCGAAACCAGTCGGCCGGCGATCGACGCCGCCCCGAGGACATCTCCTATCAGCTCGCTATCGTTTCAGGAGCGCTCCGTCGATGAACAGGTAAGGATGATCCGCTGCGCACGCGGTTGGTGCTGCCGGGCGGATCGCGCTATTTTTGACCTGCCTGTTTTTTCGTCGATGGAGCCATCCATGATAGGACCCAACCCCAACATCAAGCACCCGATCCCGATGCATACCCGCGTCGGTTTCCTGAAGGGACTGGTCACGGCGCCGAACGTCGAGATCGGCGACTTCACCTATTATGACGATCCGGACGGGCCGGACAAATTCGCCGAGCGGTGCGTGCTGCATCATTATCCATTCATCGGCGACCGGCTGATCATCGGCAAGTTCTGCGCCATCGCCGAGGGCGCGCGCTTCATCATGAACGGCGCCAATCATGCCATGTCCGGCTTCTCGACCTATCCGTTCAACATCTTCGGCCATGGCTGGGAAGAGGGTTTCGACCCGGCAACCTGGTCGAGAGAATTGCGCGGCGACACAGTGGTCGGCAATGATGTATGGATCGGCATGGAAGCGGCGATCCTGCCCGGCGTGACGATCGGCCATGGCGCCATCGTTGCGGCAAAATCGGTGGTGACGCATGACGTGCCACCCTATGCGATCGTCGCCGGCAATGCGGCCAAGGTGGTGAAGATGCGCTTCGACGACAGGACCATCCGGCGGCTTTTGGCGGCGGCGTGGTGGAATTGGCCGGTGGAAAAGATCAGCCGCAACCTCAATGCCATTCGTGGCGCCGATATTTCTCTTCTGGAGGCAGCGGTTTGAACGCGTTGAACAAGTCCGTGATCGGCATCGAGCTGTTCACGCGGCCGTGGATCTTCATCCGCGGCGTGCCGGCGATGAAATTCCTGCCGCCTGAGGGGCCGCCGGAGATCGCCTTTGCCGGCCGCTCGAATGTCGGCAAATCGTCGCTGATCAACGCGCTGGTCAACCAGAAGGGGCTGGCGCGCACGTCCAACACGCCGGGGCGAACGCAGGAACTCAACTATTTCGTTCCGGGTGGATTTTCCGGCGAAGGCGCCGACCTGCCGCCGATGGCGTTGGTCGACATGCCGGGCTACGGCTACGCCACCGCGCCCAAGGAAAAGGTCGACGACTGGACGAAACTCGTCTTCGACTATCTCAAGGGCCGCGTCACGCTGAAGCGGGTCTACGTGCTGATTGACGCCCGCCATGGCGTCAAGGCCAAGGACGATGAGGTGCTGTCGCTGCTCGACAAGGCGGCGGTGTCCTATCAGATCGTGCTGACCAAGACGGACAAGATCAAGGCGGCCGGTGTGCCGCGGCTGATCGAAGAGACACTGCAGAAAATCAAGAAGCGGCCGGCCGCGTTTCCGTTCGTCCTCGCCACGTCGTCGGAAAAGAGTGAGGGCCTCGAGGAATTGCGCGCGGCGATCGTGCTGGCGGCCAATGGTGGCTAGGGCATGTCGCGCAAAAGTGTGCAGCGGTTTGCGATAACGACATGCATAAAACAACAACCTAAAGCGCGTCGCGTGAGGCCGGTCAAACACGACGCGCTTTTAGGACTTTGCCTCTAGCGCAATCGTCTGGGTGCTTTCTTCCGTGGCAAGCCTTTCGGTGCCGTAAGCCTTCAGGAACATGCTGACGCCAGACCTGACGATGTGGTCGATTTCATCCTGGCTCGGGGCTTTGGTGCGGTAGGCGAATATGCACTGACGAAAAAGACCTGCAAGGCACAGTTCGGTGAACTGATAGGCGGCAAGATCGACGTCGTCGATCTTGAGCAGGCCGCGCTCGATGGCGGCATTGAGAAAAGCAACGACCTTGTCATGGCCGCGTTTCGGGCCGCGTTCGTAAAAACGCGCGCCAAGTTCGGGAATCCTGTCGGACGCGCCGATTACCGTGCGCTGCGCCTGGACGACCTTGGCCGACGTGATCTTGAGGGACAGCACCTTGCCGAACTTCACCAGCGTCTCGCGAAGGTCGTCGGCGCGGTCGAGCAGATCGTACATGTTCTTGAAGATCGTGCCGCGTTCTTCCTCGATCAGCGCTTCGAACAGCTCTTCCTTGTTGGCGAAGTAGACATAGATCGTGCCCTTGGAAACGCCGGCCTCGCGGGTGATGTCGTTCATCGACGCCGCTTCAAAGCCCTTTTCGATGAAGACACGACGCGCGCCCTCGATGATCTGGCTGCGCTTGACCGGGTCCTGTCCCGCCGCCGGGCGGCCGCGACGCAGGCCATCCAGCAGATCGCACTGGTCCTTGTCAGGCTCGGTCATAACGTCACACCTCGAAAAATATTCGAACCGATCGGTTCGATCACCCTTGATATGGGCCTCTCTCCGCGCTAAGTCAACGTCAGCATCGAACCGAACGGTTCAGTCTGACTATTTGTCCCAGCGAGATGCCAAGAGAAATTCTATGTCCTCGAACGCGACCCCCACCGCCGAAGTCCGTCCATTCCCCAACGCCAAGGTCGCGCCAGCGACCGAAGCGCCGACCGCACCGACCGAGCCCGCAATAAGTCCTCCGGCCGAGGCGCCGGCGAAACAGAAGCGTTCGACACGCTCCTTTCTGTTGCCGATCATCGCGCTTGGCTTGCTGGGCGCAGGCGCCTGGTATGGCTACGATTACTGGACCGACAGGCGCTTCATGATCTCAACCGACGACGCCTATGTCCAGGCCGACATGGCATTCATATCGCCGAAAATTTCCGGCTATGTCGATCAGGTCAAGGTGACCGAGAACCAGCAGGTCAAGGCCGGCGACCCGTTGCTGGTCGTCGACAATGGCGACTACAAAATAGCGATCGCCCAGGCCGAGGCGCAGATCGCCACCTTGAGCAAGACTCTCGACCGGATCGACGCCCAGACCGAGGCGGCGCGCGCATCGCTCGAGCAGGCGCAGGCGCAGAAGACCGCCGACCAGGCCGCCGCCGCCAATGCCGCGCGCGTTCAAGCGCGCGCCGCCCAATTGCTCAAGACACATGTCGGCACCCAGGCCCAACTGGATGATGCCCAGACCGCGGTCGAGCAGGCCAATGCCGCCCTTGTAGGCGCCGACGCCCAGATCGCGGCGGCTGAGGCCAATATCGGCGTGCTTCAGGCGCAGCGCGCGGAGACGGCGAGCACGCTGGCGTCGCTGCAGCTTGCCAGGGACAAGGCCGCGCGGGACCTGTCCTTCACCGTGCTGCGCGCGCCCTATGACGGTGTCGTCGGCAACCGCTCCGTCGAGCAGGGCGACCTGATCAGCCCCGGACAAAAGCTCGCCGTCATCGTGCCGATGGACAAGCTCTATATCGTCGCCAATTTCAAGGAGACCCAGCTTGCCCAGCTGGTGCCCGGCGAAAAGGTCAGGATTTCGGTCGACGCGATCGACGGCCAGGATTTCGAAGGCACGGTGTCGTCGCTGGCGCCGGCATCCGGCGCGGTGTTCTCGCTGCTGCCGCCGGAAAACGCCACCGGCAATTTCACCAAGGTTGTGCAACGCGTCCCGGTTCGCATCGACGTGCCGGCGGATGTGCTGAAGACAGGCAAGCTGCGCGCCGACCTCAGCGTCGTCGTCGCCGTCGACAGCCGCACCGCACCTTCTGCGTCGAAGTAAGCGGGCCGGAGCACCGTCATGGCGACCGCAATCCTGACCGCGGGATCGGCGCCGGCCAAGCCGGTCGACCACATAGAGCCGCGCCGCATCATCGCCTTCCTGGCGATGGTGTTCGGCATGTTCATGGCGATCCTCGACATCCAGATCGTCTCGGCCTCGCTGGCCGAGATCCAGGCGGGCTTGAGCGCCAGTTCCGACGAAATCCCGTGGGTGCAGACTGCCTATCTGATCGCCGAAGTCATCATGATCCCGCTGTCCGGTTTTCTCAGCCGGATGCTGTCGACGCGCGTGCTGTTCACCGTCTCCGCGGCTGGCTTCACCGCGGCCAGCGCGCTGGCGGCGACCGCCACCAACATCGACCAGATGATCGTCTACCGCGCCATCCAGGGCTTCATCGGCGGCGGCATGATTCCGAGCGTGTTCGCCGCCGCCTTCACCATCTTCCCGCCGTCGCGCCGTGCCATGGTGTCGCCGATGATCGGCCTGGTGGCGACGCTGGCGCCGACCATCGGCCCGACTGTCGGCGGCTATATAAGCCATGCCACGTCCTGGCACTGGCTGTTCCTGATCAATGTAGTGCCCGGCATCCTGGTGACCGCCGCGGCGTGGTCGCTGATCGACTTCGACAAGCCCAATCTCAGCCTGTTCCGCAAGTTCGACTGGTGGGGCCTTGCCGGCATGGCGGCTTTCCTCGGCTCGCTGGAATACGTGCTCGAGGAAGGTCCCAACAACGATTGGCTTCAGGACCAGGCCGTGTTCATCTGCGCCATCCTGATGACGGCCGGCGCGGTGCTGTTCTTCTGGCGCGCCTTCACCGCCGAGGAGCCGATCGTCGATTTGAAAGCCTTCACCAACGTTAACTTCGCTTTCGGCTCGCTGTTCTCCTTTGTCATCGGCATCGGCCTCTACGGCCTGACCTATCTCTATCCGGTGTATCTCGGGCGTATCCGCGGCTACGATTCCCTGATGATCGGCGAGGCTCTGTTCGTCAGCGGCCTGGCGATGTTCGCCACCGCTCCGGTGTCTGGCATCCTGTCGCGCAAGATGGATCCGCGGCTGATGATGATGATCGGCTTCTTCGGCTTCGCCGCCGGCACCTGGCGCATGACCTATCTGACCGCCGACTGGGATTTCTGGGAGCTTTTGGTGCCGCAGATCCTGCGCGGCGCCTCGATGATGCTGTGCATGGTGCCGATCAACAACATCGCGCTGGGGACGCTGCCGCCTGACCGGTTGAAGAACGCATCCGGCCTGTTCAATCTCACCCGCAATCTCGGTGGCGCCGTCGGCCTTGCCGTCATCAACACCGTGCTGATCGATCGCAACGCCTTCCACTACGCAAGGCTGGCCGAGCATGTGCAATGGGGCAGTGCCGAGGCGCAGACCAAGCTGCAGAACATGACGCTCGACTTCCAGCAGAATGCCGGCCTGGACGCGTCCAAGGCGGCGATCTCCAAACTGTCTGCTATGGTCCAGCAGCAAGCGTCGCTGCTGTCCTTCATGGACGTGTTCTATCTCTTGACGGCGCTGTTCGCCACGCTGGCGATCTTCACCATGGTCATCCGCAAACCGGCCGAGCCAGCAGGCGGAGGTGGCGGACACTGATCGCGCAACTTTGCGCGTCCAAAAGGACGCGCGGCGCTGTAGGTCAGGCGGTGGCCGGCTTGAAGGTCAAGGCGACGCCGTTGATGCAATGACGCAAGCCGGTCGGCGGCGGACCGTCGTCGAAGACATGACCGAGATGGCCGCCGCAGCGGCGGCAGTGGACTTCGGTTCGGGTCATGCCCAGGGACCTGTCCACGGTCATGCCGACGGAATTGGGAATCTCCTGCCAGAAGCTCGGCCAGCCGGTGCCGGAATCGAACTTCGTCTCGGACGAATAGAGCGGCAGGTCGCAGCCGGCGCAGGCGAAGATGCCCTTGCGGTGTTCGTTGAGCAGCGGGCTGGTGCCGGGGTATTCGGTGCCTTCCTTGCGCAGTACATTGAAAGCGGCGTCGGACAGGATGGCGCGCCACTCGGCCTCGGTCTTGGTGACCTCGAAGGTTTCGGCCGCGTGTGCATCCTGCGGCCGGCCCATGCGCGGCGCTGCTGCCGTGCCTGCCAACAATGCCACGGCGGCACCGCTCCAAAGAAAATCGCGCCGGATCATCACCATTCCTCCTCTGTCCACTTGCCAAATTCGACCGTCACATGGAAATCAAAAGCTAGTGACGGCTGCTCCTGACAACGGCACTCCGCACCGCGCCTGGAGCGGACGGTGCGGAGTGTACGCTTGTCGATTGCGCGGGTCACGCAAGCGGAACCCGCGCACTCGGCATGGAGTCTCAGCCTTATCTTCGCTGGCGACGACCCCTTCGTTACATCTTCGGCAGGAGAACCTTGTCGATGACGTGGATGACGCCGTTCGACTGCTCGACATCGGCGACTGTGATATTGGCGACATTGCCGTTCTCGTCGGTCGCGGTGACCTTCCCGCCGTCGGCCTTGAGCGTCAGCTCGCAGCCGCCAACCGTCGTGACCTTGTGCGCGCCACCGTCGTCCATGGCCATCTTGGCGACGTCGGCGGCCATCGCCTTGGCACCGATGACATGGCAGGTCAGGATCTTGACCAGCTTGTCCTTGTTTTCGGGCTTGAGCAGCGTGTCGACGGTGCCGGCCGGAAGTGCTGCAAAGGCCTCATTGGTCGGCGCGAACACAGTGAAAGGACCGGCGCTCTGCAGCGTGTCGACGAGACCGCCGGCCTTGACGGCCGCGACCAGCGTCGTGTGATCCTTCGAATTGACGGCGTTCTCGATGATGTTCTTGGTGGCATACATGGCGGCGCCGCCGACCATCGGATTCTGGGCATAGGCGAAGGTAGCGACCGCGGAGACGGCGACCGTTCCGGCAAGCAAAAGGGTGGCGAATTTACGCATGATTTCAATCTCCTAAGTTTTATCTTTCCCCTCTTTGGGGGCGCAAGGAGATACGGAAAGTGAATGCGTGAGTTTCGTTGTTCAGGAAAAATTTCTTTTTCACAACGGCGACTCGAAGCAGAGACCCCTTCTAGTGGGCGCTCCTAAGCTCACCCCCCAGAGAAGATAGATTAAAATATTCCCGAAAAGCGGGAAGATAGGGCGATCAGATGCTCTTCAAATCGCCCGCAGCGACCACAGGGCCGGTCGGCTGACCGGTCGGCGAACCGCCGGCCGGCTCGAGGCTGACCGCAAGAACGGCGCCTTGCCCAAGTTTTTCCTGCACGGCCGGCGAGATAGTCATATGCGCGGTCTGACCGGCCGGGATGACGCCCATCGAGACCGGCGGGTTCTTGCCCTCGATCATCCACAGTTCGAAATCCTTGCCGGCGGCGCGCTCGCCGGAGACATGCGACAGGCCGACCTCGCGATGGGCGGCATCATAGACGGCAAGGAATCTGACGTCGCTGCCATCGGCAGCCAGCGAGGCGACGAGCCGCGGCTGCTCGGCCGGCGGGTTGAGGTACGGCACGGCGATATAGATCGCCAGCGCCGCGACAGCAGCGGCGGCAAGACCGCGCCAGAAGGCAAGGCTCGACCAGAGGCCGGCGCGAGGCGCTGCGACGAACAGCAGGCGATCCAATGCCTCCTTGACCCTGATCGGGGCCTCTGTCTCCGGATAGGCGGCGGCCATCGGCGAAAGACGCGCCTCCCAGGCATCGACAAGGCGCGCGAAAGCAGCGTCCGCGTCGATGCGGCGTGACGCGATCTCGCGTTCGTCCGCGTCCAGGACACCAAGAACATATTCGGCGGCGAACAGGTCGTCGCCCCCAGGTTCTGTTCCGTCGTCCTCTGCCAGCGTCATCTTTCCAGACACTCTCTGAGCTTCAACAGGCTGCGCCGCAGCCAGGTCCGCATCGTGTTCAGCGGCACGCCATGGCGTACGGCCAGTTCGGCATAGCTTTCACCGTTCAGATAGGCGCCCCGGACGGCCGCCGCCCGGTCCTTTTCCAATTCATCGAGACAACGATAGATGCGCTCCGATTCACCGCCCGCAACAACCGCAGCCTCCGGTCCCGGTGCTGGATCGGCCACCTCAAGCGCAGCATCGATATTAGGTGGCAGGCTCTCGCCGCGCCCTTATCCGATCGATCGCGTGATTGCGCGCAATGGCCACCAGCCAGGAAATCGGGCTTAGCTCCGAAACGGCGAAACGGTCCGCCTTCGTCCATATCTTGACGAAGACCTCCTGCAGCGCCTCTTCTGCCTCTCCCCGGTCCTTCAATACACGAAGGCAAACGCCGAAAAGTTTCGCGCTGGTCTGCCGGTAGAGCAGATCGAACGCAGCCCGGTCCTTCATCGAAATCCGGACGATCAGGTTGCTGATTTCCTGCGGCGTCATCGGCTGCCAAATTAGGCAATTGCAATGTATTTGCAACGGCGGAAGCGTTCTTGTGCACCGGGAGCGTCATGGACTTCGATTGCCAAGAAAATCCGCAACCGCTAGCCTTCTCACAGCGGGGAGAGCGGCAATGTCGGTTGAACGGATCTTGTGGGAGCACGACGCAACTGGGCTTGCCAACTTGGTGCGCAAGGGCGAGATCGCGCCGCAGGAGCTCGTCGATGCAGCGATTGCGCGAGCCGAAGCCACTCGCCCGGACATCAATGCCATCGCCGAGCCGCTTTACGAGGCGGCGCGGACACGGGCGAAAACCATCGACCGCAAGCTGCCGCTGGCCGGTGTGCCCTTTGCACTGAAGGATCTCGGCATCGCCATGAAAGGCGTGCCGACGCACGGCGGCAGCCGCATTCCGGCTTTCGTTGCCGATTTTGACTCGGTGATGACCGAACGCCATCTGGCCGCCGGCCTTGTCCCAATCGCCACCAGCACCTCGCCCGAACATGGGCTGAGGCTGATGACCGAATCCGCCGCTTTCGGCATCACCCGCAATCCGTGGAATACGGCGCATACCAGCGGCGGCTCGTCCGGGGGTGCGGCGGCGCTGGTCGCGGCCGGCGTCGTGCCGGTGGCACATGCTTCGGATGGCGGCGGCTCGATCCGCGTTCCCGCCGCCTGCACCGGGCTGGTCGGGCTGAAAACCTCGCGCGGCCGCGTGCCGCTGTCGCCGCTCGTCACCGAAAGCTGGTACGGTCTGGTCGTCGACCACGCCGTTGCCCGCTCAGTCCGGGATTCGGCCTTGCTGCTCGACCTGACGCATGGACCCGATCCGCTGTCACCGTATGCGGCGCCGCCGCCGAGGGGAACCTTTGCCGCCGCGGCGGCGCGAGACCCCGGCAAGCTGAAACTGGCCGTCTACCGGGAATCGCCGCTCGGCCTGGCGATATCGGCCGAGACGCTGACAGCGCTGCACACGGCTGTGGCGTTGGCACGCGAAGGCGGCCATTCGATCGAGGAGATCGACCTGACCTATATCGGTCGCGACTTCATCGCCGATTTCGCCAGGACCGTGGCTGCGGCAGTCGCCGGCGCGATGCGCGCCGAGGCTTTGCGTGTCGGCCGCTCCGTTTCGGGCGACGTCGAGCGCGCCACCCGTCTGATGAGCCGCTTTGGGGAGATCGTCTCGGCCGGCGATATCTATGCCGGCCTGCAGCGGCTGCATGCCACGTCGCGCCGCCTGATCACCGAGACCGCGCCGTACGATGCCGTGTTGATGCCTGTTATCGCCCATCCGCCGCTCGCCTGCGGCGCCATGGACCCGAAGGGCGCCGACGCATTCATAGAAGACGTCCTCGACAGGCTGCGTCTCGCTCGTCTGCTGAAATTCAAGCCGCTGTTCGGCCAGTTGATGGACAAGAGCCTGTGGTTCACCCACTGGCCGGCGATCCAGAACGTCAGCGGCCAGCCGCCGATCGCGCTGCCTGTCTATGTTACCGATGCCGGCCTGCCGCTCGGCATCCAGGCCGCCGGCCGCCCCGGCGACGAGGAGACCTTGTTGTCCTTCGCCGCGCAAATGGAGAAGATTTCGGGATGGCAGGCGCGGCGGGCGCGGCTGCAGATGCCGGCATAAGCGGGCCGATTTCACCTGATGTGGCAGCAAAGCCGTTTGCGGCTTGCGCCAATTCCCGCTAAGACGCCGCCGTTCATGCCAAGCTGGGAACCACGCCGATGACGGACCTCGCCGCCACCGCCGAAATGCAGGCCGCGCTGCTTTCGAGGGCGCTGCCCTACATGCAGCGCTACGAAAACAAGACGGTCGTGGTGAAATACGGCGGCCATGCCATGGGCGATATTGCGCTCGGCAAGGCCTTCGCCCGCGACATCGCGCTGCTGAAACAATCCGGCGTCAACCCGATCGTCGTGCATGGCGGCGGGCCGCAGATCGGTGCCATGCTGAGCAAGATGGGCATCGAATCGAAGTTCGAGGGCGGCCTGCGCGTCACCGACCAGAAGACGGTCGAGATCGTCGAGATGGTGCTGGCCGGCTCGATCAACAAGGAGATCGTCGCGCTGATCAACGCCGAGGGCGAATGGGCGATCGGCCTGTGCGGCAAGGACGGCAATATGGTTTTCGCCGAAAAGGCGCGCAAGACCATGATCGACCCGGACTCCAATATCGAGCGCGTGCTCGATCTCGGCTTCGTCGGCGAGCCGGTCGAGGTCGACCGCACGCTGCTCGACCTTCTGGCGCGGTCAGAAATGATCCCGGTGCTGGCGCCGGTGGCACCCGGCCGCGACGGCCACACCTACAACATCAATGCCGACATCTTTGCCGGCGCCATTGCCGGCGCCTGCCAGGCGACACGCCTTCTGTTTCTCACCGACGTGCCCGGCGTGCTCGACAGGAACAAGAATCTCATCGACGAGCTGACCGTGGCCGAGGCAAAGGCCTTGATCAAGGACGGTACGGTGTCGGGCGGCATGATCCCCAAGGTCGAGACCTGCATCGAGGCGATCGACCGCGGCGTCGAAGGCGTCGTCATCCTCAACGGCAAGACACCGCATTCGGTGCTGCTCGAACTGTTTACCGAACACGGCGCCGGCACGCTGATCGTGCCGTGAGCGCAGGCTGACGCTCGTCGGCCATTGTCGGGTCGGCGAATGTTCAGGCGTTCGGCGAAATCCTGATTGCGGGTTCGGCAGGCTTGCGCACCGGGCGTACGAACACCATCGATTGCTCTTCCTCGTCCTGCGGTGCACCCCAGAACGCGGCCAGCGTCGGACCGTCGTCAAGACGGCGATCCCGCGCGAGAAAGCCCCAGACTTCACGGAACCAGACGCGCCGGCCCATTTTCGTATACCAGCGCATCGAATGCCGTTGTTCGGGATCCTTGTGGAACAGGATTCGCGCCAGGGCCTTGGGCCGTGACTGCACCGCCAGTTCGATCAGCTTGACGCTGAAGAACAGCATCCACGGCTTGAGCCGGGTCATCTGCAGCACCTGGTGCTTGTAGTCCCACAGGCGGGCGTCCAGCTGGATCACCTTGCGGTCCCTGGCGATCCTGAAGAACGGCGTCCAGCGGTGCGGCGTAACATACAGCGCCTGGATGTGGTCCGGGTCATAGGCGATGAGCTGGCGAAAGCCGCACCTGAGATCGCGAAAACGCTCGTCCTCGAAACCTGTCACCCAGGTCGCCATAGACAGGATGCCATGCAGGCGCAGCAGCCGGATAGCCTCGCGGTCGGATGAGGTGCTGCCGCCCTTGCGGATCAATGCAAGCGTCTGCTCGTCGGTGTTTTCCATGCCCAGCAGCCATCGGACGATGCCTGCCTTGCGGTAAAGATGCAGGCTGTCGGCATCGCGAACGATGTCGTCGGCGCGGGTTGAGCCGACGATCAGGACCGGCACGTTCTGCGCGATCATCGCATCGAGAAAGGCGCGCCAGGCTTTTTTGGACGAGGTCGGGTTCTCGTCGGCAAGGTTGATCAGTTCGACGCCATGCTCGCGGTGCAGCCAGGCGATCTCCTGCGCGAATTTCATGGGGTCGCGATGCCGCCATCGCGTCCAAAAACCGCGCTGGCCGCAATAGTTGCACAGGTGCGGGCAGCCTCGGGAAAACTGCATGACCACCGCGCGCTTGCCGCCCCAATAACTGTAACGACTGATATCGATCAGGTCCCAGCCGACGCGGTATTCATCGAGGTCGGCGATGGTGCTTGCCGGCTTGCTAGCAAAGGGGCGGCGCAAATCGTCGCCAAAGGCGATGCCCGCCACGTCAGCCAGCGGCCGGCGCCTTTCCAGCGCCTCGACCAGGGCGACGATGGTCGCCTCGCCTTCGCCGCGCACGATGAAGTCGAAGGCGTCCGTCTCGGCAAGGATGTCGCGCCAGTGATAGGTCGGGAACACGCCGCCATAGATCACCATCGTCGCCGGGCCGAGGTGCTTGACCATTCGTGCGATCTCGAGGGCTGTCGGATGCGCCGAGGTCGAACCGGAATGGCCGATCAGAATGCAATCGGGATGATCGCTCAAGGCATCTTCGACGGCCGCGGCGAGCGGCATCGGTCCGAACTCGGCATCGACGAGCCGCACCTCATGGCCGGCGTCGATCAGCGGGCCGCCTAGTGCCAGCAGGCCAAGCGGCGGCAAATGGTCGTCGGGCACGCGGCTGCCGATGGCGGTATGCGGCGGATTGATCAGGACGATTTTCATGAAGGACCTTTTGCGATGGCGGTCCGGTCATCCTGGTCAGCGATCTGGGCCCGGAACTGAACCGGTTCAGCAGTTTCCGTGCAGCTTTTCCGCAGAAATGCAGACGCCGAGATACAATTTCATCGCCTGAGGTGCCCAAGCGGCACGTGGCCCGGCCCCTTGATGTTCTGCAGCACGAGCTGCGTGTGGACGTCGCGCACGCCGTCGAGCCGCATCAGCCGGTGCATGACAAAGGCGTTGAGCTCGTCGACCGACGGCACCATCACATGCAGCAAGAAATCGTAATCGCCGGTCATCGTCCAGCACGACGACACCTCGTCCATGCGCTGCACGGCGGCGATGAAGGTTTCGGGCGAACCGTCGCTGTGGGTTACGAGGCGCACCTGAATGAACACTTCGACCATCAAGCCGATGGCGCGCCGGCTGAGCACAGCGGCAAAGCCCTTGATGATGCCGGCGCTCTGAAGAGCCTCGAAGCGGCGCGCGCATGGCGTCGTCGACAGGCCGATCTCCTGCGCCAGTTCGGACACCGGCTTGCGCCCATCACGCTGCAAGATATCGAGCATCTTGATCTCAAAATCGTCAAACTGAGGCACTTTCACTCTCCTGCAGCTTTGCTATGGTGGCTTTTACCTCAAATCGCGTATTCGAGCCATCATCAAAGCGGATTTGCCTCACCGGACCCGGCTAAACTCTTATGATGTTAGTCGTGATTGCCAGGGAGAACAGCCATGACGATGAGCGTTGCCGACTACGCCCGCGAATGCGCGGCGCAGGGCCTTCGCGGCGACTATTCGGTCTGCCGTGCCGACTTCACCGTGGAGCAGAGCTACAACTACACTGCTGACGAGCAGGCCGTATGGCGCACGCTGTGCGACCGCCAGACAAAACTGACGCAAAAGCTGGCGCATCAGTCCTATCTCGACGGCGTCGCCACGCTGGGCCTGCTCGACAAGATTCCGGATTTCGGTGTCGTCAGCGAAAAGCTGCGCAAGCTTACCGGTTGGGAAATCGTCGCCGTGCCGGGCCTCATTCCCGCACCAGCCTTCTTCGTCCACCTCGCCAACCGCTGCTTCCCGGTGACCAACTGGCTGCGGACGAAACAAGAGCTCGACTACATCGTCGAGCCGGACATGTTCCACGACTTCTTCGGTCATGTGCCGGCGCTGACGCAGCCGGTCTTTGCCGATTTCATGCAGATGTATGGCGAGAAGGCCGAGCACCTTATCGCGCTCGGCGGCGACGAGATGATCAGCCGCCTCTACTGGTACACTGTCGAATACGGGCTGATCCAGGAAGCAGGCCAACCGCTGAAGGCTTTCGGCGCCGGGCTGATGTCGTCTTTTGCGGAACTTCAATTCGCGATTGAAAGCAAGGACGCGCACCATGTCCCCTTCGATCTGGAAACGGTGATGCGCACGAGCTACGAGATAGACAAGTTCCAGCGCGTCTATTTCGTGCTGCCGTCCTTCGACGTTTTGCGCGATGGATTCCAGAACGTCGCCGAGATGGCAGCGATCGTCGGACGCCACAAGGGCAAGCCGCCGCTCGACCCCGCGAAACTTTAGACACTCGCAGGCTCGGACGCTCGCAGCCGATCGGCGCGGGCGTCATTGGTGGCGCACTGTGATGACGACCCCTCGGTCGGCCCGGCTGGGCCGGCCATCTACACGCCGATGAGTTTGCCGAGGTGGTCGCCCAGCCGGCAGGCCAATGCGATGATTGTCGTCGTCGGGTTGCATTCGCCGGACGTGCAGAACACGGAGGAACCGCCGACATAGAGATTGTCCATGCCGTGCACCTTCGAGTTGGCGTCCACCACGCTCTTGGTCACATCCGTGCCCATACGCGTGCCGCCCATATGGTGGTGACCGGCCAGTTCCTCATTCGTCGGATAGTCCCCGCCACTGGCGAGCCAGTCGGCGATGCGCACCCGGCCGAGATCCTTCCGGACGAGCGTCTTGCCGAACAGCCTCAAGCTCTCAAGGAGCGTGCGGCGCTCCAGCTCCGATTTTTTCCAGTGCAACTCGATGCGCGGCACGCCGGCAGGATCGACATCGATTTTCGACAACCGGATCTGGTTCGAGGCCAGCGGCGCCTGTTCCCAGGCGACATAGAGCTGGGCGGCGCAGCGCAGGTTCTGGCTGAGCTGATAGGACACCCATTCGGCCATCTCGGGCGCCGTGCAGGCGAGGTCGGCGATGACGCTTTTGATGCCGGGGTACGGCGTCTCGATCAGCCTGATGCCGAAATTCATGATTTCGAGGCGCTCCATGGCCGCCGGCGTCGGCGAGAAGAAGGCCTCGTTTGTGGCGTCGACCTCGAACGCGCTATAGTCGGCGAGGATGGCATTGCCGCCCTCGAAGGTCGGATGCTCCATCCAGTAGCGGCCGAGCGCCGTCGCCTTCGGCACCACGCCGCCGTTCGAGCGCTGGTTCGACCACAGAAGCAGCCGTGAGTTTTCCAGGCCGCCGGTGCAAACGATGAAATAGTCGGCGGTGAAAGAGCCGGCATCCTGGCTGTTCGACCATAGTTTGGCGCCGGTTACCCTCTTGCCGTCGCCGGTAAGCTCGGTGGCATAGGTGCTGAGCACCACGGCCACGTTCCTGCTCCTGTCGAGCTCGTCGGCGAATTTTTCGCCGAAGCGTACGGCCGGGCTCTTGATCAGCTGCACCCAGCGAATATCGTCCGAGATCGGCACATCCGGCCGGAAGTCGGGAAGTTCCAGGATGTCCTGGACTTCGGGCAGATAGGGCTCGATATCAGCACGGCTGATCGGCCAGCCGGTATCCGGCGCCCAGGCCTTGGGCTCGAAATCTTGGCTGTCGAGCACCCGGCACCAGCCGGCCCAGTGATTGGAGCTGCCGCCCATGAAGCGCAACCGGGTGATGTCGAGATCGAAATAGGGGTCGCCGACCGTGACGCCGCGGTAGAAATCCTGCGAATCGTCGCCGAACTCGCGAGAGCCGGCCTCCAGCACCACAACCGGAATGCCGGCCGCGCCGAGTTTCCTGGCGATCGTGGTGCCGGCTGGCCCGGAGCCGAGAATGCAGACCTTGGCGGTGAAATTCGCAGCGCGAAATGCCTCGTAGCTGTCGAAGATCAAGTGAGGTCGCTCCTTTTGAGGATCCAACCATTGACCTCGACGATCGCGTCCGGATCGGTATCGGGCAGCTTGCGGAGCAGCGACAGGGCCGGCAATGCGATCAGCGCCTGCATGATCGTGCGGCGCGATATTTTCTTGGTGAAGAAACTCATGGCACACGTCTCTCGATGGGGCTTCGATCCACGCATGGCGTTCCCCGAACGGCACATGCTCGCCAGGAGAAGCCAATTCCGTGCCAAACCTAGCTGCACACTTTGCCTAAGCCGTGTAAGCGGCCCGGCTGAGTCCAAACAGCGTTAGGATTTCCTTAATGAGCGAGACCGCTCAGGCCGCTTCGGAAATGTCCCTGTCCAGGATGGTCAGATTACGGCCGCGATGCTTGGCCTGGTAAAGGCGGTGGTCGGCGGCACGCATCAGATCCGATACGCCGGCATCCTCGCCGCAGGTGACACCGCCGATGCTGACGGTAAGGGGTATGACCCGCTCATCGACGGGACGGAAGCGGATCAGCTCGACTTCATGGCGAATGCGTTCGGCGACGCGTTTGGCTTCCTGTTCGGTGGCGCCGACCAGAAACGCACCGAATTCCTCGCCGCCGATGCGGCCGATCACGTCGCCGCTGCGCACGCCGCGCTCGATCGCGCTTGCAATGAGGAGCAACGCCTCGTCCCCGGTCAGATGGCCGTAGCTGTCGTTGATGATCTTGAAGTGGTCGGCATCGATGATCAGCAGCGCACCGCGATCGGATTTACGCCGGGAGGCGTCGAGTGCCGCAAAGAAGCTCGCGCGGTTGAGCATGCCGGTCATGTCGTCGCGGCTCGCTTTTTCCGACAGGCGCCGATGCGCTGCGGCGAGTTGGGCATGAGCGCGGGCGAGGTCGCGATGCGCGCTTTTCAACCTCTCGCCCTGCCAGGAAGTATAAGCGCCGGCAATCCAGGCGAGCGCCAGGGGGCACACTGTGGAAGTCAGCCAGATCGTGCGGTTGATCGGAAAGCCCATTGCCGGGACGACGCTCAGCGTCAACAAAAGCGACACCGCGAGGGAGGCGAAAGCGACGGCGGCAGACTTCAGAAATATGCGGCTCATCGCTTGTTCCCCCTGAACCGTCTCTGTGCCAGCAAGCCCTGAATGCCACCTTTCGGCGATGCCTAAAATTTGAATCATCGCGCCATTTCCGCCACTCGCAACGCGCATAAGTTGTGGATAAAGCCTCTGCCAAAGGCAGTGTTTCGTGCCATAAGGATTGCATGACCACTCTCCCGGAACCCGCCCGCTTTGCCCATGTCACCGACTGGGTGTTCGACCTCGACAACACGCTCTATCCGCACCATTCGAACCTGTTCTCGCAGATCGACGTGAAGATGACCGCCTATGTCGGAGAACTGCTGACGCTGCCACGCGACGATGCCCGCAAGCTGCAGAAGGAACTCTACCGGGAATACGGCACGACGCTGAACGGTCTGATGGCGCGCCACGGCATCGATCCCGACGATTTTCTCGAGAAGGTCCATGATATCGACTATTCCTGGCTGGTTCCCGATCCCGTTCTCGGCACCGCCATCCGCCAGCTTCCCGGCCGCAAGTTCATCTTCACCAATGGCGACCGCAGGCATGCCGAACGCACCGCGCGCCAACTCGGCATCCTCGACCATTTCGATGACATCTTCGATATCGTCGCTGCCGGGCTGAACCCCAAGCCGGCGCGCCAGACCTATGAGAAGTTTGCGGAACTCCACGCCGTCACCGGACACAATGCGGTGATGTTCGAGGATCTGGCCCGCAACCTGTCCGTGCCGAAATCGCTGGGCATGACCACGGTGCTGGTCGTGCCGCGCAACTTCGAGCCGACCTTCTCCGAGATCTGGGAACGTGACCCGGCCAACGAGGACGATGTGGATTTCGTCACCGACGATCTTGCCGAATTCCTCACCGCGATCGTCGACGCCACCGCTTGATGCAGTTACTTCGCGGATCGATACAGCCCGCGGCCTAAAGCTTGTAGAAGCGGCTGATGATCCCCCAGGCCTCGTCGGCGGTGTCGACGAAATCGATGATGTCCTGGTCGCCGGGGGTGATCGTGCCTTGCTCGGCCAGGAAATCGAGATCGATCGCCCTTTTCCAGAACGCCTTGCCGAACAGGATCACTGGCACGCGCTCCATGCGGCCGGTCTGGATCAGGGTCAGCGTCTCGAAGAATTCGTCCATCGTACCGAAGCCGCCCGGAAACACCGCGACAGCCTTGGCGCGCATGACAAAGTGCATCTTGCGGACAGCGAAATAGTGGAAGTTGAAACAGAGCTCCGGCGTCACATAGGCATTCGGCGCCTGCTCGTGCGGCAACACGATGTTGAGGCCGATAGACGGTGCGCCGACATCGTCGGCGCCGCGATTGCCGGCTTCCATGACGCCGGGTCCGCCGCCTGTCACCACGACGAATTCGCGATAATAGGAGGTGGCCGACTGCTGCGAGCAGAGGCGGGCGAATTTTCGCGCTTCCTCGTAATATTTACTGTTTTTCTCAAGGTTCTTCTTCTGCGTCTCGTTCTTGGCTGCCCAGGCTTCACCGTCCGGCTCGGGGATGCGCGCGCCGCCGAACAGGATGACCGTCGAGCGGATGCCGCGCTCGGCCAGGATCATCTCCGGCTTCAACAGTTCGAGCTGCAGCCTGACCGCGCGCAATTCGCGTCGCGTCATGAAGTCGGGATCGTTCCAGGCCAGCCGGTAGGTCTCGGCACGCGTCTGCGGCGTGTCCGGCACGCTTTTCGACCGCTCCAGATCCTCGTCCGAATGCGGCAGCGGCGTCCACCCCGCCTTTTCCATAGGAGTCATATTACCTACCCGTCCAATCATTCACTTGCGCCGTCCCGTGACGCAGCCGCGATTGACCCTCACCAAGCCTTCACATAGGGTCCGGCGACTTTCAAAACAGGTTAAGGTGCGGCCCCTTAACAGCTTGGTAATGGAGCGAATTCATGTCGAAGCCCGATCTGGCGAGCCTCGAAAAGACTATCGGAACCGCCTTCGAGGAACGCGAGACGATTTCGACGGCAACCCGCGGCGCGGCGCGCGACGCCATTCAGTCGGCGCTCGACCTGCTCGACCGGGGTATCGTCCGCGTTGCCGAGCGCCAGGTTGACGGCAAATGGCATGTCAACCAGTGGTTGAAGAAAGCGGTGCTGCTGTCCTTCCGGCTCAACCCGATGGAGATCATCAAGGGTGGTCCGGGCCAGGCCGTGTGGTGGGACAAGGTGCCGTCGAAATTCGACGGCTGGAGCGCCATCGATTTCGAGAAGGCAGGTTTCCGCGCCGTGCCGTCATCGATCGTGCGGCGCTCCGCCTATGTCGCGCCAGGTGCCGTGCTGATGCCGTCCTTCGTCAATGTCGGCGCGTATGTCGACAGCGGCACCATGGTCGACACATGGGCCTCGGTCGGCTCCTGCGCCCAGATCGGCAAGAATGTGCATCTGTCGGGCGGCGTCGGCATCGGCGGCGTGCTGGAGCCGATGCAGGCCGGCCCCACCATTATCGAGGACAATTGCTTCATCGGCGCACGTTCCGAAGTGGTCGAAGGCTGCATCGTGCGCGAGGGCTCGGTGCTCGGCATGGGCGTCTTCATCGGCCAGTCGACCAAGATCGTCGACCGCGCCACCGGTGAGGTCTTCTACGGCGAAGTGCCGGCCAATTCCGTCGTCGTCGCCGGCTCGATGCCCGGCAAGCCGCTGCCCAGTGGTGAGCCTGGTCCGAGCCTCTACTGCGCCGTCATCGTCAAGCGGGTCGATGCCAAGACCCGTTCCAAAACCTCGATCAACGAACTGCTTCGCGATTGATCCTTCGCAAAAAACGGACGCACCCGATTGCTCGACAGACCTCGATTTCTATGGCTTTTCTTCAGTCTTTCCGGGCGAGTGAACCCCAGTGCCTACGTTTTGGCCGGTCTTTTGCCCCTCCTGGTTCAGCTTTTTCTGCTCTACCAGTTCTCGCGAACGCCGCTAGGCACTGCCGCAAGTCAGTACTGGGCGCTCGCCTGGTGGATCGCTGTGGTTGTCTCGACATGGTCGACCTTTGCGCTAACGGCGAAGCGGTTCCATGATTTCGGCAAGCCTACCTACTATGCGTTGATCTCTCTCATCGTCGGCGCCATTCTCCTTATCATTTTGGCCTTCTTCAAAAGTGATCCCGGACCCAATCGCTACGGCAAACGCACCAATGCGCCGGCCGAATCCTGAGCGCCGGTCGGGTATCTAGCCATGCGCTACCGCACGCTTGACTCGAAACTGATCATCGAAACCGCCGAGCGACTGGAAAAACGCGTCGCCGACCGTTTTCCCGATAGAGGCTTGCGTGGCGTCGCCATTGAACTCGTGTCGCTGTCGCGTGATCTGGCCAAGGCAGCGAAGGCGCTGGAAGCGCCGATCTGGTGGCTGCGCGGCGTCGTCATCGCCGCCATTGCCGCCGGCGCGCTGATGTTCCTGTTCGTCGGCACCATACTGCCGCTCGGCCGTATCTCGGGAACCCGCGATGCCGTCCAGTCGGTGCAAGGCATCGAATCCTTGATCAACATGATCATCCTCGCGGTGCTCGGCTTCCTGGCCTTGATCCGAACCGAGGAGCGCATCAAGCGCAAGCAGGTGTTTCGCAAGCTTCACGGCTTGCGATCGCTGATCCACGTCATCGACATGCATCAGCTGACCAAGGATCCGGCAGCGCTTTCAACCGATTTCAAGCCGACATCGCATTCACCGGCACGCATAACCGACCGTGCCGACCTCGCCCGTTATCTCGACTATTGCTCCGAAATGCTGTCGATCACCGGCAAGATCGCCGCGCTGTTCGCCCAGTCGGTCAACGACAATGTGGTCGTCGATGGTGTCAACGACATCGAGACCCTGAGCTCCAACCTGTCGCGGAAGGTCTGGCAAAAGATCACCCTGATCGACGGTTCGTTGCGGTCGGCTCGTCCAGGTACCTAAGCTAATCTTAATCACCTTGGTCCAGCATGCTCGTGGAGACTGTGTCGCCTGACACGGAGCACTCGACTGGCACACGACGAACCCTTGTCCAACCCGAAAACGCGCGGAAAGCGAGGCGCCGGCGCGCGGCTGTTCGCCTGGATTTCTTCGCCGATGAGAGCGGAACCGGAAGCCGTCCGCGCACGGCTTCTCGATACCACTTTCGACCGCAAATTCGCTGTCCTGTTCGGCACCATCAGCGTCCTGGTGCTGGCAGTCAGCGCCGCGGTCGTCACCGGCGACCGGTGGCCTTACGCCTGGATCGCGGCCGACCTCATCCTGTTTGCCGTCCGCTTCCTGCTGATGCGGGAATGTGAGCGGGCCCGCAAGCGCGGGGGAACGGGGCCGCTGGCAGGCCTCATGGCCGCCGGGGGCCCATGGTCGGTGATTTTCGGCCTCGGCTGTTATGGCTGCGTCGTCAGCGGGCATATGGCGCTCGTCGTGCTGGCTGCCCTGAATGTCGCAGGGGTCGTCGGCGTGGTGTCGTCCCGCAACGCAGCCACCCCGCGCTACGCCATATTCATCATGCTGGCCGTAAGCCTGCCTTTTCTGGCGGGCGCGCTATTTTCGCCGGCGCCCGGAATGTCTATCGTCGGAATTCAAGTACCGTTCTATGTGGCCGGCGTCATCATCGTGCTGCTTCAAAATCATGCGATCAACGCCCGCATGATCCGCGCCGAACTGGACAATCGCGATCTGGCGATCAAGGACGCGCTGACCGGCCTGCCAAACCGCATCTTCCTTCAGGAGAAACTGCGCGGCATGTGCAGCGAGCTTGCCGCGCCGGCCGCAAATGGCGGCAGGCCGTTTGCCGTTCTCAGCATGGACCTCGACGGCTTCAAACACGTCAATGACCGCTTCGGCCACGCGGTCGGCGACATGTTGCTGCGCAAGGTGGCCGAACGATTGAAACGCGCTTTCCGAGCGGGGGATGTGGTCTTTCGGATCGGCGGTGACGAATTCGTCATCCTGCTGCCCAACACATCCGAGATCGAAGCCACCTACCTGGCAAAGCGGGCTATTGAGAAGATTTCGGTTCCTTTCGACCTTGGCCTGGGCACCGCAATACCCATCGGGTTGAGCATTGGAAGCGCTTTCGCGCCTGCCGATGGCGGCGAGCCAGAAATTCTTCTCACCTGTTCCGATCACGCGCTCTATGAAGCCAAGCGCACCGGCAAGGGCCGTTACTGGGCGCATGTGCGGGCCGCGAACTGACGATCACAGCGATTATTGGCGGCCGTTCGCCATGATGGCCTCGGGCGTCAAGCCGGGCGATCCACGCCTGAAGCCATCCATGCGACGCGCTTTAAATCTTTGTTCTTATGAATGTCGTTGTCCCAAAACCGCGGCGCACCCACGGGTCAAGCCCGAGGGCATGCTTTTGGGCGACAGCCCTGCGACAATACGACATGAAAAACCATAATGTCGGCGGGATGGCTGGGCCTTATGTCTGGCCGTGACAGGCCTTGCGCTTTCGACTATCGCTTTTGCCCATGACGTTGCCGACCGATCCCGCTGGAAATCTCGCCGCCCTCATTCGCTGCCCCTCGGTGACGCCCATCGAGGGCGGGGCACTGAGCACACTGGAGAAAATGCTGAAAGCACTCGGCTTTTCCGTCGAGCGCCCGGTGTTTTCCGAGGACGGCACACCCGATATCGAAAATCTCTATGCGCGGCGCTCCGGCAACGGTCCGCACCTGATGTTCGCCGGGCATACAGACGTGGTGCCGGTCGGCGACGAGGCCTCATGGACGCATCCGCCTTTCGCCGCCGAGATCGCCAAAGGCGAGATGTTCGGCCGCGGTGCCGTCGACATGAAGGGCGGCATTGCCTGTTTCATCGCCGCGGTGGCGCGCCATTTCGAGTCGAAAGGCGGCCTGAAAGGCTCGGTCTCGCTGCTGATCACCGGCGATGAAGAAGGACCGGCCATCAACGGCACGACGAAGCTGCTCGAATGGGCGGCCGCCAAGGGCGAGAAATGGGACGCGTCTATCGTCGGCGAGCCGACCAATCCCGACGCGTTGGGCGACATGATCAAGATCGGTCGGCGCGGCTCTTTGTCCGGCAGCATCATCGTCAACGGCCGCCAGGGCCACGCGGCCTATCCGCAGCTTGCCGACAACCCGGTGCGCGGGCTGATGACGCTGGTCGACGCCTTGCTGCATCCGGTCTTCGACAAGGGCACCAAGGACTTCCAGCCAACCAATCTGGAGGTGACCTCGATCGATGTCGGCAATCCAGCCACCAATGTCATTCCGGCAAAGGCGACCGCCACCTTCAACATCCGCTTCAACGACACATGGACCGCCGAGACCATACAGGCGGAAATCCACAACCGTCTCGACAAGGCCGCGAAGCGCAAGAAATATCGGGCCGGCAAGACGACGCCGGTCGATTACGAGCTCGTCTGGCGCGATCGGCCGAGCCACGTCTTCCTCACCCGCGACGACCGGCTGATCGAAGCGCTCAGCGGTTCGGTCAGGGCGGTGATCGGCAGGAAGCCGGCGCTTTCCACCTCCGGCGGCACCTCCGACGCGCGCTTCATCAAGGATTATTGTCCGGTGGTCGAGTTCGGGCTGGTCGGCAAGACCATGCACATGGTCGATGAACGCGTCGCGCTTGCCGACCTCGAGACGCTGACGCAGATCTATCAGCGCTTCATCGAAGACTGGTTCGAGCAAGGCGCATCGTAATCATGCTTTCGTCGGATGAAACCTATGCTTCGCTGACCGGCGCCTGGCGACTGATGCTCGGCAAGGCCGACGGGCTGCGCCAGCTTGACCTTTCGGCCGACGGTTTCTGGAATTCCTTCTTCGCCATCGTTGTCGCGGCACCGGCGCTGATCGTCGGCTGGGTCGGCCTTGCCAATGAGATCGGCGATCCGAATGCATTCGCGGGGCGCTTCAGCATGCTGATCCGTCTGGCGACGGTCGACGTCGGCGCCTGGGTGTTGCCGCTCGTCGGCCTTGCCCTGGTCGCGCCGCGCGCCGGTATTGGCGGGCGCTTCGTCCACTATGTCGTCGCCAGCAACTGGGCGTCGGCGATCATCGCCTGGATGATGCTGCCGGCGGCGTTGATCAGGCTTTTCCTGCCGTCCACCAACGAGTTCGCCGTACTGGCGTCGCTGCTTTTGTTTGCGCTGTCGATGATCCTGACCTGGCGGATGACAAACGTCGCCATCGGCAGGGGCGCGGCTGTCGGCAGCGCCGTCTTCGCCGGCATGTTCGTGGCGTCTCTGGTCGTTCTATTCGGTCTGCAGGCGCTGCTCGGCATCGGTGCGCCGAATTAGTCGACTTTCGGATAATCTACCCCAACGAGAAAAAGTCCGTCGGGCGGCGCCACCTGGCCACAGGCTGCACGGTCGCGCGCATCGAGCGCCGCCTTCAAGTCGGCACTTGTCCAGCCGCCTTCGCCGACGCGCTTCAGCGAACCGACCATCGAGCGCACCTGATTGTGCAGGAACGAGCGCGCCAAGGCTCGCACTTCGATCACGTCCCCCAGCCGACTGACATCCAGCCGGTCGAGCGTCCGCATCGGGCTGTCGGCCTGGCACTGGGTCGAGCGGAACGTGGTGAAATCATGCCGCCCCAGCAGCACCTTTGCCGCCTCGTGCATGGCCTCGGCGTCGAGCCGCTTCGGCACCCACCAGATCTTGCCCTTGTCGAGGGCCGCCGGCGCCCGCCGGTTGACGATGCGGTAGAGATAGTGGCGGCCGATCGCCGAGAAACGCGCGTCGAAGCTATCAGGCACGACAGCCGCCTTGAGGATGGCGATGCGCGCCTTGGCCGTTTGCAGATGGGCATTGACGGCATCGCGCACCTTGTCGCCGGGCCACGCCTTGACGAGATCGACATGCGCCACCTGAGCGGTCGCATGGACGCCAGCGTCGGTGCGTCCGGCGGCGCGCAGGGGAACCTGCTCGCCGCAGAATTTCTCGATCGCCTGTTCGATCGCCTGCTGCACCGAAGGCTGGTCTGCCTGGCGCTGCCAGCCGGCAAAGAGGCTGCCGTCATATTCGATGTCGAGGCGAAAACGCGGCATTCCTAAAGCAGGATGAGGTTATGCGGCGAGCGCGGAGCTAAAAGCCGAAGCGTAGACCAGCTTGCCGGTCTCAGGCGCCTCGCCCCAGGCCTGCGCCTGCAGGGCTTCGCCCTGGTACTCGCTTTCGAATTTTTCGGCGCGCGCATGACTGTAGCCGAAGCGGCCATAGTAGGCGGGATCGCCAAGCACCACAGCCAGCACCTCGCCGGCTTCCTTCAGGCGTATATGCGCCTCGCGGACCAGCGCACCGCCGATGCCGGTGCCATGGAATGACGGCTCGACCGCCAGAGGCGCCAGCGCCACCGCCGGAAAGCTCTTGCCGCCGTTCTGCACGAAAAGCCGCGAAAACAGGATATGGCCGACCACCTGTCCATCTTCTTCCGCCACCAGTTCGACGACGGCATCGCCGCCGCTGACCAGCGCATCGACCAGTCCGGCCTCCGCCTGCTGGCCGAATGCGTGTTCCTCGACGAGGCGGATCGCCTCGCGGTCCCGCGGCGTCGCCGCGCGTATCGACATCATGCTCATGAGAATTTCATTCCTTTTTCGAGCTTGGCCCCGTGCAGGAACTCCTGCGCGGCAATGGGCCTTCCGCCCGCACGTTGAACTTCGACCAGCCTGATTGCGCCTGACCCGCAGGCGACCGTCAGCCGGTCGTCGAGAATTCCTCCCGGCTCGCCGGCGCTTTGCGAAAGCGTCGAGCGAAGCAGTTTCAGCCGTTCCAGGCGGCCGCCGATTTCGATCTCGCACCACGCGCCGGGAAAGGGCGACAGGCCGCGAACATGATTGTGGACTTCGCCGGCAGGCCGCGTCCAGTCCACACGCGTCTCCGCTTTATCGATCTTTTTGGCGTAGGTCACCCCCAACGTCGCCTGGGTGGTAAATGTCAGGGCACCCCGTTCCAGCCGTGCCAGCGCTTCCGCCATCAGCGCGGCGCCAATGAGCATAAACCGATCGTGCAGGTCGCCGGCCGTCATATCGGGTCCGATGGCGCATTTTTCGACCATGGCGACCGGGCCGGTGTCCAGGCCTTCCTCCATCCGCATCACCATCATGCCTGTCTCGGTATCGCCGGCCATGATCGCGCGCTGGATGGGGGCGGCGCCGCGCCAGCGCGGCAACAGCGATGCATGACCATTGAGGCAGCCGAGCGGCGGCGCGTCGAGAATGGGTTTGGGCAACAGCAATCCATAGGCGACGACCACTGCGACATCGGCCCGCAAGGCGCGGAACGCCTGCTGCTCGGCCTCGCTTTTCAGCGACACCGGCGTCTGCACCTCGATGCCCAGCCGCACCGCCTCGCGCTGCACCGGCGACGGCGTCAGTTCCAGCCCACGGCGGCCGGCGGCGCGCGGCGGCTGCGTGTAGACGGCTTCTATCTCATATCCGGCATCTGCGATCGCCCGCAGCGTCGGCACGGAGAATTCAGGCGTACCCATGAAGATGACGCGCAGGGGCATTTTTGTTCCGGGTCCGGCCTTGGTCTGGCCGTTAAGTCGGCTCAGGCACCCGCTTCAAACGGATTTACGAGCTTCAGGTCAAGCCCGTCGAAGTCGCGAACGTTGCGGGTCGCGAGCGTAGCGTCATGCGCCAGGCAGATTGCGGCGATCATCGCGTCAGCGAGGCTGATCGGGCGGCCATGTTGCTCCCGTGCGGCGCGGAGCTTCCCAGCTAGCCTGGGGACCGAGCCGGCAAAATCCACGATGCGGCCGACAAACTGCTGCGAAATCAGGTGGTCGAGCACGCGAACATAACGGTCCGACCCTTTCCTGTTCAAAAATCTTTCCGCGCCGAAAGACTGCTCCATGATGACGGGGCCACACATGTAGAGCTCAAGAAAATCCTGTTTGCGAAACCACGCGGAAACATTCGAATCGGGCGCGTGCTTGCTGGCTTCCGAAACAATGTTGGTATCGAGGACAATCACTTGAAATCCTCGACCGGGCGACCGAAGTCGCGTTTCCGTTCCGCCTCGATTTCGTCCAGGATCTTTGCGAACTCGTCGTCAATCGCGTTTTCAGCGGCGAATGCCGAGCGAATCGCGTCCCACGCTGAAAGACCCGGTTTCGGCTTGGCTGCTCTTTCCGCTACCATGCCTTTGCGCAATAGATCGATCGCTTTGCCCGACAGGCTCTGGCCGCCCTTGTGCGCCGCCTGTTCGATCTCGCGCTTCAAGGGTTCAGGAATATTTCTGATCAGCATATCGCCCATCCGGACCTCCAAGCTTGATATCAATGATATCGGACCAAGGGCCGTTGCTCAACAGCAATTTCAGGCGTTTAAGAATACGCTATCCCACCAACTTGCCCGGCGCCTTATTGCCTGCTTTGTCCCTGGCGAGCTTCTTGAACTTCTTCACCACCATGTCGCGCTTCAGCTTAGAGATGTGGTCGATGAACAGAACGCCGTTGAGATGGTCGATCTCATGCTGCAGGCAGGTCGCCATCAGCCCTTCGGCCTCGATCTCCTGCAGCTTGCCGTCACGATCGAGATATTTCACCCGCACGGCGGCGGGGCGTTCGACCTCGGCATAGTAATCCGGGATCGACAGGCAGCCCTCCTCATAGACCGAGCGCTGATCGGCGCTCTCCAGGATTTCGGGATTGATGAAGACATGCGGCGCCGGCGTCTCGTCTTCCTTGGCGAGGTCGATCACCAGCATGCGCAGCGGTTCGCCGACCTGGATCGCCGCCAGACCGATGCCCGGCGCATCATACATGGTGTCCAGCATGTCCTCGGCCAGTTTGCGCAAAGCGCCGTCGACGCGCTCGACCGGTTTTGAGACCTGGCGCAGGACGGGATCGGGAAGGATGATGAGTGGCTTGATCGACATGGCGTCTCACCTAAGACCTCGCACGAAAAGCGTCAACCGGGGCATTTGCAGCGTCGTTCACGTTTTGATCTGTGCCGTCAGGCCGAATCATCTATGCTGTCGCATATGAACGATCTGACCACCATCCTGTCCGAACCGATCGCCCGGCTCGGCGCCACCACGATCACGCTCGGCCACGCACTTGCATTCGGCGCGATCCTGTTCCTGGGCCTGTTCGTGGCGCTCGTCGTCGCGCTCTGGCGCTCGGCCAAGGCGCGTGCGGTGGCGGCTGCGGAAGCCGCCGACCACGCCCGCGACGCCGAGGCGCGGATGGCCGGCATCTTGGCAAGCCAGGCCGAGATGCAGGGCCGCATGGGCGCCATCGCCGAAGTGTTCGGGGCGCGGCAGGCCGAACTCACACAGTCGATCGGCCAACGTCTCGACGCGATGACCGGCCGTCTCGGCCAGACCATGACCGAGCAGACGAAATCGACGCATGAGAGCCTCGCCAAACTGCAGGAGCGGCTGGCGGTCATCGATACGGCGCAGGGCAACATCCAGTCGCTCGCCGGCCAGGTCGTTCAGCTTCAGGCGATCCTTTCCAACAAGCAGACGCGCGGCGCCTTCGGCCAGTCGCGCATGGAGGCGATCGTCGCCGACGGCCTGCCGCACGGTGCCTACGAATTCCAGGCGACCCTGTCGAATGGCAGCCGGCCCGACTGCCTGGTGAAGATGCCGAACGGCGCGCCCGCACTTGCCATCGACGCCAAGTTTCCGCTGGAAGCCTGGAATGCCATCCGTGCCGCCGAAGGCGCCGATTTGCAGAAGGTCGCCGCACAAGCGTTTCGGCGCGATATCGAGGTGCATGTCCGGGATATTTCCGAAAAATACCTGATCCAGGGCGAGACGCAGGACACCGCCTTCATGTTCGTGCCGTCGGAATCGGTGTTTGCCGAGATCCACGAGAATTTCGAGGGGATTGTTCACAAGGCGCACCGCGCCCGCATCGTCATCGTCTCGCCGTCGCTGCTGATGCTGTCGATCCAGGTCATCCAGGCGATCCTCAAGGACGCCCGCATGCGCGAGCAGGCGCATTTGATCCAGGGCGAAGTCATCCGGCTGATGGAGGATGTCTCGCGCCTCGACGAGCGGGTGCGCAAGCTGCAGAGCCATTTCGGCCAGTCGGCGAAGGATATCGATGACATCCTCGTCTCGACGTCGAAGGTGACCAAGCGCGGCCAGAAGATCGAGGCGCTGGAGTTCGGCGCGCAGCCGACGGAGGGCGACAGCGGATCGCCCGGGACGACACATGGAGCCAGCGCGAAGGTCGAAGCGGGTGGGCGCGTCGCCGACTCCAAGACCGGTCAGCTGCGACTAAGGGTCGTCGAAGGCGACGACTGAGGGGCTATTGCTCCTCGATGATCGTCGTGCCTTCGAACTCCGGCAGCCAGTGCAGCGCCGAGCGGTGCCAGATCTGTTTTCTCGGGATCAGTTGTTCGCGCTGCCGCGCCGTGCCGACCCTGATGCCGTAGACCTTCGGCCCGTCGCCAACCGACGTGGCGTAGAGATGTGAACCGCACTCGCCGCAAAAAGCCTGGGCGCGCCTGGCGCCGCTCGATGCGGTCTTGATATAGATCTTCGGCGTGCCTTTGGTGATCCGGTAGTGGTCCTCCGGCGCCGGCACGGTCACGCGGAAGGCCGTGCCCGTCAGTTGCTGGCAATCGGTGCAGTGGCAGATATTGGTCTTTTCCGGATCGACTTCCGCCTCGTAAGTGATGGCGCCGCAATGGCACCCGCCGTCGATCTTCATCTTCATTCCTCCCAAAATCAGTTCGGCAATGCTCAACCGACGTGCGCCCGTTTGGACACATAGTATGCTGTAATGCTTTGAATCTACACATCAAGCTTTGCGAAATCGACTCCGACTTTTGAGTCGATGCGGCAGCGCGGCAGGCGAACCTTGCAACGGCAGGTAAGAACAGTCCGCAGTTGGCCGGGCGCCGCAGGATACGCTTCGCGGGACACTTTCTTTTCCGACGCGCTCTCCGGCCGCAGAAAGTCTCAACCTTGCCGGAGGTGAACTTCTGACCCCTGAGCCGTTATCGCGGAGCGCATCCGGGCCACAACCGACTTCGCTACATCTCCCTCACTGATTCACTGCCCGTCTAGCGCTAGAAGCGAAATCCGCTGTGAGGGTGGGGCTTAGCGACAACCGCTCAAGGTCGGTCCGTCGTTGCAGGGCTGACGTGTTTCATCGAGCCAAGACTGACGCTAGGTACCGTGCCGGGAATGAGCTATAATTCAGATGCTAATGACTGCCGGGCGCTTGGACAATGGCTGGACTGGGTGAACAGATTGCGCGTCAGCAGCGCACCATGGGACCGCTCCTGATGGCGGCAGTGGTCATCGGCCTTATAGGTCTGCCCGTCGCAGCCTGGCTCGATCTCCGAGACCTATCGGAACGGATGCTGCGCACGCAAGCCAGCGAAATCAGCCGGATCATCGACGAAATGCGCGGATTCTACGGCAGCGAAGTCGTGGGACGCGTGCTGCAAACAGACGACGCCGTGACCGCGACGCACAACTACCGGGACGTGCCAGGCGCGATCCCTATTCCAGCAACCCTCTCGATCGAACTCGGCAAGCGCATCAGCGCTCACGACGGGTCCGTCAAATATCGGTTTGTCTCGGATCTACCTTTCAAAGGTCGCGACCCCCACCAGCTCGATGTATTCGAGCGAAATGCAATCTCTGCTTTGCGCGCTAACCCGAGGGAGCCGATCATCGAAGTCTCGGGTTCGCTGTTTGACCGGCACGTTCGCGCCGCGGCCCCGGTTGTAATGGGACAAGTCTGCGTGACCTGCCATAACTCACACCCGGACAGCCCCAAGACGGACTGGAAGGTAGGGGATGTCCGAGGGATCCAGGAGATATCAGTCAATCAGCCCATCGCTGCGAACGTCCTCGCTTTCAAATATCTGCTGCTATATTTCGGCTTCGCGGCGGCGGCGGGCCTGACGTTCATTCTGCTGCAGCGTCGTCAGTCCGCCTTGGTTCAGGGCATCAATAAGGAGCTTTCCGAGGCAAACGACTTCCTGGCCGCGATTTCATTGAAGATCGCCAAATATCTTTCGCCTCAAATTTACAAAAGCATCTTCAGCGGCCAGAAGGATGTCACCATCGCGACCGAGCGCAAGAAGCTCACGATCTTTTTCTCCGACGTCAAGGATTTCACCGCGATCGTGGAACGGCTCCAGCCCGAGGACCTGACGGTTCTCCTCAACGAGTATTTCACCGAGATGTCGACGATCGCGCTCAAACACGGCGCCACCGTCGACAAGTTCATCGGCGACGCGCTTCTTGTGTTCTTCGGAGACCCCGAGACGCAAGGCATCGAAGAGGACGCGAGAGCCTGCTTGCGCATGGCTGTCGACATGCAGCGCCGGCTGGAGCAGTTGAACAGGGTGTGGCGTGACCGCGGAGTTGAACGGCCCTTCCGAGCTCGCATGGGCATCAACACGGGGTATTGCAATGTTGGGAACTTCGGTTCCGATGATCGGATGGACTACACGATCATCGGAGCCGAAGCGAACTTGGCAGCCCGTCTGCAGTCGATTGCCGAGCCCGGCGGCATCTGCCTCAGCTACGAGACTTACGCGCTCGTCCGCGACCTTGTCCGGGCTCGTCCGTTAGCACCGATTGCCATGAAGGGGATCAGCCGGGAGGTTGTCCCCTACGAAGTCGAGGGCCTTCTGGGTGAACTGGCCCAGCGCCCTCAGGTCATCAGCGAGCACGCGACTGGCCTCGACTTGTTCCTCGATGTTGAGGCAATCGACGAGAACGGGGTCGAGCGGGCGAAGAAACGACTTTCGGAGGCGCTCCTGGCCTTAACCATCCGAAGCAAGCCCGCCGCTTTTTAGGTTCTTGAACGTCGACCGCATTTGAGACTTTGGCAAGCGCCACTACAGTGCAAGCTAATCTAAGTAGGCCGCCTCTAGAAACTGTCCCACTGTCTGGGCACCTCTATGCCCAGCGGCATCTCGTCGAGTGCCGCTTCTCCAAGCTCAAGCAGTTCCGCCGGGTCGCAACCCGCTTCGAGAAAACCGCCCGCAATTACCGCGCCGTTGTCACTCTCGCGGCTATTGTCCTATGGTTGCGGTAACTGTCCACACGGCCTAGTCGACGATCTCTTCCGTCCAGACCTTGAAACCGGCCAGCGTGCCCGGCCCGAAAATATGGGTCAGCGGCACGTCGGCTGCGTCGCGGCCGGAGGCGATCAGGATACGGCCGATGCGCGGCGCATTGTTGCGCGGATCGAAGGCATGCCAGCGGCCGCCGAGATAGACCTCCATCCAGGCGGCGAAGTCCATCTCCGACCACGGTTTCGGCAAGCCGATGTCGCTGATGTAGCCGGTGCAGTAGCGCGTCGGGATGTTCAAGGCGCGGCAGAAGGCGACGGCGAGATGGGCGAAGTCCCGGCAGACGCCGCTTTGCTCTCGGTAGGCCTCGGCTGCCGTGCGCGTGGGCCGCGCATTGCCGTAATTGAAGTTGATGTGGTTGTGGACGAAATCGCAGACCGCCTGCACGCGTGGAATGCCGAGCGGTGTGTGGCCGAACAGCCGCCACGCCTCGCTCGCCAGCACGTCGCTCTCGCAATAGCGGCTGGGCAGCAGGAACAGCAATGTTTCCGACGGCAGATCGCGCACCTCGTGTTGCCAGGCCATCAGATCGCCCACCTCGAAAGTGCCGGGATCGCGGATCACCGCGTCAGTGCCGAAGCTGAAGCGACCCGGCGGGGCGACAAGACGGTTGCACCAATTGCCGAAACTGTCGCGGTAGCTCTCGATCGGCACCGGTGGGTTCGAGGTCAGGAAATCCGGCCGTTCGAGATCTGACGCACGGGAATAGTGAACGTTGAGCATCGCGATCAGCGGCGTTTCCTGCGGAAAATCGAAGCTCATCTCGCAGCCGATATGGATTCGCATTGTTGTCCTGACCGTCCTGCCGGGTCATCACCCGGCGAAGGCACGGGCTGTTGCTGCAGTGCAAAAAAGATCATCGCACGGACCAGCGCGGTTTACGAGCGAATTAGAAACCGGTCGACGGCCGCCGGCTGGCGCCAGATTATGCCTCTTGCGGTCGGGCGTTTCTCTTGGTTCATTTCGCTTTGCCACAATCGGAGGAAACGAATCATGGCTAAAGGTGCGATGAAGGCGGGCAAGGAAGCCCGCAAGCCGAAGAAAGACGCGAAGAAACCCGCCGCTGCCCCGACCCTGAAAGCGCCGCCCGTCAAGGCGATCAAACTCAAGGACAGGTAAGTCTCGGCGTTTCGGCGCAAGGTCATGACCGACGGCATTTCAGGACCAATCGGCATTCAGCGATGGGTCCTGAAATGCCGTCGGCGCTGCTGTTGATTGGGTACCCGAAATTTCTATGTCAATGGAGCGAAGACGACTTCGCGCTTTCCGAAAAGACCGGGACGACCCGCAATCCAATGGAGCGTTCCGATGTCGTGGATTCTTCTCTTCTTCGCTGGCCTGTTCGAGATCGGCTGGGCGATCGGCCTCAAATACACTGATGGCTTTTCGAAGCCGGTGCCGACGGTCCTGACGGTTGTCTCGATGGTCGTCAGTCTCGCCTTGCTCGGACTGGCGCTGAAGACGCTGCCGGTCGGCACGGCCTATGCGGTGTGGACCGGCATCGGCACCGTCGGCACGGCGCTGCTTGGCATCTGGCTGCTCGGCGAGCCTGCGACCGCGATCAGGCTGGGCTGCATCGCACTCATCGTCTGCGGCATCATGGGGCTGAAGCTCGCGGCCTAAAGCGCGTCGCGTCTGAAAGGATTAATGCGATGCGCTTTAAGTTCTTGTTTTTATGCATGTCGTCGTCCCAAAACCGCTGCGCACTTTTGGGCGACATGCATTAGTTTTGCTGCAAGGCCGCAGCACAAACGCCTTCAGGGCCGCTGCAAGGCGGCCCTGAATTTGATTCGTGAATCGCGCTGTAGGAGCGCTAGCGAGCGGAAAAGCCCGGAGGCGTCCTGCCGGTGCGCTGCTTGCGCGCCGCATAGCGCGCGTCGCGCTTGGCCTTGCGCTCGGCCTCGTCGGCAAGCAAACGAGCGATGCGCTCGTTCTCTTCGGCTTCCCGGATCTTCGCTTCCGCCTGCGCCGCTTCTTCCGCAGCGATACGCGCTGCTTCTGCAGCAGCTTCGCGCTCGGCCTTTTCGGCCGCTTCGCGCGCCAGCTTTTCCTGCTTCAGCCTGGCCTTTTCGGCCTCTCGTATCGCACGAGCTTCGAGGATTGCCTTGCGTTCGGCCTGTCGTGCCAGCACCGCTGGATCGTCTGCTGGCGGCTTTGCCTTGAAGCGCTCGAGAAGCGCCTTCTTTGCCTCGTTTGCGGCATTGCGCCGCTCGAAAACGTCTTTTTCCCTATAGATAGCCAAGTCCACTTCCCTGGAGTCAATTTGCGAGGCTTACATACGCGTGAAAACCCAGAGTTCAAGCGCCAAAACGGTATGCCAGCCATGAAATTCTGAGCTGTTGCAGTCGGGAGACGCCTTTTCGGCTGAATTCGGCTGAAACGGACATGCACTGTTCACCATCCGGCCCTCTGGTGGCGCGGCGGGCTGGTCGCTACCTGTAGCGCGAAAAACAAACACCAGGATGACACATGATGGAACTCGGTCTCTATACCTTCGCCGACGTCAGCCCGGAACCGGGTCCCGGTGCCATCGGTGCGCATGAGCGGCTGCGCAATCTGGTCGAGGAGATCGAGTTGGCCGACCAGGTCGGCCTCGACGTGTTTGGGCTGGGCGAGCATCACCGCCCCGATTATGCCGCTTCAGCGCCGGTCGTAGCCCTGGCCGCGGCGGCCGAACGCACCAGGCGCATAAAGCTGACCAGCGCGGTCACCGTGCTATCCTCCGACGATCCGGTTCGCGTCTTCCAGCAGTTTGCGACACTCGACCTTCTATCCGGCGGCCGGGCTGAGATCATGGCTGGGCGCGGTTCGTTCATCGAATCCTTTCCTCTGTTCGGCTACAATCTCGAAGACTATGACGAGCTCTTTTCCGAAAAGCTCGACCTGCTGCTTGCCATCCGCGATCATGTCAAGGTGACCTGGTCGGGCAGGCTGCGCGCTCCGATCAACGATCGCGGCGTCTATCCCCGCCCGTTCCAGGACAGATTGCCGATCTGGATCGCGATCGGCGGCACGCCGCAATCCGCCGCGCGGGCCGGTGCGCTCGGCCTGCCGCTGGCGCTGGCCATCATCGGCGGCGAGCCGGCGCGGTTCGCGCCGCTGTTCGAGATCTACAGGGAGGCGGCCAAACGGGCGGGCAATGATCCGGCTGATCTCGCCACCAGCCTCAACGTGCACGGCTTCATCGCCGAGACCACCGGCCAGGCGGCCGACGATTTTTATGGGCCGCAGGCCGAGGTGATGAACCGCATCGGTCGCGAGCGCGGCTGGGGTCCGACGTCACGAGCGCATTTCGACCAGTCGCGCGGCCCGAACGGCGCTCTGTTCGTCGGCAATCCCGAACAGGTGGCCGAAAAGATCATTGCCCAGCACAGGATATTCGGCAACGACCGCTTCCTGCTGCAAATGGCGATCGGCACCATGGCGCACGCCAAGATCTTGAAGGCGATCGAACTCCACGGCACCAAGGTCGCGCCGATCGTGCGCAAGGAAACGGCGAAGGCCATCCCTGCCGTGGCAGCGCCGGCCGCCTGATTCACCGGCCAGGACGTAGAGTCAAAGTGTTAGAGCATGCTTTGTGCGTCCAAGTGGACGCACGTCGCTCTAACGGAACTTTGAAGCCGCAAAGGCGTTTCCGCCCACGGTCTACGCCAATCGCGGTGTGCCGCCGAGGGCCAGAATGAAAGCCGAACCAGCCGCTTCGGGCGCAGGCGATGCCGATAGGCCGGATCCGCGCGTCGAGGCGCGCGCGGATACCCATCTGATCCGTTCGCTGCTCGTTGGCATCTTCATCCTTATGGCAATCTACGCGCTCTACTTCGCCCGTGCCTTCTTTATGCCGGTCATTCTGGCTTTCCTGCTGGCACTGACGCTGACGCCGATTGTCCGCTTCCTGCGCAAGCATGGCATGCCCGATGCTATGTCGGCGACATTGCTGGTGCTGCTGTCGTTCTGCGTCATCGCCGTCGCAGGGTATTTGCTCAGCGGCCCGGTCATCGACCTCATCAATAACACCTCGTCGATCGGCCAGCAGCTTGCAGAACGTCTGGCGCAACTGCGGCGTCCGTTCGAAAGGATCGTGGAGATTTCGCGTCAGATAGAGGGACTGACTCAGACCTCCCAGGAGCCCGGCGTTCAGAGGGTGGCCATGGCGCCATCGGGCCTTCTCTCACAGGCCGCCGGCAATGTGCTGTCGGCTGGCACCAGCATCACCATTGTCTTCGTCCTGTCGCTGTTCCTGCTCGCCTCAGGCACGATGTTCTATGAGAAGATTGTCCAGTCCTTCCCCAGTCTCAGCGAAAAAAAGCGGGCGCTGCGCGTCGTCTACGACGTCGAACGTGAAATCTCGCACTATCTCCTTACTATCACGGTCATCAACACCTGCCTGGGCGTGGTTATCGGACTCGGCCTGTGGGCACTCGGCCTGCCCAACGCGCAGGTCTGGGGCGCGGCAGCAGCTCTGCTCAATTTCCTGCCCTATATCGGTGCGCTGATTACGATCACGCTGGTTGCCGTCATCGCGCTGATCAGCTTCGAGACGATCTCCTATGCGCTGCTGGCGCCAGCATTCGTCATTTTGTGCGACATTATCGAAGGCCAGTTTGTGACGCCGACGGTGGTTGGCCGCCGCCTCGAGATCAACGCCGTGGCAATCCTCATCGCCATTGCCTTCTGGTCCTGGCTGTGGGGTTTCGTCGGGGCGCTGATGGCGGTGCCGCTGCTGGTCGTCATCAAGGTGTTCTGCGATCATTTCGACGGCCTCAGCCATGTCGGCAATTTCCTGGCGGCGCAGCATACGGCGATTGAGGACGAGCAGATTTCAGAGACCGAGAAGGCGGCGGGCGTATGATCCGATAAGTGGCATAAGTTCCGGAGGGGTCCCTCGGACTCAAAATGCCAGAGCGTCCTTTTCGCCAGCTTGGACGCGCGGCGTCTGTTCAATTTTTTGAATTTGCGGCCGTGGCGGTCGCTTCCTACATCCATCCGTCCACAGGATCCCCGCCCATGACCGCTCTTTCCGTTCTCGACCTGTCGCCGATCGTCGAAGGCAGCAACGCTTCGCAATCACTCGCCAATTCACTCGATCTCGCCCGCCATGCCGAGCGGCTGGGATACAGGCGCTATTGGCTGGCCGAGCATCACAACATGCCGGGCATCGCCAGCGCCGCCACCTCCGTCGTCATTGCCCACGTCGCAGGCGGTACCAGGACGATACGCGTCGGCGCCGGCGGCATCATGCTGCCCAACCATTCGCCACTGGTCATCGCCGAGCAGTTCGGCACGCTTAACGCATTGCATCCCGGCCGCATTGACCTCGGCCTCGGCCGGGCGCCGGGCACCGACATGGGCACGGCGCGCGCGCTGCGCCGCAATCTCGAGGCCGGCGCCGATAGTTTCCCGCAGGATGTCGTCGAGCTGATGGGCTATTTCCAGGCGGCCAAAGACGGTCAGCGTATCCGCGCTGTGCCCGGCGAGGGCGAGCAGGTGCCGATCTGGATCCTGGGCTCGAGCCTCTATGGCGCGCAGCTGGCCGCCATGCTCGGTCTGCCCTACGCCTTCGCCTCGCATTTCGCACCGGCCGAACTCGACCACGCACTGGAGATCTATCGCGCGCGCTTCCAGCCGTCGAAGCAGCTCGACAAGCCTTATGTCATGCTCGGCCTCAACGTGTTCGCGGCGCCCTCCGACGCCGAGGCGCGGCTGCTGTTCACCTCGCTGCAGCAGGCCTTCGTCAATCTGCGCACCGGCCGGCCCGGCCGATTGCCGCCGCCGGTCGAGGGATATGAGCGCGATCTCGACCCGATGGCCAAAACCATGCTTGGCCAGGCGCTGTCCTGCGCCGTCGTTGGCGCCCCGGAAACGGTCAGGCAAGGCATCGAGGCGTTCGTGCAGCGCACCGGCGCCGACGAGCTGATGGTCACCGCGCAGATTTTCGACCACGCAGCGCGGGTGCGATCCTTCGAGATCCTGGCCGAAGCTCACAACTCGCTGTGGGAAGCGGCCTGATCGTCTTTCTTATTGATGCATGCCCCTATCCCAAAACCGCTGCACACCCTCGGGTCAGGCCCCGAGGGCATGCTTTTGGGCGACATGCATCAGGCGCTGACGCTTTGCGCGATCGCCGCCAAGGGCGCGCCCAGTGGCCGGCATGAATTGCGGATCATCAGCCGTCCCTTGAGCGTCAGCTTGCGCGGCGGCGCGTCCCTGTTTCCGGCGAGCCGGTCGAGCAGCAGATTGGCCGCCTGTTCGCCGATCGCCTTGACCGGTTGTGCGACCGTGGTCAGTTGCGGCTGGAACACGTCCGACCAGGGAAAGTCATCGAAGCAGGCAACCGAAATATCGTCGGGGCAGGACAGCCCGATGTCGCGGATCGCCTTCATGGTGCCGATCACCATCGGGTTGTTGGCCGAGAAGATGGCGCTCGGGCGGTCATGCAGCGAAAGCAGCTGCATCGTCGCGGCGTAGCCGTCGACTTCATGGAAATTGCCGAAGCGGACAAGCTCGCTCTCGATCGGCAGGCCGGCAGCCTGGAGCGCCTCGCGATACCCTGTCATGCGGTCATGCATGGGCGAGATGTCGAACGATCCGGAGATGTAGCCGATCCGCCGGTGGCCGAGATCGATCAGATAGGTGATGGCGTCGAACACCGCGCGCTGGTTGTCGAGAACGACGGTGTCGGTATCGACGCCTTCGCAAACGCGGTCGAGCAGCACCACCGGCACGTTGGCGTCATCGACAATTCTCTTCAGGATCGCGCCGTCGCCAACGCGCGCAACGATCAGTCCGTCGACCATCCGGTCGAGCAGCAGCCTGATCTGGTCGTCCTGCGTGTTCAGATCCTCGTCCGTGCAGCACAGCATGACCGCGTAGCCGGCGCGGTCGAATGCCTGCTGGATGACCGAAACGACATCGGTGAAGAACGGATTGGTGATGTGGGGAACGGTAAGCCCGATGGTGCGGGTGGTGCCCATCTTCAGGCTGCGGGCGATCGCGTTGCGCTTGTAGCCGATGTCGCGGATCGCCTGTTCGATGCGCTGGCTGAGCTCGGGACTGACGGTCGCGGTGCCGTTGATCAGCGCCGAGACGGTGGCGACCGAAACACGCGCCACCTCAGCCACGTGCAGCATGGTTGGGGCCGTGGACTTTCGCTGCTTTTTCCGCCCTGACGCCATCATTTTCGAAACGTTTCACCGCCCTCTGGCTGCAATACCTACGGAATCTCGCAGAATTGCGCAAGAATTGAAATGCATCAATCCGGCGTCATCAGATACCGGCTTGACATGATCGAAACGTTTAGATTAGCGTTTCAGGCATTCGACGACGACGGAAGGGAGGCCGTTCTTGTCATGGAGCCTGGCAATTCCAGCACGTTCGGAGATGTTGCGGCTACCGCCGGCCCGGCTGTCGTTCTGAGCGCCGAGCACATCTCCAAGACGTTTGGCGGCATCGCCGCACTTGTCGATGTCGGCTTCGACCTGCGGCGCGGCGAGGTCCATGCGCTGATGGGGGAAAACGGCGCCGGCAAGTCGACGCTGATGAAGATCCTCTCCGGCATCTATACGGACTACGACGGAACGGTAAACGTCGATGCCAATCCGATCCGTTTCGCCGGCGTACGTGACGCCGAGCACGCCGGCATCGCCATCATCCACCAGGAGCTCAATCTCGTCCCCGAACTCAGCGTTGCCGATAACATCTTCCTGGGGCGCGAGAAGCTGATCGCCGGACTTATCGTCGACCGCAAGGCAAGCAGCCATGCCGCCGGTGCGCTGCTGCAGAGGCTCGGCATCGAGCTCAACCCGGAAGCGCGGGTCGGCAGCCTGCGCGTCGGCGAGCAGCAGCTGGTCGAGATCGCCAAGGCACTGTCGATGTCGGCGCGCATCCTGATCATGGACGAGCCGACTTCGGCGCTTTCGCCGGCCGAATGCCAAAGGCTGTTCCGGATCATCCGTCAGCTTGCCGACAGCGGCGTGGCGATCGTCTACATCTCGCACCGCATCGACGAGGTCATGCAGCTGGCCAGCCGGGTCACCGTGTTTCGCGATGGACGCCACGTGCTCACCGAGGCGATGGCAAAGCTCGACGAAAACACCATCATTTCGGCGATGGTCGGGCGAAATCTGCTTGCCTCCTCTCAGGAAGAGCGTGGCCCTAGCGGCAAGATCGTTCTCTCCGTAAGCGGCCTATCGCTGTCGAAACCCGACCGCCACGGCTGGCGCACCGCGCTCGACGGCGTCGGCTTCGATCTTGCCGCCGGGGAAATTCTGGGGATAGGCGGGCTTCTGGGCTCGGGACGCACCGAAATCCTGGAGACCATCTTCGGTTCCAGCGGTGGACGTGCCGGCGGCGAAATCCGGCTCGACGGCGAGCCGGTGGAGATCCGTTCGCCGCGCGACGCCCGCCGGCTCGGCATCGCTCTGGTGACCGAGGACCGCAAGACGCAAGGCCTGCATCTTCAGGCCTCGATCACCAACAATGTCGCACTGCCGCTGGTCGGCGCGCTGGCGCGGTTCGGCCTTCGCTCGCGGGCCGCCGAGCAAGGCCTGGCGCGGCACGCGGTCAAGGCGCTCGGCATTCGCTGCGGGACTATCGAGCAGCCGGCCGGCACACTGTCCGGCGGGAACCAGCAGAAGGTCGTCATCGGCAAATGGCTGGCGACGCGGCCGCGGGTGCTGTTGCTGGACGAGCCGACACGCGGCATCGATGTCGGCGCCAAGCGGGAAATCTACGATCTCATCTTCAAGCTGGCGCGAGACGGCCTCGCCATCGCCGTCATCAGCTCGGAATTGCCGGAGCTGCTGCATCTTTCCGATCGCATCCTGGTCATGGCCGATGGTCGCCAGACGGGGACCCTCTCGCGCGCGCAAGCAAGCGAGGAGGCCATTATGCGGCTCGCGGCGCCGCGCCGGACCATAACGAGACCCGCAGCATGAGCATCTTGAACATCCTGTCGCGGACGAAGCTCTATTGGGGCCTGATCGCCATCTTCCTGATCGGCGTGCTGGGCTCGCCGATCAGCTCCAAGGGCAACAACATCTTCCTGTCCTACGGCAATCTGCTCGATGTGCTGCGCCAGGTGTCGACCACCGGCCTGATCGCCACCGGTATGACGGCGGTGATCATCACCGGCGGCATCGATCTTTCCGTCGGCTCGCTGATGGCGATCTGCACCGTGGTCTGCGCCATGCTGCTGACGGTTCCGGGCGTCACGCCGGCGGTGGTGCTGGGGGTGCCGACAGTTGCCGTAGTCGCCCTTTGCCTCGGCATTCTGGTCACCCGCTTCGTCTTCCTGAACATCGAAAAATCCCGCGCCGGTCCGCAGGCCACCCACGCCATCAGGCTGGATAGCGTTCGTGGACTGGTCACGCCCGGCATCGTCGGGGTGATCCTGTGCAGTCTCGTGCTGTGGTTCCTGCTGCCGCAGGTTGGCTCAAAGTTCGGCGTGGTTGGCGTGTTGCTGGTGGCGCCCTGCGTCGGCCTGCTGTTCGGGGCACTCAACGGCTTCATCATCGTTGCCGGGCGGCTGCAGCCTTTCATCGTCACGCTGGCGATGATGGTGACGGCGCTCGGCATCGCCCGGCTGACCGCCGGCCAAAACAATGCGGTGCTGCCGGTCTACACCGGGTCGAACGCCACCGCCGATTTCGAAATGCTGCGCTCGCTGGTCTTCGGCGTGATCCCAATGCCGGGCCTGTTCTTCCTCGGAGCGATCCTGATCTACGGCGCGGTGCTGCGCTTCACCCCGTTCGGCCGCTACGTCTATGCAATCGGCGGCAATGAAGAGGCGGCACGGCTGTCCGGCATCGCCGCCGGCCGCGTCAAGATCGCCACGTACGCCATGTCCGGGCTGCTGGCCGGTGTGGCGGCGGTGCTCTATGTCGCGCAATACAGGCAAGGCAAGCCGGATGCCGGCGCCGGGCTGGAGCTCGATGCCATCGCCGCCGTGGTCATTGGCGGCACCAGCCTGATGGGCGGACGTGGCAGCCTCATCGGCACATTCTGCGGCGTGCTGATCTTCGGACTGCTCTCGAATATCCTGCAATTGCACAACATCAATTCAAACCTTCAGCTCGTGCTGAAGGGGATGATCATCATCGGCACCGTGCTCGTCCAGGAGCGCAATGCCGTTGATCTTCTCTTCTATCTGCGCCTGGCATTTGCGCCTCTCTGGGGCGGGCAGGCGCACAAGGAAACGACCGCAGCAAAGCGGCCGTCAAAAGAGACCCCGTCTCTAAATCTTGGAGGAAACAAGAAATGAAACGACGTGAATTGCTGAAGCTCGCCGCTGTCACCGCGGCACTGCTGACCACGACCGCGCTTTTGGCCAGCGGCAACGCCTACGCGCAGGACAAGAAGTGGAAGATCGGCTTCTCGCAGGTGACGACCATCGAGCCCTGGCGCGCCCAGTTCAACAAGGACATCCTGGCTGAGGCCGCCAAGCATCCGGAAATCGAGCTGATCGTCACCGACGGCGAGGACAAGACGGAAAAGCAGGTCGCCGATGTCGAAAACCTGATCCGTCAGGAAGTCGATGCGCTGCTGGTGTCACCGAAGGAATCCGCCGGCTTGACCGGCGTCGTGCAGCAGGCGATCGACGCCAAGATCCCGGTCTTCGTGCTCGACCGCAATGTCGAAACCAAGGACTACACGCAGTTCGTCGGCGGCGACAACAAGCTGATCGGCCGGGCTGCCGGTGAATATGCCGTCGAGCTGCTCGGCGGCAAAGGCAAAGCCGCCGGCAATGTCGTCGAGATCTGGGGCGGCATGGGCACCCAGCCGGCACATGACCGCCATGACGGCTTCCATGAATTCACCGACAAGGAGCCGGGCATAAAATATTTGCTCGACCAGCAGTCGGGCGACTGGAAGCAGGACCAGGCCTACAACATCATGGCCACGGCACTGCGAAACAACGAGAAGATCGACCTCGTCTATGGTCACAACGACCCGATGGCCTACGGCGCCTACCTCGCCGCCAAGGATGTCGGGCGCGAAAAGGACATCAAGTTCATCGGCATCGACGGCCTGCCCAATGAAGGCGTAACGCTGGTCAACAATGGCGAGCTGACGGCGACGTTCACCTATGTGACGCCGGGCGCCGAAGGGCTGCGGCAGGCGATCAAGTTCCTGAATGGCGAGAAGGTCGAAAAGACCATCACGCTGCCGACGGAGAAGATCACCAAGGAAAATGCCGCCCAAATCCTGAAGGACAACGGGCTCTGAGACGAAGTCGTCGATGACGGCGTCCCTCTCCCCGTTCTACGGGGAGAGGACGCCGGCAGGCAGGTGAGGGGCAGCGCTGACCAAGGCCGTGCTCACGCCAGCTTGGCCAAAAGCTTCATGAAAATGGCGGCCTCCTTAGCCGAAAGCGGCGCCAGCGTCTCCTCGGTGATCTCGCGGGCGATCGGGATCAGCCGCTCGATGGCATCGCGGCCTTCAGCGGTCAGATTGACCAGCAGGCGCCTTTTGTCGACCTCATGCTTGGAAAGCTCGACCAGGCCGCGCGCCTTGAGGCGGTCGATGACACCTTTCACGGTCGCCGCGTCCATGGCGATCAGGCTGCCAAGCTGGTTCTGCGAGGTCTCGCCGACATCGTGCAATTTGGCCAGGGCGGCGAATTGCGGCGGCGTCAGGTCGGCGATGTGCGCGGCGAAGATCGAGACATGGCGCTGGTGCGCCTTGCGCAGGATGAAGCCGACCTGCTCCTGCAAGCGGTAATCGTTTTCGTCAGGCTCCTCGGTCTCGACCAGCTTGAGCTTGATGTCTTCGGCGCTCACCGCAGTCCGTCCCATGCCTTGATGTCCTTTGCCGCGAGGCCGCCCATGCGGTCGTGCACGCGCGGGCCGCAGGTCATGGCGAGGCAGAACAGGATCTCGTCGGGACGAGGCCCGTCGCTGATGCCGACCTCCATGGCATCGAAATGGCTGCGCACATAGGCGGCATTGATATGGCCGAGCGGCACGTCGAGCTTTGAACCGAAGGCGCCGACCTTCTTTGCCGACGGCACGATCGCCTTTGCGTCGCCGAGCCGCTCGCGCATCGCATAGCCACCCGGCACATGCCACAGCGCGCCATGCTCCAGCTCGCCGGCGATACCGACGATGGCGCCCTTGCCATAGCCGTCGATCTGCTTCACGTCGCCGCCCAATGCGGCGATGAGCTTGTCGGCGAGCAGCAAGCCGAGCGGTTTCAGATCGTCCATGGCGCCCTGCAGCTCTTCCACGTAGCGGCCGGCGAACGGGTTCTTCACCACCGCCATGGCGGCAGCACGGCGGCGCGGCACCTTCGCCACCGGCCCGCCCTCGTGAAAGATCTCTTCGGTCAGCACCGCAACCTTGCGGATCGCAAACTCAGGCATGGGCAATTTCCTTCCTTGATTTCTCATTGGGCGCGAGCGCCATGGGACCGGCGATCCGTGCCTGACCGGCAAGGAACAGCGCTGAAGCGGCAATCAGGCCGTGTCGTCGAAAATCTTCGGCGACGGCGAGCCCGCTGTCGAGCGCGGCGGCTATTTCGCTGGCAGAAAGCACACCGACGGCTTGGGTGACGAGGCGATCGCCAAGGTCGCTGTCGGGCGCGAGATCGCGCGCCGGCACGCGCTCGATGGCAGGATGACCGGGCATGTCGACGGCGTTGGCGATCATGGTCGCGGCGGCATCGGCTTCAGCACCCGTCCGCGCCAGCACCGTGACCGCGTCGGCGATGCCTAGCGAAAAGGAACGGCCGCGCCAGCCGCTGGTCGCGACGCCGCGAATCCCGTCCTCGGCGCGGATCGTGATCCGGTCTGCCAGTCCATAACCTGTCCCGGCAATGGCGACGGTCATGGACCGGCCGTTGCCGAGATGGATCGCGCTGTCGCCGCCATTGTTGACGTAGGCGCGATCGAGCCGGCGCCCGGCCAGCAGCGCACCAAGCATTTCGTCGGCTACCGAACCGGCGACTGCAGCCATGGGCGTGATGAATTGTTTCGCCAGCGGAACAACCGATGCTGCCATACGTCGCGCCGTCGGGCCAGCGAAAGCACGTGGTCGCGACGAGGACGGGCGGCGCAGTTCCGGCAGTTCGTCGACGAGCTCCTGCAGGATTGTCTGGAACCGCGCCACCGCCTGGCCATAGGCGGCGCGGCATTCGTCCGCATCGCCAAATGCCTCGATGATCAGGTCGATCGGGCCATGATTGAGATGCAGCCGCCTGCCGTCCTCAAGCCAATGTATCTGTGGCCCGTTCATCACCCGGCCCCGTTGCCCGCTGCACGCCGCAACTGCGCCAACGGCGGCCACGGATTGCTGGCTGGCGCAGCCGTGCCATGACGCGGATTGAGGTACTCACCGCCCTTGGCGAGAATGTCATCAACGCTGCGGATCTCGGCTTCGTAGCCGCCGAGCCTGACATAGTCGTCGCGGCGCAGGGTGAATTCGATCGGCGCGACCAGCGCCGGGGTCGGCACATAACCGAAGGCACCTTCCGGCACGCGGGTGACGTCGACCATCAGCGTGATGCCGCCGCCCGGCCAGACATAGACCGGCGCGCCGCCAACGGTCACATAAGTCGTTAGACCCTGCACCGAGCGGGTCAGATTGACCGGGTTCTCGGTGACGCCGGCGCGCAGCGAACCGCCGGCACCGCCGACGAACAGCACGGTGCACAGCGCCGGCTCGCAATTGTCCTCGATCAGGCCGACGGACTTCTGCAGCCGCTCCGGGAATGGTTTTTGCACCGGCTTCAATTCGTCATCGAGCTCGTAATAGGCGAACTGCTCGCCGGTCGTCGAGACCATCAGCAGCGACAGGCCCGGACGCGCGCCCTTTTTCGCATTCCATTCGCCAAGAATCGACAGCGGGTCGGAGATGCTGGTGCCGCCCCAGCCGAGGCCAGGTTCGGACACCTTGAAATAGCGGCCCGGCGTCGAGCGGCGGCCGATGATCTTGATGCCGGTATCCTGCCAGCCCAGCACCTTCCCTGCCTGATGCTCGGAGACGACGCCGGTGATGTGGTCGTCGACCACCACCACCTCGTCGACCAGGCCGCGCCATTGGGTGGCGAACATGCCGATGGTGGCCGAGCCGCAGCCGACACGCATGCGATGTTCGAGCTTGCCGTCGATGACCGGCGGCTTGCCGGCTTCCACGACGACCGCAGCACCGCCGTCGATGGTGAGTTCGACCGGCTTGCGGTTGCACAGATTGAGCAGCGCATCGCAGGTGGCGCGGCCTTCGGCTTTCGAACCGCCGGTCAGATGATGCACACCGCCCAGCGACAGCATCTGCGAGCCGTATTCGCCTGTCGTGACATGGCCGATCGCCTCGCCCGCCGCGCGGACCGCTGCCGTTTCGGGGCCGATATGACGGTCGGTGTCGATCTTCACCTTGACGCCGCAGTAGGAGAAGATGCCCTCGGTGACGACGGTGACGAGATCGACGCCTTCGACCTTCTGGCTGACGATGAACGGCGCCGGCTTGTAGTCGGGATAGGTGGTGCCGGCGCCGATCGCGGTGACGAAGCGGCGGCCGGTGTTGACCAGTTCGCCGTCCCATTCTTCGCCCTCGGCGACGAACGGCACGACCGCGCCACCGGTCTCGGTCGCGTGGTCGAGGATGATCAGCGGGTCCATCCGAACGATCCTGCCGCCGACATTGCCGTAGCGATCACAGGCGCCGGTGCGGCCATCTGATATGTAGCACATGACCGGGCAGGCATCGCAGCGGATTTTTTCCGCCACTTGCTTCTCGCCGGGATCATGCGTCTCGAAGCGTTCGGCAAGCTCGCTCATCGGCGTGCCTCCCTGTCGCGTATCGCGGCGCGGATACGGGTCGGCGTCGCGGGAACCCTGGTGACCAGGACGCCAGCCGCATGGCGGATGGCATTGAGGATCGCCGGCGCCGTCGGGATCAGCACATGTTCGCCCAGACCCTTGGCGCCAAAGGGTCCTTCCGGATCCGGAACTTCGATCAGGATGGTCTCGATCGGCGGCACGTCGCCAATGGTCGGGATCAGGTAATCGTGCAAATTCTCGGTGCGGCCGGGGATGTACTCCTCCATCAGCGCCATGCCGATGCCTTGCGCGATGCCGCCCTCGATCTGGCCTTCGGCGAGCAGCGGATTGATCGCCTTGCCGACATCATGCGCGGCGGTGATCTTGATCAGCTTCACCGTTCCGAGCTTGAGGTCGACCTCGAGTTCGGCGATTTGCGCGCCGTAGCCATAAACGGCGTAGGGCTTGCCCTGGCCCTTGGCGTCGAGCGGCAGGGTGGGCGGATCATAGCTTTCCTCGGCGCGGAAGACGAAGCCGTCGGCATCGGCCTTCAGCGTGGACAAATCAATATGCCGTGCCGCTTCGCCCTCGCGGATGACCAAGCTTGTGCCATCGAGAGCGATCGCCGCCTTCTCCGACACATTGGCGAAGCGCAGCATAGTCTCGCGCAAGGCGCGGCCAGCCTCTTCGGCAGCCTTGCCGGTCACGAAGGTCTGGCGCGAGGCGGACGTCTTGCCAGCGTCCGGCGTGATCGCGGTGTCGGCGCTTTTCAGGCGGAATTTTTCGAGCGGCAGGCCGAGCGCATCGGCGCAGATCTGGGCAATGACCGTGTTCGAACCTTGCCCGATGTCAACCGCACCCTGATGCAGGACGACATCGCCTTCAGCCGAGATGCCGACCCTGATGGTCGACGGATTGGGCAGCGAAGTGTTGCCACAGCCATACCAGCAAGAGGCGACGCCGACGCCGCGTTTCCGGGTTTCATTGGCACTATTGAAGACATCCGCATCGACGAGCGAACGTGCCCAATGCGGCCGCAGCGCTTCAAGGCAGTCGGCGATGCCGACGCCCGATTTCAGCCTCTGGCCAGTAACCGTTTCGGAGCCGTTACGAAGGCAGTTTTTCAGCCGAAAATCGAGCCGATCCAGCCCAAGCTTTTCGGCCAGCTCGTCATAGAGCGTCTCCTGCATGATCGTCGCCTGCGGCACGCCGAAGCCGCGGAAGGCGCCGGAGATCGGGCCATTTGTGTGGATGGCGCGGCCTTCGGCGCGATAGTTCGGCGTTGCATAGGGACCGGAGGCATGCACCGGCACGCGGTTGGCGACGGTCGGACCCCAGCTCGCATAGGCGCCGGTGTTGAAATCGCCTGCAAAGACCATGCCGATGATGCGGCCATCGGCATCGGCGCCGATCGTCGCCCTCATCTCGGCGGGATGGCGCTTGGTGGTCGAGATCATCGATTCATTGCGGGTGTAGGCGAGTGCTGCCGGCCGCCCGGTTTGCATGGCGACCAGACCGATCAGCGGCTGCAACGAGACATCGAGCTTGGAGCCGAAGCCGCCGCCGGTGGCAGTCGGCACGATACGCACCTTGTCGACGGCAAGGCCAAGCACCTTTGCCACGTCGTCGCGGTCCATGTAGGGCGCCTGCGTGCAGGCGACGACGACGAGCGTTTCGCCATCCATGTAGGCATAGCCGGCTTCCGGCTCGATATAGGCGTGCTCGACATAGGAGGTGTCGATGGCGCCGGAAACGGTGAAGGCAGCGCCGGCAAGGGCGGCTTCGGGGTCTCCGCGCTCGACAAAGCCTGACGTGAGCAGGTTTGCCGGCCGCTTCTCGTGGATCAGTTGCGCGCCATCGGCTTGTGCCTCGCAAGGCTGCAGAACGTGCGGCAATTCGGTCCAACGAACGGGAAAATCCGAAAGATCGAGATCGAGGATGGCCTCGCGCTCGCCGGCAACCAGCGCCACCGCCTCGCCACGAAAGCGCGAAAAACCTTTGGCCAAAGCCGGCTGATCGGCGAAAGGCGCAATGACGCCGAAGCAGTTCTTTCCCGGAATGTCGGCAGCGGTGAAGACGCCGACGATGCCGGAATGGACTTTCACCCAGGTGTCGAGATCGCCGAAAGCGAAGCGGGCATGATAATGCGGCGAGCGGACCACCAGCACCGCCAGCGCATCGGCCGGAAAGGAATCGCCGCCGAATTTCTCGCCGCCGGTGACCTTCGGCAGGCCGTCGAGCCTGACGGGTGAGGAGCCTACAGCATGGCCTGAGATTGGCATTCTGCGGTCAAAGTCGAGGTCCAGCCGCTGAAGTTGGCGCTGCCCCTCACCCTCACCCTCTCCCCGTGAAAGACGGGGAGAGGGGGACGCCAGCGCTGGAGTTTGTCCCTTCTCCCCGTCACTATACGGGGAGAAGGTGCCGCCAGGCGGATAAGGGGCAGCGCCGTCCGTCGAAAATTCGCTCGCGAACCGTCCAGCATCCATCACCGCCGCGATGATCTTCCGGTACCCGGTGCAGCGGCAGAGGACGCCGCCCAGCGCATCCTGCGTTTCGGCCTCGGTTGGGTTGGGCTTGCGGTCCAGCAGCGCGGTTGCCGCGATTAGCAGGCCGGGCGTGCAGATGCCGCATTGCGCCGCGCCATGATCGAGGAACGAGGCTTGCAGCGCCGACAATCTGCCGTTTGCAAGCCCTTCGACCGTGGTCACCACGGTGCCGGCGGCAGATGCCGCAGACATGAGGCAGGCGCAGACCGGTTCGCCATCGACCAGCACCGTGCAGGCGCCGCAGTCGCCGGCGTCACAGCCGACCTTGGTGCCGGTCAGCCGCAATTCGTCACGCAGCACCGAAGACAGACGGCGAACCGGCGGCACGCAGACGGAAACGGCGGCGCCGTTGACCTCGAAGGCGATGTCGGCGCGTTCCATGCTCATGCCGGGCTGAGCCATGCTCATGCCAGGCTGAGCTTTGGTCATGCCAGGGTGGGCTTTGCTCATGCCGCCACCGCCTTGTCATTCGATGCGTGACCCGCTGCACCAAGCACGGCGCGGGCTACGATCTCGCGCGCGGCGTCCAGCCGGTATTCGGCGCTGCCGCGCACATCGCCGATCGGCGACAACTCGTCCATCGATGCAGACTGGATCGCAGTGGCGAGGGCGTTGTCAACCGGGAGGCCGCGCAAGGCTGCTTCGACGCTCGAGAGACGCTGGGCGACAACCGAGCAGGAGCCGACGGCGACGGCAGCATTGCCGACGATGCCACCCTCAATGGTCAGGCGGGCGGCCGCCATGGCGATGGAAATGACGAGATAGCGACGCGCGCCGAGCTTCACGAAAGCCGACGTGCCGGTGGCCGCGTTTTTCGTCACACGGATGGCGGTGACCATTTCGCCCGGCTGCAGTTCCGTGCGGCGGTTCCCCAGGATGAATCTTTCCAGCGGCAGATGGCGGACCATCGCCACCGAGCGCAGTTCGACTTCGGCGTCGAGAACGAGCAGCGCCGGCACGCCGTCGGCAGCCGGAGAGGCGTTGCAGAGATTGCCGGCGATGGAGGCGACGTTCTGGATCTGCACGGAGCCGACTTCCCGCGCCGCCTGCTTCAGCGCATCGAAAGCCGCCGGCAGCCGATGGCGGACAAGATCAGTCCAGGTCGTGCGCGCGCCGATGACCCAATGATCCTCGGTTTCGGCGATGCCGCGCAGCGCCGCCAGACCGTTGATGTCGAGGACATTTTCGCGGAAAGGCTTGGCTCCTTGCGCCGGATAGAAATCGGTGCCGCCGGCAAGGATGCGCCACGGAGCCTCGCCAAGTAAAGCGAGCGCCTCGTCGACAGTGGTGGGTTTCGCGTAACGGATCACGCTTTGCCTTCCCAGAGATAGGGATCCTTCCGGCACTCCGGCCGGTCAAATTCATTCGTATGCAAATGATATCAAGCCGACAAGAATTGTCAAAGCCAGAGTTTGCGCCGGCGCCCGTATCAGCGCGACGGTACGCATTTGTTACGCCGTCGGAGTTGACGCAGCCGGCCATCTAGTCAAATTTCTTCATCCGTTGCGTCAGCGGCATTATCGGTAGGTTCGAACACCGGATTGCACGTCTCGGCAGACTTCGGGTTCGGATCATGCCTCCGGACAAGCAAGAGGGAGGCTTCATGGCCGACGAAGCGCTTGTCATCATCGACCTGCAGAACGATTTCTGCCCGGGCGGCGCGCTGCCGGTGGCCGGCGGCGACGAGATCGTGCCGCTGGTCAACGACCTGATCCGGCGGACCGAACATGTCGTGCTGACGCAGGACTGGCATCCCGCCGGCCATTCGAGCTTTGCCTCCAGTCATCCCGGCAAGCAGCCGTTCGAGACCATCGACATGCCTTATGGCAAGCAGACGCTGTGGCCCGACCACTGCATCCAGGGCAGCCTGGGTTCGGATTTCCATTCGGGCCTTGCCTGGACCAAGGCCGAACTGGTGATCCGCAAGGGCTTCCGCCCGGAGATCGACAGCTATTCGGCCTTCTTCGAGAACGACCATACGACGCCGACCGGCCTTGCCGGCCATCTCCGCGAGCGCGGCATCGACACGCTGACCCTGGTCGGTCTTGCGACCGATTTCTGTGTCGCCTTTTCGGCGCTGGATGCGGTCAAGCAGGGCTTCCACACAACAGTGAGGCTCGACGCCTGCCGCGGCATCGACCTCAATGGCTCCGTCGAGACGATGCTGAACCGAATGCGCGATGCCGGCGTGACGCTGGCTTGAACATCACCAATCGCATCCGACACAATTCCAGAGGGGGCTTTATGCGGTTTGCGGCGGCTTTGACGGTGGGCGCAGTGGTGGCAGTCGCAACCCTGTTTCCGGGAATAGCGCTCGCAGCCGAGGCCCACGAATTGCCGGGCGAAACAATGTCGCTGTGGTGGGCACTGCCCTTTGCCGGCCTGCTTCTGTCGATCGCCACCGGGCCATTGCTCTTTCATCATGTCTGGGAGCATCACTACGGCAAGGTCACCTTCTTCTGGTCGGCCCTTGCGGTCGTGCCGCTGGCGGTGGCGTTCGGCATGCCTTCGGCCACAGAGGCGGTACTGCATGCGCTGCTCACCGAGTACATGTCGTTCATCATTCTTCTGTTTGCGCTGTTCACCATTTCGGGCGGTATCCTCGTCGCCGGCAACATCCATGGCACGCCGCTGGTGAATGCCGGACTGCTGCTGATCGGGGCGATGATCGCCTCGGTCATCGGGACGACCGGCGCCTCGATGATCCTGATCCGGCCGATCCTGCGCGCCAACGATAACCGGCCGTTCAACGCCCATGTCGTCATCTTCTTCATTTTCCTGGTGTCCAACATCGGCGGCTCGCTGACGCCGCTCGGCGACCCGCCGCTGTTCGTCGGCTTCCTGCGCGGCGTCGATTTCTTCTGGACCACCACCAATCTCTATCAGGAGACACTGTTCGTCGGCGGCCTGGTCCTGGCCGTCTTCCTGGCCATGGACATCATCCTGCATCGCCGCGAGGCCGGCGCACCGAAGATCAAGGATCCGACACCGGACACGAAGGTGCGCATCCGAGGCCTGCCCAACGTCCCGCTGCTGGCCGGGGTGATCGGCGCGATCCTGCTTTCCGCGACCTGGAAGCCGGGCGTGGCTTTCTCCGTCCAGGGCGTGAGTCTTGAATTGCAGAACCTCGTGCGCGACGCGATCATCCTGGCGCTTGCCTTGCTTTCGCTCGGCGTCTCGCCCAAGAGCCACAGGCAGGCGAACAACTTCCACTGGGAGCCTATTGCCGAGGTGGCGAAACTGTTCGCCGGCATCTTCATCTGCATCGTGCCGGTCATCGCCATTCTCAGGGCCGGCCCCGACGGCGCGCTGGCGCCGCTGGTCTCGCTTGTTACTTCGCCCACGGGCGAGCCCAACGACCTTGCGTATTTCTGGATGACCGGAGCGCTGTCATCCTTCCTCGACAATGCGCCGACCTATTTGGTGTTCTTCGAGCTCGCCGGCGGCGATCCGCAGCATCTGATGACCACCTTCGCCTCGACGCTGGCGGCGATCTCGGCCGGCGCAGTGTTCATGGGCGCCAATACATATATCGGCAACGCACCGAACTTCATGGTCTACGCCATTGCCAGACATCGCGGCGTCAAAATGCCGGGCTTCTTCGGCTACATGGCGTGGTCGGGTGCGGTGCTGATCCCGATATTCCTGAGCGCGGGTTTTCTGTTCTTTGGCTGATCAACCGACGCCGACATAGCGGCGGACCGCCGAAGGGTCGGCGCGGAGGTCCTCGACATCGACGGTTTCGCGGTTGCGGCCGTTCTCGATGAACGAGACCCGGTCGGCGACGGACAGCACGGCATCGACGCGCTGCTCGACCAGGATCGTCGAAACGCCAAGGTCGCGCAGCTTCGACACGGTCTCACGGATCCTGGCGATCATCGACGGCATCAGCCCTTCGGTCGGCTCGTCGAGCAGAAGCACCTGCGGTTCGAGACACAGGGCCCGCGCCATGGCCAGCATCTGCTGCTCGCCGCCTGACAGCGTGCCGGAGCGTTGTCTCAGCCGCTGGCGCAGCAGCGGGAAAAGGTCGAGCACGTTTTCGCGCGTCGCTTTGCCCTTACCGCGCGCCATCAGCCCGATCTCGATGTTTTCCGCCACCGTCATCTCGGCGAACAGCCGCCTGCCCTGCGGCACATAGGCGACGCCTGCCTTCGGCACGTCGTGCGCGGGCAGGCCGGTCAATTCCTTGCCGTCGAGCCTGATCGAGCCGGCGCGTGAGGTAACGAGGCCCATGATCGCCTTCAGCATCGTCGTCTTGCCGGCGCCGTTGCGGCCGAACAGGCAAAGCACCTCGCCCTTGTTCAGCACGAGGTCGAGGCCGTAGAGCACCTGGACCTCGCCATAGAAGCAGTCGAGCCCGGAGATGGTCAGAGCTTCAGCCCGGGGTTCAGTCATGGGGCCGTCCCCAAATAGGCATCCTGCACCTCGGCATTGGCACGGACCTGCTCGGGCGTGCCTTCGGCCAGGATCTTGCCGGCGTTGAAGACGGTGATGCGGTCGGCAAGCTGCATGACCACCGGCATGTTGTGTTCGATCAGAAGCACGGTGGCGCCTTTGGCGATCTCGCGCACCAGCCCGATGAAATTGTCGATCTCGCTGTCGGCCAGCCCCTGCGTCGGCTCGTCGAGAATCAGCAGGCGCGGTTTCAGCGCCAGCCCCATGGCCACTTCGAGCAGGCGCTGATGGCCATAGGACAGTTGACCGGCCGGCATATGGGCGCGGTCGGCAAGGCCGGTGCGCTCGAGCGCCGCCATGGCGCCGGCATATACGGCGCCTTTCGAGCGGCCATCGGTCAGCGTGCGCTGCACCGGCAGCGCGACGTTGTCGTAAGCGGTGAGATTGGCAAAGACGCTGGTGATCTGGAAAGTGTAGGCGATGCCGAGGCGGACCCTGGCGTAGGCCGGCAGGTTGGTGATGTCGGCGCCGTCGAAGACGATCATGCCCGAGGACGGCTGGATGCGGCCGCTGACCAGGCTGACGAAGGTGGTCTTGCCGGCGCCGTTGGGGCCGATGACGGCGCGAATCTCGCCCGGCATGAGTGCGAAGTCGACACCGTCGACGGCGCGCAGGCCGCCGAAATTGCGGGACAGGCCTTTGGTCGTCAGCAGCGGCATCATGGCAGCCATCCGAGCCAGCGCTGGCGGATGGTGCCGAGAATGCCCCTGGGGAAGAACAGCACCAGCAAGATGAGAGCGATGCCGACGATCAGCAGATAGGCCGAGGTGTAGCCGCTGGTGATGTCGACGACATAGTACATGAACAACGTGCCGATAAGCGGACCGAGCGTGGTCGCAGCACCGCCGAGCAGCACCCAGAGCAGCGGCAGGATGGAATATTGCACCGAGGCGAAAGTCGAACCGACATAACCGAACAGCAGCGCGTAAGCGGCGCCCGAAGCAGCACAGATGGTGCCGGAGACGACGACGGCGGCGAGCTTGTTGGAAAACGTATCGTAGCCGAGCATCTTGGTCCGCTCCTCGTTTTCGCGAATGGCGACCAGCACACGGCCAAACCTGGAGCGGACGATGACGAGCGCCACCAGCAGCACGATCGAGAACAGGACGAGCGCGCTCATGTAGCGCACGGTCGGATTGGTGAGGCCGAACGACGTGTCGCCTAAGACAAGCACACGCGCCGACTGCGGCACGACCAGGCCCTGGTCGCCGCCGGTCCAGGCCGCGAAATAGAGGATTATGAGATAAAACACCTGCGCGAACATCATGGTGACGATCATGAAGGCGACGCCGGAAGTGCGCAGCGCCAGCACGCCGATCACCAGCGCGAGAAGCGCGCCGCAGGCAAGCCCGGCGGCAAAGGCGGCCGGCACGCTCCAGCCGAGATGGATGACGGCAAGGCCTGCCCCATAGAGCCCGGCCGAAAAGAACATGGCGTGGCCGAGGCTGAGCAGCCCGACATAGCCAAACAACATGTTGTAGCCCATGGCGAAGACCGCCAGCACCATGATGCGGGCGAGCAGCCCGTGGTGATATTCCGGCAGGACGAAGCTTAGGGCGAACAGCAGGGCGATGACGCCCAGATGCAAAGCGTAGGCTTTTGCCGGTGAAGCCTCCTTCATCGCGATGACGTCCCGAACAGGCCTTGCGGCCGGAACACCAGCACCATGGCAACCAGCAGCGTTGCGATGATCTTGGCCAGCGTCGGCGAGAAGAACACCGAGATGATGCCGTCCGACAGGCCGATGAGCACGGCAGCGACGACGGTGCCGCGCAGCGAGCCGAGGCCACCTATGATGACGACGATGAAGGACAGCAGCAGCGGGTCCTGCCCCATCAGATAATGCGCCTGGCTGATTGGCACGATCAGCACCGCGGCCACCGCCGCCAGCATAGCGCCGAGCGCGAAGACGCCGGCATAGACGCGGTCGACCGGAATGCCGAAGGCCTGCGCCGTTTCGCTGTCATATTGCGTGGCGCGCATGACGAGGCCGATTTTCGTACGCGTCAGCACGAACCACGTCGCAACGAGCAAAAGCGCGGATGCGGCGATGATCGACAGCTTGTAGCCGGAGTAGCCGAACCACGGCAAAAGAATGCGGTAGCTGAAGGGCGGCTCCACCGGCCGTGCCTCCGGGCCATAAAAGGTCAGCGCCAGTTGCTGGATGATGTAGAGCATGCCGATAGTGGCGACGATTGTGGCTTCCGGATTGTAATTCAGCCGGCGCAGCACCAGCCGTTCGGAGACGAGCGCGATCAGGCCGACGATGAGCGGCGCAAGCACGAGGGCCGCCAGAAAACCGAGTGCCGGGTGGCCCGATATCGCCGTGGAGATCGCCCAGGCGAGTACCGCGCCCAGCATGAAGAACTCACCATGGGCGACATTGACGACGCGCATGACGCCGAACACCAGCGACAGCCCAAGCGCCGTCAGCGCCAGCACGGCGGAGGTGACGAGGCCTTCGAGGGCAGCGAGGAGAAGATGAGGTCCGAAGTGCATCGGTTATGCGCCCAAGGCAGGTGCGAAGCGCACCCGCCTCTGTCCTGCCGGACTGCCCAGCAGGACAGAGGGGGATCGCTCGAAGCGCACTACGGCTAAAACAGCTAAGCTCACAGCGGCTGGGTCGTGTAATCCCCTTCCGGCTCGTAGAGGCCGTCCTCGATCTTGGTCTTGTGGACGACGTTCAGCCGGCCGCCTTCGACCTTGGAGATGTTCTGGATGCCAAAACACTGGTGGATCTTGCCGTTGAAGGTCTTCGGCCCCTGCGGATGCTCGGGGCCCTCGGCGAATTCGGTGAGGGCCTCGGTGGCCTCGACCAGCTTGGCGCGGTCTTCCGGACCCTTGTAGCCGGCATCCTCCATGGCCTTTTTGACGACATAGAGCGTTTCCCAGCAGCCGAACATGTGCGCGGCGGTGGAGACATCCTTCGGATCGCCGACAGCGGCACCATTGTCGTCGATGCCGACGGCGGCGCGATAGGCCTTCTGCGCGGCGGAATCATCGGGCTGTGCGTAGCGCGGCGAGCCTTCCCAGAAGTGACTGCCGTCGAGGAATTCGAGGCCAGGGCTGTTGATGTCGGTGGCTTCGAGCGAATCGATGAAGCCGAACAGCTGCGGCCGGTTGGAACCATAGAATTCGCCGAGTTCCTTGACGAAGGTGAGCACCGCCGGGCCGACCATGACGTGGTAGATCACCTCGGTTTCGGCCGGGATCTGCGGAAAATATTTGGTGAAGGACGATTCCGTCGGCGGGATGGCGATCTGGGCAATGACTTCGGCGCCCTGCGCCTTCAGCGCCGGCGGCAGGTAGTCGCGATGGTCATAGCCGAAGGCGAAATCGGGGAATATCTGCGTCACCTTCTTGCCGGCATTCGCCGCGATCCACGGCGCCATCGCCTGGATCTGGCTCTTCACGTCGGTGATGCCGGGCTGGAAGACGTAGCGGTTGAGCTTGGTCGAGGCGACATGGTGGCCTTCGCTGACGACAAAATAAGGCATCTTGGCCTCGCCGGCGGCCGGCGCCGAGCCAATGACGACATGCGAAAACAGCGTGCCATAGACAATGTCGGTCTTGTGCTGGGTGGCGAACTTGCCGACCACTTCGGCGCCGCGGCCGGGGTCGGTGCCGTCATCCTCGATGATCACCTCGACCGGCCGGCCGTTGATGCCGCCGGCTTCGTTGATCGCCTTGACCGCGGCAGCGGTGGTCCTCTCGTACCAGCGGCCATAAGCGGCGCCGATGCCGGTGCGGTGGGACTGGAAGCCGATCTTTATCGGTGCCGAGCTCTGCGCCTGGCTGTAGCGCACGAACCCAGGCGCGACGGCGAGGCCGGCGCCTGCGGCCAACCCCTTGAGCGCCGTGCGGCGGGTGAGGCCGGTTTTGGAGAGATCGAAAAACCCATTCTTGTCAGTCACGGCAGTTCCCCTTGTTTTTGAGTTTTGACCAATGGCTGTAGCGAGGCGGGCCACTCTTGGTAAGAGCGCCGAAATTGCATGTGTACAAACTAAATCATCAAAGCCCTGACGTGGCAAGCGGGCTTTCCCCAAGGTTCAATCGACGCCATTGAGCCGGGCTTTTGTCTCATCCGGCCGCCGGCGTGGCAAGCAACCACAGGCCGAAGACCGTATAGGCGATCATCAGCACGGTGAGCGGAAACTGGCTGAGCGCGGCGCGGGCGGGAACCGGATGCAGTCGCCAGGCGAGGCCATGCGCGACGAGCACGGCCAGCATGTGGCCGGCGATGATGACGCCAGCCTGGACATTCCACAGCCACCATGCCGAGCCGGCGCCGGCGGCGACGCCGGCTTCGATCTGCATGCCGGCGGTACCGAACAGGTTCCAGCCCAGCGCGAACGGGTCGGAAAGCGCAGCCACCGCGTATTGGCCGTCGACAAGCAGCGCCGTCAGGTAGTGCGCTACATGATAGGCGAGCGCGATCGGCACGATCGACCAGACCAGCAGCCCTGCGGCTCGACCGAGAGAATGCGGGCTGCCGGCAAGACGCTGGCCAAGGACAACGGCAACGACGAACGCGGCAGCGAGCAAGACGAACGTTAGCCCGAGCCCGAAGGTGCCGATGCCGATCACCGCCGTGCGTCCCGGAAACTCCAGCGGGTTGATGCCGAACAGGCCGAGCCAGAAGAAGGTTTTCGACAGGCCATCGAAGGAGACGGACGACAGCGCAAGCAGCAGGAAAGCACTGCCGCTGAGCGACAGCGGCGCGGCATCGCCGAGCTTGGCGCCCGGCCAGCAGAGGTTGAGCCGGCCGCCTTCATTGCGCTCGACTTCATTGCGCTCAAGGAGGGCGAAGCGCGCCACCATAGCGAAGAAGACGGTCAGGAACTCACCGCGCCGGCTCCAGTCGCGGTAGCCGAACACCAGCATGGCGGCAAAACTCAGCAGCCAATAAAGGCCGGCGACCGAGGCGAGCCGCGCCGGATCGTCGGGCGCCGGGTCGATCAGCTCGAACCAGGCGAAGGCGAAGAACAGAACGAAAGCCGGCCAGCAGCCGAGCCATGGGGGCGGGCGCCAAGTCTGCCGCTTGCCGAACAGGCTGGAAACAACACGCCAAGGCCCGTACCAGGGGTTCAGCCATGACCAGAGGTTGCCGAACAGCCCCTGCAGCAAAACGAGCCCGACCCAGAGCAGCGTCCATATCGCTAGGGGCAGCGGGTTGGAGAGCGGATCGCGGCTGCCGAACAGGCCGGCCGCGACAAGAATTGTAAAGCCGGCAAAGGATATCAGGCTAACGGTTGCCCGTGCACCGTCGCCGAATGCGAAGAGCGGCAGACGCCGCCGCCAGAAGCGGGCAGGAAAGTCTGAGGGCAGCAGTGCCAGGACAAGGAAGCTGGCGGCGACCGCGAGCGCACCGCCGGCGACGTAGTAGCCGGTGGGCAGAAGCAGGACGTGGCCGCGATCGGAGGCATGGGCGAAGGCGGCGGTGGGCGATGCGAAACACAGGGCTGCAAGCAATAGAGCCAGCGAAAGACGACAGCGCTCTACGGCGCCCCCCTCTGTCCTGCCGGACATCTCCCCCACTTGGGGGGAGATCGGCAGTTCGTTCGATCGGCGCCTTCCATGCGACGTTGGAGATTGGCGAAGGTGTAGATGACAGCCAATCTCCCCCCTCGTGGGGGAGATGTCCGGCAGGACAGAGGGGGGCGCGAAGGAACTCATACTACGCAAGAGTTCCTTCACCCCTCACACCTTAACCAGCTGCTCCACGCGGTCTTTCTCCCCGAAGATCCTGATATAACGCTCGATCTCTTTCTCGTCGCCGGTGGCCTTGGCCGGATTGTCGGAGAGCTTGACCGCCGGGCGGCCATTGGCTTCGGTGACCTTGCAGACCAGTGAGATGGCGTCGAGCCGGTTGGTTTCGGTCGGTGCGCAGCCCTCGAAATCATTGGTCAGGTTGGTGCCCCAGCCGAAGGACATGCGCACCTTGCCGTGGAAATGGCGGTAGGTTTCCTCGATGGTCTCGACCTCGAGCCCGTCGGAGAAAATCAGCAGCTTCTGTCTGGGGTCCTTGCCCTTTCCGCGCCACCAGGAAAGGATCTTTTCGCCGCCTTCGATCGGCGGTGCGCTGTCGGGGCGAAAACCGGTCCAGTCGGCGATCCAGTCCGGCGCGTCACGCAGGAACGCCGCGGTGCCGAAGGTGTCCGGCAGCACGATCAGCAAATTGCCGCCATAGTAGCGCTGCCAGTCCTGCAGCACCTTGTAGGGCGACTGTTTCAATTCCTTTTCCGAATTGGCGAGCGCGGCGAACACCATCGGCAGTTCATGCGCGTTGGTGCCGAGCGCTTCGAGGTCGTTGTCCATGGCGAGCAGCACGTTGGACGTACCGGTGAAAGCCTCACCGATGCCTTCCTTGAGCGCTTCGACGCACCAGCGCTGCCACAGGAAGGAATGACGGCGGCGGGTGCCGAAGTCGGAAATGCGGATATCGGGCAGCGCTTTCAGCCGCTCGGTCTTGGCCCACATCTTGGCCTTGGCGCGGGCATAGAGCACGTCGAGCGCGAAGGGGCCGAACGCCCGCATGGCCGCGCGAGATCGAAGTTCATTGATAATTGCCAGCGCCGGGATCTCCCAAAGGGTCGTGTACATCCACGGGCCGCTGAAGCTTAATTCGTACTGGCCATCGCGCTTGGAAAGCTCGTATTCCGGCAACTGGAAATTTTCGAGCCAGGCGAGGAATTCCGGTTCGAAAATCTGCTTGCGGCCATAGAAAGTGTTGCCGCCGAGCCAGATCATCTCCTTCTTGGAAAAGCGCAAGGTGCGGGCATGGTCGAGCTGATCACGCAGTTCCGCCTCGTCGATCTCGTCGGCAAGGCGGACCGAGGTCGTGCGATTGATCAATGAGAAGGTGGCATCGACCTTGGGATACATGCCCCAGATCATCTGCAGCATCAGCAGTTTGTAGAAATCGGTGTCGAGCAGGCTGCGGACGATCGGGTCGAGCTTCCAGGTGTGGTTGTAGACGCGCCGCGCTATATCGGTCTTAGTCATGTCTCGATGCCGCCTTCACTGCTCGCTCCCTGCGGAATGCCTCTTAGCATTGAATTTTTGAAAGCGCTTCCCGCTTTGCGGGCTGGCCCGACAAAAAGAAACCCTTGCGGCAAGCACGCGGCTTCGGCAATTGCAGCCTCAGGACGCGGTTTTGGTGCCAACCACTCGCAGCGCCGGGCGCTTCCTGCGGATGCCGATGCGGCCCGCCACCGGCGCATCGGCGCGGCCGTCAGCCTGCTCCTTTTCGGCAAACAGCCAGTCGATGAACAGCTGCACGATCGGCGCCGACCTCATCTCGTTGCGACAGACGACGTAGAAATCGTCGACCGCCGGCACCGACAGGCTGAACGGCGCGACAAGCAGCCCCCTGGCGAGCAGCCCGCTTGCCGTCACTGTATCGCCAAGCGCGACGCCATGACCATGAACCGCAGCCTCGCTCGCCATGCGCGCGTCGCCGAGATGATGGCGGCGGCCGCGCTCCAGATCCAACGCATCGGCGGCGGCCAGCCAGGTGTGCCATTCACGGCCGTCGTCGCCATGCAGGAAGACATGATCGGCGAGATCGCGCACGGTGCGGATCGGACGGTTGTTGATCAGCGTCGGACTGACCACCGGGAACAGTTCGAGGCCCGACCATTTGCGCATCCAGCAATCGGTCCAGCTGCCGTCGCCATAGTGCACGCAGACGTCGATGTGCGGTGCCCGGATGTCCTTGGCGTCGTTGGACGGGATCAGCGTCAGCCTGATGTCGGGGTATTGCGAGGTGAAGCTGCCGAGCCGCGGGATCATCCACAGCAGCAGCAACGCCGGCACGCAGGACACTGATAGTGCGCCGGTGCTGGCCGGCCTGGTCATGCGCTGCGTGGCGGCAGCGATGCCGTCGAAGGCGGTCGACACCGCCGGCAGCAATTCGGCACCGTGCGGCGTGAGCTTCACCCGCTGGCCGGCGCGTCCGAACAGCTTGACGCCAAGCGACTGTTCAAGCGCCTTGATCTGATGGCTGATGGCGCCGTGGGTGACGTTGAGCTCAGCCGCCGCCTTGGTCAGCGAGGCGTGGCGCGCCGTCGCCTCGAAGGCGCGCAATGGACTCAGCGGAGGCAGACGCTTGGCCATGGGAGCCTCGAAGGGTCACGATTCCCAGAAGTGGAACCCGGTTTTCGGATAAGATCGTGCTCAACATTAATGTGAGATTTTCTCACAGCAAAGACCCTAACAATATCAATTGATTTTTCAATGCAGCTGCAAGACACTTTGGGTCGAACAGCATCAAGACCTGAAATCCGGAGGCAGCCGGCGGGATGGCGACCGTCATTGATGGCCGCACTGCGCCAGCCATGGAGGACCGACATGGGTTATGATCGCGGCAAGCTCGAAGCGTTGCGTCGCAAATATGGCGAAAGCCATGGCGGCGAAATGTTCGACCCGAAATTCCGGCGTGTCGCCGACAAGATCTTTTCCAAGAGCGGCACGCGGCTGGCGCCCTATTCCGGCATCCCGACCTTCCTCGCCGCGCCCTACCGGCAAATTGCCGCCGACCATCCGGACTTCGGCGATTTGCAGGTGGCGATGATCGGCGTGCCGATGGATCTTGGCGTCACTAACCGGCCCGGTGCCCGCTTCGGGCCAAGGGCGCTGCGTGCCATCGAGCGCATCGGCCCCTACAATCATGTGCTGGAATGCGCCCCTACGCATGAGCTGAAGGTGGCCGACATCGGCGACGTGCCGTTCCAGAGCCGCTACCGGCTGGAAACCAGCCATGACGACATCGAGCGCCGCACCAACCAGATCGTCGACGCCGGCGTCATCCCGCTATCGGTCGGCGGCGATCATTCGATCAGCCACCCGATCCTGAAGGCCGTCGGCAAAAAGGCGCCAGTCGGCATGATCCATATCGACGCCCATTGCGATACCAGCGGCCTGTTCGACATGACCAAGTTCCACCATGGCGGGCCGTTCCGCAACGCGGTGCTGGACGGCGTGCTCGACCCGTCGCGCACCATCCAGATCGGCATCCGCGGCTCGGCCGAGTATCTGTGGGAGTTCACTTACGAATCCGGCATGACCGTGGTGCATGCCGAAGAGGTGAGCGGCCTCGGCATGCCCGCCATCATCGAGAAGGCGCGCCAGATCGTCGGCGATGGCCCGACCTATGTGTCCTTCGACATCGACAGCATCGACCCGGCCTTCGCGCCCGGCACCGGCACGCCGGAAGTCGGCGGGCTGACGACGCGGGAAGTGCTTGAACTGCTGCGCGGCCTGAAGGGGCTCAACATCATCGGCGGCGACGTCGTAGAGGTGGCGCCGCAATATGACGCGACCACAAACACCGCCCATGCCGGCGCGCAGGTGCTGTTCGAGATTCTCAGCCTGATGGTGTTCAGCCCGGCGATAACAGGCAAGGGAGCCTGAGGAGTCCGACAGCAAATCCAAGGCGACCGCCGCGCTGGAGCCGGCGGCCGCATTCAAACAAACAAGCTTCCAGCAGGGGAACGACAATGACATTTCACATGAAGCTCAAATCATCCATCGCCGCCGCGCTGCTGCTCGCCGGTTTTGGTCTCGCCACCCAGGCCGCCAACGCCGACGCGGTCGATGACATCACCAAGGCCGGCGCCATCAATGTCGGCATTTTCTCCGACTTTCCGCCCTTCTCCTCGGCCAGTGCCGATATGAGCATCAAGGGCTATGACATCGACGTGGCGCAGTTCATCGCCGACCAGCTCAAGGTCAAGCTCAACCTGGTCAGTGTGACCGGCCAGAACCGCATCCCATATCTTACCGACAAGCGCGTCGATATCCTGATGAGCGTCGGCTACTCCAAGGAGCGTGAGCAGGTGATCGATTTCGCCGCCGCCTACGCGCCCTACTATATCGCCGTGATCGGCCCGGCCGCGCTCAAGGTCGAAGGCAAGGACGATCTCGCCGACAAGTCGATCGCGGTCAACCGCGGCACGCTGGAAGATACGTCGCTGACCGAGGCAGCACCCGCCTCGGCCGACATCCGCCGTTTCGACAACTACAATTCCGTCATCCAGGCCTTCATTTCGGGTCAGACCCAGCTGATGGTCGTCGGAAACGACGTCGGCGCCCAGGTGCTCGCCCGCCAGGAGGCACTGAAGCCGGAGCAGAAGTTCCAGCTCCTCACCTCACCCTCGCATATCGGCCTCAACAAGAACGAGGATCGCCTGAAGCAGGCGGTGAACGACGCGGTCGCCAAGATGCTGGCCGACGGCAAGCTGGACGAAAGCTCGAAGGCCTGGCTCAAGACGCCGCTCAATCCCGACAACCTCAAGGATTGATCTCCGGGTTAAGGACCTATCATGGGCTACAGCCTCGACTTCGGCTGGCTTGCCGATGCGACAGGCGCGATCGCGCGCGGGGCGGCCACGACGGTCCTCTTGATCGCCGTGACCACGCTCGCGGGGACGCTCCTCAGCATCCTCGGCGCGGCGGGCCGGCGAAACGGCCCCTTGCCGCTCAAGCGGGCAATCGGCATCTATGTCGAAATTATCAGGAACACGCCGTTCCTGGTGCAGCTGTTCTTCATCTTTTTCGGGCTGCCCAGCATCGGCGTGAGGCTCGATCCGCTGCTGGCCGCCATGCTGGCAATGACGCTCAACATGGCGGCCTACACGATCGAGATCGTCGGCGCCGGGCTCGACGCGGTGCCGCGCGGACAGACGGAAGCAGCACTGGCCCTCGGCCTCAGGCCGCGCCAGGTGTTCGTCAAGATCGTGCTGCCGCAGGCGCTCAAGGTGATCTATCCGGCGCTGACCAGCCAGATCATCATCATGATGCTGGAGTCGGCCGTGGTGTCGCAGATCGCGGTGCGCGAACTGACCTACGAGGCCGACATGCTGCAGGCGCGCACCTTCCGCGCTTTCGAGACCTATTTCGTGGTGACGATTGTCTATCTCGTCCTGTCCATGGGGCTGCGCCGGCTGCTGGTCAGCGGCGGCCGCCGCGCTCTGGGAGCCGGCGTGTCATGATCGAATTCACCTTCTGGGATATTGTCCGCAACCTTCTGCTCGCCGCGCGCTGGACGGTGCTTTTGTCGCTGGCGGCTTTCGTTGGCGGCGGCGTGGTCGGGATGCTCGTGCTGTTCTTCCGGATCGCCAAGAATAAATGGGCGCGGCGGCTTGCGTCGGGCTACATCGCGCTTTTCCAGGGAACGCCGCTGCTCATGCAGCTCTTCCTGATGTTCTTCGGCCTGCCGATGCTGGGCTTGCGCATCGAACCGTGGACCGCCGCAGCGCTTGGCCTCACCTTCTTCGCCAGCGCCTATCTCGCCGAGATCTGGCGCGGCGGCGTCGATGCGCTGCCGCGCGGCCAGTGGGACGCCGGCGCTAGTCTCGGCCTCCACTATCTGCAGGAACTGAGGCTGATCATCCTGCCGCAGGCGTTTTCGATCACCCGCGCGCCGACCGTCGGTTTCCTGGTGCAGCTGATCAAATCGACCGCGCTGACCTCGATCATCGGTTTTGAGGAACTGGTCAGGACATCGAACGCGATCAACAATGCGACCTTTGAACCCTTCACCGTCTATGGGCTGGTGGCGCTGATCTTCTTCGTCATGTGCTTCCCGCTGACGCAATACGCTCGTTCGCTTGAACGACAGGCGACTAGAACCTAGGAAGCTGCCTCTTCGGAGCTATCTCCTTGTTGGAAGAAGAGTTCTGTGTACTCTCCACAATGCTTTCAGGAAGGGCTTGGGGTGAGAATTGCAATGTTCGTCGCGTTAGCCGCGACAGTGGCTGGATGCGCGACCTCTCCGGTCGAATATGGAGCGTCGCTTTCGAAGCAAGACCGGAAATGGGCGTCGCCGGAATGCCAGCAAGCCCGCATGGAGGCTTCGGACTACGACGCTCGCGAAAAAAAGCAGCCGGGCTGGGGAACCGGCGTCTTTCTTGGCCCGTACGGATTAGGGCTCGCAGCAGCCATCAAGGAGCACCAGCAGAAGCAACGAAAATTGTTCGCCCGCGCGGTGCACTTGCGGTGCTCAAGTCTTCCACTGCCAAAGGAGTTGCAAAGCGATCCAAGCCTTCAGGCCGCGAGCGCCAATCAGACAAAATATCCATAGACATCACGACCCGCCCCTCCTTCGCGACGATGCCGTTTCATCAATGCCCAAAGGAGAGCGGCGGCGCGATCCTATCCCGCCGCAGCCAGCGCGCCAGAAGCAGCGCCGCCACCACCGCCAGCCCCAACGACAGGCCGATCCAGATGCCGACACCGTCGAGGCCGGAATAGAAGGCGAGCAGCACGCCGAGCGGCAGGCCGATACCCCAATAGCCGATCGCCGCATAGATCATCGGCACCTTGGTATCGTGCAGGCCGCGCAGCATGCCGGCGGCCACCGCCTGGGCGCCGTCGAAAATCTGGAACAGCGCAGCAAAGGCCAGGAACGACACGGCAAGCCCGATCACCCTGGCATTGGCCGGGTCGCCGAGATCGATGAAGGCGCTGATCAGCAGCTGCGGCCACAGGATCATCACCAGCCCCATCAGCGCCATGAACGACACGCCGATGACAAAGGCGGTCCAGCCGGCGCGGGAAACCCCTTCCGGGTTGCCGGCGCCATGGGCGAGCCCGACGCGCACCGTCGCCGCCTGGTTGAGGCCGAGCGGCACCATGAAGCTGACCGAGGCGATCTGGATGGCGATGGCATGCGCCGCGAGCGAGGCCGCGTCGATCAGGCCCATGAGAAGGGCTGCGGCGTTGAAGATCGTCACCTCGAAGGCGAGGAGGCCGGCGATCGGCAAGCCGAGCCGCAGCAAGCCCTTGAAGCGCGGCCAGTCGGCCCGCCAGAAGCGCCCGAACAGTTGATAGCGGCGAAACTTCGGCTCAAGCATCACCACCGCCGCCATTCCGGCGAACATCAGCGTGCTGGACAGCGTCGTGGCGAGGCCGGAGCCGGCGATGCCCATCGAAGGGGCGCCGAGATTGCCGAACATGAACACCCAGTTGAAGAAGACATTGCAGGCGACGGCAACGAAGACGATGACCAGCGCCCAACCCGGCCGCTCCAGCGCGGAGATGAACGAGCGCAGGACGATATAGCCGTAGAAGGGCAGCACCGCCCATTCGAGCCAGCGCAGGTAGATGCCGGCCTGATGTGCCAGCGCCGGTTCCTGACCCATGGCCAGCAACACGGCCTCGCCGTACCAGAGAAATATCCAGATCGGGATTGAGATGAGGATCGCCAGCCACAGGCCCTGCCGCACGGTGCGGCGCAGGTCGCGCACCGAGTGACGACGGCGGCCGAGTTCCGTGGCGATCATCGGGGAGGTCGCCAGCATCAGGCCAAGCCCGAAGATCAGCGGCATGAAATAGAGGTTGGCGCCGAGCGCGCCGCTGGCCAGCGTGTCCGGACCCAGCCGCCCCATCATCATGACGTCGGTGGCGGTCATCGCGGTCTGGCCGAGATTGGTGAGCACCATCGGCCAGGCGAGCGCCAGCGTCGCCCTGATTTCCTGACGCCAAAGGTTTTCCGGCGCGCGAGCGCCGGCTTCGATCGCAGACATTTTGTCGCCTATCCGATTGCGGCGCGTCGGCTAAAAGGCCGGAAGCCACGTCTCAGCGCGGAAAATGGCCGTGATCGGCCCGGATTCCGCATTAACCGCCCGGCTTGTCTACGAAATGGGCAGCTATGGCAAGGGGCTGGCTCAACGGAAGCGTTGAGCCAGCAAGGCGTACGGTCTCATTCCGCTTGTTTGGCCCGCCTGTTTGGAGAGAGCACAGAAGCCGCTATGATTGCGTCGTTGCTCGACCTGAAGAGCGGGCGTGATAGCAGGTTCCATCGAAAGGCATGAGGATGAGCGCGTTTCCCGAAATCTACCTGGTTCGGCATGGCGAGACGGAATGGAGCGCCGCTGGAAAGCACACCGGGCGGACCGACATACCGCTGACGCCAGCCGGCGAGGAGGCCGCCGGGCGGGTCGCTGAGCGGTTGCACGGCCTTTCGTTCCAGGCCGTCTGGTCGAGCCCGTCGCAGCGCGCCTTCAAGACTTGTACGCTGGCCGGCTTCGGTTCGGCCGGCGTGAAGAAGGCCGATCTGGCGGAATGGGACTACGGCGCTTACGAGGGGCTGACCACAAAGCAGATCCGCATCGAACGCCCCGGCTGGCGTCTCTTTCGCGACGGCTGCCCTGACGGCGAGGCTGCAGAGGACGTCGGCGCAAGGGCGGATCGGATCGTCGACGAGCTGCGTGACGTCAACGGCAATGTCCTGGTGTTTTCAAGCTCGCATTTCCTGCGGGTGCTGGCTGCGCGCTGGCTCGGCCTGCCGCCGCAAGATGGCGCCCTGTTCGTGCTGGATACCGCCAGCACAAGCGTACTCGGCTATGACCACGACCTTAGCGAACCAATTATCCGGCGATGGAACCAGAGATAGCATTACAGGCCATTCGAGCCTATCTGATCGCGTCCAGCGCCTGCCTCTGCCGGTGCATCTCCAAAAACACGCGATAGTCGCGGTCGAACCGGCCGGCGGCCGCCAGATTGGGCTCTCGCGTCTTGCCGCCCTGCTGCATGGCGACGCAGGCGGCGTTCAAACCGGGAAAAAGCCGGGCGGCGGTCGCGGCGATCATGCCGGTGCCGAGCAGCACCGCCTCATCGGCCAGCGGCTCGACCACCGTGCAGCCGGTGGCGTCGGCATAAAGCTCCATCAGCAGCGGATTTTTGGTGTGACCACCGGTGACATGCAGCGTGTCGATCAGATAGCCGTTCTCGTTCAGTGCTTCCAGCACATGGCGCACCCCAAGCGCGATGCTTACAGCGGTGCGCCAATAGAGCTTGCACAGGCTGTCGAAGGAGGACTCCAGCGTCAGGCCGCTGATGACGCCGACGGCATGCGGGTCGGCGAGCGGCGAGCGATTGCCGTGGAAATCCGGCAGTACATGCAGCCTTCCAGCAAGATTCTCGCCCTCCAGGGCGCGCAGTTCAGCGACGCGCCCGGCGATCCTGGCGTGCATGGCGGCGTCCGGCTCACGGCCGGCGCCGTGCCAGCGGATGATGTGATCGAGCAGCGCGCCGGTGGCCGACTGGCCGCCTTCCGACAGCCACAGCCGGGGAAGGGCCGCGCCATAGTACGGGCCCCAGACGCCGGCAAAGGGTTGCGGGTCGGGCGACATCGCCATGACGCAGCTCGAGGTGCCGGCGATCAGCGCCAGATGCCGGCCGATATTGGTTTCATCGCCGGCGAAGCCGCCGAGCACGCCGAGCGCGCCGGCATAGGCGTCGATGACGCCGGCACCGACCCGGCATTGTTCGGTCAGGCCAAGCTCAGCCGCAGCTTCCGCGCTCAGCCGGCCGATATCGGCGCCGACTGGGCTGGCCTTCTCCGGCAGATTGCCATGCTCGAAAAGATCGCCGAGCCCGACGGCTTGGAAGAAATCGCGCCGCCAGCCGGTCTCTTCATGCGCCAGATAGGTCCATTTGGCGGTCAGCGTACATTGCGAACGGGCGAGCGACCCGGTCGCCTTCCATGTCAGGAAGTCGGTGAGGTCGAATAGATAGCCGGCTTCGTTCCATGTTCCGGGCAGGTTGCGCTTCAGCCACATCAGCTTCGGCGTCTCCATTTCCGGCGACATGACGCCGCCGATATAGTCGAGCACGGCGTGGCCGCTTTCGGTGCATTCATCGGCCTCAGCAATGGCGCGGTGATCGAGCCAGACGATAGTGTCCCAGCGCTTTTCGCCTGATACCGAGACGCTGAGCTGGCTACCATCCTTGCCGCGCACCACCAGCGAGCAGGTGGCGTCGAAGGAGATGCCGACGATACCCTCCGTTGCCACGCCGGCCTTTTCGCGGGCGGCGCGCACGGCAATGCAGACCGCCGACCAGATATCCTGCGAATCGTGTTCGGCGTGGTCGGCCTTCGGCCGGTTCATGACGATCGGGTGCTCGGCGCGGCCGAGCAAGGTGCCTCTGGTGTCGAGAATGCCCGCACGGGCGCTCCCGGTGCCGACATCGACCGCGCAAACGAAACTGTTCGTCAAGGTGTTCTTACTCTCGCTCCCAGGCCTGCAATCAGATCGGGCAGTTGCAGCATGTCAGCGAATATAAAGTCCGGTTCACTCGACGCAAGCCGCGCTTTCAGTGCCGGGCTGCCAGCATGCGAACCGCCGGTGAAGGCAAGGACGCGCATGCCCGCCGCCCGTGCCGCCGCGACGCCGGCCGGGCTGTCCTCGACGACGAGACAATTTTGCGGGATCGCCCCCATGTTGGCGGCTGCGTGGAGAAACAGGTCCGGCGCCGGCTTGCCCCGTGCCACCATGGCGGCGCTGAACAGATGCGGCTCGAGCAACCCGAGCAGTCCGGTGACATCGAGCGCATGGCGGATGCGCTCCAGCGTGCCGGAGGAGGCGACGCAGCATGGCATGCCAAGCCTCGGCAAAACCTGCCCGATGCCGGGGATCGGTTTCAGCTGGTCGCGAAATTTGCGCATCAGCTCGACGCGCATCTCGCTCAGGTGTTGGTCGGTGATATCAAGTCCGAAGTCGCGGCCGAGGATTTCGCGGACGCTTTTCATGCTCTTGCCGAGGAAATGCTCGTAGGCGGCGTCCTCGCTGACACTGCCGCCGGCGAGCGTGATCATGCTAAGCAGCGCCGAAACCGACAGCCCCTCGCTATCAACCAGCACGCCGTCGCAGTCGAAAATGACTAGGTCAGGCGTCATTGCAAGGCCTTCATCGGCGGGGCCTCATGCCTTGAGCCGATCTTAGAGATTGCCGGCGAGATAGCGCGTCAGTGTCGCACGCGCACCGTCGGCCCAGAGCGCCTGGAGCGCATTGGCGAAGGCTTCGACAAACGGCGCCGAGCGGCCGACATCGCCATAGATGTCTTCCATGGCCAGCCAGGCGGCAGGCGCATCCTTTGCCGCCCTGGCTGTCGTCTGCAGCCGGTCCCAGCTCGGATCGTTGGGTTCGATGGCGGCGCCGCTGTCCGTCGTGCCGAAGCAGTAGCGGCACCAGAGCGCCGATTCCAGCGCCAGGCCGGCGACGCCCTTGCCGGCCTTCAGCCGGTCGGCGATGATCGGGATGATGAATTTCGGCTGCCGGTTGGAGCCGTCAAGGCAGAGCCTGCGGATGGTGTCGCCGATCTTCGGATTGGAGAAGCGGTGCTCGATGAGTTGATAGTAATCTTCCAGCACGATGTCCGGCACCGGCGGCACGGTCGGGATGATCTCGTCGTGCTCCAGTCTGTCGAGAAAGCCGCGCACCAGCGGCTCCTGCATCGCCTCGTGGACGAAATGGATGTCCATCAGCCCGGCCGGATAGGCGATGGTCGCATGACCACCATTGAGGATGCGGATCTTCATCAGCTCGTAGGGCGCAACATCTTTGACGAACTGCACCCCGACCTTTTCCAGCGGCGGGCGGCCGTCGGTGAAACGATCCTCCAGCACCCATTGCCTGAACGGCTCGCAGAACACCGGCCAGTTGTCGTCGAGACCGAATTCGCTCGAGAGAGCGCCACGCTCGCGGTCGGTGGTGGCCGGCGTGATGCGGTCGACCATGCCGTTGGGAAAGGCGACGTTCTCGCTCACCCAGTTCGCCAGATCCTCGTCGATCAGCCGCGCGAGACCGATGACGCCATCGGCGGTGACATGGCCGTTGTGGGGAATGTTGTCGCAGGACATGATCGTGAAGGGCACGATGCCGTCGTCGCGGCGGCGCATCAGCCCGGCAAGAATGATGCCGAAAACAGTCTTCGGCGTTGCTCCCGGCTGCGCATCGGCGACCATGTCGGGATCGGTCGGATTGAACACGCCCGATGCCGGGTCGATGAAGTAGCCGCCCTCGGTGATGGTCAGCGAAACGATCCTTATCGCCGGATCCGCAAGCCGTTCGATGATCGCGGGCGCGTCACCCGGCACCAGGAAGTCGATCATGACGCCGGTGACGCGGGCGCTCATGTGGCCAGAATCCTGCTCGACCACGGTGGTCAGCCAGTCCTGTTCCTGCAACTTGCCGCGGCCGACCTTTTCGCCGTCGAAGACACCGGCGCCGACAATTGCCCAGTCATGGCCGACGCCGGCATTGAACAGGTCGTCGAGATAGACGGCCTGGTGCGAGCGATGGAAATTGCCGACGCCGAAATGCACGATGCCGGCCTTGAGCGCGGCGCGATCATATTTCGGGCCGGCGACCTCAGGCGGAAGTCGGGACAATGTCGCGGACGAGAGTCTTACTGTCATTTCAACAAACGCCTTCTCATTGCGGCGCCTGCGCCTGCCTGACCTTCTCCCCTTGTGGGAGAAGGTGGATCGGCGCGCAGCGCCGAGACGGTTGAGGGGTGTTGGACGAAGTGCTCCGCTGGAACACCCCTCATCCGCCTCGTTTCACTCGGCACCTTCTCCCACAAGGGGAGAAGGAAAGTTCAACTCATCCACTGGCCGCCATCGACATTGTAGGTCTGGGCGACGATGTATTCGGCGTCGTCGCTGGCCAGGAACACCGCCATGCCGGTGAGGTCTTGCGCCGTGCCCATGCGGCCGTAAGGCACGGCTTCGCCGACCAGTCTCTTCTTCTCGCCCTTCGGCCGGTTCTCGTACTTGGCAAACAGGGCATCGACATGGTCCCAGTGCTCGCCGTCGACGACGCCGGGCGCGATGGCGTTGACGTTGATGCGGTGCTTGATCAGGTCGAGTCCCGCCGACTGGGTGAGCGAGATGACGGCGGCCTTGGTGGCGCAATAGACGGCAACCAGCGCCTCGCCGCGGCGCCCGGCCTGGCTTGCCATGTTGATAATCTTGCCGCCTTTGCCGCGGGCGATCATCGAGCGGGCGGCGGCCTGCAGCATGAACAGCGTGCCGGCGACATTGACGGAAAACAGCCGGTCGTAACTCGCCTTGGTGATCTCGACGATTGGGGCCAGGTCGAACAAAGCGGCGTTGTTGATCAGAATGTCCAGTCCGCCGGTCCTTGTCTCGACCGCTTTCACCGCCGCCTCGATCGAAGCGAGGTCGGTGACGTCGAGCTCGACCGCATAGGCTTTTGCGCCGATCTCCGAAGCGGTCTTTTCCGCAGCTTCGAGATTGATGTCGCCGATCGCCACCGTGGCGCCCTCGCGGACATAGGCTTCGGCAAACGCCCTGCCGATGCCGCGCGCCGATCCGGTGATCAGCGCCGATTTACCCTCGAGCCTCATTGCATCATCGCCTTTCCGTCGGCGCCGAAGCGATGCAGCTTGGTCTTGTCGGGCGTCAGATAGATCGTGTCGCCGTGATGGGCGGCCAGTTCGCCGTCGGCGCGCACTGTCAGCGGCCCGACACCGTCGGCTTGAACGTGCAGAAACGTGTCGGAGCCGAGATGCTCGGCAACACCGACCGTGGCTTTCCATTCGCCTGAAGTCGTCGAGATGTTCATATGCTCGGGACGGATGCCGACGGTCTTGGCGCCATGTTTGGCCGCCGGCCCACCTTCGATCAGGTTCATCTTCGGCGAACCGATGAAGCCGGCGACGAACAGGTTCTTCGGCGTCTTGTAGAGCTCCATCGGCGAGCCGACCTGTTCGATGTTGCCGGCATTGAGCACGACGATCTTGTCGGCCATGGTCATCGCCTCGACCTGGTCGTGGGTGACGTAGATCATCGTCGTCTTGAGCTGATGATGCAGCTCGCTGATCTCCAGCCGCATGGTGCCGCGTAGTGCTGCGTCGAGGTTGGACAAAGGTTCGTCGAACAGGAAAGCCGATGGCTGGCGCACGATGGCGCGGCCGATGGCGACGCGCTGGCGCTGACCGCCGGAGAGCTGGCCGGGGCGGCGATCGAGATAGTTGGTGAGGTTCAGGATGCGCGCCGCATCCTTCACCTTCCGATCGATGGTCGCCTGGTCCTCTCCCGCCATCTTCAGCGGGAAGGCGATGTTCTTGGCCACCGTCATGTGCGGGTAGAGCGCATAGGACTGGAACACCATGGCCAGCTTGCGCTTGGCCGGCGCCTCGCCGGTGACGTCGCGGCCATCGATGTTGATGGTGCCGGCGGTGGTGTCTTCCAACCCGGCGATCAGTCGCAGCAGCGTGGACTTGCCGCAGCCTGACGGGCCGACGAAGACGACGAACTCGCCGTTCTCGATGACCAGATCGATGCCCGGAATGATGATCGTCGACCCGAACGACTTGGAGACGTGCTTGAGCGTGATGTTTCCCATGGTTTCCTCCCCGAGGGGTTATTGTCCGTCGTTCATCGCTTGCGGCGGTGTTACTTCACCGCGCCAAACGTCAGGCCGCGCACCAGCTGCTTCTGGCTGAACCAGCCCATGATCAGGATCGGCGCGATCGCCAGCGTCGAGGCCGCCGACAGCTTGGCCCAAAACAACCCTTGCGGGCTTGAGAAGGAACTGATGAAGGCGGTGAGCGGGGCGGCCTCGGTGGTGGTCAGCCGGATGGTCCAGAACGCCTCGTTCCATGCCAGGATGATGTTGAGCAGCATCGTAGAAGCGATGCCCGGCACCGCCATCGGCGTCAGCACATAGACGATCTCGTTCCAGAGCGATGCGCCGTCCATGCGCGCCGCTTCCAGGATCTCGCCCGGGATTTCGCGGAAGTAGGTGTAGAGCATCCACACCACGATCGGCAGGTTGATCAGCATCAGCATGATCATCAGGCCGATGCGGCTGTCGAGCAATCCGGTATCGCGGAAGATCAGGTAGATCGGGAACAGCACGGCAACCGCCGGCATCATCTTGGTGGAAAGCATCCACATCAGGATGTCCTTGGTCCACTTGCCCGGCGAGAACGCCATCGACCATGCCGCCGGTATGGCGACGAGCAAGGCCAGGATGGTCGAGCCGACCGACAGGAACACCGAGTTGAGGAAGAACTTGAAATAGCCGTTCTGCGCCTCGACCGCGGTATAGCTCTCCGTGGTTCCCGACGGAAACAGGTTGAAGCCCTGGATGGCCTCCTGCTCCGACTTGAACGAGGTGATGATCGTATAGAGGATCGGGAAGAAGATCAGCAGGGCGACGATCCAGGCGGCCGCGGTCGCGATCGTCTTGTGCTGGGTGCTGACTGCACGTGCCATCGTTTCCTCCCTTATTTGTCCAGGTTCTTGCCGACCGCGCGCATGGCGAAGAAGGCGACGATATTGGCTAAAATGACGGCAATGATACCGCCGGCGGAGGCCTGGCCGATTTTGAACTCCAGCAACGCCTTCTGATAGACGAGGAAGGGCAGGTTGGTGGAGGCGTAACCCGGGCCGCCATTGGTGGTGACGAGGATCTCGGCATAGACCGACAGAAGGAAGATCGTCTGGATCAGGATGACGACGGTGATGGCGCGCGACATATGCGGCAGCGTCAGATAGATGAAGCGGCTGATGAAGCCGGCCCCGTCCATCTCGGCGGCTTCCTTCTGCTCGCCATCGAGCGACTGCAGGGACGTCAAGAGGATCAGTGTCGCAAACGGCAGCCACTGCCAGGCGACGATGATGATGATCGCCAGCATGGGATATTGGCCAAACCAGTCGATCGGCTGCCCGCCGAAGAAGCGCGCAATGTCGGCGAAGACGCCGTATTGCGGATGCATGATCATGTTCTTCCAGACCAGTGCGGCCACTGGCGGCATGACGAAGAACGGCGAGATCACGAGGATGCGGACGATGCCCTGTCCCCACATGGGCTGATCGATCAGCAGCGCCAGCAGGATGCCGCCGATCACCGTGATCAAAAGCACGCTGCCAACGAGGACAAGCGTGTTGAGGATCGACTGCAGGAATGCCGGATTGGAATAGAAAAGGGCGTAGTTCGAGAAGCCGACGAAGCCGTCGCGGATCGGGTTGAGCGGGTTGTACTGCTGGAACGAGAACCACAGGGTGAATGCCAGCGGAACGATCATCCAGACGAACAGCAGCACCACGGATGGCGCCATCATGAAGCGGGCAAGCGAACGGGTCTGCTGAGTAGCCATCACGGTCACCCTTCAAAGGTCAGCCAAATTTTCAGAGTTTGCCAAATTTTCAGAGTTTGAAGGTGGCCGCCCGAACTGGGATTCGGGCGGCCCCTGCTGCCGGCCATGATGGGCAACCGGCGTTCGGCACCGGGAGGAGCCTACTGGATATAACCGCCCTCGGTCATCGTCGCGGTGGCAGCGTCCTGGGCCTGCTTCAGAGCGTCGTCGACGCTCGTCTGGCCGGCGAGTGCCGCCGAGAACAGCTGGCCGACAGTGGTGCCAAGGCCCTGGAACTCAGGGATGGCGACGAACTGGACACCGACATAGGGCACCGGCTTGACGGTCGGATGCGTCGGATCGGCGGCGTTGATCGAGTCCAGCGTCATCTTGGCGAAGGGCGCCGCCTTCTGGTATTCCGGGTTGGCGTAGAGCGAGGAGCGCGTTCCGGGCGGAACATTGGCCCAGCCTTCCTTCGAGGCGACGAGCTCGAGATAGTCCTTGCTGGTTGCCCAGGATACGAACTTCTGAGCGGCGTCAGCCTTCTGCGTGCCGGCGGGAATGGCCAGCGACCAGGCCCACAGCCAGTTGCCGCGCTTGCCCAAACCATTGTCGGGCGCCAGCGCATAGCCAACCTTATCGGCGACTGTTGAGTTCTTCGGGTCTGAGACGAAGGAGGCGGCGACGGTGGCGTCTATCCACATGCCGCACTTGCCCTGCTGGAACAGCGCCAGGTTTTCGTTGAAGCCGTTCGAAGATGCGCCCTCCGGGCCATTGGCCTTCATCAGGTCAACGTAGAACTGCAGCGTGTTCTTCCACTCGGGCTGGTCGAATTGCGGCTTCCAGTTCTCATCGAACCAGCGTGCGCCGAAGGAGTTCGACATGGCGGTCAGGAAAGCCATGTTCTCGCCCCAGCCGGCCTTGCCGCGCAGGCAGACGCCGTTCACGCCGTTGGCGCGATCCGTCATCTTCTCGGCGGCCTGCTTGATGAAGTCCCAGGTCGGCGCGTCGGGCATGGTCAGCCCGGCCTTCTCCATCAGGTCCTTGCGGTACATGACGAACGAGCTTTCGCCGTAGAACGGTGCCGCATAAAGCTTGCCGTCGACCGACAGGCCGTTGGCGATGGCCGGAATGATGTCCTTGACGTCATAGTCGTCGCCGAGCTTGTCGAGCGGCAGCAGCCAGTTCTGCTTGGCCCAGATAGGAACCTCATAGGTGCCGATGGTCATCACGTCGTACTGGCCGCCCTTGGTGGCGATGTCGGTGGTGACGCGCTCGCGCAGCACGTTCTCCTCGAGCGTGACCCACTGGAGCTGGATATCGGGGTTCTTGGCGGTGAAGTCGTCGGTCAGCTTCTGCATGCGGACCATATCGCCATTGTTGACGGTGGCGATGGTGATGGATTCGGCATGCGCGGCGAACGCGAGGGCGCTGGCCGACAACAGACCCAGGGTGAGCGTGCGAAGTTTCATCAAATTCCTCCCATAGACCAAGCTGAGCATTTGCCTTGGCTGTGAGCAATTACTCACTTCGCATGATTTATGTCAAGCCGGATTCGTTGCTGCAGCGCAGCACGCAACTTCGTGCGGCATCTTGCTCCGGAGGATTAGCGCCCCGAAATGCCGAATTTCGGTGCCCGCTTGACCGGATGGATTATCGATTATTGGCTGGCAATCTCGGCCAGTATCCATTCGCGAAAAGCGCGGATCTTCGGCACGTTGCGCCGCGCCTGGGGATAGACCAGCCAATAGGCGTGGCCGTCGTCGCCGACCAGATCGAAAGGCTGGATCAGGCGGCCATCGGCAAGCTCGGCCTTGAAGAAAGCGGCCGTTACGATCGCCACACCCTGCCCGGCGATCGCGGCGTTGGCCTCGTAGGCCTGAGCACCCATGCTGGAGCCGGGGCGCTTGGCCAGTTCCTCGACCGGCAGGCCGGCGGCGATAAACCAGTCCCGCCACCAGATGTCGCCGGGGTCGAGGATCGGCAGGCGCAACAGATCGGCCGGCTCCTTCACTCCGCCGATGGTCGCCGCGAGTTTCGGGCTCAGCATCGGCGTGAAGTCCGCATTGAAAAGCTTGTGCGCCTCCACGCCCGGCCAGTTTCCGCCGCCCGAACGGATGGCGATGTCGATATCCTCGCGGGCGAAATCGACGAGGCGGTTCGATGTATCGAGGCGCACCGCCAGCGATGGATGCGCGACCTGGAACGAGCCGAGGTGCTGTGCCAGCCAGTTCGAAGCAAAGGTCAGCAGCGTCGAGACACAAAGTACTCCGTCGGCGCCAGTGCGCGCGGCGGCGTAGGCTCCACCCAATAGGGCGAACGCCTCGCTGACCGCAGGCGCCATACGTTGCCCCGCCTCGGTCAGTACGATCTGCCTTGGCCGGCGCAGGAACAAAGGCGCCCCAACGCGCTCCTCCAAAAGCTTGATCTGATAGCTCGCCGCCGCCTGCGTCATGCCAAGCTCGCCGGCTGCCTTGGTGAAGGAAAGATGCCGCGCCACCGCCTCGAATACCCGGATCGCCTGAAGCGGAGGGAGCTGGGTGACCTGCCGTGAGTTGAGTTCAGGCATAAGCCCTCCTTATGGGCCGTGATCGACGTTTGATTGGCAGCAAGGCCCGACCTGGCCGATATTTGAGGTCGACGTTCACTCTCGTCTACAGCGCCGCGCGTCCTTTTGGACGCGCAAAGGACGCTGTAGCACTTTTGATTTTGCGCATGATCCTTTCCGAAAATCGGTACCGATTTTCGGGGTCATGCGCTAGAGATAACGAAGGCTGACGATCATGACCATTGTACAGGAAAAGCTATTTTTGACGCCAGGCCGAGGCTGGTTTCTGCGGCTGGCGCGCGGATTGGCACGGCACGGAGCCAGGAAAAGGGCTTATCTGGACATCAGGGAATTGCCGCCGCATCTGCAACGCGACATGGGCTTTCTCGACGGCAACGATCCTTGCGGCCGGCGCAAATAGCCTTGCTGGACTTATCCCTAATCAGCTGGCCGCCAGCAAGGCGGCGGCGGTCCGCTCGTCTGTGATGAGACCGTTGACCAGCCGCCGATTCACCGCCGCAAGGATGCCCGGCAGTTTCCGCTCGCCCATGGCAAGCGCGATCACCAGCGACTTTTCACGCGACGGGAGCGATGCCGACGACACCCTGTCATTGGTGATGCCCTCGATCATCCGGCCTTCGCGATCGAACACCCAGCCGACGATCTCGGCGACACCGCCCGCCTTTTGCAGTGCTTTCAATTCACTCTCCGAAATGAAGCCGTCCTCGTAAAGCGGCGCCTTGGGTCCGAGATCGCCGATGCCGACGAACGTGACGTCGGCTTCCGCGGCAAGCACCAGCGTCGGTTGGATCATCGGCTGGCTGAGCAGCATCTCGCGCTCCTCCGGCGAGGAGGCGATGACCGGCAGCGGCATCGGGAAGGACCGCGCCTTGACCCTGTCGGCCATGGTGAAGATGACGTTGTAGAAGGCGGCCGAACCGTCGGGCGAGATGTTGCCGGTCAGCGACACGACCTTGTGCTGCGGGCACTCCATCGGCGGCAGTTGCTCGATTGCCGCCTTCAGAGTGCGGCCGGTGCCGATCGCCATGACGATCGGCGTCGGCGACCGCAACCGTCTCTCGATCTCGGCAGCCGCTGCCACGGCGACGCCGATGGTCGAGGAGGAAGCGGGATCGCTCGGCACCACCTCGACCAGATCGAGCGCGAAGCGCGATTTCAGCCGGGCCGCGAGGTCGAGGCAATTGGCGATCGGGTGGTCGACACGCACCTTGATCAGCCCTTCGGACACCGCCAGCGACACCAACCGCTGCGCCGTTTGCCGAGAGATGCCGAGCGTCGAGGCGATCTGGTCCTGCGTGTTGCCGGCGACATAATAGAGCCAGCCAGCGCGCGCCGCGTCGTCCAGCCTGTTGCTGCCGCTGTCCTGCCGGGAATTCAACTTGCTGCCTCCCTGCCCCCGAGCATCGAGGCGGGAGCGCGTTAGTTTTACGTGGGAATGCGCCTGTGCGCAATTGCCTATCGCGAGAGCAATTGCCTAGGCAAGCTGCCGAGGTGCCTGTGGCGTTTCGAGTGGATGATGTAGCCAAGCAATTTTTGAAGTCGGCAATTTTTGAACTCCCGTAATGCCGGTGCAGGCAGGCGCGGCGGTTTATCTCCCGACGCAAACCCTTTAAGGGATTCGGGCAAAGGAGCCTCGCATGACGCCGAAAGCGGTTTTCTGGGACATGGACGGCACGCTGGTCGACAGCGAGCCATTGCACGAGGCGGCGTTGATAGCGGCGCTGCACAGCGTCGGCATCGCGGCGCCAACCAACCTGCATGAGCGGGTGCTCGGCATTGCCGCATGGCCGGTCTACGAAATGCTGCGCGACGAGTTCGGCCTCGACCTGCCGTTCGACGATTGGATCGTGCGTAAATACGACCACTATCTGCCGATGGCCGAGACGCTGAAGCCGCGCCCCGGCGCGATCGAGATCTATAACGAACTGCGCGCGCTTGGCGTAGCACAAGCGGTGGTGTCCAATTCCGACCGGCTGGTCGTCGACGCCAATCTGCGCATGGTCGGTCTTTTCTATCCCGGCATGAAGACGGTCAGCCGCAACGACGTGCGCGAAGGCAAGCCGCATGCCGAACCTTTTTTGCGCGCCGCCTGGCTGGCCGGTGTCGATCCGGCCGATGCCGTGGCCGTCGACGACAGCGTGACCGGCGCCACGGCGGGACTGGCGGCGGGGATGAAGACGATCTTCTGGCCGGAAGCGCCTATGGAAGGGCCGCCCGGCGCGATCGTCGTCAACAGCGCCGACGAATTGCGGGCTGAGCTGGGGCTTTAGGCATCAGTTTCTGTAAACCGGCTCCTGCTCGTCGAGGATCGCCTTCAATTCGGACAGGTGCCGTTCGGCCTGGCCGGGGTAATCCTCCTGCTCCGTCGCCGCCTTCTCGGCGATTTCGTCCGACAGGACCCGCAGCGGACGGCCGGTCCACAGCGCCTTGATGTAGGTCTCGGCGGCGCGTTCGAAATAGAACATGCGGTTGAAGGTGTCGGCGACGCTATCGCCGATGACCAGCACGCCATGATTGCCCATGACCATCACCTTGACCTTCGGATCGGTGAGCAGTTGCGAGCAGCGTTCGCCCTCTTCCTCGAAGGCGAGCCCGCCATAATGGCCGTCGACAACGTGGCGGTTGAAGAAGATTGCCGAGTTCTGGTCGATCGGCGGCAGCGTCGAGTCGGCGAGCGAAGCGAGCACCGTGGCGTGGATCGAGTGCACATGCATGACGCAGCGCGCGTGACGCACGTTGCGATGGATGGCGCCATGCAGGCCCCATGCCGTCGGGTCGGGCGCATTCGGGCCGGAGAGCGTGCCGGGGTCGTTGGCGTCGATCAGCAGCAGGTCGCTCGCCTTGATGCGTGAGAAATGCACCTGGTTGGGATTCATCAGGAATTGCGAGCCGTCATCGTTGACGGCCAGCGAGAAATGATTGGCCACCGCCTCATGCATGTTGAGCCGCGCCGTCCAGCGGAAGGCGCAAGCCAGATCGACGCGCTCCTCGTGGAAGGGCAGATTGGTCAGCATTTCCTTCTGCAGGCGGGCGATGCTCATCGAAAACCTCCGTGAAAGAAGCGAGGATGCCGCGCGCCGCTAAGACGCGCAACCGGTTTCGTTTGGTGCAGACGAGCGCTTTGCCTCACGCCGCAGTGCTTCTGGCGGCGTCTACCCTAAGCCCGCCATGCTCGACGATGAAATCGATCACCTCCTGCAGGCCTTTACCGCGCGACAGATCGGTGAAGCCGAACGGCCGCTTGCCGCGCATGCAGGCGGCATCGCTCTCCATGACGTCGAGATTGACGTTCACATAGGGGGCGAGATCGCTCTTGTTGATGACCAGGAAATCGGACCGGGTGATCGCCGGCCCACCCTTGCGCGGGATTTCCTCGCCTTGGCAGACCGAGATGACGTAGAGCGTCAGATCAGCGAGGTCGGGGGAAAACGTGGCGGCAAGATTGTCGCCGCCCGATTCGATGAAGACGATATCGAGATCGGGAAATTTTTTGGTCATCTCGGCGATCGCCTGCAGATTGATCGAGGCGTCCTCGCGGATGGCGGTATGCGGGCAGCCGCCGGTCTCGACGCCGATGATGCGATCCTCGGGCAGCGCCTGAAGCCGGGCCAGCATCATGGCATCTTCCTTGGTGTAGATATCGTTGGTGACGACGGCGATCGAGAACTCGTCGCGCAGCGCCTTGCAGAGTTTTTCGGTGAGCGTCGTCTTGCCGGAGCCGACGGGGCCGCCGATGCCGACGCGAAGAGGACCATTGGCTTGTGTCATGCGACGAACTCCGTGATGGCAAGAATGGCGAAGCCGAGCCCTACAACCAAGCAGAGCGGCGAATAATAGCTGATATCAAGCCGCGCGAAAGGCTGCTCGGGCGCCAGCCGGCGCCACCAGGGCGTGAAGCCGGCAATGCCGCGCCCCAGGAAGACCAGCGCGATGAGCAGCGCTGTCGCGGCGAGCCCGGCCTTGGGAAAGGGCGTAGCAAACACGCCTTCGAGCGCCAGCGGCCACAGTGTCGCCAGGCCGAGGCAGGCGGCGACGGCGAAGCTGGCGAAGGGCGCCGGCATTTCGTCGACGCCGCAAAAGCCAACCACCGCGCGGGCGCAGGAGGCAGCGTCCCTGCCCGGCCAGATGCCGCCAATGCCCCAATAGACATGCAGCGCGGTGATCACAAGCAGGACCAGCGAGAGGGCGAAGGCGAGGATGATCATGAGCGGAACAGCCGCGAATATTGTGTTTCATGCTTCATCGCCATGACATCCGAGACGAACGCGCAGCCGCCGAGATCATCCAGTGTCGAGCCGGCAGCACGGGCGGCGACGCTGAGCGCCAGCGGTTCGAAGCCGGCGAGCAGCGCGGTGGCGCCGGTCTGGCCGACGACGCCGAGCCTGATCGCGGCCTGGACGAGGTTGGAAAAGAAGGTCTGCAGGAAGGCCGACAGCGCGTCCTGCAGGGCGATGGCGATGCCGCCGGCAGTTGCGCCGACGGCGACGCAATAGGGGCACTCAGCCGGCAGACGGTCCAGCACCTGACACGGCCAGGCCGATGCCGCCTTCAGGAAGGCGGCGCCCTGCAGCATGGTCTCGGCATGGCGCTCGCGCGAGCCGGCCAGGGCCTCGGCGAGTGCGGCGATTTCGGCGAGATCGCCAGCCTGGCGCGCGCGCCGCCAGCTTTCGGCAAACAGCACGGCATCGTTCCAGCCCGAGCCCATCTCGATCAGCGTCTCCAACCATGCAGCGAGGCTTACGCTGTCGGCGACCAGCCCGGCATGCACGGCTTGTTCGAGACCATGGCTGTAGGAAAAACCGCCGACCGGGAAGGCAGGCGACAGCCACGCCATCAGCCGCAACAAAGCGACATTGGAAGGCTGGTCAGTCATGGTCGTGCGAATGGCTGTGGGAATGCGACTCGCTGTGCGTATGGGAATCCGCTTCGGCGTGGCTGTGCGCATGCGCCTCGGCATGAGCATGGCCATGGCCGCCATGCCCGGAATAGGCGCCGCGCACCGGCTTGAACGGCTCGGAGACGTCGCTCACCGTGGCACCCAGCCCTTCCAGCATCGTCTTGATGACATGGTCGCGCAGGATGAGGATACGTTCCGCTTCGATGGCGGCAGCCAGGTGGCGGTTGCCGATATGCCAGGCAAGCTCGGCCAGGTGCACGGCGCTCTCGGCACGGATGTCGTAGAGCGGTTCCTCGGCCGCGACGATCTCGATATGGCGGCCATCCTCCAGCACCAGCCGGTCGCCATCGTTCAAGGCCACCGGTTCGGGCAGGTCGACCAGCACCTTGTCGCTACGGGCCGTTTCGATGGCGCGGCGGCGCAGATGCCGCTCGTCATGGGCAAGCACTGCGCTGTCATATGGCGTGACCGCTCCTGCTTGGCCGGCGGCGAGCACCGAGACGGCACGCGGGAATTTGGTGAAATCGGTGCGGATGTCGAGCTTCATGTAAGAACTGCCTTTCCCAAAAAACCCTAGACCATCCCGCCCGTCGACCCAATGCCAGCGCATGCCCCGAATTCGAATTCGACTTCGGAAAGGATCATGCGCCAAATCAAGTTTCTACAGCGTCCTTTGCGCGTCCGAAAGGACGCGCGGCGCTGAAGTCAGACGATCGTGTCGAAGAGCCGCAGGATAAACGATATCTGGTGGACGAGGGCGGCCGCGACAAAGGCGATGTGGAAGCGGCGATCGCAAACCTTGGAGGTTAGCCGAAACACCTCCACTTCGTCGTCCCAGGGCGGGAGCAAGGAGCGAAGCGACGCGGCGCAGACCCTGGGATCCATGCCGTTACCTCGCGGCAGTGCCCGGCCGACCAGAACCGAACGCTACCACCCGGTTCCGCGAAAAAGCTCGAACCACTCCGGATTGGTCTTCTCGATCAGTTCGATCTTCCATTGGCGCGGCCAGCGCTTCAGCGACTTTTCGTACTGGATAGCGTCGCGAATGTCGAAATGTTCCTCGTACCAGACCAGACGCTGCACGCCGTAGCGGCTGGTGAAGCGCGAACCCTGCCCGGATTTGTGCTCCGGCATGCGGCGGCCGAGATCGTTGGTCACGCCGATATAAATCGTGCCGCGCTTCTGGCTTGCGGTCATATAGGCATAGCCGGTCATGGTTGAAGGGTAACTGGCGCCGTTGCGGATACAAGCACCGTTCTCGGCCGCTGCATTCTTCGGCTGATATCACGGAATGGATCCCAGGGTCTGCGCCGCGTCGCTTCGCTCCTTGCTCCGACCTGGGATGACGAAGGCATGGTGGCCTGTGGCTAATCCCCAGCGTCAGAGATGGTGGCTGCAGGCCGGCCGGCAGCGCGACCGTCAGTCAAAGAACCAAATCCCCTGTGCAGAGGCACCTCGGACAACAGAGGCATCGATATTTGACGCTCAGCCGCCAAGGCGATGGTAGGGATCAGAACAAAAAATACCTCTGCGCCATCGGCAGCACGGTGGCCGGTTCGCAGGTGAGCAATTCGCCGTCGGCGCGGACCTCATAGGTTTCGGGGTCGACCTCGACATGCGGGGTGGCGTCGTTGAGCACCATCGAATGCTTGCCGATGCCGCCGCGGGTGTTCTCGACCGCGACCATCTGCTTGTCGACGCCGAGCCTGCCGCGCAGGCCGGCATCGAGCGCCGCCCTGGAGACAAAGGTCACCGACGAGTTGGTCATTGCCTTGCCATAGGCGCCGAACATCGGCCGGTAGTGCATCGGCTGCGGCGTCGGGATCGAGGCGTTGGGATCGCCCATCGGGGCGGCGGCGATCATGCCGCCGATCAGCACCATGTCGGGCTTGACGCCGAAGAAGGCCGGGTTCCACAGCACCAGATCGGCGCGCTTGCCGACCGCCACCGAGCCGATCTCGTTCGACAGGCCATGCGCGATGGCCGGGTTGATCGTGTATTTGGCGATGTAGCGGCGGACGCGGAAATTGTCGTTGTCGCCGGTTTCCTGCGGCAGCGAACCGCGCTGGCGCTTCATCTTGTCGGCGGTCTGCCAGGTGCGGATCGCCACTTCGCCGACGCGGCCCATCGCCTGGCTGTCGGACGAGATGATCGAGAAGGCGCCGATGTCGTGCAAAATGTCTTCGGCGGCGATGGTCTCCTTGCGGATGCGGCTTTCGGCAAAGGCGATGTCTTCGGGGATCGACGGCGACAGATGATGGCAGACCATCAGCATGTCGAGATGCTCGGCCAGCGTGTTGACGGTGTAGGGCCGGGTCGGATTGGTCGAGGACGGGATGACGTTGGGCAGGCCGCAAACCTTGATAATATCGGGCGCATGGCCGCCGCCGGCGCCTTCGGTGTGGAAGGCGTGGATGGTGCGACCCTTGATCGCCGCCACCGTGTTTTCGACAAAGCCGGATTCGTTCAGCGTGTCGGTGTGGATCATCACCTGCACGTCGTAGTTGTCGGCGACCGAAAGGCAGCAGTCGATTGCCGCCGGTGTCGTGCCCCAGTCCTCGTGCAACTTCAGCGAGCACGCACCGCCCAGCACCATCTCTTCAAGCGCGGCCGGCAAGGACGCGTTGCCCTTGCCCGACAGGCCGATGTTCATCGGGAAGGCGTCGAAGGACTGGATCATGCGCGCCAGATGCCATGGCCCAGGCGTGCAGGTCGTCGCCAGCGTGCCATGCGCCGGTCCGGTGCCGCCGCCGAGCATGGTGGTGATGCCTGACATCAGCGCCTCCTCGATCTGCTGCGGGCAGATGAAGTGGATATGCGCGTCGAAGCCGCCGGCAGTGAGGATCTTGCCTTCGCCGGCGATGATCTCGGTGCCGGGACCGATGATGATGGTGACGCCGTTTTGCATGTCCGGATTGCCGGCCTTGCCGATCGCGGCGATGCGTCCGTCCTTGAGGCCGATATCGGCCTTGAAGATGCCGTCTGATGCATCGACGACCAGTGCATTGGTGATGACGGTGTCGACCGCGCCTTGGGCGCGGGATACCTGGCTCTGGCCCATGCCGTCGCGGATGACCTTGCCGCCGCCGAATTTCACCTCTTCGCCATGAAGGGTGAAATCCTTTTCGACCTCGATGAACAGTTCGGTATCGGCAAGCCGCACCTTGTCGCCGACGGTCGGGCCGTACATCTGCGCATAGGCGGCGCGGGTGATTCTAGCCATCAGCAATTGCTCCCGAAATACGGCCCAAAACACAGCCGGTCGAAGCCGGGCCCCACATTGTCGCCATCCTATGGTCACGCAATGACCCGCTGATCGACACCTTCCGATCCCATTTAACGTTTGAGGTGGCCGGGTCACCCCAAAACGACCGTTTGCTAATCGATGGAAAGGAAGATCCATGCGCAAAACGATAAGTCTCGCAGCCGCCGCCACCCTCCTGCTCGCGACCGCTGCCAGCGCCCAGCAACAGCCTGCGCCGCAGCCCAGCGAGCCGCCGGCTTCGCCCGCTCCCGCGGCGCCTGGCGCCCAGCCGGCTCAGCCGCAAGCGCCGGCGATTCAGACCGTCAACGTCGTCGACATCGAGGAACTGCCCAAGGAAACGCAGACCAAGGTCAACGAAGTGATCGCCAAGCGCGGCGAGGACGGCCTGCAGAAATTGCGCAGCTCGATCGACGCGACGCCACAGGTCAAATCCGCGCTCGAAGCCAAGGGGCTCACCTCGGCGCAAGTGATCGCCGCCAGCATGGACACCAATGGCGCGCTGACCTTGATCACCAAGAAGGCGAGCTGACGATGCGCTATGGCGGGCCGGCACAAGGTCGGCCTGCCGCATCGGGGAGGGAACCTTCGCAGGGCAGAATACGTTTCGATTTTTTGGCCTGGTAACGAGTCTCGAAAGAGGCTCTGAGAGCGAGCGATGGCGATCACCACCTTCCCCGACACCAGATGGCTGCATATGATTGCCGCAACTGCGTTTCTCGCGGCGAGCGTTCCCCAGGCCGCGCTGAATGCGCAGGGCCTCGAAGGCCCGGATACGGTCAACAAGATCATCGGCTCGGAGGTCGGCCAGGAAGAGACCAACACGGCTGTGGAAGCCGGCAAAGTCGCCACGGCGATCGAGCGGACGCGTGAAAACATCGGCGCGGTGCGCAAGACATCCAAGCTCGACAAGGTCGACATCGTGTTCCTTACCGACGCGGCGCGCACGGAAGGCGGGCTGCCGCCGGCGATAGAAAGCAAGGTCGAGCAGCATCAGGACGAGATTGCGGAACTGCGCGAGGAGATCGCGGCGAACGCATTGCTGTTCAATGCCATCGACTCTCGACGCGTGCAGACCGAAGACGTTCTCGCCGTGGAATTCGACGATCCTGGCAAGGTCGTTATCTACGCCGCGGCCAAGCCGCCCAGCTGAGCCGAAACTGCTCGACGCCCTGGATCGCACAACGCGACCAGGGGATCGCACAACGCGACCAGGGGATCGCACAACGCGGCCATGGGATCTCACAGCGCGCCCATGATCTTCTGCTGGAACCCGTAGACCTCGCGCTTGCCGCCGAGCGCCACCAAAGTGACGTCGCGCTCCTGGCCGGGCTCGAAGCGCATCGCCGTGCCGGCGGCAATGTCGAGACGCATGCCCCGCGCCTTGTCGCGATCGAATTTCAGCCCCTCATTGGTCTCGAAGAAATGATAGTGGCTGCCGACCTGGACCGGCCGGTCGCCGCTGTTGGCCACTTTCATGGTGACGGTCGGCTGGCCCTTGTTGAGTTCGATCTCGCCGCCTGCCGTGATGATTTCGCCCGGGATCATCGCCAGCCTCACAAGACGCCGAAGACGAGGCCGGCACCGAAAAGCGGGATCGCCGAGAGCGACGTGCGTTTGATCGTTGCGAGGACCATCGATATGCCTTCCGTTGTCAGGATCGTGCCGTCACGCGGCGTTGCGGGCCGGGCCGCAGCCTTCGCCCTTGAGGACGCGCTTTGTCGAGGCGGGATGTTTGTTCAGCATCGCTGCCGGCCGGATCGGGCGCGCTGAAAAATTGCCGCCGCAATTCGGGCAGACGCCGCCCAGCACGTTTGCCGCGCAATCGGCGCAGAAGGTACATTCGAAGGTGCAGATCAGCGCATCCGTCGCCTCAGGCGGCAGGTCCCTGTCGCAGCATTCGCAGTTGGGGCGCAGTTCAAGCATTTTCCTCTCCTCACCGTATCGGTTCATGCACCGTCACCAGCTTGGTGCCGTCGGGAAACGTCGCCTCGACCTGGACGTCGTGGATCATCTCGGCGATGCCCTCCATCACCTGCGCGCGGGTGACGACATGGGCGCCGGCCTCCATCAGTTCGGCAACCTGGCGGCCGTCGCGGGCGCCCTCGACGACGAAGTCGGTGATCAGCGCGATCGCCTCCGGGTGATTGAGCTTGACGCCGCGTTCGAGCCGCTTGCGCGCCACAATCGCCGCCATGGCGATCAGCAGCTTGTCCTTTTCCCTTGGCGTCAGGTTCATGCGTTTCCCTAAGATGGCGTAAATTGCAATGACATAATCGGAATCAGAGTGACCATAATTTGGGCAGACCCGCCCGTCCGTTGAGCAATTCGACGAGCGGAACCAGCCGCTTGCGGAGCTGGTAGCCGTCCTCGGCAAACAGCCTCGCAAGAAGCTTGCCAGATTTCTTCACGCTCCAGACGCTGGCGTCGCCCTGGCCGCCGATAATGCCCCGGGCCGGATCGAGCAAAGCCTCCACCCGCGGCGAGATCATCAGCACCGTCGCCATGGCGATGGCGCCACCGGCCACGGCGGAACGGCCCAGAATCGCCGCAATGTCCGGCCCGATGCGGAAATCCTCGGCATGAATGAGCGCTCCGTCCTGACCGACGCGCCAGCGGTCGTGGAAATGGCCGTGCGCCGCGCGTTCGCCCATGGCGAGGCGGCCGAAGATGGTCGCCTCGAGCACCAGCGCCTCGGCACCGGCGGCAAGCTCCAGGTCGAGCCTGCGGGCAAAGGCCGATCGATCAAAGACGATGGTTTCCTGCGGCAGCCAGGCGATGCGGCCGCCGGCGCCGACCGTCAGCTTCACCCGCACTTCGGCGCGATCGGATGCGGCGCGGTAGACCTTCTCGCAGGCCTGGGTGGTTATGGTGGCGGAGGCGCCGGAGCCGACATCGACCTCCCAGCCGAGGCGGTCGCCGCCAGTCAGCCCGCCGGCGGTGTTGATCAGGACGGCTTCGAGCGGATCGGCCGAGACGGCCGGCATGCGGATCTTGGCGGAACCATCCTGATAAAGCCGCCGCAGACGCGTGCGGCCGCCAGTGCTGTCACAAGCAAGCTGCGCCATTCCGGCGACGCGCTGGGCCGGCGGCACAAAGGTCAAGCCATGTTCGATCATATCCATGGCGCCAACGATAACCGCACTCATATGGTTTGAATCCGAAATTCGCATCACTTTGGAGCAGCGTAATGAACGAATTTCGGATTCAAAGCCATATGAGCAACTTATGGGATTCTGGTGTGGTTTGGATTTGAGGTTCCTAACCGCTGGTGCGATCAATTCGTAGGAACCTCAAATCCAGACCACACCGCCGGCTTTGTCGACATATAGCTTGTTGCTTGACAACGTTTCGGTTTCTATAGAGGAGCCGTCTTGGTACGGTCACACAGCGCCTGGCTGGATAAAAGGCGACGGTGACGATCTGAACCTGGGGAAAAAGAGGCGCCGATCAGTTGGCGTCGAGAAACGACAAGGGTTGGGGAAGGAACCGAATGGCTGACCAGCTGGCAACGGACATCATCGCGAAGATCAAGGCTCATGCCGAGCCCGGTGGCGAAGAAATCACCACCAGCACCGAACTGACCTCACTTGGCATTCATTCGCTGGAACTGACGGAGATCATCTTCGACCTCGAGGAACAGTATGGCATCGAGATCGAGATGAACACGGTCGATGCCTGGAGCAACCTGAAGAACGTCGGCGACATGGTCGAGGCGGTTCGCGCGCTGATCGCGAAAAAAGCCTGACTGAATGCACAAGCGCGTCGTCATTACCGGCATCGGCGGCCTATGCGGGCTCGGCACCAATGTGCCCGCGATCTGGGGCGAGATGCGCGCCGGCCGCTCGGCCATCGGCCCGATCGTCAATTCGGAGCTGCATGACCTGAAAATCAGGGTCGGCTGCGAAATCAGGACGCTTCCCGATCACGGCATCGATCGCAAGCAGGTCGTCTCGATGGATCGCTTCAGCCTTTTGGCGACGATCGCCGCGCGGGAGGCCGCGCAACAAGCCGGACTAACCTTGCACGCAGCCAACACCTACCGGATGGGTTCTATCGTCGGCGTCGGCGTCTGCGGCTGGGAGGCGATCGAAGAGAGCTATCGCGCCATCCTGCTCGAAGGCAAGAATCGCACCGGCATCTTCACCGTGCCGAAAGTGATGCCGGGCGCTGCGGCCGGCCATGTCAGCATGAATCTCGGCCTGCGCGGACCGGTCTTCGGCATCACCTCGGCCTGCTCCTCCTCCAACCATGCCATTGCCTCGGCGGTCGACCAGATCAGGCTCGGCCGCGCCGACGTCATGCTCGCCGGCGGCACCGATGCGCCGCTGGTCTGGGGCATCCTGAAAGGCTGGGAGGCGCTGCGGGTGCTGGCGCCCGACACCTGCCGGCCGTTTTCGGCCGATCGCCAGGGCCTAGTGCTCGGCGAAGGTGCCGGCATGGTTGTGCTGGAGACCTACGAGCATGCCATGGCGCGCGGCGCCACGATTCTCGCCGAAATTGCCGGCGCCGGTCTTTCCGGCGATGCCTCCGACATCGTCGCGCCGACCATCGAAGGGCCGGAGGCGGCGATGCGCTTCTGCCTCGTCGATGCCAGGCTCAACCCGGACGACATCGACTATATCAATGCGCATGGCACCGGCACCAAAGCCAACGACCAGATCGAGACGGCGGCGATCAAGCGCGTCTTCGGCGACCATGCCTACAGGCTTTCGATCTCCTCGACCAAATCGATGCATGCCCACTGTCTCGGCGCGTCGGGCGCCCTTGAGCTGATCGCCTGCGTGATGGCGATCCGCGAAGGCCTCGTGCCGCCGACCGCCAATTTTCGCGAAACCGACGCCGATTGCGATCTCGACATCACGCCGAACGTGGCGCGCGAGCGCAAGGTGCGCGCAGCGATCAGCAACGGCTTCGCCTTCGGCGGCACCAATGCGGTGCTGGCGTTCAAGGCGGTCTGACCGCAATCGGTTCCCCAGCTACCGCCAGACTTCTTTGCCACGCGCTGCCGCGCGATAAATTCCCCGCCCAGGAGTTTCGATGACCGACCTGTCCGCCTTTCCGATCGCCACGCGCTGGCCGGCCAGCCATCCCGACCGCATCCAGCTCTATTCGTTTCCGACGCCGAACGGGGTGAAGGTGTCGATCGCGCTGGAGGAACTCGGCCTGCCCTACGAGGCGCATGCGGTGAACATCGGCAAGAACGAGAGCTGGACGCCGGAATTCCTGTCGCTGAACCCGAACGGCAAGATCCCGGCGATGATCGATCCCAACGGCCCGGACGGCAAGCCGATCGGGCTGTTCGAATCCGGCGCCATCCTGCTCTACCTGACCGACAAGACCGGCAAGCTCGTTCCGGCCGACCCGGTGCGGCGTTACGAAACGATCCAGTGGGTGTTCTTCCAGATGGCCTCGATCGGGCCGATGTTCGGACAGGTCGGCTTCTTCCACAAATTCGCCGGACGCGAGATCGCCGACAAGCGGCCGCTGGCGCGCTATCGCGACGAATCGCGGCGGCTGATCGGTGTGCTCGAGACTAGACTGAAGGGCCGCAGTTGGATCATGGACGACGACTACACCATCGCCGATGTCTCGATGCTGGGCTGGGTGCGCAATCTGATCGGTTTTTACGAGGCAAGGGAGCTGGTCGGCTTCGACGATTTTCCCCATGTCGCGGCATGGCTGGAGCGCGGCCTTGCCCGGCCGGCGGTGCAGAAGGGTCTTACTATCCCCGCCCGGGGCTAGCTCAATCGGCCGCAGCCGCCGAGAAGCGGCTATTTTGCCTTGGCTTTGGGTTTTGAGCCGCCCTTGCCCATGACGGAAGCGGCAAGAGACGCAGCGCCCCTGGCGGTGGCGACAACCGCGCCGGCCGCGACATTGGCCGTCGTTTTGACCGTGCGCATTGCGCTGTCAGCCATAGAGCCGCCGCTTGCCGATTTCCTTGGCTTGGCCGGTTTTGCCGAGGCCTTGGCTGCAGTGGGCACCACTTTCTTCGGTGCTGCCTTGCCAAAACTGGGCTTTGCCGCATCCTTGGAGCGGGCGGCGACCGCCGGGCCAGCGCCCGTCTTTGATTCGGTTGCCTTTGATTCGGTTGCCTTGGATCGAGTTGCCCTGCCCTTGCCGGGCGTAGGCTTTCTTGCCGTGGTAGCCATCGGACAGTTTTCCTCATGTCAGCATCATTGCCGTATCGGACATAACGGCCGGAAAGTCCTAAGGTTCCAGGCGCGGGTGGTCCCGGGATCAGGATTGGGCGCCGATCACCAGGTCGGCGGGGCGGCGGCGGGCAAGCACGCGGTCGATGTTGGGCATGTCGTTGGAGGCGATCCAGGCGCGTGCGTCGTCGTCGGAGCGGCCGTGCTCATGCCATCGCTCGAGCAGCCGGCGCTCGAGCTCGGCGCGCGGCACATCGACGAAAACAGAGAAATCGAACAGCGGCGCCAGCCGCGACCAGGGTTCTTCGTCGAGCAAGAGATAATTGCCTTCGACCAGGATGAACTTGGTGTCGGCGGCGATGATCGAAGCGGCCGCGCGAGACAGCTCCATGCTGCGGTCGAACACCGGAATGGCGATGTCGGGCTCGGACGCGCGGATGCGCTTCAGCAAGGTTTCGAAACCGGCAAAGTCGAAGGTCTCCGGAGCGCCCTTGCGCGCGCGCAGGCCGCGCCGCTCGAGCACGATATCGTCGAAATGGAAGCCATCCATCGGCACGATTTCGGCCGCGCCTTCCGGCAGCAGTTCATGCAGGCGGGCCGACAGCGTCGACTTGCCGGCGCCCGGAGGGCCGGCGATGGCAACGACAAAGCGCCGCGCCTTGCCGGCGCGCTTGAAGATGGTGGCGGCGAGGTGAGCAATCTCGGACATCGGAGCCTTTCTGGCTGGGGGTTTTGGATCGCATCTTGGCGATAGTTCGCGGGAATTTCAAACGCGGATTCGACGCAGAAATTTGACTGTCCGTTGGCAAGTAGCAAACCTCTAGGATTGGCCGAAACGATCCTCCCTTTCGTCATCCTGGGGCGGAGCAAGGAGCGAAGCGACGCAGTCGCAGACCCCAGGATCCATGCCGTGACATCAGCCGAGCAATGCGGCGGAATAGAATGAAAGCGCTCTGTAGCGATCCTTCGCGCCCCCTCTGTCCTGCCGGACATCTCCCCCACTTGGGGGGAGATCGGCAGCTTCGCGGACAGCGTCCTTTGGTGGTTGGCGAAATCAGTGATGAAGGCCAATCTCCCTCCTTGTGGGGGAGATGTCCGGCAAGGACAGAGGGGGGCGCTGTCCCTCCGCGATCAAAGGTTCTGCACTGCAGCAGCGCTCCGATGTCACGGCATAGATCCCAGGGTCTCCGCGACGTCGCTTCGCTCCTGCTCCGCCCTGGAATGACGAGGGTGGGGTGGCGAGCGCTCAAGCTGGGGCCGACCCGCCGATCCGCAGGAAATCGCCGTCGAAAGCGACATCCCGCGTCGTACCGTCAGCAGCCGCAATGCGCATGTGCCCATGCGCGGTGGCGATGTCGCGCGGCGGCTCGCCGTCGAATAAGGGCAGTGCGCCGATGACGTGGCGGAACGAGACGTTGCCGCCTTCGCCAAGGGCAAAGGCGGTCGCCACCCCTTCCCGCTTCAGCCAGTTGTCGCCCAGTGACGCGGCATGGCCGAGCGCGGTGCGACCGTCCTCGATGCCGAGCACGCCGCGATGGCGGCCGCTCCACGGCGCGTAGTCGCGCCCGCCATTGCTGATCCACAGCATGGTGACCGGCAGCTCGGCCGGGTTCTTCAGCACCACAACCAGATCGGCTTCCGCCTTTCGCGCCAGCGCGGTCCAGCCCGGTCCGCCATGGTCGGCCTCGACCAGCGTGACGAAATCCTCTCGGTTCTGGTCGATGCGATAGTCGGTCAGGTCAAGCGTGCCGCCATCGGCGGCGGGAAATCGCGTCAGGTCGGCGGACCGCGCGGGATAGGCGAAAAGAAAGCGGCCGCGGGCCGGATCGGGCTCGAGCGGGTCGTCCGGCGTTGCCGCAAACCGCTTCGGCGAAAAAGCCAGCCTGCCGCCGTCCTTCATCACCGTCATCGGATGATGGGCGACGGAAATGCCGCCGGAACCGCCGGAAAAGACATGCTCCTGGTAGAGAAACGGATGGTCGTCGCGCAAGGTCAGGATCTTGTCGACCGTCGCGCCCATGACCTTGTGCTGCAACCTGAAAACGGCCCGCCAGCCATCGCCAGTCGCCGCGGAGGCGACGACATCCCAGCGGCTGTTGGCCGGCCAGCCATGCAAGGGTGCTTCCTCGACATCGCTGCGCGAAAACGGCGCGCATAAAAAATCGCCGGACAGGCGAACGGTGCCCTGGGGCAGGTCTTGCGGCAGCGTCTCGCGCGGCTCGTCGACCCACGGCGCGCGATGCAGCGGTTTTAGCCGGCGCCCGTCGATATCGACCGTCATGTCGGCGAGATGGCCGACGGTGAGATCGACCGTCACCGAAATGCCCTTTGCCTTGATCGTGAGCGTATCCATGGCGCACCTGCTGATTCTGCCGCCGCCAGCAAACCCGCTCGGTGCCGGTTGCGCAAGCTGGTGATGGGCATTTCATGTCAGAGACGCATTTGCCCGGTCACGTACCGCTAGCCCCTCCCCACAAGGGCAGCGCTATCGCAGGTAAAGCCGAGGCTTTCGCTCTACGATGGACCCCCACCCTAACCCTCCCCACAAGGGGGAGGGAACGCTGCCGCTTGCCCTTACTTCGCCCTTTGGCGCCGTAAGGCAGACAATTTGCCGAGGTCAGCGCAAACGGAAGTCTCCCTCCCCCTTGTGGGGAGGGTCAGGGGTGGGGGTCCATCGTAGAGCGCAAGCCTCGGCTCGAACGCCGGACGGGGAGAGGATGCCGGCAGGCAGGTGGAGGGCGGCGCCAACGCCCGGGGAATTCAAACCTGAAGCGATTGCCGTGAACACCGGCATTAACCAAATGGACGGCACCATTGGGTTAGGCTAGTTTCTCGCTCGTTTCAGCAACAGCTTACCTTCAGAATGTCCAAACTGCGCCACTTTCCGCTCACCCCAAAATTTGTCGCGGCGTTTGCGCTGCTGGTGCTGGTTGCCGGCTGCGCGACGACGCCGACGGAGACGATGCTGGCGGTGCCGGCGCCGGCGCAGAAATATGCGGCTGTCGTCGTCGACGGCAGCAGCGGCAGGACGCTGTTCGAGGCCAACTCGACGGCGCCGCGCTATCCGGCGTCGCTGACCAAGATGATGACGCTCTACCTGCTTTTCGAGGCGCTGGAGCAGGGCCGCTTCAGCAAGACGACGCTGATCCCGGTGTCGGCCAATGCCGCTAGGCAGCCGCCGACCAAGCTGCGCTTCAGGCGCGGCGAGGCGATCGACGTCGATTCGGCGATCCGGGCGATCACCGTCAAATCGGCCAATGACGTGGCGGTCGCCGTCGCCGAGTATCTCGGCGGCAGCGAAGACGCGTTTGCCGCGATGATGACGGCCAAGGCGCGCCAGATCGGCATGCGCAGCACCGTCTTCCGCAATGCGTCGGGCCTGCCGGACGCCGGCCAGCAGACGACGGCGCGCGACATGGCGGTGCTCGGCATGGCGCTGCGCGCCCGCTTCCCGCAGCATTTCCACTATTTTTCGGAAAGCGACTTCACGTTCCGGGGCAGGCTGGTGCGCGGCCACAACGACTTGCTCGGCCGCGTCCGCGGCGTCAACGGCATCAAGACAGGCTATATCAGAGCCTCAGGCTTCAACATCGTCACCTCCTACGATGCCGACGGCCGCCGGCTCATCCTGGTGGTGATGGGCGCCGACAGCGCGCGCCAGCGCAACGACCACGTCGAAGCGCTGATCCAGCGCAACCTGTCGCCGGCATCGAACACGACGACACGGTTGTTGTATGCCGAGCAGTGAGGGGTGGACGAAATGCCAGGGCATTTCGAATGGCGAATTCCTGAGCCTGCAAGGCCGCGCAGCGATCGGATGCGGCGCGAACCGATAACCCAGAGGCGCCGAACAACTTTACGGCGCCTTGCCCGTTGAAGCCCGCGCCGGCTTCCGCTAAGAAGCCGTGGCTGGCCGGTTACCCGGCTGGTTCGTTTTCCGGATCTCGATCCTGAAGGCACCCGTAGCTCAGCTGGATAGAGCGCTGCCCTCCGAAGGCAGAGGTCACAGGTTCGAATCCTGTCGGGTGCGCCAATGATTTCAATGAGTTATGCCGGTTGGCAGTCCTGCAATGAGTCTGCGCGGAAGCGCTACGGAAGCGATCCGCTGGAAAGAATCAGCATTTCAGGGACGAAATCGCCATGAATTTTCCCACCAATTTTCAGCCGATAGGACGGCTTGGTTCGCCGCCGATTCCGAAGTTGGTCCGAAATTCAGAAGTTGCTGCGTCATTGAGTGACCGGGCGAAGCAACATTCGATGACGTCGATCTCGCCGGTGATGTCCAGGTAGTCAGCCTTGGCAGCAATACACGCTTCCATCATGGGTCTGGCCGTCTGCGAGAACGGGCCAGCACAGTTCAGCACCGTTGAGAAGCCGTGCAGGCAATCACTCAGTTGGCTGGCCGAGCGGATAGGGAACGTCAGCGAAGGACAGTTCAACACACTGGCCAGTTTCGCAACCCGCTCTTCATTGCGGCCAGCTAGCGTAGGTTGAAGGCCCAGCGTCACAGCGTGCCGCGCGATCAGGCGGCCGGTGTAGCCGGTAGCGCCGTAGATAGCGGTTCGCACCGAGTGGGGATCGAAGCTGCTCATCACAATGCTACGACAAAAAACCGAGGAACTGGTCTAGGCCGTTCCCGACCGCCCCCCTCCTCGTTGAATTAGCTCCTCTAGCTCTGGGTCAATCCATTGCTTAATGTCATCGATGGCTTCCTCGACCGCACTGACCAATTCTTCCTCCGCGCCCTGCAGGACCAGGAAGTCCTTTACGCGTGTCAGTCTCTCTCGTTGAGCAATTGCCTCTTCCGCTTCGTCCAGGTTCTCAAGACGTGGCAAATCTGGGACTTTCATGCTGGCTCCTTAAAGCGCAAAGCCTACGCCTTCTTATGACATGGCACTAGCTAAAAGCGGTTTTGGATGAAGTCTGAGGGCATGCCGGTTCGCCCTGATCTTGGACGTGCATCCGGTACCGCAACGGCGCTTGCGATGTCGGCTCGAAATTAAGAAAACGCTCTATAGCCGAGGGGAATGCTGGCGAATAAGCGTTTTGTACTTTGACTGCCGCACGCCGATGGCGGGGCTGGGTCGCACGACGACAGACCGACACTTTCAAGGCTTGTCTTCGTTGAGGCTACATATCCGGATCAACCATCTGCCGTCGGGCTGGCGCTGGAACACATTGAGCGAGGTGCCCTTCTCGTGTTCGTCACGGTAGGCGGTCAGGCACCAGGCGAGGTCGCCGGAACTGCCGGCGTCGATGACCGACAATTGCTTGTCGTCACCGCCCAGTTGCGTCCATACTCGGTGGAGAGCCTCGACCGCCGTTCGACCCCGCGCGGGTGGCGCATATGGGGAATAGACCTCGCCCTCTTGCGTGAATACGGCGGCGCAGCCGGCAGCATCCTTCCCCCGATAGGCCTTTGCGTAGGCGTTATAGACGTTCTGCAAGTCCTCGTTAATCGACATCTCATCTCACCTCCGTTGGGTTGTCCGATCAGCGAGCGCGCCGCGCAAAGCTCACTTCAAATCTCGGCAAGCGGATGATGGCCATCAGACAAGCACTCCCGCTTGGCGAAATCCGTCAAGAACGAACTCCCGATCCTCGTCAAGCGCACACATCTTTGCGCAGATGTGCGCGTGCACAGTCGTATCAAACGCGTCTGGTGCCGTCTGCACAATTAGACGAGCTTCGTCTGTCATCCCTAGCTGGGCAAGACAGGTTGCCTCGTTCAGCTTGAAGAAGTAGGGCGCATCGATCAGCGTTCTGTACGCAGCGAGAGCGGCCTCCAATTCGCGCGCCAAATAGTAGCAGTCCCCTAGGCTGGAAACGAATGCAGGAGGCAGCAGCGGCTCCAGCTTGCATGCTCGCTTGGCGAGTTCCAGCCCCTCTTGGTGCGGACCTGCAAAGGACATGACCCAGCCCGCGCGAGCAGGACATTGACGTCCCGAGGGCTCATCGCCGCTGCCATGTCGGATTTCTCACCATGCGCTGCGGGCGATCAATGGACGATAAAATGAAAGGACCATCGCCAGACTTGGGGTTCGGAATTTTAGAACTACATTGTGGGTGATCCTTTCCTAAAGGCGGGACACCCTTGGCCGATCTCAAATCCGCACGTCATCATTGGTGGCCGGAAGGCGTTTCGTCCTTCTGGAAAGACGAAGAAGGTTTCACTAACTGGTTGCTGCCAGATGGCACGGTGAGGCGCATGCCTCCCAAGAACCTCGGCCTCATCGGCAACGGCCATCAGATACGCCTGGGACAGCCCGGCGAAGCTACGCCGTTTGATCAGGATTTTGAGAACGTTTTCGATAGGGCAGACCGTAACTTTCCTAGCGCCATTAAATGGCTTCAAGGGCTAGGGCACGACGACGTCCCAAGCTCTGAACCACTCGCTACTCGATTTCGGCCGTTAGACGTATCTGACGACAATTTGGCAAAGTTGGCCGAAGGCCTGATTTCGCTTGCCGTTCGAAGTCCGATGAACCGGGAAAGCGCAGTCCGCGTTGCTGAGCACTTTCGGGGTCCGCTGCCAGGGGCTGAGCGGAACGCCCTTATCGGCCTTAACATGCGAAACACGCATCAAGATGCCGTGCAACAGATCGGGATCGATGGAAAGTTTGTGGCAATCTATTCGCCGAACAGGGAGTTCATTTTTGGCGACGGATTTTATCACAACATCCGATCCCCGCTGAACGCCATGCATTCCCCGACGCTCCTTGCGCCGCTCACCCCTAACATTGCGGCCTTACTTGTGAGGCCAATGAGTTACCGCACGCTTCCTAGGTTCTTCACGCTCGTGATCAACGGCGATGAGACCGACCGGCTAAACCACGCAATTCAGGTTCATGCTCGGAAGCAAGTTTTCTATAGGACAGATAAGCCAAAAATATCCGAGGCCTACGGCCAGGAACGCCATCTCGTGTATACCGGCCAAAACCCGATTAAGGACTTGGTCCAGAACATCCCCGGCGTTGAGCAGCCGAGACAACGGTTCTTTCCGTCCCTTTGAGACCTGGGATGGAAGCGGCCTCGTAGACCCAAATTCTAGAACCATCCGCTTGCATCAGGGGGCTGGTTTTCCGGTTGAAACGCGCTTGACCACGCGACCTACCGCCTACAAGGCGGTAATAGCTCCACCTCGCATCTAGTTAACATGGGAGAAATAGTTAGTAATATATCGTTATAAAACCGCTAAAAAGGGGGGATATCGGATGGGACTGGCTGTTAAAGTCATTGGGCAGGACAATCGGAATTTTGAAAAAGTAGCGAACACTATCAGCGACCGGCTCTCGCAGGAGCTGATTATCGCGTTGGTTGGCCCGGTAGCATCGGGCGTTTCGACGACTGCGAGGTTTTTGGCTGACCTGCTGTCCCAAAAATATGGTTATGACGTTTGCCCGATTATCAAACCAAGTACGATTATAAAGGCGGAAGCTCACAGGGTGGAGGGCGTAGCGCTCACAGCTAGGGCACCACTTGGTACCTATATCACCGAAATGCAGGATATCGGCAACAAGCTGCGCGAAAAGTTTGGAAGCGATTATCTGGCAGAGAAGGCGGTCGAGCAAATCGTCAAGTTCAGAAAACAAGAGGGTGGCTACAAAGGAGAAATACCCCTCCCAGGTCGCCGGGCCTACATCATCGATTCAATCAAAAACACAGAAGAATTGGACCTACTGAAGACAATTTACGGAGAGACGCTTTGCCTCTTCGGAGTGTTCGCTCCAGACAATCTGCGACGACAGCGGCTCATTGATGATGGCACCAATGCAAACGAGGCCGATGGTATTATTAACCGAGACCAGAATGAGGTCGCCACTTTCGGGCAGAAGACACGCAAAGTTTTCGTCGGGGCCGATTTTTTCCTCTGCAATGACAGAAAAAAGGAAGAGCTACATTCAAGTGTTGAGCGACTTTTAGACATCATTTTCGGCACAAAGATAAGGACGCCCACGAGGGCAGAATCTGCCATGTATGAGGCCACCTCTGCGGCCTCGAACTCGGCATGTATGTCGCGCCAAGTGGGTGCGGCCATCGTTTCTAAGAGTGGAGAGCTGATCTCGGTAGGCTGGAACGATGTTCCCAAATTTGGAGGCGGTCTGTATGGTGAAGACGATCAATCTGTCTGGAGCGAAGAGAAGCGCCGCATAGAAGATAATGATCATCGCTGCTTCAAATGGGGGCAGCGCATCTGTCATAACGAAACGCGTAGAACCGGGATTATGGACCGCATTCGTGACCGGATTCTTGGCGCTAACTTTGTGAAGAACGGCACGAAAGCGAAAGAAGTGGCTGACGTTCTAGCTGGCACAGAAGTTGACGACCTAATCGAATTTTCGCGCTCGATTCATGCCGAGATGGACGCGATCCTGGCGATTGCGCGCGAGGGGAAGCACTCGCTTGTAGGCTCTACGCTTTATACGAACACCTACCCGTGTCATAATTGCGCTCGCCACATCGTAGCAGCAGGAATTCGCAGCGTTGTGTACATACAGCCCTACCGGAAGAGCCTTGCAACTGTGCTTCACTCGGACGCTGTCACGGAAGATCCCGACGATAGGGCAAAGGTAATTTTCCGGCAGTTCGACGGAGTGGCACCACGCAACTACCTCAGGCTCTTTCAGCCTACAGCGGAAAGAAAGAAGGACGGGCGAGTATTAACGATGGACCATAAGACGGCTGTTCCTGTCTTTCGAATGGCACTTGATTCGCCTGCCGAATACGAGTCTAAAGTGATTGCCGATCTAACCGACAAGGAACAGACGCCGCTAGGAAAGGGGAGCGTGGCCTAATGGCGAAGCAAAAAAAACCCGCGGAACCTAATCAGCTCGCGTTTGATCCTATTTGGAATGCATCCGGCCCAAAATCCCCGTCTACGCCTCAGCTTAGATCCTCTGGGCTCCACACCGGCAAAATAGTGAATTTCGTTGATGCCTCCACGCTGTCAATTCGACGGGAGGCTGTTGAGAGGGTTGCGCGGTCTGGAATTTTTGCGGTTCCCGCCAGTAAACGTTGATCCACGTAGCCGCAGTAGAACCTAATGCTTTGATCGATCCGCTGATGAGCTATGCACCACATTGATCCGGTATCAACCGGGCCGTGAGGACGTGCATGAGGCGCTAAGGGTGACGCGCGGCCTATTCGAACCGGCAAAAGCGAATGGTGGTTAGAAGATTGGTTAGTAGCCTTCTAACCGGAACTGCTAAAAGCCTTGGAAATAAAGAGATTTCGGGGATTGACTGGCGGAGAGGGAGGGAGAATAACCCGAAAACCCTCCCTTGAACGCTTTCAAGGACTTAGGCGGGCCCGCAGATCTAGTACTCAGGAAAATGTACCAGAAGTCTGTACCAGAGCCAGAGGAATGTGCACCGATTGCAATTTAATCGCCTACCAAATTCCCACCAATTTTCGGGCAATAAAGCGGCTTTGTCCTCCGCCATTTTCGAACGGGAGCCGAAATTCAGCCAAACCCTTTGTAGCCCTTTTGACGGCCATACAGCCGCATTCGATTTCCTCGGAGATTTTGTAGGGCGCGGCCCCAAGCGCCTGGCAAGAACGTCAGAACTTCCCCGAAATTAAGTGTTGGCCCTGGCCAATACCGCAAGCGGCGACAAAAGCAGGATCTCGTCCAGCGGACAAGTCACCTTGCGGAGCTGCCTTGGATCCGGCAATCCGCAAAATGCTCCAGAGAACAACGCACTCCAGTGTCGTCTCTTCGGCCGCTGCCGTCAACGAATCTCCGAATCGAAGCAAGCGGCTCCAAATGTCACGCGCCAACTCACCCGATTGCCCTGTCGAACTAGCGCTTGCAATTGCGGGGCGCTTACCGCTAGGCTACCCTGGCGATATGAAGCGAATGACTAGGACAGTGGCGACATTGCTGTCGCGAACCACTGCAGATCTAATCGTATCGCAGGCTACCGGGAGGAATCAGATTACCCCGGCTTGACTCCAACATCAGCAGTTTAAGCTTCCACACACCACGGAGGCGAAAGGTAACTAATGTTGTTGCTAACGAACTGCCGGAAATCAGTAGCGATGCCTTTGGCATTGTCGTTTCTTGCACTGCCTCCTGGCACAGCATTCTCCCAACAGAACGAATTGAGTACTGAACAAACGGTTCAAAAGGCGGTCGAGTTACTTGCCACAGCTCTAAAATGTCCCATTAAAAATGTGGTCGATGGCAACACCACCAGACATTCAGTTTTCTCGTCAATCGGCGACGAGTTTGAGTTGGGGATTAGACTGAAGATTATTGATAAGACTGTGGATCCGGATATTGATGTGAGCCAGCTTCAGGCCTGGGACACAATAGGAGAAGAACAACCCAGCACGTACCAATTTGCCGCCAATTGGGCAGAGTTATCGTCTGTTGAATCTGACGCAACCTCGATCACTTTGAACTGCCGGAATGGTGATAAATGCATCTCGTATTACGAATATCTCGAGTACGGCTATCCCATTGCTCCAGACGGAACCCCGAAATATGGGAATATCAGCGTAAATTTTGACGATAACCGCACGTTAGTAGAAAGCCGAAGCAAGCTGTCTGACATAAAGGGCCTTTGTCCTGATCAGGTTTCAAATGTAGTACTCGCGATCAAGATACTGATGCAGGCTGCATCTACCGGAATTACAACAAGACCTTCAGCCGGCGCATATGAATTTAAGGCTGCTCCGCCTGTCCAGGCTTTGATCATTCGCAAACTACCCGGGAAACAGGAGTCGCCTGCAGGCGCGATTCCTATGACGAGTGGCCCACTTTTTCCAACTGACTGCAAGAAGGTCAGTGGCTATAAGTTTGAGTGGTGTAAAATAAAGTGGGCTGGAGTTGAGGGTTGGGTGTCGAAAACCATGCTGGTGCCTAGAGCAGATGTTCCATAAGGGAGCCTGGGGCAACGATATGAAATCCGGGAGAATCCTTGAAGTCACTTTATCTTTGTTTGCACTTGCGTCAGCAACGACGCTTTCGAGCGCTCAAACTTCTCGCGACCTGTCCAGCATTGCTCGGGCCGATCCTAACTTGGACCGTTGCCCACTCCGCGGCGAGCTCGTTGAATATCGCGAACTAGATGGCATCGAGATTTGCCGGGGACCGCACGACGCTTGTCAACAGGGAGAGCCCTTTTCCAAATCAACTCACGAGGCGTGCGACCAGGCGAGCGAATGCTATGACGATGTATGGGATCAGAACAGAGGTATCCGTGATTATAATAAGTACATCCGTGGCTGTAGGGCAAAATCGGAGCCCAAGCGCCCAAGCATAGCCACGGACAGTACATTGACTTCCCGGCAACCGACTGCAAGCAAATCGCAAGGGTTGGATGATCTGAGTAGCCAGTTAGATTCAGCGCTGAAGTCTGCGGCTAACAGGGCTAGGGGAGCAGCACAAGAAAATGCGGCGTCCTTGGATCAACTCAATAAGGAGTTTGATGCGGCGGTCACTGAAAAATCTTCGGAATATATGCGCCTCGAAGACCAAAGGCGTCAGGTCGAATTGGAGCTGAAACGAAACCAGGAGTATCGTGCCCGGTTAAAAGCGCAAATCCAAAATGAGAAGCGGCGGCAAGTCTATCTGCAGCTACAGCGTCAGAGGCAATTGGCTGATTCCGCATATTACAGAAAGGTGCAGCAGCGCCAACAAGTTATGCAGATGCTGAACATTGCCGCGGGAATGGTCAACACTTTCTATGCACGGCCGGCCTACCAGCCAAGCGCACGCTCCAACGCCTATAGCAATGGGAGTTTCAATCCATACGGAGATCCACGAGGTCAGGAAGGTTGGTACGATCAGTATAATGCTGGTAGAGGTGGAGGTGCCTCGAAACCCAGCTACCAGCCAAGTTATCCCTCTGCACCCTCATATCCGACACCCACATTTAATGGTGGTGGGGTTACTCGAACATGTCCCCCGACATGCGCGATTAAGTGACTGGAGGCTTAAGACAAGGGTTGAGAGATCCAACCCTGCAGGGCCTCACGAAAGCAGTACGCAAACGTCCCGCTATTGAGGACTAGAAATGATGCGCTTCTTGCTTGGATCTATCTTGGCAGTTTTGTTTATAACTTCAATGGAGTCGGCTCAGGCCCAGAGCCCCTGCGACCGTGCTACAAACGCAAAGGAAGTCGCGGAGGCGAGAGCTAGAATAAAGGAGATAAAAGACCTTTTTGAAGCTTTAAAGGGAGTAGGCGTGCAAGTGCCAAACCCACTAAAAGTGGCGTTAGCATCCGCGGAATTGGGAACTAATTTTGCGGAGTCGGCCGGTCAAGTTGAATCTGAATTTTTGAAAGCCACCCAAAGAGCAAAAGAGCTGTGTGGCGACCCGGCTGGCGACGAAGTAGGTGTGTGCTGGGCTAAAATTGATAGCGTTTGGCAAGCGCGCAATGTCGCGGGTCTTCGTAAGATAGTAAGCCGAACAGTAGACAAATGGCGCGGCAGCAGATGTGGCTCTTCATTTGACCCATACGGGTCGCCCCTTGGACAAGAGGGTTGGTATGACGAGTAACCTAAATGAAATTGCACCGAAATTACAGACTTCCCCGGTGGTCGGGGAAAAGACCAATTCGGCGAGCGCCATCCCCAAAGCAAGTGCCGCTTTCGTAAAGTCACCCTTGATCCCCCATGACGCGCACAACGGTCCGCCGCCACTGGCCATCAGCGCCTGACCGACTAACAGCCGAAATATCGATCCTCGATGATTTCCGCCGCCATCGAGCTTGCCGCGATGTTGCGCCAGCCGTTGGCGCAGGGTCGAAGTTGAGCCTGTCGTTAGGGCGTGAGTGCCAACCCGGACTAGACGAGGACCATGGCCGCTGTCACTCCTGGGCTCTGTTTCGTCGAAGAAGAAATAAACACCGCGTCTCGGCATCGAAGGGCCGAGGTTGGCCAACCGCCAGGGACCGTTTTGGAGACGGATCAGACGTTCCATTAAACCGTAGAACTGCAGAACATCAACCAGCCTTGCCATGATCTCCTGCTAGCCAAGCGAGTTGCTCCCCTTGACGGAGATAAGCCATTGGAATGTCCACCTTGATACCAAGGTCGAGCAGTTTCGGGACAAGGAATTCTCGATAACGCTGACCGGCGAGAATGATGACATTCTGAAGGCCCGGCTCCGCTTGCATCAACGCGTTGAACGTCTCTTGCGCCCACATACGACGCTGTTCTGTCGGCAGTGTTTTCAAGGTGCGATGATAGGGATCGATAGTCGTATCGGGTTCGACCAATCCGTATAGCGCAGAGAGCACGTACCATCGCTTGCCCGTCGCCTCAGCGAAGCGCCTTTTGCCTCGGAATTGGGCAGACGTGTACAGCTTTTTTGCCGCCGCCTTGTGAGGCAGTTTCGACTTCACGCATGACACAAGGGTCACGGTGTCCGACGAGACCGATGGCCGAGCTGTTTTGTCGTCAGATGCCGCCAGTTGGAATGTCACCGCAGGAGGCCTCCTCCGCTTGCACGATCCGTGTTCTCGCGAACTGTCGAATAAAATCTGACGGCACGGTCCATTCGCGGTAGCCTTTACCCTCCTCCACCAACTCGTAATCATCCAAGATCGATAGGGGAACGCTGAATTCTACGGCTAGGATCGTGTCTGCGCCAAGAGCGACGCCCTCATTGGCGTCCAGGGGGCGGTCCGACAGAAAGACCCCGCGCATCTCTTTGTCGGTCATGTAGCAACCTTCTCCATCTCGGAACCCATCGCGCAAAATCAAGTCTGCGCGTTCGGAGGTAGTCTTGTGAAAGAGCGTCCAACGCCTTTCGCGTATCATTGTCCCCTGCTCCTCGTCCAGCACCTCCCTCATTTTACTCAGGAAACCGGCATCCCGCCACATACATCCGCACCTTGCCGGGCTGTGAAGGTTGGGACCCAAGGAGGTCATCAAAATTTCCGACCAACATTCATCGGACCACCCCGACCTCCGTTCGGATAGGTGAACAGGAAACTGAGCCGTTCAAACTGAGGTGAGATCAATGGCGAAGTGAAATTAACTTCACCTGAAGCGGGGTTTGTCGAACGCGCTGGGATCTTCGCGCCAAAGAGTTCACCGGAAGCGGTTCGGGCGGCAAGTCCATCTTTTTGTGTGCCTGGCCTGGCCGCTGACAGCTGGATAGTCCGTCGAATCGCTGGAAGCCTGGCACGCCGGGATATCGTCCGTCAAAAGAACCAATCGCCCAAAAATCGCATACAGGCGAGGTGATTTCGCTCTGGGCGGCCTTGGTCAAGGTGGGTTGATGGATTGGATGCTGGTCAAGATCGGCGAGTGGCGTGCCTTTGCCGGCCTTTGGCGTGGGGTTGAATACGACTGAAGGCAGCCCTCCAACTATATACCGAGCCGGTGAGGATCGTTGGCGAAGGGCGGCTTGCCGTAAACTGATCGGAACTGCTGGATAAGTTTTGCTTCAACAGAACGCGGAACTTCGCCAGGCGTTTCCTTCCATGCGATGCGCAGGTTAGCGAGATTGGCAAGCTGCCAAATTAACCGACCACCCCAATGGCCGATAGGCTTCCCAGCACCGAAGCTGCGAACTCTCGCAGTCGGCGGCGCAGCTGATTGGCTTTGCCGATGTAAACCACCTCCGCACCATCGACCCAGTTAGCCATAAGCGCTTCATGCGAAATCGATGGATCCCTGCCTTTGAACCAGCCGCCACAATTCTTCTCTGCAAACGCGACAGGGTTACCACCATCGTAGGTGACTACATACACGCCCCCCAGTGACCGGGCACATGGCCGAGCCCGCATCTGCGAACGGCAGCCAGCCTACAAATCCTGCGCTCTCAGGTGCATGCCGGGTGAAGATCGTGGCTCTCAACCTAACTATGCAGGCGGCATCCTCAAGAGCAATATCAAACGGGGGACGCAGAGAGCGTATCCAATGGTAATCGCAATCTGCACCGACGGCATTGCACGGACGGCTTTGTTTCGGCTCGAAACAGGATCGGCCCGAAATTCTGCACGCACTGCGCCAGGTCCGGGATTGCGCCAAGGACGTACGTAGGGCGGCATTCCCATTGCAAGGTGTAGTGGAGAAGCGATGTCGAAAGGATAGCACTGGCGGGGCTAGAAAGCTGGAAGCGAACCGTTTTGTGGGTGATGGTGGATCTCGCCTGACGCCCAGCCCACATAAAGCCGTGGCGTGCCTTCGGGGTGGAGGCGCACAAGCTGGTCAGGTCCCGCAATCGCGCCGAACAAGGTGACGAAGGCCGCATAATCTTCGAACCACCTTCGTGTCGGCGAGAAGGAGTGGACGATCATTGCCGCCGCGTCAGTCTTGAAGCGTCGCGCCTCGATGACAGCGGAGGCTGTACGGTGAAGCAATTGATAGCGGATGTTGTCGGGCAATGGCTGTGTCAGGCCCAACAAGTCGCACACGAAAGCCAACCTCTCTCGCTTCCCGTCAGAGGCATTCGCCAGCCACATTCCGAGCGGCTGATCGAATGGCTCATCAACTTTCCCCTCTATGGTGAGGGCAACAGTTTGACCCCCAGCTCTGATCAACGCGAACAGGTCATTCTGGCTGTCGCCCCGCCGTGCACCGGGTAGCGGCACCTTATGTTCTGGAAGGGCAACAAGTAGCTCGGGAGCCGACCCGATGGCAGTCAGAAGACGTGCGATTTCAGGTGGAAGTCCACCGGCATTTTCCCAGCATTCAGCCAGGCACATCGCCGAATAACCAGAACGCCAGTGTTTCACCGGGTCCGCAAGCAGTCGTCGCCAGTCGTCCGCCCCTTGGCTTGGAAAATAGATCTTTGTCATGGGTCAGTTGGTACTCCCCCGCTCCCCTCTAAGAGGAGCTATGCCCCGTCATTCTTCCGTGAAGAAATCCTCATCCAGGCGCTTGAACTGGATGGCGCGGCTGATGCGCACGCCAACCCCGTGTTCCATCATGAGATCGGAGAGATGCTGACCGTCGATCAATATCACTCGTTGGGAGAGATGCTTCACGAAGTCTCGTGCTTGCGGGCTGAAGGTGGATGTTGTGACGAAAACACCCTTCGTTGCACCCAGCCCAACAAGGCTGCCCACGAAGGCCTGAACATCTGGACGGCCCACCGTGCTGGTTTCTGCATAACGCTTCGCTTGCACATAGACCCTGTCGAGACCGAGGGGATCTTCGTTCACGACGCCATCGACTCCGCCATCGCCAGATCGACCAAGTTGGGCGGCGGCATTCTTATGGGATCCACCGTAACCCATGGCGACGAGTAGATTGACGATCAACTGCTCAAAGAACGCGGGACTGTTCTGAGCAATGCGTTCCAGCAATTCCGCCCGCAACGCTAACTGGACAGTCTGATGGGCGGCCTCAATTTGCTCCTCCGGCGTCGCTATAGCGGTATCAGAAGCATGGGCTTTGATCTGGCCCGTGGGGGCATCATCAGTGGCTCGGCTGCTGGCCTTGTAGAATTCTTGGAAAGATGGCTGCTTCATCAGCAGGTTGACATCAACGCGACTCGGGTTGGTAGCCAGCAAGGTTCGACCAGCATCCGTCGCGATGAACCGTCCCCGAGCCGGTGACGCAATCAACCCCGCCTTTGACATGTAAAATTTTGCCCAATGGATGCGGTTGTGTAGGAGGCGTTGTCGACCACTTGGGAGAAGCTCCTGGCGAGCCTCCTGCGAAAGGCCAAACTCGTCGGCAATACGGTCTGCGACATCAGCTACCCGCTTCTCACCTTCGGCAGCTAGACGCAGGACTGGCAGCATGAGGGTCTGGTAGTCAGGTATCGGCAATTTGGGGCCTTTCATTTGCTTGGCGGCTACTTAAACTTGCGCTGGTGAGGCGGATGCAGCCCCGCAATCGATGAGGTTGGACAATCTGGATTGCAGATCGAAAATGCATCTAACTACCTCCGCAACACTGTGCGCTGCGGCGTCGCCGCGTAATCGTTCGCATGGGCCAAGTCGTTACGAAGCTGCTGTATGGCTTTGAATTTCTTATCAAGTGAGCCTTTGCTGCTTCCCGATATGATCTTCTTCCGAATAATATCGGCCTTGTCGCAGAACTGAGTGAACAAAATATCATCGACATAACCTTCAGCTTGCCTTGATAGCCCGATCTCATAGGATATTTTGGTCTGACGCTCCCGGCTTAAGGCAGATAGCCATTCCTTGGTATCGTGGAAGTGCCGGCGAATAAGTTCCGACATCGTGAGTTCCATTCCGGTCACAAGGCCGAATAATGCAGCCCGAACTGGCAGTTTCTGCATATCTGAAAGACTGACCAGTCCGTCAATCCTGGAACCGGAGACAACCAATTGGCATGGCTGTTCGTCTGCGCGTCCCCGCGTTCGCGCCAATTAAGGATGCCTCGGAAAGGGGTTCAAAATAGCTACCGACTTGTTCATTTGGGGCTCGTTTCGAAAACCATCGCTCCGCATGAAAAAGGCCGATTAGTCTGCCATTGTCGTCTACTGGAATGTAGCTGAACCGGTCAGTTCTCCCCTATTTAACACGCAAAAACGGAACGCCTTCACTTCCTGCTGGTGCTGCGCTTGTCACAACCCAGCACGCAAGCTGTGGCCCGGATTCGAATGGGATCAAAGGACAAATCTCGACATCTATTTTTCCGTCATCTTCAAGGAAGGCTGCTTGGCTCGCCGTCAGGTCCAAGACGAAGGGCCAAGCGGTTTCTTCTTGGATCCGCTTGACACGGCGTACCCACCATTGGGAGAGAATGCCAGCCTTGCCGATTTATAAGGCTGCGTGCGGTTTCGTTTGGATGCAAACCGCGCGGACTAGCAGATGCTCGGGACAATTAAGGGAAGCGACGAAATGCCGACAGGTGACATCATTCAGCAAGCTGTGATCAGGGCAATCGACGATTTCGAAGACCGCCGGGACGCTCGGGGCGCACACTTAGTTTCTTCCGGCGGGCTGGTAAGGGCATGAATATCAATGGGTTCATCTGGGGCATCGCTGATGATGTGCTCCACCACGTTTACGACCGGACCAAGTATCGCGATATCATTTTGCCTATGACAGTCATCCGTCGGCTGGACGCGGTCTTGGAGCCGACGCGCGCGAATGTTCTCGCGCGCAAGGCCGAATTGGATGCGGCGGGCGTGCCCGAAGCGGCACAGGGGCCTGCGCTTGATCGGGCCGCAGGCCAAGCTTTCCATAACCGCTCGCCATTCTCCCTTAGACAGCTTCTTGCGAGGCCTAATCCTGCTACCCAGAAGGCCGATTTCGAGGAATATCTGGACGGCTTTTCAGAAAACGTGCGCGAGGTCATCGCGCGATTCAAGTTCCGTGAAGAACTTGGTCGTCTTGCCGAACACAATCGTCTGCACGCGCTCATTGAAAAGTTCTGCGATGAACGGTTCAACCTAGCACCGACCCCCGTGCGGGACGATCAGGGACGGGTTCGGCTTCCCGCGCTCGACAATCATACGATGGGCACCATCTTCGAGGAACTGCTGCGGAAGTTCAACGAAGACTACAACCAAGGTGCTGGCGAGCAATTCACACCTCGCGACATCGTAGAACTCATGGCGGAGCTGGTCTTCCGTCCCATCAAGGACCGCATCGGCGACGGCACGTATCTTCTATACGACGATGCTTGCGGAACCGGCGGCATGTTGACCGTCGGCGAAGCCAAGCTGCGAGATCTTGCCCGCAAGGAAGGCAAAAAGACTGAAATCCACCTGTATGGACAGGAACTCAACCCCGAGACCTACGCGATCTGCAAGGCAGATTTGCTCTTGAAGGGCGAGGGAGACGAGGCCCGGAATATTGCTTTCGGCTCGACCTTGTCGGCGGATGCTCACGGAAGAAACGGCCTGAAGTTCGATTTCATGATGGCCAATCCGCCCTTTGGGACAACGTGGAAGATCGATCTGGCCGAGATGGGCGGCAAAGCGGCAGCGAACGATCCGCGCTTCGTGGTCGATCACGATGGCGTCGCGGGCGATGACAAGCGGCTCCGCCTTTTTCCGCGCGTGTCCGATGGACAGCTCCTCTTCCTGGTCAACAAGCTGTCGAAGATGAAGGATACGCCCTTAGGCTCGCGTATCGCGGACGTTCACAATGGCTCGGCGTTGTTCACAGGCGAAGCCGGCTCCGGCGAGAGCAATGTCCGGCGCTGGATCATTGAAAACGACTGGCTGGAAGCGATCATCGCGCTGCCGCTCAACATTTTCTACAATACCGGCATAGCCACGTATGTATGGGTTTTGAGCAACCGGAAGGCGGAAGCGCGCAAGGGCAAGGTCCAGCTGATCAATGCGACCAAGCTCTTCAAGCCACTGTCGCGGAACCTAGGCAAGCGTAATTGCGAGATGGCCCCCGCGCACATCAAGACGGTATTGAGCGCCTATGCTGCAATGAAGCCGAGCGACATCTCCGTCGTGTTGCCAAACGACTCCTTTGGCTACTGGAAGATTTTGGTGGAGCGTCCGTTGCGGCTGGCGTCGCGCTTCACCCGCGAAGGGATCGAGGCGCTTCGGTTCCAGAGCGGGCACCGTCCCTTGCGCGAAGCGCTGCTCGCCGAGTTCGGCGACGTTCTGTTCGACGATTTCGCGTCGGTGGCCGAGCGTTTGAGATTGCATCTCGATCCCCCCGAGCCCGATACCGACGAAGCTGAAGAAGATCAGGATGAGTCCGCCGAGGCTGTCGAGGCGACGCCGCGCATTCCGAAGAAGACGGTGAAGAAGTTGCTCGATCCGTCGACCTGGGCGCGGGACCGGCGGCTGCACCAAGCGGCCGAGGCTTTGATGAAGGCGGTCGGCGAGGACGAATACGATGACTATGGCGTGTTCGAGGCCAAGGTGCTCGAGGCAGCCAAAGCGCGCACGCCTGCACTTAAGGCTGCGGAGGCGCGGCTGATCGCACGGGCGATGAGTTGGCGTTCCCACGTTGCCAAGCCGATCGTCAAGGCAGCGCACAAGCCGTCCGCAAAGTCTGCCGATCCACTCGGTGGCCTGTTTGCTGTCACGCAGAAAGGCAAGGCGGCGGTCGTTGCCTATGAGCCTGACAAAATGCTGTCGGATACCGAGATAGTCGCCTTCGACGAGCCCGGTGGCATCGAGACGTTCTTCGAGCGCGAGGTCGCATCACACGCGAAGGATGCCTGGATCGACCGGGGCGCGACGAAAATCGGCTACGAGATATCCTTCGCCCGCCACTTCTACAAACCGAAGCCGCCCCGACCGCTGGCGGAGATCAAGACAGAGATCGACGCGCTGGAACGTCAGACCCAGCAACTGCTCGATGCCGTGCTGGTCGAGGCCGGCGCGTGAGCACCAGGTTGAGACCTTATCCCGAATACCGGGACAGCGGCATCGATTGGCTCGGTCGCGTCCCTGCGCATTGGGATGTCGTCCGGAACGGCCGGCTGTTCGCCGAGCGGAACGAAACGGGTTTCCCCGACCTACCTATCCTTGAGGTTTCGCTGCGCACGGGCGTGCGAGTCCGGGATATGGAGGGGGGTCGCAAGCAACAAATGGCAGATCGGGCGAAGTACAAGCGCGCGGTCCACGGCGACATTGCCTATAACATCATGCGCATGTGGCAGGGCGCGGTGGGCGTTGCGCCCTGCGACGGGCTTATCAGCCCTGCTTATGTGGTCGCCCGCCCGCAGGACGGCGTCGATCCAAGATTCTACGCCTATCTGTTTCGAACTACCGCCTATATGCGCGAAGTAGATTTCGCTTCGCGGGGCATCGTGCCGGATCGCAACCGTCTCTACTGGCAATACTTCAAGCCACTGCTTTCTCCGACGCCGCCGCCTGACGAGCAGCGCCGGATCGCCCATTTCCTCGACGCCTACACGACCCAGGTGCAACGCCTTGTCGCCGCCAAACGCCGAACCGTGGCTATCCTCGATGAGCAGCGCGCGCAAATCATCGAAGCTGTCCTGACCAAGCATGATATCAGCACCGGAATCGAAATGATGCTCAAACGGGCGTTGCACGGTATCGTCGGAGGTTCGACACCATCGCCCAATACTGATTTTTGGGGTGGTGACATTATCTGGGTTACTCCACCTGACATTAGTGCGTCTAACCGCCTTTCTGACTCACGCCGTAAGTTGACAGAGGCGGGGCTGCGCAATTGTGCAGCTTCGATCGTCCCGCCAGGCTCAGTCATACTCACAACACGCGCACCAGTCGGCAACATCGCAATCGCCGACGTTGCCCTTGCCACCAACCAAGGATGCAAGGCGCTAGTGCCGGATCGTTCCAAGATTTCGACAGAGTTTTTAGCTCTCGCCATTAGTCGTCTTGTTCCAGAAATGAGGGTTCTGGCGACTGGCACCACTTTTCAGGAGATATCTGGATCTCGATTAGGGGCTATGAAAGTTCGGGTACCCGCCCCCAATATCCAGAAGTCGATACTGGATGCAGTTCGTGAGGAAACGAAACCTCTCGACGTTGCTAAGGAACGCATCGGTACCGAGATCAATCTGATATTAGAGTATCGCGATTCCCTAATCGCTGCGGTCGTAATGGGGCAACTCGATGTACGGGAGGCGAGGCTACCCGCGGGCGAGGTGGTGAACGTCCCTCCCGACGAGCCGTTGGGCGACGAGGAAATGGAGGACGAGCTTGAGCCGATCGACTGACATCAGCGAAGGGGGGCTGGAATCCTTGATCGTCGGCGCGTTGACTGGCGCGTCATCAACAGACGATTCCCCCGTGGCCGCCGTCGCAGAAGGGAGTAGTCCATACATCGGCCCCAACGATTATGTCGAGGGACACCGCAACGATTTCGATCGGGTCCACGCGCTCGACATCGCCCAACTCGCAGCCTTCATCCACGCCACCCAGCCGGATCTTGTCGGTCCGCTGTCGATTGACGCGGACACGCCCGTGCGGCGCTCATTCCTAGCGCGCGTGCGCGGCGAGATAACCGCGCGCGGCGTTATCGACGTGCTGCGTGCCGGCGTCCGCCACGGTCCCTACGAAGTGCGGCTTTACTATTCGTTGCCATCGCCGGGAAACGTCACGGCGGCAATGCGCTTCGCCGACAATCGTTTCTCGGTCACCCGCCAGCTCGGCTACTCGCTCGATACAGCGCGGCGCGCTCTTGACCTCGGCCTGTTCGTCAACGGCGTGCCGTTAGCCACGTTCGAGCTGAAGAACAGCCTGACCGGCCAGACAGCCGCTCATGCGGAGGCGCAATACAAAACTGACCGCGACCCAAGGGAGTTGATTTTTCGCCCCGGCCGCTGTGCCGTCCACTTCGCAGTAGACGATCGCGAAGTGCGGATGTGCAGTCAGCTCGCCGGGCAGAAGAGCTGGTTCCTGCCGTTCAATCGCGGCTGGAAAGATGGCGCGGGCAACCCGCCCAATCCGGACGGTATCAAGACCGATTATCTGTGGCGCGAAGTGCTTGCCAAGCGCAGCCTCGCCGACATAATCGAGAACTTCGCCGGCATTGTCGAGGAGCGAGACGCGCGTGGCAGGATCACCGAGCGCAAGCCGATTTTCCCCCGCTACCATCAGCTCGACGTAGTGCGGGCGCTGTGCGCTGACGCGACCGATCGTGGGGCGGGAAAGCGCTACCTCATTCAGCACTCGGCAGGTTCAGGCAAATCAAACTCGATTGCCTGGACGGTGCACAAACTCGTGGGGCTGGAACGCGAAGACACCCCTGTGTTTGACACCGTAATTGTGGTGACCGATCGCCAAGTGCTGGATAAAAACCTGAAGGATACCATCGGCGGCTTCGCGCAAACGGCGCGTCTAATGGGTCACGCCGAACGATCCGGCGATCTGCGCGACTTTATCGAGAGCGGGAAGAAGATCGTCGTCACGACAGTCCAGAAATTTCCGTTCATTCTTGACGACATCGGCAGTACGCACCGCGGCCGGCGCTTCGCCATCGTAATCGACGAAGCGCATTCCAGCCAGGGCGGTCGCGCGGCCGGCGCGCTCAACAACGCGTTAGGCACGAACGCCGAAGACGACGAGATGACGACCGAAGACCGAATCCTCTCGATCATCGAAGGTCGGCGGATGCTGGACAACGCCAGCTACTTGGCCTTCACCGCGACGCCGAAGAACAAAACCCTCGAATTGTTCGGCGAGCGCTATGAAGGAGAAGGAGTAGTCAAGCACCGCCCCTTCCATCTCTACTCGATGAAGCAGGCGATCGAGGAAGGATTCATTCTCGACGTGCTCGCCCATTACACGCCGGTCTCGAGCTATTATCGGCTGGCAAAGACGGCGGCGGACGACCCGGAAGTCGACGTCTCGCGCACCTTGAAGTCGCTGCGGCACTACGTCGAAGGGCACGACCACGCCATCGCCACCAAGGCTGGGATCGTCGTCGATCACTTTCTCGACCAGGTAATCGCCCGGCGGAAGGTCGGCGGCGAGGCGCGCGCCATTATGGCGGCGGACGGCATTGAGCGCGCGATAGATTATTGGCGGGCGATCAACGCGGCTCTCGTCAAGAGGGGTTCGCCATACAAAGCCATCATCGCGTTTTCGGGCACGGTCGACGATGCGGGGGATCAACGTTCGGAGGCATCGTTCAACGGATTTCCAAGCAGTGAGTTGGAGGAAAAGTTCGACGCTGATCCCTATCGGTTCCTCGTGGTCGCCGACAAATATTTGACCGGCTTCGATCAACCGAAACTGTTTGCCATGTACATCGACAAGACACTCGCGGGAGTGAAGGCGGTGCAGGCGTTGTCCCGTCTCAATCGAGCCCGGCCGGGAAAGACCGAACCGTTCGTGCTGGATTTCCGCAATGGACCGGCCGTTATCGAGGCTGCTTTCTCGGATTTCTATAGGACTACGATTCTGTCCGGAGAGACCGACCCCAATAAGCTCCACGATCTCAAGCGGGGGCTCGACGGCGCCGCCATCTACACAGATGAGGATGTCGGAAACATCGTATCGCTATTCCTGGAGGCGGCAGCGCGCGACCGGCTCGACCCGACTCTGGATGCCTGCTCGGCGCAATATGAGCAGCTAGCGGAAGACGATCAGATCGCCTTCAAGGGCGCGGCCAAGGCGTTCGTTCGGACCTACGCGTTTCTCGGCGCGATCTTGAGATACGCTGTCCCCGAATGGGAGAAATTATCGACGTTTCTCACCCTACTCATCCCGAAGCTGCCCAGTCCCGCAGGCGACGAAACACCTGTCGATGTACTCGAAGCCATCGACATGGACAGCTATCGTATTGAGGTCGAGGCAGCGATGGAGATCGCGTTGACCGATGCCGATGCTGAGATTGATCCAGTCCCCATGGGTGCTGCGGGTGGTCACTCCGAGCCGGAAATAGACCAGCTCAGCAGCGTGATCCGTGACTTCAATGAGCGTTTTGGAGCGACGGAGTTTCGCGATCAGGATCGCGTCACGCGCTTCCTTTTCGAGGAACTGCCACAAAAGATCGGCGCAAATGACCGGGTGCAGAACGCGTTGCGAAACAACGATCCACAAAACGCCCGGATCGAACACGATCGGGCGGTCGACGACGAACTGCTCGGCAGCTTGGCCGATCACACCGATCTATACGCGCTCTACAACACCGACAAGGCGTTCAAGGCATGGCTACAGGATCGGCTTTTTACGGCGGCAAAGCGATTCCAGGAACCGGTGTCGCGAGATGATGCATCCGCCTGAGAACTCTGTCATGAGCGGCTCAGGCAGTACCAGCCGCACCGTTTGGCTGAGGCGGATCTTTTTTCTATAGTGCTCTGGCCGTCGCCTTCCGGTTCCGCATGTTCGTGAAGAACCTCGTCGCACCAGAAGTTTGGTAACTCTCGGCATGCAGGTTCCATTCCTCAAAAAGGTGGGCCGGAGCTATCATGAATGCGCCAGCGGTCTTGCCTCTCAACCAGCATTCAGCAGGAGGCATGCTGGGGTTCGGCCTCCGATCTACCTTGAGGATGAACACAAACCCACCCACGGAAAAGCGGACTAGGTTGACACCCTCCTTCCGGTCAAGAAGCGGCATGCGATAGAAATAGGCTTCGCTGTCACCGGCTTGGAGCTGAAACGCCGAGACATCAACTGCCTGTGGAACATCAGTGCGTTCAAACGCCACATCCGCTAGAACGCTTTCATATGGACCAACGCTGATGCGGCCAAACTCCGGCTTCGTCACCGCGTATTTCCAAGCTATTCCGGCAGCAAAGCGGACAAGCCCATCGCCGTCCAATGGATCGACAGCTAAAAGCCGGCCCGGAGGGGTGTGTTGCGCACGAGCTTTCGTGAGGAGGCTGAAGGCATACCCCTCGTGCTTGCCGAGAATACCGTCGCACTTGCCACAAAGGATATTTCGATCGTAGCGCCCCGTGTTTGTTGTCTTAAAGCCGCTGCCACGTGGGGACGTAAGCACATGCTTCTCGCCAGGAGACGCTTGGATTTCGACAGCAAAGGCTCTCGGGATCAGGTGGGCGTCGATAGTCCTTTCTTCGCCGCAGATAAGGCACGCCATACAGGAATTCCTTTGACCAATGCCGCAAGCTTCACGGGCACGAATACAGGGTTTCGGCCTCCTAACCGGAGAGGCGCGTTCAAGCAACTACAAGACTGTGCCTGCCGCATTGTTCGTGAACATGTCGCCGTCGCGAATGTAGCGAGCCAGCATGGCGTCGGAGGCATGGCCGGTCTGCGCCCTGATCTTCCATACCGATGCGCCTGCCATTGCTGCACTGGTAGCAAATCCGGCACGAAGGCTGTGGCCCGAATAGCCGGATGGATCGATCCCGGTCTCCGCCAGCCGCTCCTTCAACACAAGCGAGACAGCTTCACCAGACAGGCGCTGGCCACTGATATTGCCGTGCCGGTCAACGCCCAGAAACAGCGGCCCCCCCTCAATACCGGATCGGGACAGCCACAGATCAAGCGCATTGATTGGGCACCATCGAGTTCGACCGAATGGGATTGCGATCTTTCGTCCACTGCCCTCCTGGTCGGTTTTCGACCCTCGTAGATGGACGATGATGCCCTGCCTTACATAGTCGATGTCCTCCACATCAAAGCCAACGAGTTCGGAGCGCCGGAAACCTCCCGCGAAGCCGACCAGGAGCAAAGCGCGATCTCGGATGCTCTTGATGTCATCGGCCATCTTCTCAAGGATCAGAAAGAGATCATCACGCAGCAGAGGTTTGGCTTCGGCTTGGGCGGTCCCGAGACTGCGTTTGATCCCCCTGATTGTCGCTTTGACGAGTTCGGACGATGTTGGGCTGACGAGACCCTTCGCAGTGTGAGCTTTGGAGAGGGTTGCCAGACGCCGACAAAGTGTGGCCACGGCCAGGGTTTCGGCGTGTTCTGCCAGGTAGCTGGCAATTGCAGCATCAGTTGACGGAATGCTCCCGCCCCAGGCTTCAAAATGTGCGAGATCAGCGGCATAAGCGCGTTTGGAATTGGTCGCCAATCCCTGCTCGACGTATGCGGCAACTTTTTCCGACAGCGCGGCAGTGAAGTTAATTTCAATTCCGGTCGCGCACTTTTCCTCCACCAGTTGTTGGCTGTCCGTAAGATCAAGTTCGCAAGTTTTAGATCGCGATAAGAGGGGATTATCACGAATTAGACGGTCATAGGACATGTTGGCGCTCCTCGTTCAGGAGCCAGATATCTGCACGAAGCAATGAGATGATTTCGGTGGCGTTTAGACAAGACGGTCCCTGACATTCAATTTGCCAGGTTCTTCGCAGTTCGTCCGCCACGGACCACCGATAGTGGGCGCGTAGAAGTTGACCCTCGACAGCAAACAGGATGTCGCCGAGGAAGTTGACCTGCTGGGACGGGGGGATGCAACAACGGATCCAGCGAGCGGTCGCGCAATCGCGGCGGAGCAATCTTTGCAAAGCATGTCGTCCCTCCCTCGAATATCGGTCCAGCGACCAACTAGGCACGACCCCACACATGGTTTCGGGCGGAAAGTCGTCGTCCTCGACTGCTGTTGGCTGGACCGGCTTCAGCGTCGAAATCAGGACAACTAGCGGACAGAGGACCTGGCTAGTCCGGCGGAACCCTTCCCTCGCAACTTCGACCAAGGTGTGGGGATGACCGGCTTCGCACATCGCGTCGAAGACCGTCTGTGGATCTCCCCTTCTTGTCCGCAGATGCGGGGACGGGCAACGGTCGGTCCCCACAGCGTACCAAAAGGCCAACGCTCGCTTCGGCAGGGGGGTATTGCTGTCTGCTATCCGCAGCAGTTCCGGGATCGTTGCATAGGTCAATTCTAGCCTGCTTTTCTCCAAGGCGGGATGCCGCTCGGCAAACATGAGGAGGTCATCTGCCGCGCGACACTTCGGTGCGTTCACCAGCCGCTCGACAATGAAACTGGCAACTCTCCACTCGCCGCCGATACGTGACCGGAACGTCTTCCCGGCAAGGGATGCGATTACCAGGCTCACAGTGGCGAGATCGGCCACACCAACATCTTCGAATGCAATGACGCCGCAACGCCGCCAGAACCCTTCGTGCGACTGCTGAACCAGTGTGGCGGCAGCCTGCAAAGCGAATTGCCGATGCCCCCGCCGGATCGCCTTCTGCAGCAAGGCCATGGCTAACCAAGGGGAGATGTCGAGGGCATTGGGGATGGGTGGCGTATGATGTTGGATTTTCAGTGCCAGTTCGTCCCGCAAACTGGCTAGGATATCGGGACCGTTCATTTGCCTTCCTCCTTGAAGGGTTCAAGGGGAGGCAGGAGACAACTGACCCACTATTAGAATAGCACTTGGTCGATAACAGAGAAGAAGAATTGCGATGACACTGCCCTAAAGATTCGGAGAAACCGAGGGGGTTGTGCTCGATTGGCTCCAGTCCGAGGAGGGCATCTGCATTCGACCCAAGCGCGACGCACAGTCGGATGGCCACTTCGTGTCGCTTTTTGCTGGGCGGTTGAAGCAGTTGTTACCGGTAAGTCGCGCCTTTCGATGCCGGAATCATGGATAGTGCCGATTCGAAGGCCTCACGAAAGTCCTCATGCTCCATGATGAGAGTCATGAACGCGGGTTGAAGCGGCACCAGCCTCCGGAGAACTAATTCGAGTGCCATTTGCGGCGCTGCCTCTTCGGGCAAATCGGCACGCATCCTGTCCAACTCGCTTGAGATGCGGCGAGCCGTTCTTGCAATGATCCGGTTTATCTTCTTCTCATCGAACATGACTGACGGCTCCTGGCGCAAGGTTTCACTGTCTGCAAATTTTTTCGGCGACCTGCTTCGATGGAGGTCGAGTTGGTCCGGCTATGTCATGCAAATCCCCAGATTCGAAGGCGAACAAACCCGGTCTGACGTGTTCTGCCCTAAGCGCCTGATGGTACAGAGGTATCTTGGTTATTTTGGCCTGCCCCAACCCCCTTCCGCATTGCCTGGGCGTCGTGTCGCGGATCGTGTCCCCGGAGGTTCAGTGTCCCTGGGCATGTTCCCGCCAGCAAACGTGCCCACTGGTTACGCAAAGTGCGTAAGCGACGGCGCACAGCGCGACATTCGTCTATAGCGACCATATGGCTGTCGGGTCCTACTATTTCTGCGGATGCTGCTTGAGGTGGGCCTGGCACCTTTTCCACCGGTCCTCATCAGGAAGCAGGCCAAAAACCGCAATCTACGTTCCACCGTATCCCCACGGTGACGGCCGCCTTGCTGAGGTAGGCTGAAGGCTGCAAGTCCTAGTGCAAGCACTAGGAGTAGCCCTATGACGAAGCATCAGATCGAGGTGATCACATCGGTCGAGCGGCGTCGGCGATGGTCTCGCGAGGAGAAGGAGCGGCTGGTCGCGGCGACGTTTGAGCCTGGAGCCAGTGTTTCGGAGATTGCACGGTCGGCCGGCATCCATGTGAGCCAGCTTTTCCGGTGGCGCAAGGAGCTCTGCCAGATCTCCGCGCCGTCCGTGCCGCAGCTCGTTCCCGTGGAAGTCGTCGAGGCGCTGCCAGCGCCGCAACCGCCGGCGACGCCACCGCCGATCACCCGGCCGCGCAAGAAGAGCAGCATGGTGACGATCGAGCTTGGCGGCGCCCGCCGCCTGCGGGTCGAGAGTGATATCGACAGCGAGGCGCTCGGCCGGATCCTCGATGTTCTGGAGCGGCGATGATCCCGGTCCCGAGCGGTGTGAAGGTGTGGCTCGCCACTGG